>NZ_RCCV01000003.1:0-600000 GCF_003664255.1 Micromonospora sp. M71_S20 | reverse complement strand
TGCCGATTGGCCCTTGCGGGGGCGGACGAACCAGACCGTCGTCGCCGGTCTGGGGCCGGACGCTATCCCACCTTTGAGCTGTGACGAAAGCCCCAGGGGAGCGGGTTGACCGAACCGTTACACGGCGTGGCGGATTCGAAACGATCGCTGTAAGAACCGTCGGCCGCGAAAGCCCCTCACCTTCGTTTCGTCGGTAACGGGTCGGACCTCGGCCACCCCCTACCGATCGATGGTCGGCAACCCGACTGACCAGGCACGGGACGCCTCCCCGTCGTCGGACACCAACACCAGTCGATCACCCTGCGACGCGACCGCCACGGCCGCGTTCCCACCGTCGGGCACCGGGGCCGGCATGGCCATCGGTCGCCACGAATCCCCCGCATCGGCGGATAGCCACAGTCCGTGACCACCGCCGTCCCCCGTCACCGCGACCAGCTCACGCCCAGCCGACACCAGGGCGTCGACCGAGGACACCCCCGGACCGGCCGCGCCGAACCCGCCGGCCCGCCGCCATTCGTCGCCCGTCAGCCGCCAGGCGGCGAAGCCGTCGCGCACCGGGCCGAGGACCACCACCGCACCGTCGACCGACGCCACCCGCTGCGCCTGGCCGCGCCCGTCCGGCACCGGCAGCGCCACCCGCCGCCAGGCCCGACCGTCGGTCGAACTCCAGGCCAGGGGCGCCAGCGCCGTCGCGCCGGGCGGCAGCACCGCGCCCACCACCCACCAACCCGACGGCACGGCCACCGCGTCGTACGCGACCGTCCGGCCCCGGCCGTCACCGGCGAGCTCCGCCACGCCCTCCCGGATCGTGAACCGCTCGCCGTCCGGCGACGCCCAGACCGCCGCCCCGTCGACCCGCGCCCCCGCGATCAGCCAACCGGCCGGCCCCGCCGCGAGCCGCGCCACGCTCACCGCGCGCGGGCCGGCGTACAGCTCGAAGGGCGCCGGCGCCTCCCGCAGCCGCCCGTCCGGCGACTGCGACCAGGTGCCCGTGCGCGGGTTGCCGTGCGCGCCGCCGCTCTTCGCGCCGAGCGCCGCCAGCCGGCCGTCGCGGCACGCGGCCGCGTAGAGCACGTGCTGGCGGCCGTAGTGGCTCGACGGCGACACCGGCACCGCCGCCCACGACACGCCGTCGGCGCTGCGCCAGGCCGCCGGTCGGGTCTCCCCCGCCGCGTCGGCCAGCCCGCCGACCACGTACCACGTGCCGGCGCAGGCCACGGCGTCGCGCAGCAGCGGCCGACCGGGGGCGCCCGGCGGCGCCGGCAGGGTCAGCGGCTGCCACCGCGGGCGCAGCGGCTCGTCGACGGGCTCCGCGGGGGCCCGGCCGCAGCCGGCCGGCAGCACCGCGAGGAGACCGAGCACCGCCACCAGCCGCCGGGTCCGCATGGATCAGATGTTATCGATCAACGGGGCCCGCGAGGAGTCCCCCGAGCGCTCTCCGGCGTGTCGCGTCGTCCCGGCGGCGCGTCAGGAGGCGGGCTGGGCGACCTCGCCGCCGGCGGTCTCGGCGAGGATCCGCTCGGCGACCTCCTTCATGGTCATCCGGTGGTCCATCGCCGTGCGCTGGATCCACTTGAACGCCTGCGGCTCGGTCATCCCGTACGTCGTCATCAGCGCACCCTTGGCGCGCTCGACCGTCTTGCGGATCTCCAGCCGGTCGGTCAGCCCCGCGACCTCCGCCTCCAGGGCGGCGATCTCCGAGTAGCGCGACAGCGCGATCTCCACCGCCGGCACCAGGTCGCTCTTCTGGAAGGGCTTCACGAGGTACGCCATCGCGCCGGCCGCCCGCGCCCGCTCCACCAGGTCACGCTGGCTGAACGCGGTCAGGATGATCACCGGGGCGATCCGGGCGCCCGCGATCCGCTCGGCGGCGGCCAGCCCGTCCATGATCGGCATCTTGATGTCGAGGATGACCAGGTCCGGCTTGAGCTCCTCGGCGAGCCGGACGGCGGTCTCCCCGTCACCGGCCTCACCGACGACCTCGTACCCCTCCTCGACGAGCATCTCGGCGAGGTCCAGCCGGATGAGCGCCTCGTCCTCGGCGATCAGAACGCGCCTGCGCTCGACGTCCGTCTGCGTCTCGGCCACGAGCCACTCCCACAATCGTTCCCGGCACGGCTACCACCCATGCTCCCGCACGAGCGTAGTCGGGTACAGTAAGCCGCACTCGCCGGGATGGTGGAACGGCATACACGGAAGTCTCAAACACTTCTGCCCGAAAGGGCTTGCGGGTTCGAATCCCGCTCCCGGCACTCCTGTCATACACCTGTTCGATGATGCGCGGGTGCACCCACCCGACATGCGGGCCCGAGCCCGCGCCCTCCGCGCCCGGGGCAACAACATCCGGTCGGTTGCCCGCGCTCTGTCCCTGCCCTACACCACCGTCTGGCACTGGTGCGTCGATCGGCCCGAGCCGGTCGTGGTCGGCACCGCCGGACGCTGTTTCCGCTGTTCCCCAAAGGTCGGCAATCCGACTGATCCCGCGGCCTACTCCTACCTGCTCGGTCTCTACCTCGGGGACGGCCATCTGGTCACGACCGACCGTGTTCCCGTCCTGCGCATCTACTGCGCCGATGCGTGGCCTGATCTGATCGATGCCTGCGATGCCGCGATGAAGGCGGTGCTCGCGAACAAGGTCCAGCGGATCCAGAAGCAGGGCTGCGCGGCGGTGCAGAGCACGGGCAAGCACTGGCCGTGCCTGTTCCCGCAGCACGGGCCTGGCAAGAAGCATGAGCGGCCGATCGTCCTCACCGACTGGCAGAGGGAGATCGTCGCCGCGCACCCCGGCGACTTTCTGCGTGGCCTGTTCCACTCCGACGGCTGCCGGGTGAGCAACAGGGTGACGGTGCGCGGCAGGAACTACGTCTACCCGCGCTACCTGTTCGCCAACGAGTCGGCCGACATCATGGGCCTCTGCCAGTGGGCGTTGGACCTGCTCGGCATCGCCTGGCGCATGAACCGCCGCAACTCCCTCTCCGTGGCGCGACGGGAGGCGGTCGCCGCCCTCGACCGCCACGTCGGCCCGAAGTCCTGACCCGTCAGACCCGTGACTCCCGACCCGCCACCACCATGGATCACCGCCCGCGCCGCGCCGCCGACCCCGCCCCGCGCCACCGCCCTGATGTGCCCCGCCCGGACAAGCGCCGCCGCGCCGGCCGGTCGGGCCACGAGTGGAACCTCACGGGTGTCACACGACCTCTTTGGCAACCATGGCGTTCCACCCGTGCGGCACGTCATCGCCGCGCCGCGGCTTGCGGAGGGGCCGGCGAGCCACCCGTGCGGCACGTCGTCGCGGCGGGGCGGCTCGCGGCGGCGGAGGGCCGACGACGTCGACCCGGGTCAGCCGAGTTCGGCGAGGGCCCGGGCCAGGTCGGCGCGCAGGTCCTCCGCGTCCTCCAGGCCCACCGAGATGCGGAGCAGGCCCCCGCACGGCTTGGCCTCCCCCTCGACGGGCCGGTGGGTCAGCGAGGCCGGGTGCTGGATGAGGGTGTCGACGCCGCCCAGCGACACCGCGTGGGTGATCAGCCGGCAGGCGTTCGCGACGGCGGCCGCGGCGGGCGCGCCGCCGCGTACCTCGAAGGCGAGGAGGCTGCCGGGGCCGCTCATCTGCCGTCCGACGAGCCCGGCGGGGTCGTGCAGCGACGGGTGGTGCACGCGCGCGACGGCGGGGTGGGCGGCGAGCCAGGCGGCGAGCTTCTCGGCGCCGGCCTGCTGGGCGCGCACCCGCACCGGCAGGGTCTGCAGGCCGCGGTGCAGCAGGTACGCGCCGAGGGGGTGCAGGATCGCGCCGGTGAGCGCGCGGACCTGGCGCAGCCGGGCGGCCCAGTCGGCGTCGCAGGCGACCACGCCGGCGAGGACGTCGCCGTGCCCGCCGATGCTCTTGGTGGCGCTGTGCAGCACGAGCGTGGCGCCGTGCCGGGTGGGTTGCTGGAGTACGGGGGTGGCGACGGTGTTGTCGACGAGCAGCGGCACGTCGCCGGCGGCGCGGGCGAGGGCGGCGATGTCGACCAGGTCGAGGGTGGGGTTGGCCGGGGTCTCGGCGATCACCAGGGCGGTGTCGGGGCGTACGGCGGCGGCGACCTCGTCCGCGCGGGCCCAGGTGACGGTGGTGCCGAGCAGGCCGGTGGCGAGCACGTGGTCGGTGCCGCCGTAGAGGGGGCGGACGGCGACGAGGTGCCGCTTCCCGTCCCGGGTGGCGGCGAGCAGGGTGGCGGTGAGGGCGGCCATGCCGCTGGCGAAGGCGACGGAGTCGGTGGTGCCCTCGAGGTCGGCGAGGGCGGTCTCGAAGCGGGCCACGGTGGGGTTCCACAGGCGCTGGTAGACGGCGCTGCCCCCGGCGGGGAGGGTGCCTCCGGTGGCGAGGGCCTCGTACGCGTCGCCGCCGGCGTCGACCGACGGCAGCGGGTTGGTGGTGGAGAAGTCGATCGGCGGCACGTGGACGCCGAGGGCGGCGAGGTCGTCGCGGCCGGCGTGCACGGCTCTGGTGTCCACGGTCGTCATGCCGGAAGGATCGAACATAGCGCCAACCGGCGGCAATAGTTCCGAACATGATTCGGTAATTGCCCTTGGAAGCACGGGCTGGTTCGATGGATGATGCCTGCATGCCCCTTGCGACGAATGATGTGCGGCGGTTCGCCGACCTGGATGACACCGACCGGGCGATCCTGTCGGAGCTGGCCGCCGACGGCCGGCTGCCGAACAACGCCCTCGCCGAACGGGTCGGGGTGGCCCCGTCGACGTGCCTGACCCGCACCCGTGCCCTGCGCGAGCGCGGGGCGATCCGCGGGTTCCACGCGGAGGTGGATCCGGCGGCCGTGGGGCTGCCGTTGCAGGCGCTGGTGTCGGTCCGGTTGACCGCGCACGAGCGGGCGGCGGTGGACGCGTTCCGGGCCCGGTCGGTGCGGCTGCCGGGGGTGGTGGCGGTGTTCCACGTGGCGGGCGCGGAGGACTACGTGCTGCACGTGCGGGCGGCCTCGGCGGACGCGCTGCGGGACTTCGTGCTGGACCACCTGGCCGTGGACCCGGCGGTGCTGCACACCCAGACGAGTCTGATCTTCGAGCAGGCGCGCGGCATGGGGTGAGACCCCGGCGTGGGGCGCGGCGGGCCGTGAGGCTGGTCGCAGCGAGGAACAAAGCCGAGGTGGGCGGGGTTGGCCAAGCGTGTGATCAACGTACCGCTGTCTGTTCTCGATCTTGCCCCTGTCGCGGCTGGCGCCACCGCCGGCGCGGCGCTGCGGCACACCACCGAGCTGGCCCGGCGCACGGAGGAACTCGGGTACCGCCGGTTCTGGGTGGCCGAGCACCACAACATGCCGGCGATCGCGAGTTCCGCGCCGGCGGTGCTGCTCGCGCACCTGGCGGCGCACACGTCGACGATCCGGCTGGGCTCGGGCGGGGTGATGCTGCCCAACCACGCGCCGCTGGTGGTGGCCGAGCAGTTCGGCACGCTGGAGGCGTTGCACCCGGGCCGCATCGACCTGGGCATCGGCCGCGCCCCCGGCACCGACCAGGTGACCGCGCTGGCGCTGCGCCGGACGATGGAGGGACTGTCGGCGGAGGGCTTCCCCCGGGAGCTGGCGGACCTGATGAACTACTTCAGCGGCGAGCGGCCGGGGCCGATCACGGCCACCCCCGGCCTCGGCGAGCAGCCGGCCGTCTGGCTACTCGGCTCCAGCGGGTTCAGCGCCCAGCTGGCCGGGCTGCTGGGCCTGCCGTTCTCCTTCGCGCACCACTTCAGCGCGCAGAACACGGTGCCCGCGCTGGCGCTGTACCGGCAGCACTTCCGGCCGTCGAAGTGGCTGGAGCAGCCGTACGCGATGGTGGCCGTCAACGCGGTCTGCGCGGACACCGACGAGCGGGCGGAGTGGCTGGCGGGGCCGGCGGCGCTGTCGTTCCTGCGGCTGCGCTCGGGGCGGCCCGAGCCCCTGTCGACGCCGGACGAGGCGGCGGCGTACCCGTACACGGAGGCCGAGCGCGAGTTCGTGCGCCAGCGCCGGGACGGGCAGGCGACGGGCTCCCCGGAGACCGTACGGCGGCAGCTCGGCGAGCTGCTGGCGCGCACCGGCGCGGACGAGCTGATGCTGACCACGCTGGTGTACGACGTGGCCGACCGGGTGCGCTCCTACGAGCTGATCGCCGAGCACGTGGCCGGTGGCCTGCGCCGGAAGGGCTGAAACACGATCTTCACGTCGGCGTCACCGGGGCGACGCGTGGCGCGCCTAGTTTTGTCCTCGGTGGTGGTACGGCATTCCCGGTCGGGACGGGTCGGGGATGCCGCGGTGTGGGGCACCGGGCCGGAGCTGTGCGGATTCCGCGGCTGCGGCCCGGTGCCTGTTTCACCCCCGTGACCGGCCGGCGGAGCGCCACGAGGCGCCGTCGCCGGCCTCACTGTCAGCGCAGGTAGATGTTGGGCGTGGGCGGGGCGGCCATGCCGTCGCCGATGAAGAAGCCCGGGTGCGGGGGCTGGTTGTAGGCGGTGTTCTGCCAGGCGACCGCGACCCGGTACTGCGGGTCGTGCATGAGCGTGTGGATCCGGCTGCCGGTGGGCGTGGGCGTGCTGTAGATCCGCAGGGCCCGGCTGTCGCTGGTGCGCCAGACGACCTCCTCGCGCCAGTCGCCGAACAGGTCGGCGGAGAGCGCCGGGTTGGACTTGGTGCCGTTGTTCGCCGCCACGCCGCTGGCGGTCAGCAGGCGGGTGTCGCCGCCGGTGCCGTACTTGTCGATCCGGGTGGCGTCGAGCAGTTCCCGGACGGGGTCGCCGTCCCACCAGACGAGGAAGTTCGCCGAGGACGGCCTGCGCCCGACGACGGCTCCGGTGGCGCTGTAGAGGTCGCCCATGTGGGTGCCGGCGCCCCAGAACTCGGCGCCGGGGCTGCCGGCGTGGATGTCGGCGGCGACGCCCCGGCCGGGGCCCTCGGCTCCCCCGTTGTTCGGTCGCTGCCAGACGACCCGGCCGGTGCGGGCGTCGTGCAGGTCGGCCGCCGGCTGGTTGCCGGACTCGTGGATCGTGAAGACCTCCAGGCCGGCCCGGCCGGGGACGAGGTCGCCGACGTGCAGGGCGTCGCCGTGGCCGAACCCGGTGGCGTAAATCAGGCGGCCGTCGTCGTCGATGGTGGCCGATCCGTACACGATCTCCTGTCGCCCGTCGGCGTCGACGTCGGCGACGGAGAGGTTGTGGTTGCCCTGACCGAAGGCGGCGCCGTTGCCCGACGCGTTCGAGTCGAAGGTCCACCGCTTGCGCAGGGTGCCGTCGCGGAAGTCCCAGGCCGCCACGACCGCCCGGGTGTAGTAGCCGCGGGCCATCACCAGGGAGGGGCGCTGCCCGTCGAGGTAGGCGGTGGCGGCGAGGAAGCGGTCGACCCGGTTGCCGTAGTTGTCGCCCCAGGAGGAGACGGTGCCCCGCGGCGGGTCGTAGTTGACGGTGGAGAGGACCGCGCCGGTGCGGCCGTCGAACATGGTCAGGTACTCGGGGCCGGCGAGGACGTACCCGCTGGAGTTGCGGTGGTCGGCGGTGGCGGAGCCGATCACCTGCCCGGTGCCGGAGCGGGTGCCGTCGGCGGTCTTCATGGCCACCTCGGCGCGGCCGTCGCCGTCGTAGTCGTACACCTGGAACTGGGTGTAGTGGGCCCCGGCGCGGATGTTGCGGCCCAGGTCGACGCGCCACAGCCGGGTGCCGGCGAGGGTGTACGCGTCGAAGTACACGTTGCCGGTGTAGCCGGACTGGGAGTTGTCCTTGGCGTTGGACGGTTCCCACTTGACCACGAACTCGTAGTCGCCGTCGCCGTCGAGGTCCCCGACGGAGGCGTCGTTGGCCGAGTACGTGTAGCTTTCGCCGCTCGGCGTGCTCGCGCCCGGCGGCACCTGCAACGGCACGTCGAGGTGACCGGCGGGGAACTGGAGCGCGGCCGCGGAGGCGGCCTGTTCGGCGCCGCCGACCACGGCGCGCACGGTGTAGGTCGCGTCGGCTGCCGCGCCACTGTCGAGGTAGTTGGTGGCTCCGGTGATCGGGCTGCCGTTGACCCTGGTCGCGCCGCGGTAGAGGTTGAAGGCCACCCCGGCGGTCTCGGTGCCGAGCAGCCGCCAGGAGACCAGGTTGCCGGTGCCGGAGCGGACGCTGACCAGTCCCCGGTCGAGGTCCTCCATCTGCACCGCCCCGGCCGGGGGCGGAGTGGTGGGCGGCGGGCTGGTCGGCGGCGGGGTCGTGGGCGGTGGACTGCTCGGCGGTGGCGTGGTCGGGCCACCGGTGGGCGCGGCGCCGGTGCAGGCGGTGCCGTTGAGGGCGAACCCGGTCGGTGGCGGGTTGCTCCCCTCCCACGAGCCGTTGAAGCCGAAGGTGGTGCTGGCACCGGTGGCGATCACCGCGTTGTGGTCGACGTTGCGGGCGGTCACCTGGGCGCCGGACTGGTCGACGAGGGCGTTCCACGCCTGGGTGACCCGCTGGCCGGCGGGGTACGACCAGGTGAGGGTCCAGCCGTTCACCGGATCGCCCAGGTTGGTGACGGTGACGTCGGCGCCGAAGCCGCCGGGCCACTGGTTGGTGATCCGGTGTTCGACGCGGCAGCCGGCGGCGGCAGCCGCGGCGGTGAGGGTCGGGAGCGTACCGGCGACGAGTGCGGCCGCGGCGGCCGCGGCGAGCAGCGCGACGCGGCGGTGGGTGACGGGCATGGGGTGTCCTCCGGAGAGGTCGGGCGCGCGGGAACCGTCGCCGTCGGCCTGCCCGGGCCGGCGGGAGGACACGCCGCGCTGGCGGCGGTGGTCCGACGCCGCAATCCGGCGTCGGTGTCGACGCCACCGCTCCGGTGTCGGCACCCCGGCGCCGTCGCTGCGGCGTGGGTGTCCCGGGGCGGGGCGGCGTCGAGGGATGGCTCCGCGCACCTGCGATGCTAGGGCAAGCGCTTTCTAAGGACAATCCGTTCCTCCCCCGCCCTGGCCTCCCTCCCCCGGCATCCTCCGCGTCGGGACGCCCGGCGCTTCCCTTGCCCCGGGCCCGGATTCTTGATCGACTCAGGGCGTGGCTGAGCACATGACCCCGGACGAGTTCCGTCGCGCCGGGCACGCCGTGGTGGACTGGATCGCCGACTACTGGGCGACGCTGGAGCGGCGCCCGGTGACCTCGCAGGACCCGCCCGGGACGGTGGCCGCCCGGCTGCCGGCCGGCCCGCCGGAGCACGGCGAGCCGGTGGAGGCGGTCCTGGCCGACCTGGACGCCCTGATCACGCCGGGTCTGACGCACTGGCAGCACCCCGGCTTCTTCGGCTACTTCCCGGCCAACACCTCCGGGCCCAGCGTGCTGGGCGACCTGGTCAGCGCCGGGCTGGGCGTGCAGGGGATGCTCTGGGCGACCGGGCCGGCGTGCACCGAGTTGGAGACGGTGCTGCTGGACTGGCTCGCCGACCTGCTGGACCTGCCGAAGCGGTTCCGCTCCGGCTCCGGGGGCGGCGGGGTGATCCAGGACTCGGCGTCCTCGGCGACGCTGGTGGCGACCCTGGTCGCGCTGCACCGCGCCGGCGGCGGCCGGTGGCGCGAGGTCGGCGTCGACCGCCGCTACCGCGCCTACGCCTCGACCCAGGGCCACTCGTCCATCGAGAAGGCCGCGCGGATCGCCGGGCTGGGCGCCGACGGAGTACGACCGGTCGAGGTCGACCCGGAGACGCAGGCGATGTCCCCGGCGGCGCTGCGCGCGGCCATCAAGGCGGACGTGGCGGCCGGCGTCGTCCCGGCGATCGTGGTGGCCACCGTCGGCACCACCTCCACGACCGCGATCGACCCGCTGCCGGAGATCGGCGCGATCTGCGCCGAGTACGGCGTCTTCCTGCACGTCGACGCCGCGTACGCGGGGGCGGCGGCGGTCTGCCCGGAGCTGCGGTTCGGGCACGTCGGCCTGGAGTATGCCGACTCGTACTGCTTCGACCCGCACAAGTGGCTGCTCACCGGCTTCGACTGCGACGCGTTCTGGGTGGCCGACACGGCGGAGCTGATCGAGGCGCTGAGCGTGCTGCCGGAGTACCTGCGCAACGCCGCCACCGAGTCCGGCGCGGTGATCGACTACCGGGACTGGCAGGTGCCGCTGGGCCGCCGGTTCCGGGCGTTGAAGCTCTGGTTCGTGCTGCGCTGGTACGGCGCCGAGGGGCTGCGCGCGCACATCCGCTCCGGCGTGGCGCTCGCCGCCCGGTTCGCCGACCGGGTCCGCGCCGACGACCGGTTCGCGCTGGTGGGGGCGCACCCGTACTCGCTGGTGTGCTTCCGGCTGGCGGCGGACGACGAGGTCAACGCGGAGCTGCTGGCCCGGGTCAACGCCACCGGCCGGGTGCACCTGACGCACACCCGGGTCAACGGCCGCTACACGCTGCGCCTGGCCGTCGGCTCCCCGCAGACCACCGAGGTCCACGTCGACGAGGCGTGGACCCTCCTCGCCGACGCCGCGACCGCCCTCCTCCCCCGCTGACGACCCGACCCACCGGGCGGTCCCGCCGAGTAGCGGGTGCCCGGCAGGACGCCGCCACCCGCCGTAGGACGCGCCGTCCACGATGCGGTCGCCGCAAGCGGTGCAGGCGCCGGAGATCTTGGTCGGAAACGGCCCCTCCGGGGGCACTTTCCTACCAAGATCTCCGCCGTGGGCGGTTCAGCGGCGGTCGGGGGCGCCGGCGGTCGCCGGCTGGGGCGTGACCGCGGGTTCCGGGAAGCGCGGCAGCGGCTCGGCCGCGCCGGGGACTGCGGGCAGGTCGGTCGCCGCCGATCCGGCGTCGGTCGGGGTGCCGGCCGCGAGGGCGGCCGCGGCGACGGCCCGCTGACGGCGGGTGCGCAGCAGCGCCCGGACGGCCAGTGCGAGGGCGGCGGCCCAGGCGACGGCCAGCAGGACGTAGACGGCGGGCCGGGCCGGGCCGCCGAGGTCGGCCGAGCGCATCAGCGTGCGGGCGTTGGTCAGCACGATCACGCCGCCGATCGCCGCGCCGAGCAGTTGGGCGGGGACGATGCGCACCAGCCAGGCCGCGATCGGCGCGGCGATCAGGCCGCCGACGAGCAGCGCGGCCACCATGGGCAGCAGGAAGCCCTCGGAGCCGAGGCCGATCAGGAAGCCGAGGCTGGCGGCGCCGGCGACCACGAACTCGGACGTGTCCACCGAGCCGATCACCTTGCGCGGCTCCATCCGCCCGCTGACCAGCAGGGCCGGCGTGGCCACCGGGCCCCATCCGCCGCCGCCGGTGGCGTCGACGAAGCCGGCGACCAGGCCGAGCGGGCCGAGGAAGCGGCCCCGCAGCCGGCCGCCGCGCCGATCGGTCCGCAGCGGCCGGGAGAAGCGCACCAGCAGGTACGCGCCGAGGGCGAACAGGATGCCGGCCATCCACGGGGCGGCCGACTCGGTGGAGATCGAGCTGAGGAAGGTCGCCCCGGCGAACGCGCCGACGGCGCCGGGGAGGGCGATCCGGCCGACCACCCGCCAGTCGACGTTGCCGAACCGCCAGTGCGCCACCCCGGCGGCGAGCGTGGTGCCAATCTCGGCCAGGTGCACCGACGCCGACGCGGCGGCCGGCGCCACCCCGACGAGCAGCAGCAACGTGGAGGAGGTCAGCCCGTACGCCATGCCGAGCGCGCCGTCGACGAGTTGCGCGGCGAGCCCGACCAGCGCGAGGACCAGCAGCTTGCGCACGAGCGCCCCCTGACTTTTCGGTATCTCCTATCGACTTGGTCGACAATGCGGCACGGGGCGTGCCCCGGTCAAGCCTTCAACCGGTCAGTGAGACGACAGACGCCGACCGGCCGCCGCCAGCCGGTGGCGTGGCAGCGGCGGCACCTGTCGGAGGAACGCATCAGCGAAGTCATGCGCCCCCTCGCCGGGCGGGGCGGCGACGAGCGCGTGTCGGAGCCGGGAACGAGGGCTGCGGGACCGGGGGCGGGTCAGGTCCAGGCGCGGGGGTCGGCGGCCAGCTCGACGACCCGGCCCGGCAGAGTGCCACCGGCCACGTCGGCGACGGTGACCAGTTCCAGGATCTCGCGCTCGCTGGCCCGCAGGGCGATCCACACCTCCTGGAGGGCCCGGGCCGCCCCGTGGTAGCCGAGCTCCTCGGGCCGCTGCCCGCGTACGTGCGCGAGCGGGCCGTCGATCACCCGGATCACCTCGGCCAGCGAGATCTCCCCCGCCGGCCGGGCCAGCCAGTAGCCGCCCTCCGGGCCGCGCTGGGCCTGCACGATGCCGCCCCGGCGCAGTTGCAGCAGGATGCTCTCCAGGAACTTCGGCGGGATCTCCTGGGCGCGGGCGATCTGGTCGGCGGTCACGGGCCGGCTTCGCCCGGGCCCGGCGTCACCGGTCACCGAGGCGAGCTCGGCGACCGCGCGGAGGGCGTAGTCGACCCGGGCGGAGAGGCGCATGCGGCAAGGTTAGTCGCCTGGCCGCCCCGCCCGGACGATCACCCCTCGGCCGATCGGCCGGTGGCGATGTACCGCCGAGGTCAGTCGCCGACGCGGCGCAGCAGCCCTTCCTGCACGACGCTGGCGATGTGCCGCCCGTCGGTGGTGAACATGCGGCCGGTGGCGAGCCCCCGGGCGCCGGAGGCCGACGGGCTCCAACAGTCGTAGAGGAACCAGTCGTCGGCGCGGAACGGCCGGTGGAACCAGAGCGCGTGGTCCAGGCTGGCACCGACGACGCCGCCCGGGCCCCAGACCTCGCCGTGGACCGAGAGCACCGAGTCCAGCAGCGTCAGGTCGGAGGCGTAGGCCAGCGCGCAGGCGTGCAGCAGCGGATCGTCGGGCAGCCTGCCGTCGATGCGCATCCAGACCCGCTGGTGGGGGTCGGGGGGCCGGTCGCCGGGGCGTACCCAGCCGGGTTCGCCGACGTAGCGGACGTCGATCGGGCGCGGGATCTGCGACCAGATGCCGAGCCGCTCCGGATAGCGGGCGAGCCGGTCGGTCATCGTCGGGACCTCGTCCGGGCCCGGCACGTCGGGCGGGGTGGGGGCCTGGTGGTCCAGGCCCTCCTCCGTCCGCTGGAACGACGCCGACATGAAGAAGATCGGCTTGTCGTGCTGGAGCGCCACCGAGCGGCGCACCGAGAAGGAGCGGCCGTCGCGGACGTTCTCCACCTCGTACACGATCGGCTCGGCCGGGTCGCCCGGGCGGACGAAGTAGCCGTGCAGGGAGTGCACGAAGCGGGCCGGGTCGACGGTGCGTCCGGCGGCGACCAGCGCCTGGCCGGCGACCTGGCCGCCGTACACCCGCTGGGGACCGACCGGGGGGCTCATCCCCCGGAAGGTCATCCCGCCGGTGTGCTCCAGGTCGAGCACCTCCAGGAGCTGGTCGACCGCGGCCTGCCCGACCGCGACGTCCGCGTCGCTCACTGCAAGGCCCGCGCCGACGCCGCGTCGACCAGCGACCCGAGCTGGTGTACGCGCAGCGTGTTGGTCGAGCCGGGGGTGCCGGGCGGGCTGCCGGCGACGATCACCACGTAGTCGCCGGGGTTGGCCCGGTCGAGGCCGAGCAGCGCCTGGTCGACCTGGCGGAACATGTCGTCGGTGTGCTCGACGAACGGCATCAGGAACGTCTCCACGCCCCAGGAGAGGGCGAGCTGGTTGCGCACCTCGGGCACCGGGGTGAAGGCGAGCAGCGGCAGGTCGCAGTGCAGCCGGGACAGCCGCCGCACGGTGTCGCCGGTCTGCGAGAAGGCGACCAGGGCCTTGGCGCCGATGGCCCGGGCGATCGAGGAGGCGGCAACGGTGAGCGCGCCACCGTGCGTACGGGGGTCGTGCTGCAGGCGCGGCACGCCGATCGAGCCGGACTCGGTGGTGGTGACGATCTTCGCCATGGTGCTGACGGTGAGCACCGGGTACTTGCCGACGCTGGTCTCGCCGGAGAGCATCACCGCGTCCGCGCCGTCGAGCACGGCGTTGGCCACGTCGGAGGCCTCGGCGCGGGTCGGCCGGGAGTTCTCGATCATGGAGTCGAGCATCTGGGTGGCCACGATGACCGGCTTGGCGTTCTCCCGGCAGAGCTGCACGGCACGCTTCTGCACCAGCGGCACCTGGTCCAGCGGCAGCTCGACGCCGAGGTCGCCGCGGGCGACCATGACGCCGTCGAAGGCCAGCACGATCTGCTCCAGGCAGTCGACCGCCTCGGGCTTCTCCACCTTGGCCAGTACGGGGCGGTGCACGCCCTCCTCGGTCATGATGCCGTGCACCAGCTTGATGTCGTCCGCCGAGCGGACGAAGGAGAGCGCGATCAGGTCGACGCCCAGGCCGAGGGCGAAGCGCAGGTCCTCGGCGTCCTTCTCGGACATCGCCGGCACGCTGACCGCCACGTTCGGCAGCGAGACGCCCTTGTTGTTGGAGACCGGGCCGCCCTCGGTGACCAGGCAGCGGATGTCGTTGCCGGTGACGTCGGTGACCTCGACGGCGACCCGGCCGTCGTCGATCAGCAGCCGGTCGCCGGGCTTAACCTCCTGCGGAAGCTTGCGGTAGGTGCAGGAGACCCGCTCCTTGGTGCCGAGGACGTCGTCACCGGTGATGACGACCGAGTCGCCGGTGCGCCACTCGTGCGGGCCGTCGGCGAACCGGCCGAGCCGGATCTTCGGGCCCTGGAGGTCGGCGAGCACGGCCACCGGCCGGCCGGCCGCTTCCGCGGCCTCGCGGACCAGCCGGTACACCGCCTCGTGATCCTCGTGGCTGCCGTGGCTGAAATTGAGTCTCGCCACGTTCATGCCGGCCTCGACGAGGCCCCGGATGCGCTCCGGCGACGAGGTGGCAGGACCAAGAGTGCAGACGATCTTCGCGCGGCGTGTCACGCCCATCAGGCTAGTCTCTCCTCCGGGTCGGGCTGTGGGCCGACCCCTTGCGGACTGCGGAACATTGTCCAACGACGCGCGTCACGCGCGCAGCCGGCGGGCGGAACCCACGCCGGAACGTTGAGGCGGCGGGCATCGGCGACCGCGCGCCGGAATCGTACGCCCCCGGCGCGAACGGACAACCGGGTGCTCCCCGCCGCTCCGCACGGCGCGCGGGCCGACTCCGCCCGGCGCGCAGGCCGACGCCGAGGCGGGGTGGCGCGGGGCCGCCCGGTCCGCTGCGACGTGGCCGGCGTCGTTCCCGGGCCGCACGGCGACCGCCTCCGCGCGGGGCGTCGTCGCCCTGGTCGGCGGGGCGGCTCAGCTCTGCGTCTTGACCAGCGGGAAGTCCAGCGAGCCCTCCGGGCAGAGGAAGGTCAGCACGTCGACCCGGTAGAGCCCCGCCTGGACGGCCGGGTCGGCCTCCATCACGCTGCGCACGTCGTCCACCGAGCCGGTGCGGGCCAGGCCGAAGCCGATCGGCGGGTCGGGTTCGCGGGCCGGGCCGTCCACCGAGCCGGCGACCAGGATGATCCCGCGCCGTTGCAGGGCCTGCATGTGCGCGAGGTGCTCGGCCTGCAACCGCTGCACCGTCTCCGCCGGCAGCGCCCGCCCGGCCGCGCCGGGATACAGCACGATGCACTCGTACGTGTCGAGCGCGAAGTCGACCTGCGGCACTCCCGTCATGGCGTTCCCTCCCGCGTCACGCCGCACGCGGCGACCGCCGGTCGACGCCGAGCCGGCACGGCCCAGCGTCGCACGGGCGGGCCGCCGGCACGGGCGCTCCGGTCAACTTCGTCCGCGACCCGGCCCGGTTGCGGCCCGGTCGCGCCGTTTTCCCGGCGGCGCCGTGGAGGCGCCCGGGTCGCGACGGCCGGAGGCTGTCCCACCCCCGCCCTACGCTGCCGGCGTGGGCACGAGTTACCAGACGATCCTGGCCGTGGGCGGGCTGGCGGAGATCCGCAGGGTGCTGACCGACGTCGGCACCGAGGCGTACGTGACGGAGGTCGGCGAGCGCCGGTGGGCGGTCGTCCCCCGCGAGGAGGAGGGCGGCTACGCCGAGGTCGACGACCTGGCGCAGCTGATCACCCTGCTCACGCGCGAGCCGGCCGTCACCTTCGACGTCTTCGACTCCAGCGTCATGCGGGCCAGCGTGCACGCCGGCGGCCGGGAGGCGCACCGCTACGTCTCCGACCGGGGCTGGGTGACGGAGTACTGGGACGACGACAACGAGGTGCTCGCCGGCTTCGACGGCACGATCCACCCGGTCGACGCCCCGCCGCCGCCCGGCCCGAGCGGGGACGACCCGAGCGTCTTCGCCCCGCTGGGCGTCGGCGCGGTCGACACCGTGGGCCTCGGCGCGGCGCTGCGCGGGGAGGTCCCGCTCGACGGCGAGCCCCGCCTGTTCGCCGAGTGCCAGCACCGGGCCATCCTCGAAGCCCTGCGGCTCGACCCGTGCCCGTTGACCCGGCCCTTCCGGGACACCCACCTCGACCACGTGCCCGCCCCGGTGCACGTACGGCCCGACGGCGGGTGATCCCGGTCTCGATCCGCCCCGGCGGTGGTGCGGGCGACGATCGGCGGGAAAGCCCCACCGGTGGTGGCTAGATTGGCCGCTGGAGACGCAGAGAGACAGGATGGGGAATCCACGCATGGCGAACGACGCTGGTAAGCAGCCCGCGAAGGCCTCCGGGACGTACCGGATCGGGGGCGACCTCCAGGTCGACCGGCTCGGCTACGGGGCCATGCAGCTCACCGGCCCCGGCGTGTGGGGCGACCCGAAGGACCCGGCCGAGGCCGTGCGGGTGCTGCGCCGGGCGTACGAGCTGGGCGTGACGTTCATCGACACGGCCGACTCCTACGGCCCCTTCGTCAGCGAGCTGCTGATCCGCGAGGCCCTGCACCCGTACGCCGACGACCTGGTCATCGCGACCAAGGCCGGTCTGACCCGCTCCGGTCCCGGCGACTGGCGTCCGGTGGGGCGCCCGGAGTACCTGCGCCAGCAGTGCGAGCTGAGCCTGCGGCACCTCGGCCTGGAGGCCATCGGGCTCTACCAGCTGCACCGGATCGACCCGCAGGTGCCGCTCGCCGACCAGCTCGGGGAGCTGGCGCTACTCAAGCAGGAGGGCAAGATCCGGCACATCGGCCTGTCCGAGGTGACCGTCGAGCAGATCGAGGCGGCCCGCGCCATCACCCCGATCGTCTCGGTGCAGAACCTCTACAACCTGGCGGACCGCAGCGCGGAGTCCGTCCTGGAGCACTGCGAGCGCAACGACCTCGCGTTCATCCCCTGGTTCCCGATCGCCACCGGCAACCTGGCCCGGCCGGGCGGCCCGCTGGACGCGATCAGCACCGGGCACGGCGCCACGCCCGCCCAGCTCGCCCTCGCCTGGCTGCTGCGCCGGTCGCCGGTGATGCTGCCGATCCCGGGCACGTCGTCGGTGGCGCACCTGGAGGAGAACGTGGCCGCCGCCGAGGTGCGGCTGACCGACGACGAGTACGAGGCCCTCGCCAAGGCCGCCTGACGCGGCGCGGGGCGGGCGGCGCACGACCGCCCGCCCCCGCCCGCTACAGGGCGAGGCAGTTGGGGCGGATCGCCTCGCCACGCAGCGCCTGCCGCACGATCGAGTACGCGGTGCCGTCCAGCACGAGGCCGAGGTGACCGACCGCGCGCAGCGGGCACGCGGCCTGGATCAGCACGTTCGTCGCGCCGTCGGCCAGCGTGGCGTTGTCGACGGGGCGGACCAGCTCGTCCTGCGAGGTGCGGACGGTGGTCCAGCGCAGCGCACCGGGGGTGTCGTCGCCGGCGTTGAGGTCGGCGAGGAAGTCCGAGCCGATGGACATCTGCTGGCAGGCGACGATCCCGGCGCAGCTGCCGAGCCCGACGACGCGCAGGATGTTGGCCACGTAGGTGCCCTGCTGCGGGCTGCCGAGGCTGACGTAGCGCCCGACGGCGTCCGCGCCGCCGAGGAACTTGACGTACCAGCGGGAGACCAGGCCGCCCTCGGAGTGGGCGACGACGTCCACCCGGGACGCCCCGGTGGCCGAGCGGACCTGGTCGACGAATCCGGAGAAGGCGCGGGCGGAGTCGCGGATGTCGCCGACGCCGAGACCCGGCAGCTGGTAGACGAAGACCCGGTGACCGTCGGCGCGCAGCCGCGCGGCGATCGGCTCGTACGCGATGGAGACGCCGATCAGGCCGCCGACGACGATGACGGGATTGCCGGTGGCGGCCGTGGTGGTGGTCGCGGCGGCGGTCGGGGCGGCGGCGGGACGGTCGGGGGCGGCCGTCGCGGCGGTGGCCGGCACGAGCAGCGCGGCGGTGGCGACGGCGGTGACGACGATCTTTCGGAGCAGCATGGCTGCACCTCCGGCGGGAGGTACCCGGGGGGCCGGGGACGGCGGGTGGGGGTCCGATCGATCGTGGGACGATGATGATGTCCGTGATCCATCGTCGTCAATAACAAGTTACGGCCCGGTAACCCCTTGTCGCGCAGGGGGCACAAACCGGCAATCCAGGCGGCCGCCGTCCACGAGGGACGGTGCCCCGCGTCGGGCCGGGCGCGGTGGCATGCTGTGACCCGTGCGTCCCACACCGCCCGCGAGGAGCCGCTGCGGGTGATGCCGTGGTGGTTGGTGCTCGTCCGGGCTGCTCATCGCCACGCTGCGCGTCGACGCCATCCGGACGGGCTGACCGTGGTCGCCGGCACCGGCGGCGGGCTCGCGCTGCTGCTCGTGACCGGTGCCCCTGCCCCGCTTCGGCGTCGCCCGACGGGCCGACGGTCACCGCTGGAGGCCGCTAGGCTGGCCGGATGGGGGAGACCATTGAGGACAGCCCGGTCGAGTGGGTGGCCAGTCACGTGCGCCGCTACGTGGAGACCGATGGCGCCGACGGCGGGAAGTACCACGGCTACGACGCCCTGCTGATCACCACCCGGGGGCGTCGCTCCGGCACGCTGCGGCGGACCGCGCTCATCTACGGCCGCGACGGCGACCGCTACCTGCTGGTGGCGTCCAACGGCGGGGCGGCGCGGCACCCTGCCTGGTACCTCAACCTGTGCGCCGACCCGCAGGTGGAGGTGCAGGTCGGGGCCGAGAAGTTCCGGGGCACGGCGCGCACCGCCACCGCGGAGGAGCGGCCCCGGCTGTGGCAGGCGATGACCGAGGTCTTCCCGACCTACGCCCGCTACCAGCAGGAGACCGACCGGGAGATCCCGGTCGTCATCGTCGAGCGCGCCTGATCGCTGCCCGCCGGGTGGGCAGTCCAACGGCGAGCCGGGTTGTCAGGCGCGGTCGCTGATTTCGGCGACGAAGGCCCGCCAGGCGGCCGGGGTGAAGACCAGCGCGGGACCGGCCGGGTCCTTCGAATCCCGTACGCCGACGACGCCGGGCAGATTGTCAGCCACCTCGACGCAGGTTCCACCGTTCGTCGACGAGCGGGACGATTTACGCCACCGCGCACCGGTCAGATTGTCCATGTCTTCGCCGCTTCCTTGAGCACGTCGAGTGATTGCCTCAGCGGGAGGGCTTCGCCTCGGACAGCGTCCCACGCCAGCCCCACGCGAGCAATCGCGTCAGGCTGCCCGGTGGTCTGCACCTCCAACTGATGGTCCACACAGCCCGCACGCGAGCCGTCGGGCAGGTCGGCCAGGATGAACGCTCCGGCCAGCCCTGAGTAGATGCCAGCGGACAGCGGCACGACATGCAACTGGATATGCGGCCGTTCGGCGCAGCTCAGCAGGTGTTCGAGCTGCTCGGCCATCACGTCGGGGCCGCCGCAGGCCCGGTGGACCACCATCTCGTCGAGCACCACGAAGAGCTGGGGGCTCGGCTCGCGGGCGAGCACCTCCTGCCGCTCCATCCGCGCGGCGACCCGCTGGTCCAACTCGGCGACCGGCGTCCGCGCCGCCCGGAAGGTCGCTCGGGCGTACGCCTCGGTCTGGAGGAGTCCCGGCACGAACGCGTGCTCGTACCAGCGCAGGGCGGTCGCCTCGCGTTCGATCTGTATCCACTCGCGCAGCCAAACCGGCGCGGCGTCGCCCTTGACCAGCTCGTTCCAGAGCGTCGCGAAGTATCCGCCGGTGTCCAGCGCCTTGTCGACGGCGGTCAGGTAGGGCGGGGTCGGCGGCTTCGTCCCGGTCTCGATCGCGCTCACCTGGGAGTCCGAGCAGAAGACCAGCTCACCGAGCTGCGCCTGGGTCAACCCGGCGGCCGCCCGGCGGCGCCTCAGCTCACGAAGCAGGTACTCCGACGGCGAGATTCCCACGGCCTCCACGCCCTTCCACGACTCTCCGCACCGTTCCCCGTCAGCCCGGGACCGCTCACTACGTTCCGCGATCGGGCGGTGACTGTTCCGAGCCTAGGGGGCGTTCGTCCAGGGTGGAAGGAGGACGGCGCGCGCCCGGTGGATTCGGTCCCCCCGACCCTGTGGGCGCGCACGTCACGGGGGTCGCTGCTGGCGAGCATCCGCAGCGACCCCCATTCCAACTCACCGACGGAAGGAGCGTCCGTGCCCGTGCCGAGGCCCGCGAATGCCGTGCCGGCGTCGCGCTGGGCGACGCGCCCCGCCGCCGTGACGGCCGGCACCCGCGAGGACGGGACGACCCGGGTCAGCCCCGGCGTGTACCTGCTGACGCGCGAGGCGTCGCCGCAGTTCGCCAAGCCGATCACGGTACGGGTGATCCGCGAGCGGACCGACCTCATCACCTACCACGGCTGGACGTGGGTCGAGGTGTATCAGCTCGACGCGCGCGGCCAGGCGACCGACCGCCGCGAGTTGTACGTGCGGCCCGACGGGATGCGCCCCACGCAGGCGCCCTCGGCCGCGCGCCGCGCTCCGGCCCGGCGGAACGCGAGGACCAGCCGGTGAGCACGTCGCTCCGCGACCACGTACCGTCCCGCCCGACGTGGCGCTGCCGGGCCTGCGGGATCGCCTGGCCCTGTCCCCCGGCGAAGCTGCGTCTCCTCGCGAGGTACCGGGGCGACATGCCGGGGCTTCTGGTGCACCTCGTGGCGCTGCGCGAGGAGGCCGCCGCTGACCAGTTCGCGCAGCATTACCCCGACGCCCAGTCAGCGGACCTGCACAGGCGCTTCACGACTGGGTGCCGGTCCGCCCCCGCTAACCCGCCAGCCGCCGCGCCTGTCGCGGATCACACATTCTCCACGCTCATAGGCCAGAGGAACATGCCAGCATATGGCTGCCTGTCGGTCTGTGCCCACACAGGCAGGTATCGCCTGTCCGGCACCGTCGGGCCCACCCTGTCGGCCTGACTCGTTAGGCTCTCAAGCAGAACTTGGAGAGGGGGTGCCATCGGTGGCAACGGCGCATGACGTCGCAGCGGCGGTGCTGGGCGACCTCGGGGCCATGACGGCGATGAAGTTGGAGAAGCTCGTCTACTACTGCCAGGGATGGCACCTGGCGCGGACGGGCCACCCGCTGTTCCAGGAGCCGATCGAGGCATGGCGTGAAGGCCCAGTGGTCCCGCACCTCTACCGCCATCATCGCGGGCAACGCACCGTCACTGAGTGGCCACTCGGTGACGCGTCCCGCCTGGCAACGGACCAGGTCGACACAGTCCGTTGGGTGTCCGAGGCGTACGGCCGATTCTCCGCCGCTGAGCTGTCCACGATGACTCACAACGAGCTTCCGTGGCGTGTCGCGCGTGGTGGGTTGCCCGAGTCCGCCCCCTCCACCGAGCAGGTCGACGTCGACCTCATGAGGGCGTACTACGCCCGACAGGTGGCGAGCGTCGAGACAGCCGTGGTCCTCGCCTCCGCCAACGCCGCCCTCGAAGGAGCGGAGTTCGACGAGGACTGGCAGGACAGGCTCAGAGATGTCGCCTCCGGCGTCATCAGCGCCGATGATCTGATCGCCCAGGAAATCGCCCGGATCAGCAGTGAGCAGCGCTGACCCCTACTGCTGGGCAGACAGCGACTGTCTCCGAAACAAGCTGGGCATCACCGACCCGGACCAGCTCCGAGAGGTCGAATTCCGGTTGGTATCGGTCCGCGAGATCCAGGCAGCCCGGCTGATCATCCCGGGCAACTACGGCTTGCAGCACCTGCAAACCTTCCACCGGCATCTCTTCGCGGACCTATATCCGTGGGCCGGCCAGAGCAGGACTGTCGACATCAGCAAGCCGGGTGCCCGCTTCTGCCACTGGCGGTTCATCGACGACCAGGTGAGCGCGATCCTCAGCCGTCTCGTGGAGGACGGCTATCTCCTCGGGCTACGTCAGGAGGTGTTTGTCGACGCCTTGGCCCACTATTACGGCGAACTGAACGTCTGCCACCCGTTCCGCGAGGGTAACGGGCGCGCCATCCGCGCGTTCCTGCGACAACTCGCCGCGGCAGCCGGATACCTGCTCGACTGGTCCGAGCTGGACTCGGAGATGAACGTCGAGGCGTGCCGCCTGCACCTCGCCACCGCCGACACCAGCCTGCTGGTCACGGCCCTCCGTCCAGTCGTACGCCGGCTGACCTGACTCACGCGGATATCTGGCCCATCACCAGAAAGAGCGGCAGCGCCCTCCGCCGCTGACTCGATCCTGACGGGCCGCGGGTGGAACACCATGGTTGTCTCTCGCCCACGGTGACAACCATGGTGTTCCACCGGCCACATCTCGCCGCTGCCGTGGTCGGCGGTGCTGACGGTGGCTGCGGGGCTCGTCGGGCGTCCGGGCTGGAAGGTGGTCTCATGCACGGGGCAGCTCGACAGGGCCGACCGGGCAACCAGCGAGGAGCCGACGGAACGCCAGCGGGAAGCGGTGGCGCTTCGCCCAACCGGTCAGGAACGCCAGCGCCCGAACCGGTGCGTGCACGCCGGTGAGTGCGTGGCGCGTCAGCGCAGGACGCGGAACAGCAGCAGGAACGCCACGTAGGCGACCGGCACGGCCGCGAAGCAGATCAGGAAGCCCAGGTGCACGTACCGGGGTGGGGTGCCGGCGACCATGGCCGGTCGCCCCCAGCGGCCGAGCACCAGGTAGCCCGCGAAGAAGGAGAGCGCCGGCAGCCCCGCGCAGATCCACGCGCCGAGGGTGAAGCCGTCGACCAGCCCGACGCCGGAGGCGAGCACCATGATCACCATGAGGATCGCGCCCACGGCCGCGCAGCCCGCGTAGACGGCGACCGCCCGGGCCACCGGCGACCAGTCCGGCAGCAGCGCCGGCCGCTGCGCGAGCAGCTCGGTCTGCTGCCCGTGTCGGTCGGACTCGTCGGCGTAGCGCCGGGCCAGCTCCAGCTCGACGGTCGGGTCGACCTCCGCCGGGCGCGGGGCCGGCACCCCGCCCGCCGCCGGGCTCACCGCCGTCGGCAGCGCCAGCCTTGTCTCCCCCACCCCGACCTGGGAGTACGCCCCGACACCCGGCCGCCCCGGCGCGCCGGCTGCGCCGGCGGGCTCCCCCTCCCCCGGTCCGGCGCCGGCGAACGGGGCGCCACCGCGACCACCGTCGCCGACCGACGCGGCGGGCGGCGCGGGTGCAGGGCCGGTGGGCACGCTGGACGCCGGGATGCCGATGGCCTGGCCGAGCTGGTCGAGGCGCTGCCCCTGGGCGGTGAGCCGGTGCTGGAGGTAGTCCGCAGCGGCGTGCAGGTTGCGGCGCCGGTCGGCGTCGGCGGCGGCACCGCGCTCGCCGGCCCGCCGCTGCTCGGCGAGCTGCCGGGCCAGTGCCGCGTACTCGTCGAAGGTGGACACGCCCTCAGTCCTCCCCGTCCGGGCCGTGCCCGTCGCGGGCGAACGGCACGATGAGTCGGGTGCGCTGGTCGTGCCGGTCGACCAGGAGCGCCCGGTCGGGCCGGGGCGCGTACGCGAGGTCGTGCACGCCGAGGTGCAGCCCCAGCTCGGCGCCGGGCACGTTCAGCGCGACCAGGCAGGCGACGTCGTCGCGGTTGTGCGCGCCGCCGAGGTCGTCGGCGAGGCGGCGCAGCCCGCGCCACCAGCCGAGCAGGTGCGTCCCCTGCCCGGGCCCCTGGCGCAGCACGGCCCGCAGGTCGTCGTGGCCGGAGCGGAACGTGTCCGGGTCGGTGACGGCGAGCACCCCGCTGGCGGCGTCGACGCCGAAGACGACGAGATAGGTGCGGCCGGCCGCCGGGGCGGCGCCGCCCGCCGCGAGGCCACCCCGCTCGGCGGGAGCGGACGGCGCGGCGGCGAGGGTGCCGAGGTGGCGGCGCAGCCCGGTCGCGTCGAGGCGGTCGACCGGGTGGCCGGCGGCGGTCAGGATCGCGGCGGTGTCGTCGGCGGCGGGCTCGGCGGCGGTCACCAGCGCGGCGAGCAGGAAACGGGCGTCGCCCGGGGCGTGCTGCCGGGCGAGGCTCAGGGTGGCCGCGCGCAGCACCTCCGCGCCGGTGACCGAGGTGCCGACCACCGCCAGGTGCCGGCCGGGGGTCGCGTCCATCATGAACAGCGCGGAGGTGCCCTCGACGTCGACCGTACGCCCGACCAGGGCGAGCGGGCGGCGCCCGCCCGGGCGCAGCCCGGCGAACGTCGGGTCGTCCTCGACGTGGGCGGCCTCGTAGCCCTTGAAGACCGACGGGGGACGCGCGCCCGCCGGTCGGGCCTGCCACAGCTCGTGGCGCAGCCCGGCCAGCTCCCCGGCGGCGGCGTGCGCGTCGGGGAAGCGGACGACGGTGTCGGCGCCGACCGCGCCGGCGGCGGTGTTGAGCACGGCCGAGCCGACCGGCAGGGTCTGGGCGGCCTCGTTCAGCGGGTCGAGCACCCCGCCGCCACCGGGCAGCGCCACCCGGAGCGCGAACTGGCCGAAGATCGCCTCGGCCCGGCCGTAGAGCGCCTCGACGCCGGTCATGCTCTGGCTTGCCAGCACCAGGTGCACGCCGTACGAGCGGCCCTTGCGGGCCAACTCCTCCAGCAGGTCGACCGACTCGCGGGCCAGCGCGTCGTTGCCGGCGAGGAGCACATGGAACTCGTCGATCACCGCCACGATGCGGGGCACCGGGGTGTCGCGGGGCAGGTCGGCGAGCTTCGTGACGCCGTGCCGCTTGAGGGTGGTGGCCCGCCGGGACAGCTCGCGGCGCAGCTCGCGCAGCACGGCGACGCCGTACTCCCGGTCGGACTCGATGCCGACCGCCCGCGCGTGCGGCAGCCAGGACGGGTCGCGGACGGTGGGGACGAACTCGGTGAAGCTCACCCCCTCCTTGAAGTCGAGCAGGTAGAGCTGGAGCTCGGCGGGCGAGTAGCGGGCGGCCAGCCCGTAGAGGACGTCGAGCAGGAAGACGGTCTTGCCGGCGCCGGTGCGCCCGCCGACGAGCCAGTGCGGGGTGGCGTCGTCGAAGGCGACGGTGACCCGGTCGCGGCCGGCGCGGCCGACCACGGTGCGCAGCCCGTTGCCCGCCGACTCGACCCAGTGTCGCTCGGGCAGCAGCTCGGCGAAGCCCACGGCGTCGCTGCGTCGGGCGGCGTCGCCGAGGTGCGCGGCGAGGGCAGCCACCGACGCGGCCGGCGGGTCGCCGTCGAGCAGCACGGGGGCGGCCAGGCCGGTGCCGTCGTGGCTGAACGGGGCCCCGGGCGGGTCGCCGACGTGGGCGTACCGCTCGGTCAGCCGGATCGTGGTGGTGGCGCCGAGCTGCGGTGCCGGCTCCGCCAACGCGGCGGTGGGCCGGCCGGCGACCAGCACGCAGACGGCGGCGGCCGGCCCGGCGTGGGTGAGCGCGGCGAGTCGGGCCGCCTCGCGCGGCGGCGGCGCCGACGCCGCGACGACCAGCAGCAGCTCCTGGTCGGGGCGGTCGGCGTGCCGGGCGGTGCGGGCGTGCCGCTCGGCGGCGTCGAGCAGGGCGGCCACCTCGGCCTCGCCGGTGGCCGGCGGGTCGAGCACGCCGGCGTCGATGAGCGGGCGCAGCGGCCCGAAGGTCGCGCCGAGCGCGGCGGTGTCGATGCCGGCGACCCGGACGCCGCCGGTCGGCGCGGTCGCGAGCAGCCGCAGCACGAGCGCCCGCAGCAGGCCGGCCACCCGGGGGTCGCGGGCGTCCGCGTCGACGGCGAGGTGGTGGCCGCCGCCCAGTGGTACGAGGACGGGGAAGGCGCCGTCCGGTGTGGACGCCTCGCCGACGCGGACGGGCACGGGGGCGGCGGTCACGGGGGTGGCCCCGGGGGTCGGGGTGGCGAGCGCGCCGCCGAGCGCCGCGAGCCGGGTGACCAGTTCGGACGCGCAGGCCGGGGCGGCCTGGGGCGGCTGCCCGGCGAGCGCCCGGCGGGCGGTGTCGAGGTGCGCCCGGGCCGCCCGGTGCGCCGCGACCGCCTGCCCGTACGCCGACGCGAGCCTGCCCACCTTCTGCTCCCGTCGCCGTCGCCCCGCCTGGTCCCCAAGGACCCTAACGGACAGCGGCGACACCCGGACAGTGGCGAGCCGGGCGCGTCGGCGGGCGGACGCTCCACGATGGCGCGCGGACGGGCCCCCTCCCTGGTCGGAGACCTGCGGGAGGGAGCCCGCCAGCGTGTGCGGGGTGGATCGAGGCCGCCGACGCGGGCCGGTGCCCGGCGCGGCGGCTCGTCACCCGCCGGGCGGTGCGGTCAGCCGGTGACGGCGTTGAGGGCCGGCAGGTAGCCGTGGCGGTAGCCGTCGGCGTCGGGGTGGTACGCCTCGATGACGCCGCTGACGTCGCGGATCCACGGGTCGGCCGCGCAGACCCCGTGTCCGGCGAAGTAGGGGCGGGTGTCGGCGAACGTGGCGCCGGCCGCGGCGGCCCGGCCGGAGATGACGGTGGCGAGCACGTCGGCGGCCTCGTTGAGGATGGTCCGCTTGTAGGTGCTCATCGCCAGCAGCCCGCAGGAGCCGGTCTCGAACAGCCGGGGGTAGCCGAGCACGATCAGGCGCGCGTTCGGTGCCCGGTTGCGGATGGCCGCGTAGGTGGCGTCCAGCCGGCCCGGCAGCGTCGTGGTGGCGAACGCCTTCGACTCGTTGACGGCGTTGGTGCAGCTCGACGTGCTGCCGAAGCGGCAACTGGTGATCACGTCGGCGAAGCCGGCGTCGTTGCCGCCGATGGTGATGGTGACCAGGGTGGTGCTGGTGCTCAGCGAGCCGACCTGGTCGTTGATGACGTCGGAGGTGACGGCGCCGCCGCAGGCGGGGAACTTGAAGCTGGTGACCGCGTTGGCGGCGGCCCACAGCGGGGCGTACGACTTCTGGCTGCGCAGGCAGGTGGAGAGGTCGTACGGGCCGGCGCCGACGCCGGAGGAGTAGGAGTCGCCGAGGGCCACGTAGTTGACGGCGGCGGCGGCCTGGGCGGTGCCTGGGGCGAGCACCGCGCCGAGGGCGGCGGTGCACAGGGCGACCAGCGCGGCGAGGGCGCGGGCCAGCGGGCGGTGGGGCATGCGAGACCTCCACGGGGCAGGGGACGGTGGGGCCGGTGACCGCGCGCGTGGCCAGGACGGGTGCTTGTTACCAGGCGGTAATGCTATCGAAACATTCGAATCAATGGAATGGGTCGGATCGGACGACGGGACCAACAGGTTCACGATCGTGCTCACCGGCACCACCACGATCCTCGCCCGGGCCACCCGCGACCTGTCCCGGTTCAACCTGGACTTCCTGCTCGACGTCGAGTCGGTACGGGTCAACGGCTGGCAGGCGACGGCCGCCCGGGAGGGCGTGCACGAGCTGGCGGTCACCCCGCGCCGCGCGGTCCCGGCCGGCCAGCAGCTCACCATCGTGGTGCGCTACTCGGGCGTGCCGTCGGAGACGCTGGTCGGCGGCTACACCGGCTGGACCCGCACCGCCGACGGGGCGATGGTGGTGTACGAGCCGGAGTCGGCCTGGTGGTGGTTCCCCAGCAACGACCACCCGCTGGACAAGGCCACCTTCGACGTCTCCGTCTCGGTGCCGACCGGCGTCGAGGTGATCAGCAACGGCGTCCAGCCGCGCCCGCCGCTGGCCGAGGCGGGCAACCGCACCCGATGGAGCTGGCGGACCACCTCACCGACCGCCACCTACCTGTCCTTCCTCGCCATCGGCCAGTACGACATCGTCACCGACACGGCGCCGAACGGGCAGCCGGTGGTCAACGCGTACAGCGCCGGCCTCGGCGAGCTCGGGCCGGCCGCGCGGGCCAGCATCGAGCGCACGGCCGAGGTCGTCGAGTGGTGCAGCGGGCTCTTCGGGCCGTATCCGTTCGAGGCGCAGGGCGGCGTGGCCGGGCCCGTCGACGGCATCGGCTTCGCCCTGGAGACGCAGACCCGTCCGGTGTACGGGCCGGGCTTCTGGCGCCGGGGCGCCAACACCTACGTGGTGGTGCACGAGAACGCCCACCAGTGGTTCGGCAACTCGGTCTCGCTGGCCGACTGGAGCGACATCTGGCTGAACGAGGGCTTCGCCTCGTACGCGGAGTGGCTCTGGTCGGAGGAGCAGGGCGAGGGCACCGCGCAGGAGCTGTTCGACTTCACGTACGCCAGCTACCCGGCCGACGACGAGTTCTGGCAGGTGCCGCCGGGCGCGCCCGGGCCGGGCAGGATCTTCGACGCGGCGGTCTACGACCGGGGCGCGATGACGGTGCACCAACTGCGGCTGGCCATCGGCGACGAGGCGTTCTTCGCGCTCCTGCCGGCCTGGACGGCCGCGCACCGGCACGGCAACGCCACCACCGCCCAGTTCCAGGCCCTGGCCGAACGGATCTCCGGCCTGGACCTGGACGACTTCTTCACCACCTGGCTACTCACCCCCGGTCGCCCGGAGGTGGCCGGCGCGGCCCGCAAGGCCGGCCTGCCGGCCGAGCCGAAGTCCTGGCCCAAGCTCCGCGAGTCGCACCGGCTCCTGACCCGCTGAGCGGCACGGGGTGCCCGGCCGGTCTACCGGCGCGGGCACCCCGTGGCGCCAGCGGTCGCGAGCGGTGTGGTTACCGCGCGGCCAATGGTTGGCGGGCCGGGTCCACCGGGGCGGGCAGGGCGCCCGTCCCACCCAGGTGGGCGTGGATGGCGGCGGCAGCGGCGCGGCCCTCGGCGATCGCCCAGACGATCAGCGAGGCGCCCCGGTGCATGTCGCCGGCGACGAAGACGCCGTCGGTGCCGGTCTGCCAGTCGGGCCGGGCGTCGATCGCGCCGCGCGCGTTGCGGCCGACCCCGAGCTGGTCGAGCAGCGGCTGCTCCTCGGTGCCCTCGAAGCCGATCGCCAGCAGCACCAGGTCGGCCGGCAGCTCCCGTTCCGAGCCGGGCAGCGGGGTGACGATGCGCCGCCCGTTGCGCTTCTCCACCGTCACCTCGGCGATCCGCACCGCCCGCACCTGGCCGGTGCCGTCGTCGACGAACTCCTGCACCGCGACGGCGAAGACCCGCTCGCCGCCCTCCTCGTGCGCCGGGTAGCTGCGCAGCAGCCACGGCCAAGTCGGCCACGGGTCCCGGGCCTCGTCCCGGGCCTGCGGCGGCTGCGGGTAGAGGTCCAACTGGTGTACGCCGGCCGCGCCCTGGCGGTGCGCCACGCCCAGGCAGTCCGCCGCCGTGTCGCCGCCACCGATGATCACGATGTGCTTCCCGGCCGCGTCGATCGGGTTGCCGTCGGGGAGCACCGCCGTGTGGGGCCGGCCGCCCGCCGCCGCGGCGACCACCCGGTTGGCCGCGACGAGGTGGTCCATCGCCTGGTGCACGCCGCGCAGCCCGCGACCCGGGGTCTCCGGGGTGTCCCGGCCCTGGAGCGCGCCGCAGGCGAGCAGCACGGCGTCGTGCTCGGCGCGCAACTGCTCGGCGGTGACGTCGACGCCGACGTTCACCCCGGTGCGGAAGCGCACGCCCTCGGCGGAGAGCTGGGCCACACGCCGGTCGATGTGGACCTTCTCCAGCTTGAAGTCGGGGATGCCGTAGCGCAGGAGACCGCCGATCGCGTCGTCGCGCTCGTACACCGTGACGGCGTGACCGGCGCGCGCGAGCTGCTGCGCGGCGGCGAGACCGGCGGGCCCCGAGCCGACCACGGCGACCGACCGGCCGGTCGGCGTCGACGCCGGGCGCGGCGACAGCCCGCCGCGCGCGACGGCCGCGTCGGCGATCTCCACCTCGACCTGCTTGATGGTGACCGGCTCGCCGCCGCCGATGCCGAGCACGCAGGCCGCCTCGCAGGGCGCCGGGCAGAGCCGGCCGGTGAACTCGGGGAAGTTGTTGGTGGCGTGCAGCGAGTCCACCGCGGCGTCCCAGTTGCCGGTGCGGACGAGGTCGTTCCAGTCCGGGATGCGGTTGCCCAGCGGGCAGCCGTCGTGGCAGAACGGGATGCCGCAGTCCATGCAGCGCGTCGCCTGCTCGCGGATCAGCTCCTCGCCGGCCGGCGGGTACACCTCGCGCCAGTCGCTGATCCGCACCAGCACCGGGCGGCGCGCGGGCAGCCGCCGGTTGTAGCGCAGGAAACCGTTCGGGTCAGGCACGAGCCACCTCCTGGACCGTCACCCGCGGGACGGGCATGGTCGGCACGGACTTCGCGGCGGGCGCGGAGAGCGCGCTCATCACCGCGTCGTCGACGTCGCGGCCGGCGGCTTCGGCGGCCCGCATGATCTCCAGCACCCGGCGGTAGTCCCGGGGCACCACGGCGGTGAACTCCGCCACCGCTTCCGGCCAGCGCTTGAGCAGCCCCTCGGCGACCGCCGAGTCGGTCTCGGCGAAGTGCCGCTGCACCAGCTCGTGCAGCACCGCCTGCTCCTCCTCGGACAGCGTCGCCAGGTCGACCAGCTCCGTGTTGACCCGGCGGCGGTCCAGCTTGTGCACGAAGGCCGTGCCGCCGGACATGCCGGCGGCGAAGTTGCGGCCGGTCGGGCCCAGCACCACCACGGTCCCGCCGGTCATGTACTCGCAGCCGTGGTCACCGACGCCCTCGACGACGGCCACCGCGCCCGAGTTGCGTACGGCGAACCGCTCCCCCACCCGGCCCCGCAGGAACAGCTCGCCCGCGGTGGCCCCGTAGAGGATGGTGTTGCCGGCGATGGTCTGGTCCTCGGCCCGCTGCCCCGGCGCGGCGTCGCCGTCGAGGAAGGGGGCGGCGGCGTCCGGCCGCACGATGAGCCGACCGCCGGAGAGGCCCTTGCCCACGTAGTCGTTGGCGTCGCCGTGCAGCCGGAGGGTGACCCCGCGCGGAAGGAACGCGCCGAACGACTGGCCGGCGGTGCCGCGCAGCGTGAACTCGATCGTGTCGGCGGGCAGGCCGGCCCCGCCGAAGCGGCGGGTCACCTCGCCGCCGAGCATCGCGCCGACGCTGCGGTGCTCGTTGCGCACCGCCACCTCCACCCGCACCGGCGTACGGTCGCGTAGCGCCGGCCCGGCCAGGGCGATCAGCTCGTTGTCCAGCGCCAGCTCCAGGCCGTGGTCCTGGGCCCGTACGCCCCGGCGCGCGGCCCCGGCCGGCAGCTCCGGCAGGTGCAGCACGGGGGTCAGGTCGAGCCCGCCGGCCTTCCAGTGCGCGATCGCCGGGGCGACGTCGAGCAGCTCGGCCTGCCCGATGGCCTCCTCGATCGACCGCAGGCCCAGCTCGGCCAGGTAGCCGCGGACCTCCTCGGCGAGGAACAGGAAGAAGTTCTCCACGAACTCCGGCCGGCCGGTGAAGCGTTCCCGCAGCACGGGGTTCTGGGTGGCGATGCCGACCGGGCAGGTGTCGAGGTGGCAGACGCGCATCATGACGCAGCCCTCGACGATCAGCGGTGCGGTGGCGAAGCCGAACTCCTCGGCCCCGAGCAGCGCCGCGACCAGCACGTCCCGGCCGGTCTTGAGCTGCCCGTCGACCTGCACGGTGACCCGGTCGCGCAGCTTGTTAAGCAGCAGCGTCTGCTGCGCCTCGGCCAGCCCCAGCTCCCACGGGGTGCCGGCGTGCTTGAGCGAGTTCAGCGGCGACGCGCCGGTGCCGCCGTCGTGGCCGGAGATCAGGATGACGTCGGCCTTGAGCTTCGCCACGCCCGCCGCGACGGTGCCGACGCCGACCTCGCTGACGAGCTTGACGTGCACCCGGGCGGACGGGTTGACGCACTTCAGGTCGTGCACGAGCTGCGCGAGGTCCTCGATGGAGTAGATGTCGTGGTGCGGCGGCGGGGAGATCAGGCCGACGCCCGGGGTGGCGTGCCGGGTACGGGCGATCCACGGCCAGACCTTGTTGCCGGGCAGCTGCCCGCCCTCGCCGGGCTTGGCGCCCTGCGCCATCTTGATTTGGAGGTCGTCGGCGTTGACCAGGTATTCGCTGGTCACCCCGAACCGGCCGCTGGCGATCTGCTTCACGGCGGAACGGCGGGTCGGGTCGTGCAGCCGCTCGACGTCCTCGCCGCCCTCGCCGGTGTTGGACTTGCCGCCGAGCCGGTTCATCGCGATCGCCAGGGTCTCGTGCGCCTCCGCCGAGATCGACCCGTACGACATGGCGCCGGTGGCGAACCGCTTGACGATCTCGGTGGCCGGCTCGACCTCGTCGATCGGCACCGGGGGCCGCACGCCGGTACGCAGGGTGAACAGCCCGCGCAGCGAGCCGGCCTTCGCGGCCAGCTCGTCGACCTTGGCCGTGTACTGGCGGAAGACGTCGTACTGGCGGCTGCGGGTGGCGTGCTGGAGCAGGAAGACCGTCTCCGGGTTGAACAGGTGCAGCTCGCCCTCGCGGCGCCACTGGTACTCGCCGCCCACCTCCAGCCGGCCGGTGGCCTCGGCGCCCGGCGGCGGCCAGGCCACCGCGTGCCGGGCGGCGACCTCGGCGTGGATGCCGTCCAGCCCGATCCCGCCGATCTTGCTCGGGGTGCCCCGGAAGTAGCGCTGGACCAGCTTGGCGTCCAGCCCGACGGCCTCGAAGACCTGCGCCCCGCAGTAGGACGACACCGTCGAGATGCCCATCTTGGACATGATCTTCAGGACGCCCTTGCCGAGGCCCTTGACGTAGTTGCGGACCGCCTTCGCCGGATCCGTGCCGACGAGCGCTCCGGTGGAGATCATGTCCTCCACCGACTCGAACGCCAGGTACGGGTTCACCGCCGCCGCGCCGTAGCCGATCAGCACCGCCGCGTGGTGCACCTCGCGGCAGTCGCCGGACTCGACGATCAACGCCACCTGGGTGCGGGTCTGCTCGCGCACGAGGTGCTGGTGCACGGCGGCGGTGAGCAGCAGCGACGGGATGGGGGCGAGGTCGGCGTTGGAGTCGCGGTCCGACAGCACCAGGATGCGCACGCCGTCCTCGATGGCCTCGGAGACGTGCCGGCAGATCTCCGTCAGCCGGGCCTTGATCCCGGCGCCGCCCTCCCGGATCCGGTAGAGCCCGGAGACCCGGACCGCCTTGAACCCGGGCAGGTCGCCGTCCTCGTCGATGGAGAGGATCTTGGCCAGCTCGTCGTTGTCGATCACGGGGTACGGCAGCACGATCTGCCGGCAGCTCGCCGGGCCCGGGTCGAGCAGGTTGCCCTCCGGCCCGATGGTCGACGCCAGGCTGGTCACCAGCTCCTCGCGGATGGCGTCCAGCGGCGGGTTCGTGACCTGCGCGAAGAGCTGGTGGAAGTAGTCGTAGAGCAGCCGCGGCCGGGTGGACAGCGGGGCGATCGGGGTGTCGGTGCCCATCGAGCCGAGCGGCTCGGCGCCCGTGCGCGCCATCGGCGCGAGCAGGATCTTCAGCTCCTCCTCGGTGTAGCCGAAGGTCTGCTGGCGGCGGCGTACCGAGTCGTGGGTGTAGACGGTGTGCTCGCGCGGAGGCAGGTCGGTCAGCTCGATCAGGCCGGCGTGCAGCCAGTCGGCGTACGGCTGCTCGGCCGCCAGCTCCGCCTTGATCTCCTCGTCGTGCACGATGCGGCCGGCGACGGTGTCGACCAGGAACATCTTGCCCGGCTGGAGGCGGCCCTTGGCGACCACCCGGGCCGGGTCGAGGTCGAGCACGCCCGCCTCGCTGCCGAGCACCACGAGCCCGTCGTCCGTACGCCACCAGCGGCCCGGGCGCAGCCCGTTGCGGTCCAGCACGGCGCCGACGACGTCGCCGTCGGTGAAGGCGACCGAGGCCGGCCCGTCCCACGGCTCCATCAGGCTCGCGTGGAAGCGGTAGAAGGCGCGCTTGTCGGCGGCCATGTCGGGGTCGTTCTCCCACGCCTCGGGGATCATCATCAGCACCGCGTGGGGCAGGCTCCGCCCAGCCAGGTGCAGCAGTTCGAGGACCTCGTCGAAGTTCGCCGAGTCGGAGGCGGCGGGGGTGCAGACCGGGAAGACCCGGCGGATGTTGCCCGGCAGGTTCGGGGTACGCAGCAGCGCCTCGCGGGCCTGCATCCAGTTCCGGTTGCCGCGGATGGTGTTGATCTCGCCGTTGTGCGCGATCAGCCGGTACGGGTGCGCCAGCGGCCAGGAGGGGAACGTGTTGGTGGAGAACCGGGAGTGCACCAGCGCGATCGCGCTCTCCACCCGCTCGTCGGCCAGCTCCGGGTAGAACGCCGGGAGCTGGTCGGGGGTGAGCATGCCCTTGAACACCATGGTCCGTGCGGACAGCGACGGGAAGTATGCCGGCACGCCCCGCTCGGCGCTCTCCCGCTCGGCCTGCTTGCGCACGCAGAACGCGACCCGCTCCAGCTCGACACCGCTCAGGGGCGACCCGGCCGGCCCGGCCGCCGAGTCGGTGAGCCGGTGCGCGGCGAGGAAGAGCTGCCGCACCCGGGGCATCGCCGCCAGGGCGGTCTCGCCGAGGCCGCCCGGGTCGACCGGCACGTCCCGCCAGCCGAGCACGTCGGCCCCCTCGACCAGCGCGTACTTCTCCACCACACGGCGGGCGCGGGCCTCGGCGGCGTCGTCGTCGGGTAGGAAGACCAGGCCGGTGGCGTACTCGCCGGCGGGCGGCAGCGGGAACTCCACCACCGCGCGCAGGAACGCGTCCGGGATCTGGATCATGATGCCCGCGCCGTCGCCGGTGTTGGGTTCCGCGCCTCGGGCTCCCCGGTGATCCAGCCGGCAGAGCGCGTCGAGGCCGTTGACCACGACCGCGTGCGAGCGCCGCCCGTGCAGGTCCGCCACGAAGGCCACACCGCAGGCGTCGTGCTCCTGCGCGGGGTCGTAGAGCCCGGCCGCGGGCGCTCCCGGGCCGAGGTGCGGGGCCTGCTTCGGGCTGCTGTGAGGGTACGGAAAGGCCACCGGGCCTCCTGTCGTCGCTCAGGGTGGATCTCGATCGGGACGACGTCGGCCCTCAAGGGTCTATTGAGTCTACGTTAGGGTCCGGAGCGCAAGGCCAGTGCAGATTGATCACACCTTCCAGACTCTGGGACGTGTAGTCTCGCGCGGTGGATTTTCTTGACAGGGACCTGTTCGGTCGGCTGGAGCACTTCTACGACGCGGTGCCCCGGGACGCGGCCCGTACGGAGGAGCACGGCGCCCTCGTCCTCTTCGTCCGCGAAGGCGTCGGTTGGCCGTTCTACGCCCGGCCCCGGCTCGACGCCACCGAGGCGCCGTCGCTGGCGGACGTCACGGCGGTACGCGAGCGGCAGCGCGAACTCGGCCTGCCCGAGGCCCTCGAATGGGTGCACGAGACCACCCCCGACCTGCTGGCCGTGGCCCGCTCGGCGGGGCTGTCGGTGCTGGAGGCGCCGCTGATGGTGCTCGACCCGGCCGCCCTGCCCGACCCGGGGACCCTCACGGACGTACCGCTTCGGGTGCTCGACGGGGCGGCGCCCGACTTCGCGGCGGACGTGGCGGCGCGGGGAGCGGTCGCCGCCGTCGGGTTCTCCGCGGCCGGCACCGCACCCGGCGAGGCCGGCCCCGCCCAGCGGGACGCCGCGATGGCCGCGCTGGACGAGACGGCGCTCGACGAGGAACGCACCAGCGTCGCCGACGGCCGGCGGCTGTCGGTGCTGGCGGAGACGCCCGCCGAGGGCGCGCTGGCCAGCGGGATTGCGATGCGGGTCGGCGACGTGGCCGAGATCGCCGGCGTGGCCACCCTGCCGGCCGCCCGCCGCCGTGGCCTGGGCGCGGCGGTCACCGCCACGCTGGCCCGCGAGCTGCTGGCCGCCGGCACCGACCTGGTCTTCCTCTCGGCGGGCAGCGAGGACATCGCCCGGGTCTACCTGCGCGTCGGCTTCCGCCGCGTCGGCACCGCCTGCATCGCCGAACCCGCCCCCGTCACCCCCTGACCGAGCCCTCCACCCCGGGCCCGCCCCCGGCCGCGTCGATCATGCAGTTGTGGTGCCTGATTCGACCCGGCTCACGGCTTTCATCCCCCACCACAACTGCATGATCGGCAGCAGCGGCGGGTGAGGCGCCGGGCGCGGGTGGGGTGGGGAGGAGTCAGGTCGGGGGGCGCCACTGGGAGGCCGTGGTGGCGGCCGTCGAGAGCAGGCGGGGGCTCAGGGCGCCCAGGGCGACGTCGCGGGCGCGCAGCGCCAGCGGGCCCCGGGCCTTCAGCACCGCCGACATCCGGCGGGTCTGCCGGACCACCGTCGCCGCCCGGGGCCGGCGCACCCGGTCGTACGCCGTCACCGCGTCGGGCAGCCGGGACTCGCGCAGCAGCGAGGCGAGGGTCGCGGCGTCCTCGAAGGCGAGGCAGGCGCCCTGGCCGAGGTGCGGCGGCATGGCGTGCGCGGCGTCGCCGAGCAGCACCACCCCGCCCGGGCCGGTCGGGAAGCCGTACGACCTCGGCAGCGGCCGCAGCTCGCGGATCTCCTGCTGCACCAGGTCGGTCGGGTCGGTGGCGTCGAGCAGGTCGGCGATCGGCGCGGGCCAGCCCGCGTACCAGCGGCGGAGCAGGGCGAGCTGGGTCTCCGGCGGTTCCGGGCGGGGCGCGCCGACGGCGGTGGCCACCCAGTAGATGCCGCCCCGGCTGGAGCCGCCGGAGGAGCCGCGCTCGCCCAGCGAGGCGGACACGAAGCGGTAGCCGGCACCGAGCACCTCGCCGCCGACGGGCCGGTCGGCGGGCAGCTTCGGGGCCCGGTACCAGGGGATCACCGCCCGCCAGGCGGCGCAGCCGGAGCTGATGACGCCCGACTCGGGGGCGAGTTGCCGGCGGACCGCGCTGTCAGTGCCGTCGGCGGCGACGACCAGGTCGGCCTCGATGGTGTGCCGACCGTCGCCGACCGAGGGGCGCTCCCCGGACACGGCGCGGACCGTCCGCACGGTCACCCCGGTACGCAGCTCGACCTCGTCGCCCAGGCCGGCGATCAGCGCGTCGTGCAGGTCCTCCCGGTGCACCACCACCGGCATCCGGTCGGCCGGCGTGGGGCGGGGCTGCACCAGCCAGTGCCCGTCCGGGCGGCGCACCCCGCCGTCGGGGAGCCCCGTGGCGATCGCCTCCAGGCCGGCACCGAGGCCCAGGGCGCGCAGCGCGCGTACGCCGTTGGGCCAGAGCGCCACGGCGGTCGGCTCGGGGCGGACGCGGTCGGCACGCTCCAGCAGGGTGACCCGCCAGCCGGAGCGGGCCAGCGCGCCGGCGACCGCGAGGCCGCCGATCCCGGCGCCGACCACGACCGCGCTACGCATGGGGTGCTCCTTCTCAGCTGTCGCGGTCGGCGGGCCGGGTGCCCGTGGCCCCGGCCCGGTCCTCCGGGGTCTCCCCGGCGGGGGCGGCACCGGACCCGGGGGCGGCGTCCGCACCGGCCGCCCCGTCCGACGGCGCGTCGGCCGACCCGGGCGCGGCCGCCCCGTCCGGCTCGGCCGGCGCCTCGCCGGTGTCCCGCCAGTGCCGGTACTGCTCCTCGCTGACCACGCGGTAGCCCTCCGGGGCGGCCGGCCGGGCGCCGGCCTCCCGCGCGGACAGGTCGACCTGCGAGACGTCGGAGTCGACGACCGGTTCCGGCGTCGCGGCGGGGCCGACCGGGACGAGGTACTCCCGGGGGCCGCGCACCCGCACGAAGTAGGCCAGGGCGCCGAGGAAGACCAGGCCGGCGGTCCAGACGTTCAGGCGTACGCCGAGGATGGTGTTCGCCTCGTCGGTGCGCATCAGCTCGATCCAGAACCGCCCGGCCGTGTAGCCCATCACGTAGAGGGCGAACGCCCGTCCCCGGCCGAGACGCAGCTTGCGGTCGAGGACGAGGACGAGCGCGGCCACGCCGAGGTTCCACAGCAGCTCGTAGGCGAACGTCGGGTGGTAGAGGCCCGGTTCGAGGATCGGCTGGCCGGCGTCGTCGCGCAGCGCATGGCCCGGGTTGTCCGGGTCCATCCGGTGGATCTCCAGCCCCCAGGGCAGGCTGGTCCGGCCGCCGTAGAGCTCGTTGTTGAACCAGTTGCCGAGGCGGCCGATCGCCTGCGCCAGCGGCAGGCCGGGCGCCAGCGCGTCGGCGACCACCGCGAACGGGATGCCGAGCTGCCGGGCCGCGAGCCACGCGCCGACGGCCCCGCCGGCCACCGCGCCCCAGATGCCGAGACCGCCCTCCCAGATGGCGAACGCCTTCATCGGGTCGCCGCCGGTGCCGAAGTACTTCTCCGGCGAGGTGATCACGTGGTAGATGCGGGCGCCGATGATGCCGGCCGGCACCGCCCAGACCGCGATGTCGAGGACCGCGCCGGGGGCGACGCCGCGCTGGCGCAGCCGCCGCTCGGTGACCCAGCAGGCCACCACGATGCCGACGATGATGCACAGCGCGTACGCCCGGATCGGCACCGGTCCGAGCTGCCAGACGGCGGTGCTGGGGCTGGGCAGAGCCGCCTGGGGGGTCAGCGAGGCGAGAGTCACGGATGCACACGCTACCGCCGTGCACCCCTCCGGTGGCACCCCGGTCCACCGTCCGCCGGTACCGGTGACTTCTGGTTTGCGCCGCCGTAGGCTCTTTGTCCATGAGCGCGCTCACCTGGGCGGTCGCCGCGGTCGTCACCGACGACGCCGGCCGGGTGCTGCTGTGCCGGCAGGGGCGGGGCGAGCGCCACGGGCTGCCCGGTGGGCGGCTGCGCCCGGCCGAGAGCCCCGTGCACGCGGCCACGCGCGACATCCGGGCCGAGACCGGGTGGGAGGTCGAGGTCGTCGACCTGGTCGGCCTCTACCACCTCGCCGGGCGGTGCGGGCCGTCGCCGCCGGCGCGCGCGGCTTCGGCGGCCGGGCGGGCCGGGCCGCTGCCCGACGTCCTGGTGCACGTCTTCCGGGCGCGTACGCGGGGGTCGGGGCCGGTCGGCGACCCGGCGGGCGGCTGCCGGCTGTCCTGGCACCACCCCTCGGCCCTGCCCGAGGCGCTCACCCCGACCACCCGGGCGGCGCTCACCGACGCCCTGGCGGGCCGCTCCGGCGTGCTGCGTGACGCCGCCCCGGGCGATCCGGTGCCGGCGGCGGGCCACCCACCGGGGCAGCGGAGCACTCCGCCGGCCGACCGGACACCCCAGCACTGACCCCCGGGGCGGGCCGTGACCTGGCCCGCCGGGTCGGGGTCGCCCCACTCGGCGGCCGGGATGGCGCGGCCGGGCTCAGCGGGCGGGGTTGCGGACGCCCTCGGCGAGTTCCGCGCTCAGCGCGCGCAGGGCGGCCAGCCCGGACGCCTCGTCCGGCGCGTCGAGCAGGCAGCGGATCAGGGCGCTGCCGACGATGACGCCGTCGGCGTACCCGGCGACGGTGCCGGCCTGCGCGCCCGTGCCGACGCCCAGCCCGACGCCGACCGGCAGCTCGGTGACCTCCCGCACCCGCGACACCAGGACGGGCGCCGCGTCGGACGTCTGCGCCCGGGCGCCGGTCACCCCCATGATCGCGGTGGCGTAGACGAAGCCCCGGCAGTGCCCGACGGTCATCGCCAGCCGCGCGTCGGTCGAGGACGGCGAGACCAGGAAGGTGCGGTCCAGCCCGTACGCGTCCGAGGCGGCGAGCCACTCGCCGGCCTCCTCGGGGATCAGGTCGGGGGTGACCAGCCCGGTGCCCCCGGCCGAGGCGAGGTCCCGGGCGAAGGCGTCGACGCCGTACCGCTCGACGGGGTTCCAGTAGGTCATCGTGACCACGGGCGCCCCGGTGGCCGCGACCGCCTCGATGACGCGCAGCGTGTCCCTGGTGCGTACGCCGCCGGCGAGGGCGATGTCGCTGGCCTTCTGGATCACCGGCCCGTCCATCACCGGGTCGGAGTACGGGATCTCGACCTCGATGACGTCGACACCGGCCTCGACCATGGCGGTCATCGCGGCGATGCTGCCCTCGACGGTCGGGAACCCGGCCGGCATGCAGCCGACCAGCACGGCCCGCCCGTCGGCGCGGGCCTTGTCGAAGGCCACCCCGATCCGGCTCACGTTCTCACTGCTCCTTGTCGAGGATGCCGAAGTAGTCGCCGGCGGTGTGCACGTCCTTGTCGCCCCGGCCGGAGAGGTTGACCACGATGGTGGGCTCCCGGCCCAGCTCCGCGGCGAGCTTCGGGGCAATCTTGAGGGTGCCGGCGAGCGCGTGGGCGCTCTCGATCGCCGGGATGATGCCCTCGGTGCGGCAGAGCAGCTCGAACGCGGCCATCGCCTCGTCGTCGGTCACCGGCAGGTAGGTCGCCCGGCCGCTGTCGTGCAGCCAGGCGTGCTCCGGCCCGACGCCCGGGTAGTCCAGCCCGGCGGAGATCGAGTGCGACTCGCACGTCTGCCCGTCGGCGTCCTGGAGCACGTACGTCCGGGTGCCGTGCAGCACCCCGGCGGAGCCGCCGGTGATGCTGGCGGCGTGCCGGCCGGTCTCCACCCCGTCGCCGCCGGCCTCGAAGCCGTACAGGCGCACGTCGGGGTCGCCGACGAAGGCGTGGAAGATGCCCAGCGCGTTGGAGCCGCCGCCGACGCAGGCGGTGACGGCGTCCGGCAGCGCGCCGGTCAGGTCCAGGCACTGCTGCCGCGCCTCGTCGCCGATGCCCCGGACGAAGTCGCGGACCATCGCCGGGAAGGGGTGCGGCCCGGCGGCGGTGCCGATCAGGTAGTGGGTGTCGTCGACGTTGGCGACCCAGTCGCGCATCGCCTCGTTCATCGCGTCCTTGAGCGTGCGCGAGCCGTTGGTGACGGGGACGACGGTGGCGCCGAGCATCCGCATCCGGGCCACGTTGAGCGCCTGCCGCTCGGTGTCGACCTGGCCCATGTAGACCACGCAGTCGAGGTCGAACAGGGCGGCGGCGGTGGCGGTGGCGACGCCGTGCTGGCCGGCGCCGGTCTCCGCGATCACCCGGCGCTTGCCCATCCGCCTGGTCAGCAGGGCCTGGCCGAGCACGTTGCGCACCTTGTGCGCCCCGGTGTGGTTGAGGTCCTCGCGCTTGAGCAGCACCCGCGCCCCCACCTTGGCGGAGAACCGCTGCGCCGCGTAGAGCAGCGAGGGGGTGCCGGCGTAGTCGCGCAGCAGGGCGCCGAACTCGACCCGGAACGACTCGTCGGCCATCGCCGCGCGGTGCGCCGCGTCCAGCTCGTCGAGCGCCGCGACCAGCGCCTCCGGTACGAACCGGCCGCCGAAGCGGCCGAAGTGGCCGGCGGGGTCGGGCAGCGGACCGGCCGGTGCGGCCAACGCGTCGGCGCTCATGAGATGGTCCTCTCGGTGCTGACGAACCGGCGCGGGATCAGCGCACCGGGCGGGGCGTGGCCGGGTGGTTGCCGGCGTTGACCAGCTCGGCCACCGCCTCGCGGGGGCTCTTCTGGGTGACCAGGCCCTCGCCGACCAGGACCGCGTCGGCGCCCGCCGAGGCGTACCGGATGAGGTCGTGCGGGCCGCGCACCCCCGACTCCGCGATCTTGACGACGCTGCTGGGCAGGCCGGGCGCGATCCGCTCGAACACCGAGCGGTCGACCTCCAGCGTACGCAGGTTGCGGGCGTTGACCCCGATCACCTGGGCACCGGCCTCCAGGGCGCGGTCGGCCTCCTCCTCGTCGTGGACCTCGACCAGCGCGGTCATGCCCAGCGACTCGATCCGCTCGAGCAGGCCGACGAGGGCGTTCTGCTCCAGCGCGGCGACGATCAGCAGCACCAGGTCGGCACCGTGCGCGCGGGCCTCGTGCACCTGGTAGCTGGAGACGACGAAGTCCTTGCGCAGCACCGGGATGCTGACGGCGGCGCGGACGGCGGCCAGGTCGTCGAGCGAGCCGCCGAACCAGCGCCCCTCGGTGAGCACGCTGATCGCCCGCGCGCCGCCGGCGGCGTAGTCGCCGGCCAGGTCGGCCGGGTCGGCGATCTCGGCCAACCGCCCCTTGGACGGCGACGAGCGCTTCACCTCGGCGATCACGGCGACGCCCGGCTTGCGCAGGGCCGCGTACGCGTCCAGCGGCGGCGGCGCGGCGGCGGCCAGGTCGCGGATCCGCTCCAGCGAAACCTGCTCCTGTCGCCGGGCGACGTCCTCACGCACGCCGGCCAGGATCTCGTCGAGCACGCCTACGGACGCCGCCGGACCGGCCTCGTCCCCCTCCGCGTGCGCATGCTCAGCAGTCACCAACGGACTCCCCTCTCCGGGTGTCATGGGCCGATGCTAGGGGGCGCCACCTGGCGACGGGCGCCGGGGGTATGGCGTGCCTCACGAGATGGGCTGGGGCATAATGGCCGACCTCCGGTGAACGGGATGTCACGCAGGGCGACCACGCCCCACGACGAACGCCACCCGACCATCCCCGCCTCCGCCCCCCAAGGTCATCGACGTGATCCTATCTGGTGGCGCGGTCGGCCGCCCGGTTCGGTGCCCACCGCCGACGCCCGTCGATGGTGTGACCTACCTCAAGGCCGAACGGCCCTTTGCCTGGTGGCGGGCCTGCGAGCAGTGTTGACGTGTCGGTCACCACGGCGAAACGTGAACCGGCCAGCATCGTCCTCGGGCAGACTCGATGACGCGCCTGCCCCACCGTCACCAACGATCCTCTGCGGGGTGATCATGAGCACTGTCGAGCCGCACCAGCCCATCGGACTGACGACCGTCTCCCGTACCGTCGCGTCGCTCGCCGTCGGCGTGGTCCACACCCTGGAGCGCGCCGTGGTGGGCGAGGCACGGATGCGCACCGCGCGGGGCAACGCCTGGGAGGCGGTCTGCGCCGACCGGGCCCGGGCGGAGCAGCGGGCCGAACTCGACCGCCTGGTGGCGGAGCTGGCGGCGGCCCGGGCCGCCGCCCGCGAGCGCCAGCCGGTCAGCTGACCGTCGGGTCCTCGCCCCGGTCCAGCGCGTCCCACGCCTCGGTGGTCTGTCGGCCGGTGACCCGGTCGCCCTCGCCCCGGCCGCCCCCACCCGGGGCGGCCGGCGCGGCGTCGCCCGCCGACCGCCGCTCGTAGCGGGCGCCCATCGCCGGCCAGTGGCGCCCCCGCAGCGCCGTCAGCAGCCCGCCCGCCGTGGCGAGCACCCCGCCGAGCAGGCAGAGCGCCGGCCAGTGCCGGGCCACCTCGCCGTCGAACGCGGCGACCAGGCCGTAGCCGCCGCCGGCCGCCACGGCCGCGCCGAGCACGCACAGCAGCCCGCCCAGCAGCCGCCGCGCCCGCCCCCGGGTGGCGAGCACCGCCCCGCCGCCGGCCAGCCCGACCAGGGCCAGCGCCGGCAGCCAGGGCAGCAGGCCGGCGCCCGTGCGGGCGTCGCGTACCGGCGGCAGCGGGGTGGGCCGGGCGGTCAACTCGACCGCCCAGGTGCGGGTCGACGCCCACAGCGCCAGGCCCGCGCCGGCCACGCAGAGCAGCACGGCGTACGTCAGCTCGCGCCGCTGGGCGCCCGGCCGCGCGCCCCGGCCCGCGTCGCTCGCCGGAGCGGTCCCCGGCTCGGCGGCCGTCACCGGGCGGGCCGGAGGGTCTCGGCGGCGGCGATGGCGGCGAGCACGGCGGCGGCCTTGCTCCGGGTCTCCTGGTCCTCGGCGGCCGGGTCGGAGTCGGCCACCACCCCCGCCCCGGCCTGCACGTACGCCCTGCCGTCGCGCATCAGCGCGGTGCGGATCGCGATCGCCATGTCCAGGTCGCCGCCGAAGCCGAAGTAGCCCACGGTGCCGCCGTAGATGCCGCGCCGGACCGGCTCCAGCTCCTCGATGATCTCCATGGCCCGCACCTTGGGCGCGCCGGAGAGGGTGCCGGCGGGGAAGGTCGCGGCCAGCGCGTCGAAGGCCGTACGGTCCTCGCGCAGCGTGCCGACCACGGTCGAGACGATGTGCATGACGTGGCTGTAGCGCTCGATGGTGGCGAACTCCGGCACCTCGACCGTGCCCGGGCGGCAGACCCGGCCCAGGTCGTTGCGGCCCAGGTCGACCAGCATCACGTGCTCGGCCCGCTCCTTCGGGTCGGCGAGCAGCTCCGCGGCGAGGCGGGCGTCGACCTCGGGGGTGCCGCCGCGCGGCCGGGTGCCGGCGATCGGGTGCAGCAACGCCCGCCGCCGCCCCTCGGCGTCGCTGGTCACCTTCAGATGCGCCTCCGGCGAGGACCCGACGATGTCGAAGCCGTCGAAGCGCAGCAGGTACATGTACGGGCTGGGGTTCGTCGTGCGCAGCACGCGGTAGACGTCCAGCGGGTCGGCGTGCGTGTCCCGCTCGAACCGCTGGGCCAGCACGATCTGGAAGCACTCGCCGGCCCGGATCGCCTCCTTGGCCGCCTCGACGGCCTTCGGGTAGCCGCCCTCGGGCGTACGGCTGCGCACCTCGCCCGCCGGGGGGCGCCCGACGGTCGAGACCATCGGCGGGATCGGCCGGGACAGCGCGGTGGTCATCGCGTCGAGCCGCCCGACGGCGTGGTGGTAGGCCGCCGTGACCTCAGCGTCGCGGTCCGGCTCGGACAGCGGCGGCAGGATCGCGTTGGCGACGAGGATCGCCGAGCCGTCGTAGTGGTCCAGCACCACCAGGTCGGTGGCGAGCATCATGCCCAGCTCGGGCACGCCCAGGTCGTCCTCGGTCAGCTCGGGCAGCCGCTCGAACCGCCGGATCAGCTCGTAACCCAGGTAGCCGACCATGCCGCCGGTCAGCGGGGGCATGCCGCTGGCCGCGTCCCACGCCGGGCCGGCGAGCGCCTCGACGGTCTCGCGCAGCACCCGGACCGGGTCGCCGGAGGTGGGCAGGCCGGCCGGTGGGCGCCCCGTCCACACCGCGGCGCCGTCCCGCTCGGTCAACGTGGCGCTGCTGCGTACGCCGATGAACGAGTAGCGCGACCAGGCCAGGCCGGCCGAGCCGACGCCCTGCTCGGCGGACTCCAGCAGGAACGTCCCCGGGCCGCCGGCGAGCTTGCGGTAGACGCCGACGGGGGTCTCCGCGTCGGCGAGCAGCCGGCGGGTGACCGGCACGACCCGCCAGCGGGCGGCCAGCTCGGTGAAGGTGGCCGGGTCCGGGCTGACCGCGCCGTCGGTGCGGGAACGCCCGCCGTTCGCGACGGCGGGACCGGGCGCGCTCACCGGGCACCAGCCCCGTCCCCGCCGACCGGCAGCTCGGTGAAGAAGCAGGTGCGGTGCCCCGTGTGGCAGGCCGCGCCGACCTGGTCGACGTCGACCAGCAGCGCGTCGCCGTCGCAGTCCAGCGCCACGGCGCGGACGTACTGGTGGTGCCCGGAGGTGGCGCCCTTGACCCAGTACTCCCGCCGGCTGCGCGACCAGTAGGTGGCCCGGCCGGTGGTCAGGGTGCGGTGCAGCGCCTCGTCGTCCATCCAGGCGACCATCAGCACCTCGCCGGAGTCGTGCTGGCGGACCACGGCGGCCACCAGGCCGTCGGGGGTGCGGCGCAGCCGGGCGGCGATGGCCGGGTCGAGCCGGGACGGACGGACCGCGCCGTCGGCCGCGGGCTCCTGCGGACTGGGGTGGGCGCCGGTCGCGGGCGCGTCAGGTACGGGCACAGTGACCCATTGTCCCGGACGCGGGGCGGGCACGGGTGACGGCTCCCGCCGGGGCCGCGGCGGCCGGTGGGCGGGCCGGGTCAGCTGGTCGACGTAGCGGTCCAGCCGGCCGTCGGTCAGGGCGTCGGCCAGGTCCGCGCCGGCGGCCCGCGCGACCTCGGCGGCGTACGGGCGGATCAGCGGCAGGACGCCGCCGACCAGGCGGGCCCCGGCGGCGCAGAGCTGGCCGACGGAGCCGGGCCGCAGGCCGAGGCAGAGCAGCAGGTCCTCCCGGTAGTTCGGGGGCGCCACCGGCAGGTCGAGGGCGGCGGCGAAGGCCGCCCGCCGGGAGGTCACCCGGACCGTGGGGTTGGCCAGCCGCAGCACGGACGGGCAGAGCCGGGCCAGGTCGGCGGCGGCCAGCCGGACGCCGAGGTGGTCGTCGGCGTCCCGCGCGCCGGCCACCTTACCGAGCGTCGCGATCAGCTCCTCCAACTGCGGCTCGCCGGCGGGATGGCAGAGCACCGGCAGGTCGATCCGGGGCCGCCAGTGCGGGTCCGCCCACAGCAGCCGCACCGGCGCCGTCACCGGCAGCCCGAACGCCCAGTCGGCGGGCTCGCCGAGGCGGCTCAGCCAGGAGCGGACGTCGCGGGCGGCCACCGAGACGTGGGTCAGCCGGCCCCCGTGCTCGGCCAGGAACGCCCGGCGGGCGGCGTACGGGGCGCCGGCGAGCAGCACGTCGACGTCGACGTCGCTGTGCGCGGTGGCGGCCCGCCGGGCGTGGCTGCCGCGCAGCATGATGCCGACCACGGGCTGCTCGACGCCGGCCCGCAACCGGGCCGCCCATTCGCCGAGGAACCCCTCGTCCGGTGACGCAGCGTGACCCACGGCGCCATCGTGCCGTACGTCCGATCAGGGCGCAATGCCCTATGCCGCGCCTGATGCCCGTTGGCGGACCTGCTGTCCGGTCCGAAGGCTAATGCCCGACCGATCGCACGGCCGCCTCGGGGTACCGGTCCCCCGGCGACCCCCGCCCGGCGGACATCTCCGTTAGCGTGGAGTTCAACGGATGATGAGTTTCCCCGGAGGCGCCGGTGGACGAGGCGATCGCCGTACGCGAGCTGGTCGTCGAGCGGGGCGGGCGGCGGGTGCTGCACGGCGTCAGCGCGCGCGTGCCGCGCGGTTCGGTCACCGGGCTGCTCGGCCCGAGCGGCAGCGGCAAGACCACGCTGCTGCGGGCGGTGGTCGGCGTGCAGGTGCTCGGCGCCGGCTCGGTGACCGTGCTGGGGCGCCCCGCCGGGTCGCCGGAGCTGCGCCGCCGCGTCGGCTACCTCACCCAGGCGCCCAGCGTCTACGCCGACCTGACGGTGCGGGAGAACGCGCGCTACTTCGCCGCCCTGCACGGCCGGGGGCGGGCCGAAGCCGACCGGGCGGTCGCCGAGGTCGGGCTCGGGTCGGCCGCCGGCCAGCTGGTCGGCACCCTCTCCGGCGGGCAGCGCAGCCGGGCGTCGCTGGCCTGCGCCCTGGTGGGGGAACCGGAGCTGCTCGTCCTCGACGAACCCACCGTCGGTCAGGACCCGGTGCTGCGGGCCGACCTGTGGGCCCGGTTCCACGCCATGGCCGCCGCCGGCACCACCCTGCTGGTCTCCAGCCACGTCATGGACGAGGCGGCCCGCTGCGACCGGCTGCTGCTGATCCGCGAGGGGCGGCTGATCGCCGACGACACCCCCGACGCGGTCCGCGCCGCCGCCGGCACCGACGATCTGGACGAGGCGTTCCTGCGGTTGACCAGGGCGGGCGCCGCCGGACGGGAGACGTCGTGAACCCCCGGATCCTGGCCGCCACCACCGGCCGCATCCTGCGCCAGCTGCGGCACGACCGGCGCACCGTGGCGCTGCTGCTGGTGGTCCCCTCGGCGCTGTTCGCCCTGGTCCACTCCATGTACGTCGACCAGCCGTCGACGTTCGACCGGGTCGCCCTGGTGATGCTCGGCTTCTTCCCCTTCGTGGTCATGTTCCTGGTGACCAGCATCGCGATGCTGCGCGAGCGCACCACGGGCACGCTGGAGCGGCTGCTCACCACCCCGCTGGGCAAGCTCGACCTGCTCTTCGGCTACGGCATCGCGTTCGGGCTGGCCGCGGTGGTCCAGGCGGTCGTCGCGTCCGTGGTCGCGTACGGGGTCTTCGGGCTGGACACCGCCGGCCACAGCGGGCTGGTGGTCCTGGTCGCCGCGCTGAACGCGGTGCTCGCCGTCGCGCTCGGGCTGTTCTGCAGCGCCTTCGCCCGCACCGAGTTCCAGGCCGTGCAGTTCATGCCGGTCGTGGTGGTGCCCCAGCTGCTGCTCTGCGGGCTCTTCGTGCCCCGGGGCGAGATGGCGGGCTGGTTGCAGGCGGTCAGCGACGCGCTGCCCCTGTCGTACGCCGTCGAGGCGCTCCAGGAGGTCGGCGCCCACGCCGAGCCGACCGGCACGATGTGGCGGGACGTGGCGGTGGTCGCCGGCGCGGCGGCGCTGGCGCTGGTGCTCGCCGCGGCCACCCTCCGGCGGCGCAGCGGCTGAGCGGAGGGCGACGATGGTGCGGCGGACCGGACGACGACCCGGCAACCCGGACACCCGGCAGGCCATCCTCGACGCGGCCCGCGCCGCCTTCGCCGAGCGGGGCTTCGACGGGGCCTCGATCCGGGCCGTCGCCGCCGCCGCGCGGGTGGACCCGGCGCTGGTGCACCACTACTTCGGCAGCAAGGACCGGCTCTTCCTGGCCGCGATGCACGCGCCGGTCGACCCGGCCGAGCTGCTGCCGAGCGTGCTCGCGGGCGACCGCGCGGGGCTCGGGGAGCGGCTGGTGCGCACCTTCCTCGGTGCCTGGGACTCCCCGGCCGGCACCGCCGGCGTGGCCCTGCTGCGCTCGGCGGTGAGCAACGAGTGGACCGCCCGGCTGCTGCGGGAGTTCCTGGTCACCCAGGTGCTGCGCAGGGTCCTCGACCAGCTCGACGTCGACCCGGCCGAGCTGCCGCTGCGCGGGTCGCTGGTGGCCAGCCAGCTGATCGGGCTGGCCATGATGCGGCACGTGGTCCGGCTGGAACCGGTCGCCTCGGCCGCCCCGGAGACGCTCGTCGCGGCGGTCGGCCCCACCGTGCAGCGCTACCTGACGGGCGACCTCGCCGAGGTCTTCGCCGGCTGACGGAACGGCCGGGGCGGCGGCACCGGTCAGGCGTGGTCGGCGTGCCGGGACGACGAGGCGTGGCGGCAGACCAGCGGATGCAGGAGCCGGGTCAGCTCCGCCTGGCAGTCCAGCGGACGCGGGAACGCCAGCCGCACGCGCCGGCGGGCGCCGGGTCGGCCGTGGGCGACCAGCAGGCCGTACCGGTCGATCCGGACCACCCGGGGGGCGGTGTCGGGGGCGCCGTCGGCGAGGCCGAGCTGGCGGCGAAGATACCCGGCCACCTCGGCGGCGTGGTGGTCGGCGAGGTCGGCCAGGAGTTCGGCCTCGACGGCGTGCAGCGGGTCGGGCTCCGCCTCGGCGTACGCCTCGGGGTCGACGCGGCTGACGGTGTCGCCGCGTTCCCAGCGGGCCTCGACCACCTCGAAGCGGTGCAGCCGGAACCGGGTGCCGACGTCGAGCAGGTCGCCGGCCGGCTCCACGGCCGCGAAGTCCAGCGCGGCGCGGCGCTCCTCCTCCCCGTCCAGCCGGGCCGCCCAGCCGGAGACCCAGGCCCGCCCGAGGCTCGGCGCGCCGGCGGCGGGCGGCAGGTCCAGCACGTCCAGCACCAGCGCGACCTCGCAGTCGCCGTCGGCGGGGCACAGCGCGGCGGCGAGGTCGCTGACGACCGGCACCAGCAGCAGCACCCGGCCGTCCGGGTCGGTCACGTGCCGGACCTGGTGCGGGCCGGGCCGGTGCGCGACGTGGGCGATGCCGGGCAGCCGGCCCGCGACGAGGGTGCGGACGATCTCCGCCGGGCTGGGCCGCATGGACGACTCCTTCGTAGGTTAGCCTTACCTAACTCGCAGACTAGAGCACCGGATCGGAGACGTCCAGCGTGAACCAACCCAGGCCCAAGGCCCGCCTCTCCCGCGCCCTCGGCATCCCCCTCACTCGCAAGTGCGTGCGGTACTTCGAGCGGCGCCCGTTCCCGCCCGGAGTGCACGGCCGGCAGCGCCGCAAGACCTCGGACTACCAGGTGCGGCTGCTGGAGAAGCAGCGCCTGCGCCACCAGTACAACGTCAGCGAGACCCAGCTCCGGCGTGTCTTCGACGAGGCCGCCCGCAGCGCCGGCAAGACGGGCGAGAGCCTGGTCGCGCTGCTGGAGCGACGGCTCGACGCGGTGGTGCACCGGGCCGGCCTGGCCCGCAGCATCTACCAGGCCCGGCAGCTCGTCGCGCACGGCCACTTCACCGTCGACGGACGCAAGGTCGACCGGCCGTCGTACCGGCTGCGTCCGGGCCAGGTGGTGGCCGTCCGCGAACGCAGCCGCGCGTCCGTGCCGTTCCAGCTCGCCGCCGCGGGCGCCAACGCCACCGAGGGACCCGGCCAGCCGTACCTGTCGGTGGAGCTGGGCGAGCTGCGAACCACGTTGCTGCGCGAGCCCGCCCGGCACGAGGTGCCGGTGATCTGCGACGAGCAACTGGTGGTGGAGTTCTACTCCCGCTGACCCACGCGCGGCCCGGCGCGCAGCCGGGCCGCGCGCCGGACCGGGCCGGCGGAAACGGGTCGGCGCGTACGCACGGCGGGCCGGGTCAGCGGGTCTGCTCCAGCCAGGAGGCGTAGAGCAGGCCGTAGACCGACTCCGGGTCGCGGACCAGCTCGTCGTGCGGACCGCGCTGCACGATCCGGCCCTTGTCCACCACGATCACCTCGTCGGCGGCCTGCGCCGTGGAGAGCCGGTGCGCGATCGCGAGGGTGGTGCGCCCCCGGGTGACCGCGTCCAGGGTGCGTTGCAGCCGCACCTCCGTGGCCGGGTCGACCGCGCTCGTCGCCTCGTCCAGCACCAGCAGGTCCGGATCGGCCACGTACGCGCGGGCCAGCGCGACCAGCTGCCGCTCCCCCACGCTCAGCGCCTCGCCGCGCTCCCCCACCGGCGTGTGCAGCCCCGACGGGAGCCCGTCCAGCCAGTCCGCCAGCCCCAGCTCGGTGAAGGCCGCCCCGAGCTGCTCGTCGGTCAGCTCCGGGCGGGCGAAGCGGACGTTCTCCGCCACCGTGGCGTCGAAGAGGAAGCCGTCCTGCGGGACCATCACCACCCGCGAGCGCAGCGAGGCGAACCGGACCCGGTCCAGCGGCACGCCGGAGAGCAGCACCTGGCCGGCGGTCGGGTCCATCAGGCGGGTGAGCAGCTTGGCGAAGGTGGTCTTGCCGCTGCCGGTCTCCCCGACCACCGCCACCCGGCTCTTCGCCGGAATCTCCAGGCTGACGTCGTGCAGCACGGGCGGACCCCCCGGGTACGCGAAGCGCACCCCCGCGAAGCGGATGTCCAGCGGGCCGGACGGCAGCTCACGCCCCTGCTCGCCCGGGTCGGCGACGTCCGGCTCGACGTCCAGCACGTCCAGCACCCGGCGCCAGCCCGCGATGGCGTTCTGCGCCTCGTTGAGCACCTCGGTGGCGATCTGCACCGGCTGGATGAAGAGCGTGACCAGGAAGAGGAAGGCGGTCACCTCGCCGATGCTCAGGGTGCGGTCGGCGCCGAGGGTCACCCCGAGCACCACCACGCCGGCCAGCGCCAGGCCGGCCGCCAGCTCCCCGACCGAGCTGCCCATGATGCTGATCCTGATCGCCCGCTGCTGGGCCCGGCGCTGCCCGTCGATCGCCTCGTCGAGCCGGCGGGCCGTCCGGCCGGCGATCCCGTAGGCCCGGATCACCGGCGCGCCGACCACGCTCTCCCCGATCGCGCCGAGCAGCGTCCCCGTGCGCTGCCGGACCACCCCGTACGCCCCGGCGAGGCGGCGCTGGAGCCGCCGGATCACGAACACGGCGGGCAGGAAGGCGGCGAACACCATCAGGGTCAGCTGCCAGGAGTACGCGAACATGACAAGCGTGGTGACCGCCAGCTGGCCGAGGTTGATCACCAGGATCACGCCGCCCCACTGGAGGAACTGGGTGATCTGGTCGACGTCGCTGGTCACCCGGGAGACCAGCGAACCGCGCCGCTCCGACTGCTGGTGCAGCATCGACAGGTCGTGCACGTGCCGGAACGCCCGGATCCGCACGTTGGCCAGCGCGGTCTCGCTGACCGTGAAGAGCCGGCGCATCATCAGGTAACCGCAGAGCGTGGTCACCACCAGCACCGCGGCGGTGGCGGCCACCACCTTCCAGATCACGCCCAGGTCCAGGCCGCCCACGATGCCGTTGTCGATGCCCTGCTGCACGGCCACCGGAACGGCCGCCCGGCCGACCATGTAGACCAGGGCCAGGCCGAGCGTGCCGGCCAGGCCGACCCGCAGCTCCGGGGAGAGCGCCAGACCCCGGCGCAGCGTCTGCCACGTCGTCTCGGGCGCCTCGGGCGTCTCGGGCGCCTCGGCGGCCCCAGTCTTCCGCGCCGTGTCCGTGGTGGTGGTCACCGGATCCCTCTTTCGTTCGCGACTGCGGGGCTCCGCTGCGCTGCACTCCTCGCGCTCACCGGGCCCGCCTTCCGTTCACGACTGCGGGGCTCCGCTGCGCTGCACTCCTCGCGCTCACCGGTCCACCTCGATCTCCAGGCCCGACGGCAGCGGGGCGACCTCGTCGTACGTCTCGTCCTTGGTGTGGTCGACCTCGGCCTGCTCGTAGGCGGTGACCAGGTCGGCGTAGCCCGGCACCGTGGCCAGCAGCTCGGCGTGCGGGCCGCGGGCGAGCACCCGGCCCTGTTCCAGGTAGACCACCTCGTCGGCCAACGCGATGGTGGCCCGCCGGTAGGCGACCACCAGGATCGACGCGGCCGGCCCGGCCTGCCCCGCCGAGGAGCGCAGCCCGGCCAGGATGGCCGCCTCCACCCGCGGGTCGACGGCGCTGGTCGCGTCGTCGAGCACCAGCAGGCGTGGCCGGCCGGCGAGCGCGCGGGCCAGGGTGAGCCGCTGCCGCTGGCCGCCGGAGAGCGAGGTGCCCCGCTCGCCGACCCTCGTGTCGAGACCGTCGGGCAGGGCCGCGACGAAGCCGTCCGCCTCTGCCAGCCGCAGCGCGGCCCAGACGTCGTCGTCGCCGATGCCCGGCCGGTCCAGCGTGATGTTGGCGCGCACCGTGTCGTCGAAGACGAACGGCACCTGGGCGACCAGCGCGGCGGTGCCCGCCAACGAGGCGGCGGTGAGCCGGCGGACGTCCACCCCGTCCACGCACACCGTGCCGGCCAGCGGGTCGACCAGCCGCACGGCCAGCGCGGCGATCGTCGACTTGCCGGAGCCGGTCGGCCCGACCAGGGCCACGGTCTTCCCGGCGGGCACGGTGAAGGAGACGTCGCCGAGCACCTCCGTGCCGGGCAGGTGCGCCTCGGCCGGCTCGTAGCCGAACCGCACGCCGTCGAACGCGAGGGTGGCGGGGCGGGGGTCCGTCACGTCGAGCGTCGTGTCGCCGTACGCCATCTCGCCGGTCGCGTCGAGCACCCGGCGGACCCGGTCCCAGCCGGCGACGCTGCGCGGCAGCTCGGCCAGCACCCAGCCGATGGCCCGTACGGGAAACGCCAGCACCGTGAAGAGGAAGGCGACGCTGATCAGCTCGGCGACGCTGATCGCGCCCTGCCGCAGCCGGATCGCGCCGACCACCAGCACGGCGAGGGTGCCGAGGCTGGGCAGGGTCTCCAGCATCGGATCGAAGACGCCGCGCAGCCGCCCGACCGCCACCAGCGAGTCGCGCAGCTCACCCGCGCGGGCGGCGAACCGGTCGGTCTCCTGCGCCTCCCGGCCCATCGTCTTGACGACCAGGGCACCGTCGAAGCTCTCGTGCGCGATGCCGCTGACCTCGGCGCGCAGCCGCTGGGCCCGGGCCTGGCGGGGAGCCATCCGGCGGGAGTAGGCGACGTTGAGCGCGAAGAGCGCCGGGAAGACCGCGACGCCGACCAGGGCCAGCGCCCAGTCGGTGACGAAGAGCGACCCCACCGCGCCGACCAGCATCACCAGGGTGCCGACCGCGAACGGCAGCGGGGCGATCGGATACCAGGCGGCCTCGACGTCGGAGTTGGCGTTGGACAGCAGCGTGCCGGTGGCGTTGCGGTGGTGCCAGGACAGCGGAAGCTCCAGGTAGCGGCGGGTGACCCGGCGCCGGTAGGCGGCCTGGAGGCGGTACTGCATGTAGCCCGCGCCGAGGCGGCGGCCGAAGATGCCGGCCACCCGCAGCACGCTGATGCCGAACAGCGCGACGGCCGCCAGGGCCAGCCCGCCGACCCCGACCGCGCCGCGCTCGATCGCCGGCACCACCACGTCGCCGACGACGGCGCCCACCACGTACGCGCTGGCCACCGTCATGGCGCCGAAGAGCACGCTGCCGCTCACCGCGACCGCGAAGATGCGCGGCTCCTCCCGGATCGCCCGCCCGAGGACGGCCAGCCCCCGCACCAGCACGTCCCGACTTGTCCTGCTCGCCACGCTCTCCCCCGCCGTAAGCCGCACTTATCTTCCTCATCCTTACCGGTCCGGGCCAGCTCCGCCGCCCCGGTCCGCTATGTCCACCGTCACGGCCGCCGGCGCACTCGACGCGCCGAGCGGGCCGTACGGGCCTACGATCGGTGCATGCCGCGGTACGCCCGATCGGAGCGCGAGGCGCTCGCCGACCTGATGCAGACGCTGGGACCGGAGGCGCCGACGGTCAACGAGGGGTGGAGCACCCGCGACCTCGCCGCCCACCTGGTGCTGCGCGAACGCCGGCCCGACGCCGCCGGCGGCATCCTGCTCCCGCCGCTGCGCGGCTACTCCGAACGGGTGCGCCTACGCGTCGCCGCGCGCCCCTGGCCACGCCTTCTCGAGCAGGTGCGCCGGCCGCCGGTGTGGAGTCCGGTCAGCAACCCGGTCACCGACGAGCTGGCCAACACGCTGGAGTTCTTCATCCACCACGAGGACGTGCGGCGCGCCCGCCCGGGCTGGCTCCCGCGCGACCTGGCGGCGGGGCTGAACGCGGCGCTCTGGAAGCGGTGCGCCGGGCTGGCCCGGCTGGCGTTGCGCCGGTTCCCGGCGGACGTCTTCGTCCAGGCGCCCGGCTACGGGGAGCTCTCCGTCGGCCGCGGCGGCGAACCCGTGCGGGTGGTGGGCGCACCGGGCGAACTGGCCCTGTTCCTCAGCGGCCGGCAGCGGGTGTCCCGGGTGCAGATCGACGGGCCGGCGGCGCCGGCCGAGCGGCTCCGGGGCGCCAACCTGGGCATGTGACGCGCTGTGCGTAAACGGCCACAGCACAATTCGAAAAAGCGGTTACCCAACGACCGCGACCGATCCCCGCTCCCGTACGCTGTCCCGCGCCGTCCCGCCGTGGGGCGGCGCGACAGGGGGCACCATGCGGACCTTCGCGGTCTCGGCGCTACGGGAACCCCCCTTTCCCGCGCGCCAGCACGACGCCACCGCACGGGTGGCGTGGGAGAGCACCGAGTGGGCGCTCGGCCACGGGCTGATCGCTAACGGGCACCGGCTGCACCGGCTGCGCCGGGCCGACGCCGCCGGGCTGGCCGGGCGGGCCTGCCCGGAGGGCCCGGTGGACGGGCTGCGACTGCTCACCGACCTGATCTCCTGGCTGTTCGTGATGGACGACGCCTGCGACGAGGACGGCCTCGGCGACTCCCCCACCCGGCTGGCGCCGACCGTGGCCGCCCTCCTGGACGTCCTGGACGGCCACGGGGGACGGACCGACGGGCCGGCGACCGCGGCCGGGCCGCTCGGCGAGGCGCTGGGCGACCTGTGCCGACGGGCCCACGCCGCCGGCGGGCCCGTGGCGCTGCTGCGCTTCGTCGGCGACGTGCGGGAGTACCTGCTGGCGCTGCTCTGGGAGGCGGCGAACCGGGAGCACGGGCGGGCGCCGGGGCTGGCCGAGTACGTCCAGATGCGCCGGCACACCGGAGGGGTCCACCCCAGCTTCACCCTCACCGAGCTGGCCGCCGGGGCGCTGCCGGGCGCGACCCAGCGCACCGAGCCGTCGCTGGTCGCCCTCGACCTGCTCGCCGCCGACCTGGTCTGCTGGTGCAACGACGTCTTCTCGTACGGCAAGGAGCACCTCGGCCAGCCGGACGCGCACAACCTGGTCGCGGTGATCGCCGCGGGGCGGGCGGACGGCGACGAGTCGGCGGCCCTGCGGGCGGCGGCCGACCGGTTCAACGAGGGCCTGACGGCGTACCTGGCGACGGAGGCGGCGCTGCTCGCCACGGGCGACGACGGCCTGCGGCCGGCCCTCACCGCGCGGCGCAACTGGATCCGGGCCACCTACGACTGGTCGCTGGGGGCGGCCCGGTACGCCTGAACCGGGGTCCATCTTCCGAGACGTGGCCCAGCCGTGATCCACAGGGCTAGCCGATGCCCGGGCGCAGGCAATACCCTTCGGTAACGAACACCGACGTGACCATGGTCACGTCTCCACCCCCGAAGGCGGCTACAGCGATGGCTCTCGATGTACCGTACCGTTCCATCCCCGACATGTTCCTCAAGCGCGTGGCGGCGTCCCCCGACCGTGACGCCTTCGCCCACCCGGCCCCCGACGACTCCGGGCCGGTCTGGCTGAGCTGGGAGCAGATGGCCCGTCGCGCCAAGGCGGTCGCCGCCGGGCTGCACGGCCTCGGTGTCGGCCTGGAGGATCCGGTCGCGATCCTGGCGAACACCCGGCTCGACTGGGTGGTCGCCGACCTCGGCATCATGTGTGCCGGCGGCGCTACCACCACCGTCTACCCCACGACGGAGCCCGACGACGCGACCTACATCATCGCCGACTCCGGCTCCCGGGTGCTGTTCGCCGAGAACCCGGCCCAGGCCGCCAAGATCGCGGGCGCCGACCTGCCGGCGCTGACCCACGTCGTGCTCTTCGACGGCGCCGCCGACCCGGCCGCCGCCGTTCCCCAGCTCACCCTCGCCGAGCTGGAGGAGCAGGGCGCCCGCGCGCTGGCCGCCGAGCCCGACCTGATCGACATGCTGGTCGCCGGGATCGGCCCCGAGCACCTGGCCACGCTGATCTACACCTCGGGCACCACCGGGCGCCCGAAGGGCGTCGAGCTGCTGCACGGCGGCTGGTGCTGGGAGGGCGTGGCCCAGGCCGAGCTGGGGCTGCTCCGCGAGAACGACCTGCAGTACCTCTGGCTGCCGCTGTCGCACTCGTTCGGCAAGACCCTGCTCTGCGGGGCGATCCACGTGGGTCTGCCGACGTACGTCGACGGCCGGGTGGACAAGCTGGTCGAGCTGCTCTCGGTGATCCGGCCGACGCTGATGTGCGGCGCGCCCCGGGTGTTCGAGAAGGTCTACAACAAGGCGGTGACCACCGCGCAGGACAGCGGCGGCGCGAAGGCGAAGATCTTCGCCTGGGGCGTCCGGGTCGGCAAGGAGAAGGTCGCCCTGGAGCAGGCCGGCAGGCCCCTCCCGACGGGGCTGAAGCTGAAGTACGCGGTGGCCGAGAAGCTGGTGTTCAGCAAGCTCCAGGCTCGCCTCGGCGGCCGGATCCGGGTCCTCGTCTCCGGCGCCGCCCCGCTCAGCCCGGAGATCGCCACCTTCTTCGCCGCGGCGAACCTGCCGATCTCCGAGGGCTACGGCCTCACCGAGACCAGCGCCGGCAACTTCGTCAACCCGCCGGACGGGCTGCGGATCGGCACCGTCGGCAAGGCGATGGGCGACCTGGAGTGCCGGATCGACACCGACGGCGAGATCCTGGTGCGCGGCCGGCCGGTGATGCGCGGCTACCACAACCTGCCGGAGGAGACCGCGGCCTCGTTCACCGAGGACGGCTTCTTCCGCACCGGCGACATCGGCACGCTGGACGCCGACGGCTACCTCAAGATCACCGACCGGAAGAAGGACCTGGTCAAGACCTCGGGCGGCAAGTACATCGCGCCCTCGCACATCGAGGGGATGTTCAAGGCCACCTGCCCGTACACCTCGCAGGCGGTGGTCATCGGCCAGGCACGCAACTACTGCACGATGCTGGTCACGCTGGACCCGGACGCGATCAAGGGCTGGGCCGCCGGCACCCCGCTGGAGGGCCGCGACTACGCCGACATCGTCGCCTCGCCGGAGGCGAAGGCCATGGTCGAGGGGTACGTGGCCGAGCTCAACGCCAAGCTCAACCGCTGGGAGACGATCAAGAAGGTCGCCATCCTGCCGCGCGACCTGACCATCGAGGACGGCGAGATCACCCCGTCCCTCAAGATCAAGCGCCGCGGCGTGGAGAGCAACTTCGCCGGCGAGATCGAGAAGATGTACGCGGGCACGCTGGCCGAACTCTGAGCACGCGACGTCGGCGGCCCGCGCTGCGGTGCGGGACCGCCGACGGCGGCCTGCGTCCCGTGCTCCGCCTCGGGCCGGGGGCCCGGCTCCGCAGGCGGGCCGTCCCCCACGGCGGGGTCGGAGTCAGAGGTGGTGCCCCCGCCACCGGGTCTGCTCCACCTCGGAGGCGAGCTGCTCCTCCAGCGCCACCTGCCGCACGCGCCGCCGCCGCGGGCGGTCGACGACCGTCTGCACCGCGACCGTGAGCACGGCGGCCACCGCCAGCATGGCCAGGGCGACCAGTTCCGGCAGTCGCCCGGCCACCGGGGTCAGCGCGACGAGCAGCGCCACCCCGCCGATCGACGGCCAGCGCGCCGCCCCCAGCATCCGGCTGCCGAGCATGATCAGCGTGAGCAGGTAGAGCGCGACGCCGCCGAAGAGGGCCAGCAGGTCGAAGCCGGGCAGCGGCACCCCCCACCGCGGGGTCGCCGGGTCGGCGCCCTCGTAGATGAGTCCCTTGAGGCCGAGGGCGAAGAGGATCACGCCCGTGATCAGCGGCAGGTGCAGGTAGGTGTACACGTCCCGGGCCAGCCCGGCGCGGGTACGCCGCTCCCGGGTGCGGTGCAGCACCTGCTCCATGGCCAGGGCGAGGGTGTCGAAGTACGCCCACCACAGCGCCGCGACCACCGCGATGCCGAGCAGCGCCGCGACGATCACCGGCCAGGTCAGCGGCAGGGCGGCGTTGGGGCCCGGCCCGAGCCCCAACGCGATGATCGACTCGCCGAGCGCCACCATGATGATCAACGCGTGCCGCTCCGCCCAGTGTCCCGCCGAGAGCACCGTCCACCCGGCGCGGTGCTGGGCCAGGCCGGCGCCGTACTCCGCGCCGAGCGCGGCGACCCACAACGCCAGCCGGACGCCCATCTCGGCGCTGCCGTCGAAGAGCCGCTGCGGCACCAGCGCGGCGGTCAGGATGAGCCCCGTCGCCGTCAGGAACGGCAGGACCAGGACGGGTGCACGCCGACGCACCTCCCGGTCGCTGCGCACGGCCCATAGGAAGATCGTCACCTGGGTCGCGCGGACCAGGAAGTAGCAGACGGCGAAGACCACCGGGCCGGGCAACCCGCCAGGGTGGTCGACGAACGCCTTGGGCAGGCTCAGCGCGAGCACGAAGACGGCGGCGGAGACGGCGAACCCGACCAGCGGCGCGATTCCCTGATCGGTGCGGACCACGTTGCCCAGCGCGGCGAAGCCACTCCAGCACCACCAGAGCAGGGCGAGCACCACCAGGAACCGGACCAGCCCGCGGGTATCCAGGTTGTGAGCGGTCACCGTGGTGACGTTGAGGAAGGCGAAGACGAAGACGAGGTCGTAGAAGAGTTCGAGCCGGGTGGTGCGGGAACCCGGTGCGTTCGGCAGGATCCCGCGCGGCCACCGCATCCCCCGCACGTCCCCCACCTGCGCAGTCTCCCAGCCCCGGGGCGGGGCGCAGGCGCGATTGACCGACCCCGGCGGCTCGTTCCGCCGGCACGCCGCCCCGGCCCTCAGGCGATGACCGCCGGCTCCCGCCACTGCGACCGGCCGCCCCGGTCCAGGTCGTAGCGGACGGCGGCGATGCGGCCGACCGCCTCGACCAGGTCGGCGGCCGGCAGGGTGAACGGCAGCCGCAGGAAGCGCTCCAGCGTGCCGTCCAGGCCGAAGCGGGGACCGGGCGCCAGGCGTACGCCGACCTCCTCGGCGGCCCGGGCCAACGCGCTGGAGATCGGCCCGTCGAGTTCGGCCCAGAGGGTCACCCCGCCGTGCGGGACGGTGACCCGCCACTCGGGCAGGCGCTGCGCGAGCACGGCGAGCAGCGCGTCGCGCTGGACGGTCAGCTGGGCCTGCCGGGCGGCGACGATGCCCGGCGCGTCGGCGAGCAGGTGGACCGCGACCAGCTGGTCCAGGACCGGGCTGGCCATGTCGACGCCGACCCGGGCGGCGGCGAGCCGCTGCACCTGCGGGGCGGAGGCGCGGACCCAGCCGATGCGCAGGCCGCCCCAGAAGGGCTTGCTCATCCCGCCGATGGTGATCACCCGGGAGTGCCGGTCGAAGCTTGCGGTGGGCGGAGGCAGCACCGTCCCGTCCAGCGGCAGGTCCACGAACGACTCGTCGACGACCAGGTCGGTGCCGACGGCGTGCGCGGTGGCCACCACCCGCTCGCGCAGCGCGGCCGGCATCAGGTGCCCGGTCGGGTTCTGGAAGTCCGGGATCAGGTACGCCAGCTTGGGCCGGGCCTGCCGGAGGCCGCCGAGCAGCAGGTCGGCGTCCCATCCGGGCTCCTCGACGGCCAGGCCGTGGGTGGTGATCCGGGCCCGGCGGGCGGCCAGCGCGGCCAGCGCGTTCGGATAGCTGGGCGCCTCGACCAGCACGTTGCCGCCGGGGGCGAGGGCCAGCCGGAGCACCAGGTCGAGGGCGTGCTGGGTGCCGTTGGTGACCATGATCTGGTCGGGCGAGGTGGGCAGGCCCCGGTCGGTGTAGGCGCGGGCCACCGCCTCGCGCAGCTCGATGATGCCGGTCGGGTGGTAGCCGGCGCCGCCCAGGTAGCGGGGCAGGTCCTCGGCCGCCGCGCGGGCGGCCGGCAGCAGCTCGGGCGGTGCGGCGAGCGCGGCGACCCCGAGATCGATCATGTCGCGGTCGTCCAGCGGGGTCCAGAGGCCGGTGCTCGCCACCCGGTGGGTGCCCGGGAGCATCGTCCAGCTGCCGGCGCCCCGCCGGCTGGCGAGGTGGCCGCTCTCCCGCAACTCCCGGTACGCGGCCGTGACCGTGGTCCGGCTGATCTTCAGCGCCTCGGCCAACTCCCGCTCGGCGGGCAGCCGCACGCCCAGCGGCAGCCGGCCGTCGGCGAGCAGGCCGCGTACGGCACCGGCCAGGGCGGCGTAGTCGGGGCTGCGACGGCGACCGGGAAGCGCATGCCACTGACCGAGGAGCCGGGCCAATTGGACACCCCGAACCTGACTCGTCATGGCCACTCCTCCCGGATTGGCTCTTACGCTGCGCCGATTGGCCTTTAGCGTGGCATGGGTGGCACCGATTGGCAATCTCCGGCATCGACCCGCGCGGCGGCTCGTCCAACTCTTCGCGGGCCTCGTCCTCTACGGCGTTAGCATGGCCCTGATGATCAACTCCGGGCTGGGCCTGGACCCGTGGGACGTGTTCCACCAGGGCCTGTCGGAGCTGACCGGCCTCTCCTTCGGCACAGTCACCATCGCGGTGGGCGCGCTGGTGCTGCTGCTCTGGATACCCCTGCGCCAGCGCCCCGGCCTCGGCACGGTCAGCAACGTCCTGGTCGTCGGGCTGGTGGTCGACGCGACGCTCGCGCTGCTGCCGGCCGGCGGGTCGCTGGGCGTACGGGCCGGGATGCTGCTCGCCGGCGTCGTGGCCAACGGGGCGGCGACGGGTCTCTACCTCGGCGCCCGCCTCGGGCCCGGCCCCCGCGACGGCCTGATGACCGGCTACGTCGCCCGCCGGCCCGGCCGCTCGGTCCGGCTCGTCCGCACCGTCATCGAGGTCACGGTGCTGGCGCTGGGCTGGCTGCTCGGCGGGACGGTGGGCGTCGGCACGATCGTCTACGCGCTGGCCATCGGCCCGCTGACCCAGGCCTTCCTGCCGCTGTTCACGGTCCCCGGGCCACAGGACCCCGCCCCCGGCCCGGTCGCGCCGCTCCCCGCCGCCTGACGCGACCCGGACGCCGGTGTTCCCTTCGGACGCCACGCCCGGCAGAATCCTCGCATGGGGGAGAACGGATGGCGCTGGAGCGATGCCTGGATCTTCGTCTCGGTGGTGATCGCCAGCGGTGCGGGACGGCACCGCCGCGCGGCGTCCAGCCGCCGCCCCGAGGGCGTACGCCTCGCCGACGTGCTCTCCACCGCCGACCACCTCAACCAGGCGATCCCCGAACGACACGAGGTGGAGGCGGCGGTCCGTCGGCTCGTCGGGGCCGGGCTGGTCAGCGTCACCGACGGCTGGTTCCGGATCACCGCCGACGGTGAGCGTCTCTGGCGCACCAGGCCGAGCGCCGGGCTGGCCACCACGGTGGACACCGTGCAGGGCGTGCTGGTCCGGCGACACGCCCCGGTGAGTGCAGACTGGCACCTGGACGAGGCCGACCACGCCGCCGCCGTGCAGGAGTACGTGGTGCGGTCGATCCCGGCGCCCCGGCGCTCCCCCGAGAACCGGTCCCGCCGCGACTGAGCGGGCGCAGCCGGACCGGGCGGACCGCGCGGGCGGTCAGCGGACGGGGTGCCCGGCCCCGCGCAGCGCGTCCTTGACCTCGGCGACGGTCAGCTCCCCGAAGTGGAAGACGCTGGCGGCAAGCACCGCGTCCGCGCCGGCGCCGATCGCCGGCGCGAAGTGCGCCACCTCGCCCGCGCCGCCGCTGGCCACCACCGGCACGTCCACCACCCGGCGCACCGCGCCGATCAGTTCGAGATCGAAGCCGGCCTTCGTGCCGTCGGCGTCCATCGAGTTCAGCAGGATCTCCCCCGCGCCCAGCTCGGCGCCGCGGCGGGCCCACTCGACCGCGTCCAGCCCGGTGCCGCGCCGACCGCCGTGGGTGGTCACCTCGAAGCCGCTGGGCGTGCCGCCGCCGGGTGCGCGCCGCACGTCGAGCGAGAGCACCAGCACCTGCCGGCCGAACCGGTCGGCGATCTCGGCGATCAGCTCGGGGCGGGCGATCGCGGCGGTGTTCACCCCGACCTTGTCCGCGCCGGCGCGCAGCAGGGTGTCGACGTCGGCGACCTGCCGGACGCCGCCGCCGACGGTCAGCGGGATGAAGACCGACTCCGCCGTGCGGCGGACCACGTCGAGCATGGTGCCCCGGTCACTGGAGGAGGCGGTGACGTCGAGGAAGGTCAACTCGTCCGCGCCGGCCCGGTCGTACGCCGCCGCCAGCTCCACCGGGTCGCCGGCGTCGCGCAGGTCGAGGAAGTTGACCCCCTTGACCACCCGACCGGCGTCCACGTCGAGACACGGGATGACCCGCACCGCCACCGTCATGCCGCGAGCCTATCCTTCCCGGCGCCCGCGGTGACCGGCCGGTGAGGCCGGCCACCGCGTCGGGGGCCCGGGCGCCGGGAGCGGCGCCCTCGGTCACACCCGGACGAGCATCTTGCCCAGGTTCTCGCCGCGTAGCAGGCCGAGGAACGCCTCCGGGGCGTTCTCGATGCCGTCGACGACCGTCTCGTCGTACGAGACCCTGCCGTCCCGCAGCCAGCCGGCCATCTCGCGCACGAACTCGTCGCGCAGGTGGTTGTGGTCGCCGACCAGGAAGCCGCGCAGGGTGAGCCGCTTGCCGATGAGCAGCGCCAGGTTGCGCGGCGCGGCCGGGGGCTCGGTGTCGTTGTACTGCGCGATCATTCCGCAGATCGCGGCGCGGCCGTGCACCTTCATCGCGGAGATCGCCGCCTCCAGGTGGTCGCCGCCGACGTTGTCGAAGTAGACGTCGACACCGTCGGGGGCGGCGGCCTTCAGCGAGTCGCGCACCGGCCCGTCGTGGTAGTCGAACGCGGCGTCGAAGCCCAGCGCGCGCAGCCGCTCGACCTTGGCCGCCGAGCCCGCGCTGCCGACCACGTGCGCCGCGCCCCGGAGCTTGGCGATCTGGCCGACCAGGCTGCCCACCGCGCCGGCGGCGGCGGAGACGAAGACCGTCTCCCCCGGCTTCATCCCGGCGACCTCCAGCAGCCCGGCGTACGCGGTCAGGCCGGTCATGCCGAGCACGCTCAGGTAGGCGGTGACCGGGGCCAGGTCGGGGTCGACCTTCCGGGCGGCCCGCGCGTCGAGCAGCGCGTACTCGCGCCAGCCGAGGCCGTGCAGGACGGTGTCGCCGGGCCGGACGCCCTCGGCCTCGCTGGCCACGACCTCGCCGACCGCCCCGCCGTCCAGCGGCGCGTCGAGCGCGAACGGCGGCACGTACGACTTGACGTCGTTCATCCGCCCCCGCATGTACGGGTCGACCGACACGTACCGGTTGCGGACCACGATCTGTCCCGGCCCGGGGGTGGGCACCTCGGTCTCGACGAGCCGGAAGTTGTCCGCGGTCGGCCAGCCCTGGGGCCGGGAGGCCAGGTGGATCTCGCGGTTGCGGGTGCTCACAGCGCCTCGCGCACGGTGAGGGCGACCTCGACGTTGCCGCGGGTGGCGTTCGAGTAGGGGCAGACCTGGTGCGCCTGCGCGAGCAGTTCCTCGGCGGCGGCGCGCTCGACGGCCGGAAGGTCGACCGCGAGGGCGACGGTCAGCCCGAAGCCGCCGCTGCCGTTGGCGCCGATGCCGACCTCGGCCTCGACGACCGAGCCGGAGACGTCGGCCTTCGCCTTGCGGGCGACGAGGCGCAGCGCCGAGTGGAAGCAGGCGGCGTAGCCGGCCGCGAAGAGCTGCTCGGGGTTGGCGGCGCCGCCGGCGCCACCCATCTCCTTCGGCACGGCCAGGCCCAGGTCGAGGGTGCCGTCGGAGGTGCGGACGTGGCCGTCCCGACCGTCCCCGGTGGCCCGGGCGGACGCGGTGTAGAGCACCTGCATGGTGGTCACTGCTCCTTCTGTCGGTGGATCGTCTCGGTGACCCGGGTGAGGGTGTCGCGCAGGGCGACCAGCTCCGCCTCGGTGAGGCCCGTGGCGCGGGCGACCCGCAGCGGCACCTCGCCCATCCGGTCCCGCAGGGCCCGCCCGTCGCCGGTCAGGCCCACCTCCACCCGCCGCTCGTCGCGCGCCGACCGGGTCCGGACGACCAGCCCCGCCCCCTCCAGCCTCTTGAGCAGCGGGGAGAGCGTGCCGGAGTCCAGTCGCAGGGCGGCGCCGAGCTCGGAGACCGTGGGGGCGTCGTCGCGCTCCCAGAGCACCAGCAGCACCAGGTACTGCGGATACGTCAGGCCGAACTCGTCGAGGACGGGCCGGTAGACGTCGGTGAGGGCGCGCGACGCGGCGTAGAGCGCGAAGCACACCTGCCGGCGCAGCACCAGATCGTCGGTCACCCTGAGAACGCTAGCGCGCAATTAAATTGCGCGCAACCGATCAGGCCGCGAGCAGCGGCACCGCCCCGGCGCGTCCCGCCACCGGCCGCCTCGCGGCCCGGACCGTCCCGTCGGGGCTCAGCGGTCGCCGAGGTACGCCTCCAACTCCACCTCGACCAGGTGGTCCGGGTCGAGCAGGCCGGCCACCACCACCATGGTGGCCGCCGGACGGACCGCGCCGAAGACCACGTTGTGCGCCCGGCCCACCTCGTCGGCGTACGTCCGGTCCGTGACGTACATCCGGGTCCGCACCACGTTCCCGGGCTCCGCGCCCACCTCGGCGAGCGCGTCCAGCCCGATCCGCAGGGCCTGCGCGGTCTGCGCCGCCGCGTCCCCGACGTGGGTGACCACGCCGTCCACCGTCGAGGTGCACCCGGCCGTCCAGGCCAGGTCGCCGGCCCGGACGACCCGGCAGTAGCCGTACACCGGCTCCCACGGGCCGCCCGAGCCGAGCCGCGTGACGGTCACGCCGCCGCCAGGGTTTCCAGCGCCTGCGCCACGGTGAAGGCGCCCGCATACAGGGCCTTGCCGGCGATCACGCCCTCCACGCCGATCGGCTCCAGGGTGGCCAGCGCCCGCAGGTCGTCCAGGGTGGATACGCCGCCGGAGGCGATCACCGGGGCGTCGGTGCGGGCGCAGACCTCGCGCAGCAGGTCCAGGTTCGGCCCGCGCATGGTGCCGTCCTTGGTGATGTCGGTGACGACATAGCGCGCCGCGCCCGCCTTGTCCAGCCGCTCCAGCACCTCGAAGAGGTCGCCGCCGTCGCGCGTCCAGCCCCGGGCGGAGAGGGTACGGCCCCGCACGTCCAGCCCGATCGCCACCCGGTCGCCGTACTCCCCGCAGACCCGATCACACCAGAGGGGATCCTCCAGTGCGGCGGTGCCGATGTTCACCCGGGCGGCGCCGGTGCCGAGCGCGGCGTGCAGCGACTCGTCGTCGCGGATGCCGCCGGACAGCTCCACCTTCACGTCGAGCTGCCGCACCACCTCGGCCAGCAGGTGCGCGTTGGAGCCGCGGCCGAACGCGGCGTCGAGGTCGACCAGGTGGATCCACTCGGCGCCGTCCCGCTGCCAGGCGAGCGCGGCCTCCAACGGGTCGCCGTACGTCGTCTCGCTGCCGGCGGCGCCCTGCACGAGGCGGACGGCCTGGCCGTCGGCGACGTCCACGGCGGGCAACAGGGTGAGGCTCACGGTATTTCTCCTCGAAGTCAGGTGCGACGGTCCAGGGCGATCACCACGATCGCCGGCAGTACGAGCAGCAACAGCACGACCAGCGCGATCCGCAGCGCCAGATCGTCGACGAACGTCCAGATCAGTGCCATCGCCGCCAGGGTCAGCAGCACGATGGCGGCGCGTTCGCCGCGGCTGTGCCGGGGCAGCCGGCCCGTCCGCCCCCGGCGCAGCGACGGCGTCATCCGGCGGACCAGTGCCCGCCGCCGCGACCGCCGGGCCGCCCGCCGCTCGCGGACGACCCGCTCCCGGGCGGCCTCGGCCTCCCGGGCCGCCCGACGCCGGGCCCGCTCCTTGCTCACGTCGTCCTCCGCTGGCGGCGCGGCCGTCCGAGCGACCGTGGCCGGGCGGAAGGGCGGCCGGCGGCGGGCCGGAGCGGGCCCGCCGCACCGGGCAGGCGCTCAGTCACCGGTGGGGAGCGTGGCGAGCCAGTTGCGCAGCAGCGCGGCACCGGTGTCGGCGGACTTCTCGGGGTGGAACTGCGCGGCGCAGAGCGGCCCCCGCTCCACGGCCGCCACGAAGTCCGTCCCGTGGTGGGCGGTGACGACCGTGGCTCCGGCGTCCGCCAGCGCGGCCGGGTCCCCGACCGCGTACGAGTGCACGAAGTAGAAGCGGCTGTCGGCGGGCAGGCCGGCGAAGAGCACCGACCCCGCCGGCGCCGCGACCGTGTTCCAGCCCATGTGCGGCAGCCGGGAGGCGGTCAGCCTGGTCACCCCGCCGGGAAGCAGCCCGAGCCCCTTGGTCACCACCCCGTGCTCGTCGCCGTGCTCGAAGAGCACCTGCATACCCACGCAGATGCCCAGCACCGGACGGCCGGCGGCGACGCGCTCGGCGATCACCGGGCCGGCGCCGAGGTCCTCGATCCCGGCCATGCAGGCGGCGTACGCGCCCACGCCCGGCACCACCAGGCCGTCCGCCTCGGCGGCGGCGGTCAGGTCGTCGGTCACCGTCACGTCCGCGCCGGCGTGGGCCAGGGCCCGCTCGGCCGAGCGCAGGTTGCCCGACCCGTAGTCGAGCACCACCACACGGCTCACGCGCCCTCCCCCGGCAGCAGCCACAGCACGCCGCCGACCGTCGCCAGCGCGGCGAGCAGCGCCGTGAGGACCACCGCCCCACGCGGAGCGCCCTGCTTGTGCAGCGACCACGCCCCGCCGACCAGCACACCGGCCAGGATCAGCAGCAACGTCGGCAGCACCCCACCCATCAGAATCGCCTTCCGTTCGCGACTGCGGGACTCCGCTGCGCTGCGTTCCTCGCGCTCACAGCGCCCCCTTCGTGCTGGGGATCGCGCCCGCCGCGCGCGGGTCGATCGCCGTGGCCTCGCGCAGCGCGCGGGAGACCGCCTTGAACTGGGCCTCCACCACGTGATGGGCGTCCGGGTGACCGCCGGGGCGGGCCGCCCGCAACACGTCCACGTGCAGGGTGATCCGGGCCGCCTGGCCGAAGGACTCCCAGATGTGCCGGGTCATGCTGGTCGGGTAGACCGGCCCGATGTACGGCGCCAGCACCGGCTCGTCGTGCACCACGTACGGGCGGCCGGAGAGGTCGACCGCGGCCCGGACGAGGACCTCGTCCATCGGGACGGTGGCCGAGCCGTACCGCCGGATGCCGGCCTTGTCCCCCAGCGCCTGGTCGAACGCGGCGCCCAGGGCGAGCGCGGTGTCCTCCATCGTGTGGTGGGCGTCGATCTCCAGGTCACCCACGGTGCGCACGGTCAGGTCGAAGCCGCCGTGCCGCGCGATCTGGTGCAGCATGTGGTCGTAGAAGCCGACCCCGGTGCCGATCTCGGCCCGGCCGGTGCCGTCGAGGTCGATCTCGACGAGCACCTTCGTCTCCTTGGTGATCCGCTCCACGCGGGCGGTCCGGCTCATTGCCTGCCTTTCGGTCGCGACTGCGGGGCTCGCAAGCTCACTGGATCTTCTCCGCGGCGGCGAGGAAGGCGTCGGTCTCGGCGGGGGTGCCGGCGGTGACCCGCAGCCAGCCCGGCAGGCCGACGTCGCGCACCAGCACGCCGGCGTCGAGCAGGGTGCGCCAGGCAGCGGCCTGGTCGCCCCCGACCTCGAACAGCACGAAGTTGGCGTCGCTGTCGGCCACCCGCAGCCCCCGCTCGCGCAGCCGCGCCACGATCCGGTCGCGCTGCGCGCAGATCGCGGCCACCGTGTCGAGGAGGGCGTCGCGGTGCGCCAGCGCCGCCCGGGCGGCGGCCTGGGTGAGCGCCGAGAGGTGGTACGGCAGCCGGACCAGCTGCACCGCCGCCACCACCGCCGGGTCGGCCGCCAGGTAGCCCAGCCGGCCGCCGGCGAACCCGAACGCCTTGCTCATCGTCCGGGTCACCACGAGCCGCGGGTGCCCGGGCAGCACCGCCAGGGCGCTGACCGTGCCGGGGCGGGCGAACTCGGCGTACGCCTCGTCGACGACGACCATGCCGGGCGCGGCGTCCAGCACCGCGGCGACCACCGCCGGGTCGAGGGCCGTGCCGGTGGGGTTGTTCGGCGAGCAGAGGAAGACCACGTCCGGGGCGTGCTCGCGGACCTGGGCGACCGCCTCGTCGGCGGTCAGCCCGAAGTCGACACCCCGCCGGGCCGGCACCCACCGGGTGCCGGTGCCCAGCGCCAGCAGCGGGTGCATCGAGTACGCGGGGGTGAAGCCGAGCGCGCTGCGCCCCGGCCCGCCGAACGCCTGGAGCAGCTGCTGCTGGATCTCGTTGGAGCCGTTGGCGGCCCACACCTGCTCGCCGGTGAGCCCGTGGCCGAGGTAGCCGGCCAGGTCGGCGCGCAGCGCCACGGCGTCGCGGTCCGGGTAGCGGTTGAGGTCGCGCAGCTCCGCCGCGAGGGCCTTGCCGATCGCGTCCACCACCGGCTCGGGCACCGGGTAGGAGTTCTCGTTGGTGTTCAACCGCACGGGCACGTCGAGCTGCGGCGCCCCGTACGGCGACAGCCCGCGCAGATCGTCGCGGACCGGCAGGTCGTCGAGACCGCTCATCCCAGCTCCCCCGGGAAGCGCACCTGGACCGCCCGGCCGTGCGCGGGCAGGTCCTCGACGGTGGCCAGGGTGACCACGTGCGGGGCCACCTCGCGCAGCGCCTGCTCGGAGTAGTCGACCAGGTGGATGCCGCGCAGGAAGGACTGCACCGACAGGCCGGAGGAGTGCCGGGCGCAGCCGCCGGTGGGCAGCACGTGGTTGGAGCCGGCGCAGTAGTCGCCGAGCGACACCGGCGACCAGGCGCCGACGAAGATCGCCCCGGCGTTGCGCACCCGCAGCGCCCACTCGCGGGCGTCCCGGGTCTGGATCTCCAGGTGCTCGGCCGCGTACGCGTCGACCACCCGCAGCCCGGCGTCGAGGTCGTCGACCAGGACGACGCCGCTCTGCTCGCCGGTGAGCGCGGTGGTGACCCGCTCGGCGTGCTTGGTGGCCGGCACCTGCCGGGCCAGCTCCCGCTCCACGGCCTCGACCAGCTCGACCGAGGGGGTCACCAGCACGCTGGCCGCGAGGGGGTCGTGCTCGGCCTGGCTGACCAGGTCGGCCGCGACGTGCGCCGGGTCGGCGGTGTCGTCGGCCAGGATGGCGATCTCGGTCGGTCCGGCCTCGGCGTCGATGCCGACGACGCCGCGCAGCAGCCGCTTGGCGGCGGTGACCCAGATGTTGCCGGGGCCGGTGATCATGTCGACCGGATCGCAGTACGCGGCGCCCTCGGCGTCGACCGCCGCGCCGTACGCCAGCATCGCCACGGCCTGGGCGCCGCCGACGGCGTAGACCTCGTCGACGCCGAGCAGGGCGCAGGCGGCGAGCACCCGGGCGTCGGGCAGGCCGCCGTTGTCCTTCTGGGGCGGGCTCGCCACCACCAGCGCACGCACCCCGGCCGCCTGGGCCGGCACCACGTTCATCACCACGGTCGACGGGTACATCGCCAGGCCGCCGGGGACGTAGAGGCCGACCCGGTCGACCGGCACCCAGCGCTCGGTCACCGTGCCGCCCGGCACCACCTGGGTGGTGTGGTCGGTGCGGCGCTGGTCGGCGTGCACCTTGCGGGCCCGGGCGATCGACTCCAGCAGCGCGGCGCGCACCTCGGGGTCGAGGGTGCCCTCCGCCTCGGCGAGGGCCTCGGCGGGCACCCGCAGCACCTCGGGCGAGACCCCGTCGAAGCGCTCGCTGGCCTCCCGGATCGCCGGGTAGCCATGCTCCCTGACCGCCTCCACGAGGGGGCGGATCCGCTCGACGGCCACGGAGACGTCGAGTTGGGCACGGGGCAGCAGGCGGCGCGGGTCGCGGACGCCGCCGCGCAGGTCGATCCGGTTCAACACCCTTGCGAGTCTAGGCGGCCCGCCCGGACGGCGACCGGCGCCGCCCGTACGCCGGGACGGTGAGCCGGGCCACGCCGCCGCGCCGGGATCGGGCTACGCTCGACGCGTGACTGCGCGGCTGCCGGTGTTTCCGCTCGGAATGGTCCTCTTCCCCGGTCTGGTGCTGCCGCTGCACATATTCGAGGAGCGCTACCGCGCCCTGGTCCGGCACCTGGTCGCGCTGCCCGAGGACGCCCCGCGCGAGTTCGGCGTGGTGGCCATCCGGGCCGGCTGGGAGGTCGCCCCCACCGGGCCGGACGGCCGGCCGCTGCCCGGTGGCGGCGACGTCACCCTGCACGAGGTGGGCTGCACCGCCGAGCTGCGGCAGGTCACCGAGCGTCCCGACGGTGGCTTCGACATCGTCACGGTGGGCAAGCGCAGGTTCCGCGTCGCCGACGTCGACCGGGACACCGAGCCCTACCTCACCGCCGACGTGGAGTGGCTGCCCGAGCCGGGCGGGCCCGACGAGGTCGCCGACCTGCTCGCCGCACGGGTGATCTCGGTCTTCCGGCAGTACCTGGGCCTGATCCGCGCCGATCCCGAGGAGCTGTCCGAGCAGCTGCCGGAGGACCCGACGGTGCTGTCGCACCTGGTGGCCGCGACAGCCGTGCTGACCGTGGCCGACCGGCAGCGGCTGCTCGCCATCGACGACACCGCCGCCCGGCTGCGCGCCGAGTTGCGCCTGCTCAACCGTGAGGCGGCGCTGCTGCGCCAGGTGCGGGCGGTTCCGGTGCCGCTGACGGAGCTGGCGTCCCCGCCGACTCCCAACTGAGCCCGGGCACGCCGGGCTCGCGCTCCGGGCGCAGCGACGGCCAGCGGGACCAGCCGGCCAGCAGGGTGTACGTCACGGCCGCGCCGAACGCGGGCAGCAGCAGGTTGCCGTGCGGCACCGGCAGCACGCCGAGCACCCACTCGATCCCGCCGGCCCGCAGGTCGGCCGGCTTCTCGAAGGCCTGCCCGACGGGCGCGCCCTCCAGCAGCCGCTCGTAGTCGGCCAGCCCCGTCCGCCGGCCGACCTGCCAGGCGACCAGCGCCGCGCCGAAGGCGCCGAACACGGCGGCGAGCAGCCCGACCGGTCCCCGTACCCGGCGCAGCAGGAACCACAGCGCGAGCGCGGCGAGCACCCCGAAGCCCAGCCCCAGCAGGCTGAACCAGCCGTCGGCGGCGATCGGCTGCTCCGGCTGCGGCTCGGCGTAGATCGCCCCGTCGGCGACCTTGAGCACCGGCGTGTCGGGCGCGAGCGCGGCCCAGAGCAGGCCGAGCGGCACCCCGAGCACGCTCAACGCGAGCACCGCCAGCAGGGCGAGCCGCACCGCCCGCCCGCGCGGCAGGTCCGGCTCCGCCGGTGGCGCAAGCGGGTAGCCGGCGGCGTACTCCAGGCCGGTCCCGCCGGGGATGTACTCCACCGTCCCGCCGTGCGGCGGAACTCCGGTCGTGGCATGCGGCGCGACGCCGGTCGTGGTGTGTGGTGGGAGGCCGGTCGTGGCGTCGTGCGGCGGGGCGGGCTCCCCGGCGGCGTACGGGTCGGCGGGGCCGACGCGCGCCGGCGGGTCGGATGCCGCCCAGGCGGCCGGTGCCCCCGGCTCGTCGGGCCGGCGGCCGGGCCGGTCGGGTTCGGGGGTGTCCGCGCTCACCCGGTGATCCTCTCAGGCCCGCAGGCGGCGTGGGCGGTCGGTGGCGGCACACCCGCTCACCGGGCGAACGGCTCCAGCATCACCGAGGCGGCCTTCAGCCACGCCTGCCGGGTCTCCTGCTGGAGCTGGTGGTACTCGATCGAGGAGCCGGTCTCCAGCGCCGGGTCGTACGGCACCACGGCGACGGCCCGGGTGCGGGTGGCGAAGTGCCGCTCCAGGTCGTCCTGCAACGGCGAGCGGCCCGGGGTGGGGCAGGAGATCAGGGTGACCGCGTTGTCGGCCAGCTCCCCCATCCCCACCTCGTGCAGCAGGTCCAGCATCCAGTCGGCGCTGAACGCCGCGTCCTCCCGGGGCACGGTGGTCACCACGAGCTGGTCCGCCGCCTGCATGATGGTCCGCCAGTTGGCGCTCTCCACGTTGTTGCCCGTGTCCACGCAGACCACGTCGTGGGTGCGCCGCAGCAGCTCCAGCACCCGCCGGACGGTGAACTGGTCGAGCCGCTGGGCGAACCGCGGGCTCTCCTCGCCGGCCAGCACGTCGTACGAGCCGTCGGAGGCGTGCCGCAGGTAGTCGTCCAGGTGCTCCAGCAGCTCGGGGCCCTCCTTGATCTCGACGTGCGCGAGATCGCTGACCAGGTGCCGGATGGTCCGGGCGTGCCGGGCGCTGCCGGCGCGCAGCCCGAGCGTGCCGCGCAGCTCGTTGTCGTCCCAGGCCAGCACGCCCCGCCCGCGTACGCTGCCGACGGTCGCCGCGGCCAGCACGGTGGCGGTGGTCTTGTGCACGCCGCCCTTCGGGTTGGCGAACGCGAGCACCCGAGGGGTGCCCAGGTCGCGGCGGAGCACCCCGGCGGCCCGCTCCAGCTCGTTCTCCGCGCCGCGTGGGCGCCACTCGACGCGCGCCGGGTAGCCCCGCTCGGCGGCCACCGGCGCGGCGGGCGGCGGCACCACCGGCGGCGGCGCGGCGGGCGGCGGCACCACGGCCGGGGCCGGCGGGGGCGGGGCCTGGTGGACGCGCTGGGAGCGATAGCCGTTGTCGAGCACCGCGTACCGGGACTCGACCGGGGGCGGCTCGTGCCGGTAGCCGTTGTCCAGCACCGCGTAGCGCGACTCGGTCGGCCCCGGGCCCCGGCGCGGCTCGGTCTCGATGCGCGGCGGCGGAGGCTGGGCCGGCACGCGGTACGCCGGCTCGGCCGGATGCCCCGGCTCCGCCCGGTACGACGGCTCGACCGGATCCGAACGGTACGACGGTCCGACCGGGTCCGAACGGTACGACGGCTCGACCGGATCCGACCGGTAGGTGGGCTCGATCGGGTCCGAACGGTACGACGGTTCGACCGGATCCGACCGGTAGGACGGCTCGACCGGGTACTCCGGCTCCACCCGGTAGGCGGGGTCGAGCGGGTCCGCCCGGTAGGCCGGCTCCACGCGGTAGGTGGCCTCGGCCCGGTAGCCCGCGTCGACCGGGCGACCGTACTCCGCGCCGTACGGCGGTGGGCCGGGCTCCGGCGCGTACGGCTCGGGGGCCCGCCCGATGGCCGGCACCCGCGCGGCATAGCCGTTGCCCGAGGAGCGGCGGGGCAGCGGCTCCGGCGGGAGGGGCGGCGGATCGGCGTGTCGGTCGGCCTCGGCCTGCTCAGCCGTGCGGCTGCCGTGCCGGGCCCGGTCGAGCAGCGCCCGCCACCGCGGTGCTGGTTCGGCCGGCCGCCCCCAGCCGGTCTCGCTGCCCTCCACGGCTCGCCCTCCCAGCGCCATCGATGCCCGTCTGACAGGCTACGAACGAAACCCTATTCGGACCACACCCGTCTACGCACCTTCGGTTCGTCCTCCCGTCACGGCACGGGCCCTGCTACGCCGCCGACGCCGGCGTCGGGGGAGGTCGACAGGGCCGCCGGCGGCGACCCGCCGCAGGTCGGTCCGGCCGACCCCGGTGAAGGTTCCGTCACGCCCGGTGCGGGTTCCGACGTTTCGCCCACCGTCGGTTCCGGGGCACCGGGGCGCATGGGCGGGATCCCCTCGTCGGATCGTCACGGGCGGGACGACGCTCAGTCGCGGAGGATCTCGAGCGCGCGGTCCAGGTCGTCAGGGTAGTCGCTGACGAAGCGCACCTCGTCCCCCGTGCGGGGGTGCAGGAAGCTCAGCGACCGGGCGTGCAGCCACTGTCTGGTCAGCCCGAGCCGGGCGGACAGGGTCGGGTCGGCGCCGTACGTGAGGTCGCCCACGCACGGGTGCCGCAGCGTGGAGAAGTGCACCCGGATCTGGTGGGTACGCCCGGTCTCCAGCCGGACGTCGACCAGGCTCGCCGCCGGGAACGCCTCCACCGTGTCGTAGTGGGTGATGCTCGGCTTGCCGCCGGAGACCACCGCCCAGCGGTAGTCGTGGGTGGGGTGCCGGTCGATCGGGGCGTCGACGGTGCCGCGCAGCGGGTCGAGATGCCCCTGCACCACCGCGTGGTAGCGCTTCTCCACCTCGCGGTACTTGAACGCCCGCTTCAACGCGGTGTACGCCTGCTCGCTCTTGGCCACCACCATGATGCCCGTGGTGCCCACGTCGAGCCGGTGCACCACGCCCTGCCGCTCGGCGGCGCCGCTGGTCGAGATGCGGTGCCCGATGGCGGCCAGCGCGCCGATCACCGTCGGGCCGGTCCAGCCGGGGCTCGGGTGGGCCGCGACACCGACCGGCTTGTCCACCACCACGATGTCGTCGTCGGCGTAGACCACCCGCAGGCCCGGCACCGCCTGCGGCACCACGGTGGGCGGGGCGACCGGCGCGGGCAGGGTCACCTCCAGCCAGGAGCCGGCCTTCACCCGGTGGGAGTTCGGCCGGGCGACCCCGTCGACCAGCGCGTCGCCGGCGTCGACCAGGGCCGCGGCGGCGGTGCGGGACAGCCCGAACAGCCGCGACACGGCCTGGTCGAGCCGCGAGCCGTCGAGGCCGTCGGGGACGGGCAGGGAACGGTGGTCGCCGCCGGCGGCGAAGGCGGCGGTCATGCCCGCTCCCGCTGCCCGGCGTCGGCCTGGGCCGCCGCCTCGTCGGTGGGCTCGCCGTGACCGATCCGGCTGCCGTCGCGCTGCCGGCCGGTCAGCTCCAGCGCCAGGGCGAGCAGCACGCCGCAGACCAGGGCGCTGTCGGCCAGGTTGAACACCGGGAACACCCGGCCGTACGGGGCGAAGACGCTGACCATGTCCACCACGTGCCCCACGAACCAGCCCGGGGCGCGGAAGACCCGGTCGGTGAAGTTGCCCAGCGCCCCGCCCAGCACCAGGCCCAGCGAGATCGCCCAGGGCAGCGAGCGCAGGCGCAGCGCCATCCAGACGATCCAACCGACCACCCCGAGGGTGATCAGCGGGAAGACCCAGGTGTGGTCGGCGCCGATGCTCCACGCCGCGCCGCTGTTGCGGGTGAGGCTGAGGTAGACCGCGCCGCCGAGCAGCCGGACCGGCTCGCGGTCCTCCAGGGCGCCCAGGGCGAGGTGCTTGGTCGCCGCGTCGGCGGCGAGCACGGTGAGCGCGATGCCGAACAGGATGGCGGCGGCCCGGCGGTGGGGCGTGCCGGCCCTCGGCTCGGCGCTGTCGGCACCCGGCTCAGCGTTGCCGGGACCGGCGGGCGGTGCTTCGGACATCTGCTCCCCATCGACGCTCGCGGCGGCGCTCGCGCGCCGCCTCCCATGGCCGCCGGGGAGCGGGCCTCAGCGCCGCTCCTCCAGCTGCTTGCACGTCACGCAGAGGGTGGCCGACGGGAAGGCGGCGAGCCGCTCCACCGGAATGGGGTTGCCGCACCGCTCGCACCAGCCGTAGCCACCCTCGTCGAGCCGCTCCAGCGCCCGCTCGACCTGCGTGATCCGTTCCAGGATGCTGTTGGCGAGTGAGATCTCCTGCTCACGCTCGAACGTCTTGGTCCCGGTGTCGGCCTGGTCGTCCCCGGCCGAGTCGGTCAGCCGGTCGCGCTGCAGCTCGGTGATCTCGCTCAGCGTCCGATCGTACTCGGCGCGCAACTCGTCACGCCGCGCCGCCAGGGCCGCCCGGATCTTCTCGGTCTCCGCAGCGCTGCGGGTGGCCTTCGCCACCGGCTTCCGGCCGGCGGTCCTGGTGTCGGCTGGCTTCGCCATCGTCGCTCCCTCGGCCGCGGAACCGCGGCGTTCCGCGGCACCTGGACAGGGGCCGCCGGCATCGGCGCCCCCAGGTACAAAAGGGGCGCGCGGCGACGGGGCCGCGCACTCCGGAGATTCGCAAGAATACGGAACGTACAGGCGCACGACAACGTGCCGCTCCGACGCACCGAACGTTCGGCCCCTAGTCATCCCTAACTGGGGCAAAAGGAACGCTAGCAGATCACGCGTCGGGACCCTGGCCGTACTCGCCAAACCAGCGGGCCAGCCGACCCCGCCGGCTGACCGCCCGCAGCCGCCGCTCCGTCTCGTCGCGCACCCCGGCCGTCGCCACGATCAACATGCTGTCGCCGGTCTTGAGGCGGAAGTCCGGGCCGGGCACGACGCCCGCCCCGTCGCGCAGCACCAGCGTCACCGAGGCGCCCGGCGGCAGGCGCAACTCGTCGACGTGCACCCCGGCCAGCCGGGAACCCGGCGGCACCTCCAGCTGGAGCAGGTCCGCGCCCATCCGCTCCAGCGGCGCCGTCTCCACCCGGATCTCGGTCGCCTCGGCCGGCGCGGTCACCCGCAGCCGGCGGGCCACCGGCCCCAGCGTCCCGGTCTGCAACAGCGTGAAGATCACCACCAGTACGAAGACCGAGTCGAAGAGCCGGTCGGCGCCCGGCACCCGCTCCGACAGCGGGATGGTGGCGAGCACGATGGGCACCGCCCCGCGCAGCCCCGCCCAGGACAGGAACGCCTGCTCGCGCATGTCGAACCGGAACGGCAGTGCGGACGCCGCCACCGACAGCGGCCGGGCCAGCAGCACGAGCGCCAGCCCGGCGACCACGGCCGGCAGCACCGCCGAGCCGAGCCGGCCCGGCGAGACGAGCAGCCCGAGCAGCACGAAGAGCCCGATCTGGGCCAGCCACGCGAGGCCGTCGGCGAAGCCGAGGATCGCCTGCCGGTGCGGCAGCCGGGCGTTGCCGAGGATCACCCCCGCCACGTAGACGGCGAGGAAGCCCGAGGCGTGCAGCACCGCGCCGGCGGCGTAGGCGAACACGGTCAGCCCGACCGCCGCGATCGGGTAGAGCCCCGCCGACGGCAGCGCCGCCCGGCGCAGCGCCCACCGCCCGCCGACGCCGGCCGCGAAGCCGACCGCCGCACCGGCGCCCAACTCGTAGCTGACCAGCGAGATCTCGTACCACCACGGGTGGGTGACCCCCTCCCGGGACAGCAGCACCACCAGCAGCACGACCGGGGCGTCGTTCATCCCCGACTCCGCCTCCAGGGTGGCCGTCAGGCGGGGCGGCAGCCGCAGCCGGCGCAGCGTGGCGAAGACCGCCGCCGCGTCGGTGGAGGAGAGCACCGCGCCGTAGAGCAGGGCCAGCCGCCAGTCCAGTCCCAGCAGCAGGTGCACGACGAGGCCGACCACCAGGATGCTGACCACCACGCCGACCGTGGAGAGCAGGGCGGCCAGCCCGAGCACCGGACGCAGGGCGCTCCACCGGGCGGTCAGCCCGCCCTCGGCGATGATCACGATGAGCGCGCAGAAGCCCAGGGTCCGGGTCAGCTCGACGTCGTCGAAGCGGATGCCCAGCCCCGTCTCCCCGATCGCCACCCCGAGCGCCAGGTAGGCCAGGAGGCTCGGCACGCCGAGCCGGGTGGAGAGCCGGACCGCGCCGACCGCGACCAGCAGGACACCCGCGCCGAGCAGGAGCGCGAGATCCAGCCCCGGCGTCACCGCCGCCCGGCCCCGGCGTCGGTCACCCGGCGGCCCCGTCACGCAGCCGGCGCAGCACCTCCGTCAGCTCCGGGGCGGGGCCTTCGACCTGGAAGAGCTTGTCGCGGCTGGCCGCGCCGGCCCGCAACGACACCACGGCCGGCCGTACGCCCAGCGCGCCGGCCAGCGCCCGCCGGGCCGCCTCGGTGGCCCGCCCGTCCACGGCCGGGGCGTGCACCGCGATCACCAGGGCCGGCCCGTGCGGCCCGTCGAAGCGGCCGCCGACACGGGCCCGGGCGGAGCCGGGCTTCACCCGGACCGCGACGGTCAGCGTGGCGTCCATCGGGAAGCGTCCCGCCGCTCAGATCCGGCCGGCGTCGGCGAGCAGGGCGGTGTCGGGTGCGCAGCGGGCGCACGGGGTGAAGCCGAGGTCGACGGCCTCGGCGACCGGAAGCGGCTCGTGCTCCCGCCCCACCAGGTACGCGCAGTCGGCCAGGTGGTAGCGGGGCCGACCGTCGACCACCCGCACCTCGGCGGCGAGGCGGGCCACCCGGGCGGCCTCGACCGGCGTGACGTCCTGCGCGGGCGGCTCGTCGTCGTACGGCACGGCGGGGCCGGCCCCGGGCGCGGCGGCCGGGACGGCGCCGTCGGTCACCGGCGGCTCGGGCGGTTGCCGCCACCCGGTGCCGTCGGCGTCGACCGTGGAAGGAACGTGCTGGACGGGGATCTCCGGCTCCACCGGCGGCCCGCCGGCGAAGGCCGACCCGGCCGGGCGGGTCGCCCGACGGGGCCGCCAGACCGGCCGGCCCGGATCCGCCGCCGCCCGGCCCGCGGCCGCCTGGCGGGCGCCCGCGACCAGCGCGACGGCGGCCAGCAGGCTGGCCGCGATGGAGATGGTCAGGAGAACGCTGGAGCCACCGGCCAGGCCGAGCACCAGCAGCACCACCGCGACGAGGATGAGCAGGAGACTGGCGACTATCACGGCTCACCCCCGCCGCGTCGTGCTGATGAGGCGAGGTCGGCGACCGTCATCGTGACGACGGTCGCCGACCGATGGTTCAGCGACCGGTCTCGAGAGCGCCGGAGCGACCGCCGCCGCCGTAGGAGCCGGCGAGCCCGGCGGTGGCCAGCCCGTTGCCGCCGCTGGCGGCCCGGGTGCCCTCACCACCACGGGTCATCTCGACCTCCAGGCCCTGGCCGCGGCCGTCGAGGTCACGCAGCTGGCTCTCCAGGTAGGCCTTGAGCCGGGTGCGGTATTCGCGCTCGAACTGCTTGAGCTCCTCGATGTGCTTCTGCAGGGCCGTGCGCTTGGCGTCCAGGCCGCCCATGGCCTCCTGGTGCCGCTGGCGGGCGTCGCGCTCCAGGGCGTCGGCCTTGGCGCGGGCCTCGCGGGTGACCTCCTCGGCCTTGGAACGGGCCTCGGAGAGCAGCTGGTCGGCCTCGCGACGGGCGTCGGAGACGTGGTCGTCGGCGGTCCGCTGCGCCATCATCAGCACCCGCAGCGCCTGCTGCTCGCCGTCGGCGCCGCCGACGGCCGGGCCACCGGCGGAACGGACCTGCTCCAGCTCGGCCTGCATCGCGCGGGCGGCCTGCTCGGCCGCCGCCTTGTCGCGCTGCACCCGGTCGAGCTGGGCCTTGACGTCGTTGAGCTCCGCCGCGAGACGGGCGTCGCCACCGGGGCCGGCGGGGGCGCCACCGCGGCCGCCGCGCTCCACCTGGGCGCGCAGCTCGTTGTTCTCCTCGATGAGACGGGCAAGCTCGCGCTCGACCTCGTCCAGGAAAGCGTCGACCTCCTCCTCGTCGTAGCCCCGCTTGCCGATCGGCGGCTTTTTGAAGGCGACGTTGTGGACGTCGGCCGGGGTCAGCGGCATCGAAACTCCTCGGGTCAGTTGCGGCCGCGAAAGCGCGTCGGTCATCAGACGGTGCCGATGATCGACCGCCTCAACACGAACTCCATCAGCACGAACAGGATAACCAGGAGCACAAGTGAGGCCAGGTCGATGCTCACGGTACCAATTCGCAACGGAGGGATCACACGCCTCAACGCGTTGAGAGGGGGATCAGTGACGCTCCACACGATTTCCAGCCCCACCGATGCCCCACGCCCCGGCTGCCAGCGACGGCCGTACTGCAGGACGGCGCTCAGGACGAACCGGGCCAGCAGGACGAGCAGGAAGAAGTAGAGCACCAGGTACAGCACTTGCAGCACGATCGACAACACGGCAGGCGACGTCCCTCGGGTCGGGCGGGGCTAGCTCAGGCTGAAGAAGCCGCCCTCGGCGATCTTGGCCTTGTCCTCCGCGGTGACCTGGACATTGGCCGGTGAGAGCAGGAACACCCGATTGGTCACGCGCTCGATCGTACCCCGCAGCCCGAACGCGAGGCCGGCGGCGAAGTCCACAAGTCGGCGCGCGTCGGCCTCGTCCATCTCGGTGAGGTTGATGATCACCGGAACGTTGTCGCGGAAGTGCTCACCGATGGTGCGCGCCTCGCGGTACGTGGTGGGGTGCAGCGTGGTGATCTGGTAGCGCTGCTCCTCCTCGGCGACCACCGCGCGCTCCCGGGGCTGCGCCTGCGGCGCCAGGGCCAGGTTGTCGCGGGTGTGGTAGGTCAGCGCGCCCGAGGTCTCACCGGCCGACGGGCGGGTGATGGAGCGGACGCTGGACCGCTCGACCCGCTCCGCCCGGTCGCTGTCACCCCGCTCGGCGTCGGCCGCCCGAGCGGCGGCGCGCTCGGAGAGCCGGCCACGGTCGCTCAGCCGGGACCGGGGCGCCGGCGGCTCCTCGGAGTCGTCCTCGTCGTCGTCGGCGAACTCCTCCGAGTACCGGCTCTGCCGGTAACGCGAATCGCGGTAGCCACCCTTGTCGTAGCCACCGTCGTCGTAGGCCCGCTCGTCGTCCTCTTCGACCAGACCGAGCCAGACCCCCGCCTTGCGCAGTGCACCCATCCCGCGCCCTTCCCGTCCGCCGTGCGGCACGCGCCCCCGTACCGTGTCGCTTGTCGCGAGTGGACCACTCTTGCCCACCGGAGCGGATCGGCAATCCCCTGGCACGCGATTCGCGTCGCGTGCCACGACCCCCGACAACGGGACGCCGCTCCCCCAAACAACACAGATGTAATTTGCTTCCCGCGGTCAGGCTACCGCAGCGTGGGACGCATTCCGAGCAACGCGCTGCCGACGCGGACATGTGTCGCGCCGTACCGGATCGCGATTTCCAGGTCGCCGCTCATCCCGGCGGAGAGCGCGGCTGCTCCCGGGTGGACCGTCCGGAACCCGGCGGCCACCTCGGCCAGCCGGGCGAACGCCCGCTCCGGCTCCCAGCCCAGCGGCGCCACCGCCATCAGGCCGGCCAGCCGCAGCGCCTCCGCGCCGGCCACCGCCTCGGCCACCGCGCCGAGCCCGGCGCCCGGGTCGGCCGAGTCCGGCAGCGCCCCGCCCCGGGCCGCGTCACCGTCGATGCTCACCTGGACCAGCACGTCCAGCGGCCGGTCCCGCGCCGTCGACGACGCCGCGTCCAGCGCCCGCGCCAGCCGGACACTGTCGACCGAGTGCACGACGTCGGCGTAGCGGACCACCGACCGGGCCTTGTTGCGCTGCAACTGCCCGATGAAGTGCCACCGCGCAGTCACCCCCGCCGCGGCCACCTCGGCCGACTTGGCGGACGCCTCCTGGTCGCGGTTCTCCCCCATGTCGACGACGCCGAGCCCGGCCAGGGCCACCACGTCCCCGGCCGGGTAGGTCTTGGTCACCGCGATCATGGTGACCTCGGAGTCGTCCCGTCCCGCGGCGGCACAGGCGTCCGCGATCCGGGACCGTACGCGGCCCAGGCCGGCCGCGATCTCGGCGCGCCGGTCCGGGCGCACCGTGGCTGGGCTGTCGGTCATCGGCGGTACTCAGGAACCGTTCTTGAGGAAGTCGGGCACGTCGACGTCGTCGAAGAGCACCCGGCGGGGCGACTGCTGCGGGGCCGGCATGGTGGCCGGCGGCGCGACCGGGGTGCTCGGCTGCGTCGGCTGGTTCTGGTTGCTCTTGCGGGGCGGCTCTGCCGCCTTGTACGCCGGCGCGCCGCCGTCGAAGCCCGCCGCGATGACGGTGACCCGCACCTCGTCGCCGAGGGCGTCGTCGATGACGGCGCCGAAGATGATGTTGGCATCGGGGTGGGCAGCGTCGGTGACGAGCTGGGCCGCGTCGTTGATCTCGAACAGGCCCAGGTCCGAGCCGCCGGCGATGGAGAGCAGCACGCCGCGCGCGCCGTCCATGCTCTGCTCCAGCAGCGGGCTGGAGATGGCCGCCTCGGCCGCCTCGACGGCGCGGTTCTCACCACGCGCGCTGCCGATGCCCATGAGCGCGCTGCCCGCGCCGCTCATCACGCTCTTCACGTCGGCGAAGTCAAGGTTGATCAGACCCGGGGTGGTGATCAGGTCGGTGATGCCCTGGACACCGGAGAGCAGCACCTGGTCGGCGGTGCGGAACGCGTCCATCATGCTGATGTTGCGGTCGCCGAGCGCCAGCAGCCGGTCGTTGGGGATGACGATCAGCGTGTCGCACTGGTTGCGCAGCTCGTCTATTCCGGACTCCGCCTGCACCTGGCGGCGCTTGCCCTCGAACGAGAACGGCCGGGTGACCACGCCGATCGTCAGCGCGCCGAGCTTGCGGGCGATGTTCGCCACCACGGGCGCCCCGCCGGTGCCGGTGCCGCCGCCCTCGCCGCAGGTCACGAAGACCATGTCGGCGCCCTTGAGCACCTCCTCGATCTCGTCGCGGTGGTCCTCGGCGGCGTTCTTGCCGACGTCGGGGTTGGCCCCGGCGCCGAGCCCACGGGTCAGCTCACGGCCGACGTCGAGCTTCACGTCGGCGTCGCTCATGAGCAGCGCCTGCGCGTCGGTGTTGATCGCGATGAACTCGACGCCCTTGAGCCCAACCTCGATCATCCGGTTGACGGCGTTGACGCCGCCGCCACCGATGCCGACGACCTTGATGACCGCCAGGTAGTTGTGCGGAGGTGTCATCTCCGGTCCTTTCCCTTCGAGATTGGCATGGGCCGACCGGGTAAGGCCTGGCCAGACCAGCGGCCGACGACAGCTGTCACCAGTGAGGATCAGGATTAAACCCTCACCCTCTACTAGAGGCTTACAGTTATGTCAACCACTGATCCCCTTCGGGGCAACGTAAGCGCCCTCACGCGATGAGCCAAGGACCCGCTCGGCGTGTCGCCGCCGGAGCGGGACGGGTCACGTCGCGGGCGGAGCCACCGGTCACCGCAGGGTCACCACGTCCGGAGCGCTGACGTCGATGGTGTCGGCCTTCCGGTCGAGCAGGGCGCTGGCCACCCGGGCCTTGTCCGCGCCCCGGGTCGCGTCCCCCCAGACCACCACCCGGTCGCCGCGCAGCCGCAACGTGATCCGGGCCAGCCCCTCGACGGTCACGTCCACCAGCTCGGCGCGTAGCTGCGGGGTGAGCGCGCCGAGCACCTCCAGCGCCGCCCGGGTCGACCCGTCGTCCGGGCCCGGCTCGGCGAGCCGGACCACCGGCAGGCCGTCCGGTGGCCGTGGCACGGTCCGGAAGACCACGCCCGCGCGGTCGATCACCACGAACTGCTCCCCGCGCGGCACCGCCGCCGCGCCGGTGCGCTCGGTCACCCGGACCACCAGCGTGTCCGGCCAGTCCCGGGTCACCACCGCCCGCTGGACCGCCGGCAACCCGCCGACCCGCCGCGCGGTGGCGGCCAGGTCCACCCGCGCCAGCGGGGCGCCGTCGGGCACCGCGGCCGCGTCGCGGACCTGCACCGTCGTGACGAGCGCGGCGCCCTCGACGCGGACCTCACGCACCCCGAACAGGCCGGTGCCGAGCAGGGTCCAGGCGACCAGCCCGGCCACCGCGAGCACGCCCGCGGCGACCGCCCACGGCAGCGCCGCGCGCATCCGACGCTGCCGGGCCCGGGCCATGAACCGGCGGGTCGAGGCGGGGACCGCGTCGCTGCCGGCACGGACCAACTGCCACCGGCGCACCGGTCCGCGCCGGCCGCCACCGTCCGCGCCGGTGGTGCGCCCCCGCGCCGGACCGGGACTCATCCGGCCGCGGGCGCCGCGCCGTCCGGGACCGCGCCGCCGGCACCGCCGACGCCGGGGACGGTGCCGCCGATGGTCGTCGTCCCGCCCGCGTCGCCGCCGGGCGTCGTGCCCGCCGGCGCCGCCGGATCGGCCGTACGCGCCGAGAGCGCGGCCAGCAGCTGGTCCCCCATCAGCGAGATCGGGGGGGCGCCCATGGTCACCACGACGTCGCCGGGGCGGGCCCGCCGGGCCACCTCCACCGGCGCGGCCTCCCACGAGTCCACGAAGACCTTCCGCTCCGCCGGCAACGGCACCGCCTCGATCAGCGCCGCCGACCCCTCCCCCGGCTCGCGCAGCTCGCCCGGGCCGAAGACCTCCAGCAGCACCAGCTCGTCGGCGATGGCCAGCGACTCGGCGATCTCCGCCTGGAGGTCGCGGGTGCGGTAGAGCCGGTAGGGCTGGAAGACCACGATCACCCGGCCGTCCCCGGCCACCTCGCGCAGCGTCCGCAACGCCAGCGTCATCGAGGTCGGGTGGTAGGCGTACTCGTCGTAGACCAGCACGTCGTCCGCGAGGCCCTTGCGCTCGAAGCGCCGCCGCACGCCGGGGAACGCCGCGAGCGCGCCCTCCGCCGCCTCCAGCGGCAGGCCCAGCAGGTACGCGGTCAGCACGGCCGAGGCGCTGTTGAGTCCCATGTGCCGCCCGGGCACCGGCAGCCGGAACTCGCCGAGCGAGCGCCCGTCGATGCTCGCCAGGTAGCGCACCCCCCGGGCCGACGAGGCGATGTCGGTCAGCCGCAGGTCGGCGTCGGCCGCCTCGCCGTAGGTGTGCACCCGACGGCCCTCCGCGCGCAGCGTCTCGGCCAGCCGCCGCCCGCCCGGGTCGTCGGCGCAGGTGATGATGAAGCCGTCCGGGTCGGTGAGCCGGGCGAACTCGGCGAAGGCCGCCTCCAGCGTGGCGAGGTCACCGTAGGTGTTCAGGTGGTCGGCCTCGACGTTGGTGATGATCGACACGTACGGGCGGTAGATCAGGAAGGAGCGGTCGCTCTCGTCCGCCTCGACCACGAAGTGCTCGCCCGTGCCGTGGTGGGCGCCCGAGCCGACCTCGGAGATCTCCCCGCCGATGACGAAGGACGGGTCCTGCCCGGCCTGCTGGAGCACCATGGTGACCATCGAGGTGGTGGTGGTCTTGCCGTGGGTGCCCGCGACCGCCACCGTCCGGCGGCCCGTCATCGCGGCGGCCAGCGCCTCGGAGCGGTGCAGTACGCGCAGGCCGCGCCGGCGTGCCTCCACCATCTCCAGGTGGTCCTGCGGGATCGCCGAGGAGTAGACGACCGTGTCGACGCCGTCGAGGTTGGACGCCTCGTGGCTCATGTGGATCGTGCCGCCGAGGGCGCGCATGCCGGCCAGGCTGGGCCACTCCCGCAGCTCGCTGCCGGAGACGCGGATGCCGCGGGTGAGGAAGAGCCGGGCCAGCCCGCTCATGCCGACCCCGCCGACCCCGATCAGGTGGATCGTGCCCAGGTCCTCGGCGGTGAGCGTGCCGGCCGGGGTGAACTGTGCGGTGTTCATGCCGAGTACCTTCCCGTCGCGGTGCGTCGAGTCACCGTGCCACCGCCTCGTAGACGAAGTTGAGCAGCGCCTCGTCGCCGTCGCGGCGGCCGTACGCAGCGGCGGCGGCACCCATCGCGTGCAGCCGGTGCGGGTCGCGGATCAGCGGGATGACCGTCCGCTCGACCCAGTCGGGGGTCAGCTCGGCGTCGTCGACCAGCAGCCCGCCGCCGGCCTCCACCACGGGCAGCGCGTTGCGCTTCTGCTCCTGGTTGCTGTGCGGGTACGGCACGTAGATGGTGGGCAGCCCGATGGCGGCCACCTCCGCGCAGGTCATCGCCCCGCCCCGGCCGAGCATCAGGTCCGCCGCGGCGTAGCCGGCCTCCATCTCGGACAGGTACGGCAGCGTCACGTACGGCACCGGCAGGTCGGTCGGCACGGGCACCGGCTCGTTGCGGGCGCCGATCACGTGCAGCACCTGCACCCCGTTGCGGGCGAGTTCCTTGGCCGCGCCGGCCACGGCGAGGTTGATCGAACGGGCGCCCTGCGAGCCGCCGGCGACGAAGAGCACCGGCAGGTCGGGGCGGAGTCCGAAGTGGGCCCTGGCCGCGTTGCGCATGGCGAACCGGTCCAGCCCGGCGATGCCCCGGCGCAGCGGCACGCCGACGACCCGGGCGTCGCGCAGGGCCTCGGCCTGGGCGGGCTGGTGCGGGAAGCCGACCGCCACGTGGTTGGTGAACCGCATCCCCAGCCGGTTGGCCACCCCCGGCGGCACGTTCACCTCGTGGATCACGATCGGCAGCTCGCGGCGCCAGGCGGCGAGGTAGGCCGGCACGGAGACGTACCCGCCGAAGCCGACCACCACGTCGGCGCGCACCTCGTCGATGACCTTGCCCGCGGCGCGGGCCGCGGTCCACATCCGGCCGGGGGTCTTGACCAGGTTCATGTTCACCGACCGGGGCAGCTGGTAGGCCGGGATCTGGCGCAGGTCGTAGCCCTGGGGCGGGATCAGTTCGTTCTCCAGGCCCCTCGGTGTGCCCACGCAGGTGATCCGGACGCCGGGGTCGTGTCGGCGCAGGCAGTCGGCGAAGGCGAGCAACGGGTAGATGTGCCCCCCGGTGCCACCTCCCGCGAGCACCACCGAACGCAGCGGACCCATCAACGTCTCCTCTCGTCCGCCGACCCGCGGCGCGTCCGGTCCAGCCGGACGCCGCGCGGTGCGGCCACATCGTCCGGCCGCCGCTCCCGCGACCGGGGTACGGACCCTCGGGCAGCCGGGGGCGCCGCCGGACGGCGGCGCCGCCCGGGAAGCGGCGGCAACGGGGCCCAGAGTAGTCGGACCCATCGGGCCGGCGGACGGGCATGCAGCGCTCTGGCGGCGTCGGGTTCGGCACGGGCGAAGGAGGCGAGCATCCCGATGGCGGCGAGGGTGACGACCAGTGCGCTCCCGCCGTCGGAGATGAACGGCAGCGGCACACCGGTCAGCGGCAGCAGGCCGACCACCCCGCCGATGTTGATCACCGCCTGGCCGACCAGCCAGGTGGTCGCCGCCGCGGCGGCGAGCCGGCGGAACGGGTCCTCGACCCGACGGGCGATCCGCAGCCCCGTGTACGCCAGCACGGCGAAGAGCGCCACCACCACGACGCACCCGACGACGCCCAGCTCCTCGGCGACCACGGCGAAGATGAAGTCGTTCTCCGCCGCCGGCAGCCACTGCCACTTGGCGATGCTCTTGCCGAGGCCGACGCCGAACCACCCGCCGTTCTCGATCGCGTACCGGGCCTGGGCGATCTGGTAGCAGCCCGCGTCCTTGCACGCGTCGAGTGGGGGCGGGTCGATGAAGGAGGTCAGCCGGGCCAGCCGGTAGTTCTCCGCGCCCGTCTCGCCCGAGCCGGCGCCGAGCGAGGCCACCGCGACCAGCACGCCGATGCCGAGCAGGCCCACCGCGGAGAGCGCGGCGAAGACCCGCTTGCGCACCCCGGCCGCCCAGAGCAGCCCCACCACCAGGGCCAGCAGGCAGAGCATCGTGCCCAGGTCGTTGTAGCCGACGAGGACGAAGAGCAGGCCCACCACCGGGAAGAGCGGGGTGGCCAGCTCGCGCCACCAGCCCAGCGCGGCGCCCTTGCGGGCGATCACGTGGGCCCCCCAGAGCACCAGGGCGAACTTCGCGAACTCGGAGGGCTGCACCTGGATGCCGCCGACGAAGAGCCAGAGCAGCCGGGCCTCGACCGGGCCGATCTGAGCCGAGTCCTGCTTGGTCAGCCGGGCGTACACGAGCAACAGGTTGAGCACCAGCAGCAGGCCGATGGCGGTGAACAGCAGCGGCCGGCCCAGCGTCCGGTAGGTCGTCGCCGGCAGCCGCTGGCACGCCCAGAACGCGACGATGCCGATCACCGCGAAGATCGCCTGCTTGACCAGGGACGTCGAGGCGTTGCCGCTCTCCGCGTAGTCCCGGACGCTGGTCGCGGAGAAGACCATGGTCAGGCCGATCAGCAGCAGCAGGCCGGCGCTGGACAGCAGCAGGTAGTAGGAGGCCAGCGGCCGGTCCAGCAGCCCGCGCAGCGCGGCCAGCCCGCCCGCCGGGTCCAGCCCGCGCGGCACCTGGGGACCGGCGTCGTCCGGCCCCCGCGTCGCGGCGGGCGCGTCGCGCGCACCCCTGCCTCCCGCCGACCGCCCGGACGTCCCCTCCGCCGTGACCTCGATGCCTCGTCCCTCCCCCACCCGACCATCATGGCGGTTCCGCGGGGTCGCCACCGGCGCAACCGCCCGGTCGGCGTGTCGGGCTTGCGCCGGGGCGCGCGGAGCGTCCCCGGCGGCCGGACGCGCCGCGGGGCCCGGGCGACACGCGCCCGGGCCCCGCGGCGGGAACGGCCGGCCGGCTCAGGTCATGTTGGCGAGGAACTCGCTGTAGAACAGGCCCAGCGCGATGGCCACGCCGATGCCGGCGATGATCCAGAACCGGACCACGATGTTGACCTCGCTCCACCCGGCGAGCTCGAAGTGGTGCTGCAACGGCGACATCCGGAACACCCGCTTGCCGGTGGTACGGAACGAGATGATCTGGATCACCACGGACATCGTGATGATCACGAAGAGGCCACCGATGATCGGCAGCAGCAGGATCGTCCGGGTGGACATCGCCATGCCGGCGATGAGGCCGCCGAGGCCCAGCGCGCCGGTGTCGCCCATGAAGATCCGCGCCGGCGAGGTGTTCCACCACAGGAAGCCGACGCAGGCCCCGGCCGCCGCGCCGGCGATCAGCGCGATCTCCAGCGGGTCCCGGACGGCGTAGCAGTAGTCCTGGGTGTAGTTCGGGTCGGCGCACCAGTGCCGGTACTGCCAGAAGGCGATCAGCGCGTACGCGGCGAGGACCATCACCGAGGCGCCGGTGGCCAGGCCGTCGAGGCCGTCGGTGAGGTTGACGCCGTTGGTCGCGGCCATCACCACGAAGATGAAGATGACCACCGCACCGATCTTGGTGACGTCCAGCGCCGGGATGTCCCGGATGAAGCTGAGCGTCGTGCTGCCCACGGTCTCGGTGTTGGTCTCGGCCCCCGAGGCGTCGGTCATGGTGCTCGGGAAGTAGAGCGCCACGACGCCGAAGACCGCGCCGACCAGGATCTGCCCGAGCAGCTTGCCGCGCTTGTTGAGACCGCCGCTGTGCCGCTTGCGCACCTTGAGGAAGTCGTCGATGAAGCCGACCGCGCCGGAGAAGACCATCAGTCCCAGCAGCACCAGGGCGGTGATGGTCGGCTCGACCTGGGCGATCTGCGCGTCCGGCAGGGTCGTCAGGGCCAGGTGACCGGCCACGTACGCGATGACCGTGGCGAGGATGAACACCACGCCGCCCATCGTCGGCGTGCCCTTCTTGCCCTCGTTGCTGGCGAGCCCGAGGTTTGATCGGATCGGCTGGCCGGCCTTCAGCCGGGCGAACACCTTGATCGCGATCGGGGTGCAGAACAGCGAGACCAGGAAGGCCACCCCGATGGCGACGATGACCGCCCTCATGCGGCGCCGCCCCCCGTCGCCGTCGGGCCGGATCCGTCCCCGGCGGCGTCCGCGCGCAGCGCGTCGGCCACCTCCCAGGTGCGGTACCGGGAGCCCTTCACCAGGACGACGTCGCCCGGTCGTAACTCGCTGCGCAGCACCTCGACGGCCGCCGCCTGATCGGTGAGCAGCACCGACTCTCCTCCCCAGTCCCCTACCGATGTCGCGCCTTCGTGGATCGGCGCGGCCGGCTCGCCCACCACGAGCAGCCGGTCGACGCCCAGTTCGGCCGCGAGCCGGCCGACCTCGGCGTGCCCGTCGCGTTCGAACGGGCCAAGCTCGGCCATGTAGCCGAGCACCGCGACGGTGCGCCGCTCCCGCCCGATGCCGGTCAGCGCGCGCAGCGCGACCGCCATCGAGGCGGGGTTGGCGTTGTACGAGTCGTCGATCACGGTCACCCCGTCGGCGCGTTCGAAGACGTCCATCCGACGGGTGGAGACCAGCCCCATGGCGCCCAGCGCGGTGGCCAGCTCGGCCAGCGGCATGCCCAGTTCGCGGGCCACCGCGGCGGCGGCGAGCGAGTTGGACACCTGGTGCCGGCCGGTCAACCCGAGCCGCACCGGCGCGGTCCCCTCCGGGGTGACGAGGGTGTACGCGGGCCGTCCCCGCTCGTCCAGCGTCACGTCCTCGGCCCGCACGTCGGCGTGCGGCGCCTCGCCGTAGCGGACCACCCGGGCGACCGTACGCGAGGCCATCGCGTCGACCAGCGGGTCGTCGGCGTTCAGCACGGCCAGGCCGTCGGTGGGCAACGCCTCGACCAGCTCGCCCTTCGCCAGCGCGATCGTCTCCACCGAGCCGAACTCGCCGATGTGCGCCACCCCGACGTTGAGCACCACGGAGATCCGGGGCGGCACCACGTCGCAGAGGTAGCGCACGTGCCCCACCCCCCGGGCGCCCTTCTCCATCACCAGGTAGCGGGTCTCGGGCCCGGCCTGCAACGCCGTGTACGGGTGCCCAAGCTCGTTGTTGAACGACCCGGGCGGGGCGACGGTCGGGCCGAGCCGGGCGGTGAGCTGCGCGATCAGGTCCTTGGTGGTGGTCTTGCCCGACGAGCCGGTCAACCCGACGACGGTGAGCCCGGGCAGCCGGTCGACCACCGCGCGGGCCAGCCGGCCCAGCGCGGCCAGCGCGTCGTCGACCAGCACCATCGGCACGCCGGGCACCGCGCGGGTGCCGAGCACGGCCACCGCGCCGGCCGCCACCGCGCCGGCGGCGTAGTCGTGCCCGTCCACCTTCTCGCCCGGGAAGGCGACGAAGAGCGCACCCGGGCGCACCTTGCGCGAGTCGAACTCGACCGGACCGGTGACCCGGGCCTGCGGGTCGGCGCCGGCCAGCCGCCCGTCGACCGCCGAGGCGACCTCGGCCAGGCTGAGCGGGATCACCGCTGACCCGCCGGGTCGGCGAAGCGCGCCCGCAGCGCGTCGGCCAGCTCGGTGCGGTCGTCGAACGGGAGCACCTCGCCACCGATCTCCTGCCCGCGTTCGTGACCCTTGCCGAGCACCGCGACCACGTCGCCCGGCTCGGCCAGTCGGACCGCCGCGTCGATCGCCGTCCGGCGGTCGGCCACCTCCTCGACGCGGGCCGCCGTGCCGGCCCCCCGGGCGCCGGCGAGCACCTCGGCCCGGATCGCCGCCGGATCCTCGGTGCGCGGGTTGTCGTCGGTCACCAGCACCACGTCGGCTCCCTCCGCCGCGGCGGCGCCCATCACCGGCCGCTTGCCCCGGTCCCGGTCCCCGCCGGCACCGATCACGCAGATCAGCCGGCCGGCGCCGTACTCCCGCAGCGCCGCCAGCGCGGCGACGATCGCGTCCGCCTTGTGCGCGTAGTCGACCACGCCCCGGACCGGGCCGGGGGCGTCCACCAGCTCCAGCCGGCCGGGGACCCCGCCGCACGCGGCGACCCCGGCGGCGGCGGTCCGCGGGTCCACCCCGGCGGCGACCAGCGCGGCGATGGCCAGCAGGGCGTTGGCCACGTTGTGCCGGCCCGGCAGCGCCACGCCGGCCGGCAGGGTCAGCCCGTCCGGGCCGTGCGCGGTGAACCGCTGCGCGTACCCCTCGCCGCCGATCCCGTCGGCCCACCAGGTGGCGGTCGGGTCGCCGGCCGCCGAGTAGCTGACCGTCGCCGGGCCGTACAGCGACTTCAGCGCCGGGTCGTCGTGGTTGAGCACCTCGACCGCGCAGCGCCCGTCGAACAGCTGAGCCTTCGCGGCGAAGTAGTCCGCCGTGTCGGCGTGGAAGTCCAGGTGGTCGGAGCCGAAGTTGGTGTAGCCGCCGACCGTGAACCGGACCCCGCCGACCCGGCCCATCGCCAGGGCGTGGCTGGAGACCTCCATGACCACGGCGGTGACGCCGCGCTCGCGGGCGGCGGCCAGCATGGCGTGCAGGTCGGTGGCCTCGGGGGTGGTGCGCACGCTGTCGATCGCCAGGTCGCCGAGGCGGGTCTCGACGGTGCCGATCAGGCCGGTGGTGTGGCCGGCGGCGCGCAGGCCGGACTCGACCAGGTAGGCCGTCGAGGTCTTGCCGGCCGTGCCGGTCACCCCGATCACCGTCAGGCCCTCGGTCGGGTCGCCGTAGACGGCTGCGGCGAGGGTGCCCAGCGCCGCGCGCGGGTCGGACACCACCAGCGCCGGCAGGCCCGCCTCGGCCACCGCGGCGGCACCGGCCGGATCGGTCAGCACGGCCACCGCGCCGGCGGCCGCCGCGCCAGCGGCGAACTCCGCGCCGTGGCGGCGGGCGCCCGGCAGGGCCGCGTACAGGTCGCCGGGGCGGACCTCCTGGCTGGCGTGGGTCACCCCGGTCACCACCAGCTCGGCGGCGCCCTCCGGGGGCTCGACGGCGAGCCGGGCGGCGAGGTCGCCGAGCCGGACACCGATCACGGTACGGGGACGAGGATTGCCGGGCACGGCGTCAGACCCTACCCGGTCGTCCGGTTCCGGCCGCACTGCCGCCCCGGTGGTTCGTCCGCACTCACCGATGATGTCGCGGCGTGGCCGCTCAACGCGGATAGACCGTGAACTTCGGGGCCTTCTCCCCACTCGGCGGCACCCCGTAGTGACGCAGCGTGAACTGCATCATGTCCCGGAACGCGGGGGCCGCGATGTCCCCACCCCCGCCGGAGGGGGTGTGCGCGAAGACCGCGATCACGTAGCGCGGCTTCTCGGCCGGGGCCATCCCGATGAACGAGGCCACCTCGCCGAGCTGCTTACGCCCGTCGACCAGCCGCCAGCCGGTGCCGGTCTTGCCGGCGACCCGCCACTCGGGGATCGCCGCGGCCCTGCCGGTCGCGTCCTCGACCGTGGTGACCGCCTCCAGGATGTGCCGCAACGCGGCGGCGTTCTCCGGGCTGAGCACCGACCGGGTGACCGGTGCTTCGGTCGGCGTACGCTTCCCGTCCGGCCCGATCACCTCCTTGACCAGGCGCGGCTGCACGTACGTGCCGTTGTTGGCGATCGTCGCGTAGACGGCGGCCATCTGCAGCGGCGTGGCGTCCACGCTGTGCCCGATCGGCACCGACCCGGCCGACGACCCGCTCCACTCGTCGGCCGGCAGCAGCCGCCCGCTGGCCTCCCCGGGCATGCCCACCCGCGTCGGCTCGCCGAGGCCGAAGCGCTTCTGGTAGTCGATGAGCCGCTCCGGGCCGAGCTTGTCGGCGATCTGGATGGTGCCGACGTTCGACGAGTACGCCATCATGCCGGGCAGGCTCATCCGCTTCCCGTGCGCCTTGTGGGTGTCGGTGAACGGGGTGTCGCCCTTCATGATCACGTTCGCGATCGGCATCGTCGTGTCCGGGGTGATCACGCGTTCCTGGAGCGCGGCGCCGAAGGTGATCGCCTTGTGCACCGAGCCGGGGTCGACCACGAAGCTGGTGGCCGCGTCCTCCCGGTCGGTCGGCTCGCTCGGCACGGGCTTCGCGGCGTTGTAGGTGGGGTGGCTGGCCTGGGCCAGCACCTCGCCGGAGGGGATCTCGATCACCACGGCGGCGCCGGTGCTGCCCTTGCTCTGCGCCATGTGCCGGCTCAGCATCCGCTGCACCATGAACTGCAGGTCGCGGTCGATGGTGAGCTGGAGCGAGCTGCCCGGCTTGGCCTTCGTCGTCTCGCTGTAGCCGCCGGGGATCGGGGCGGCCAGGTCGCCGAGGCCGACCTCGTAGACCCGCTTGCCGTCCTTGCCCCGCAGCACGTCGTCGTAGCGGGCCTCCAACCCTTCCAACCCGACCATGTCCTGGCTGGTGAAGCCGAGCAGGTTGGCCGCAAGGTCCCCGCCGGGCACCTCGCGCCGCTCGTCGCGGTGGGTGTAAATGCCGGGGAGCTCCAGCGCCGTGATCTGCCGGGCCCGGTCGATGTCCACCCCCCGGGCGAGGTACTCGAACTGCGAGTCGACGCCGTTGACCCGCTTGCGGGGCTTCATCTTCTCGGCCAGCTCCGACGCCGGCATGCCGAGCAGCGGGGACAGCGCCTTGGCGGTGGCCTGCTGGTCCTCGATCTGGGTGGGGTCGGCGTAGACGTAGCGGGCCTCGACGCTGTGCGCCAGCGGGGCACCGTCCCGGTCGTAGATGGCGCCGCGCGCCGCCGGCAGGGTGACGGTGCGCAGCCGGTCGGTGAGGCCACCGCCGGCGTACGCCGGAGTCTCCACGGCCTGGAGGACGACCAGCCGGATGCCGATGACGGCGAAGAGCGTCAGGGTGAGCACGGTGCCCAGCCGCAGCCGACGCCGGGGATCGGCCAGCCGGGGCGGCTTCGGCGGCTTGCGCGACGGCCGCCGGGCGGCGGGACGGTCCGGCCGGCGCGCGGGGCGCGGCGCGGTGCGGCGGCGCGGCGCCGGCGGCTCGTCGTCGTGGCGCGGGGCGCGCGGCGTGACGGTGCGGACGACGCCGGAGCGGCCCGCCGCCTCCCGGCGGCCGGCCCGGCCGGCGCCCGCGCGCCCGCCGTCGAGGACCTGGAGGGCGGGGCGGAACGGGTCGCCCGAGCGGGTACTGCGCGGCGTCCTGCGCTGCTCGGCGGGGCCGGCGTCGGCGTCCCGCTCGGCGCGACCGCCGGCGCGCTGCTCGCGCACGGTGCGCCCGCGCGGGGTGTACGCCCGGGCGTCGGAGATGCCACCGACCCCCGGCTCGCCGGAGCGCGGCTCGCCGCCCCGGCCACCGGCGTTACGCGACGAACCGCGCCGGGAGCCTGTGGCGTCCCGGCGCGGTTCCTCCGATCTCGGCGGCACGGTCGTCAGCCTCCCGCGCCCTGCTGGCTGGTGATCGAGGGCTGGCCACCGGCCGGCTGCGGCACGCCGATGACCTTGCCGTCGGGCAGCCGGATGTAGGCCGGCTCGCCCGCCTCCACCAGACCGAGCTTGCGGGCCCGGGCCTCCAGGTTGCCCGGGGCCTCCGCGTCGGCGATCTGCTTGTTCAGCTGCTGCTGCTCCACGTCGAGCTTGGCCTGCTGCTCCTGGAGCTTCTCCAGCCGGAAGGCGTTCTCGTTGATCTTCGTGTTGACCAGCAGGATGCCGAGCACCCCGCCGACCACCAGCACCACGACCAGGGCGGCGAAGGGCGCCCGCGGCACCTTCACCGGCGGCGGCGGGGCCACCCGCAGCCGGGGCGGACGTGCCGTGACGGCGGCGTCCCGCTCGGCCGGCCGCAGCGCGGCGCTGCCCTGGGTCGGGAACTCGCGCGCCCCCCGGGCGCGAGTCTCCCCCTGCCGGTTCGCGCGGTCCGCCCGCGGCGCGCCGGTCCCGATGCGCGTGGCCCGCTCCGCCGCGGTCCGGCCCCCCGACCGCGGTGCGCGCTGCCCGCCGCCGGCGATGTCCCGGCGGTCGCGCTTGTCAATAGTCATGTCCCTCCCCCTCTTCGTCCGTCCCTGTCCCGTCCCCCGGGGTCCGTCGGATCCGTGTCGGATCCTCCGGACCCCGCCCCTGGTTGGTGCATCGCCTTGACCCGCCGGCGGTACCGTTCGCGGTCGGTACCCCCCTGCTGCGCCGCGTCCGGGTCGAGTCGCTCCGCGGCCCGCAGCCGCACGGACGCGGCCCGCGGGTTCGCGGCGACCTCCGCCTCCCCGGGCAGTTCGGCGCCCCGGCTGAGCAGCCGGAACGTCGGACCGGACCCGGGCAGTTCGACCGGGAGGTCGACCGGGCCCTTGCTGCGGACCCGGTCGCTGAGCGCCGCCTTGGTGAGCCGGTCCTCCAGCGAGTGGTAGGACAGGACCACCATGCGGCCGCCCACGTTGAGCTTGTCGAGCGCGGCCGGCAGCGCCGTCTCCAGCGCTGCCAGCTCCTTGTTTACCTCGATCCGTAAAGCCTGAAACGTTCTCTTGGCCGGGTGTCCCCCGGTTCGTCGGGCGGGTGCCGGAATCGACTCCCTGACCAGTTCGGCCAGCCGCGCCGACGAGGTGATCCGGCTCCGCTCGCGCTCGCGGATGATCGCCGAGGCGATCCGGCCCGCGAACTTCTCCTCGCCGTAGACCCGCAGCACGCGGGCCAGGTCCGGATGGGCGTACGTGTTGACCACCTCCTCGGCGGTCACCCCCCGGGTCTGGTCCATCCGCATGTCCAGCGGGGCGTCCTGCGCGTAGGCGAACCCGCGGTCGGGTGCGTCGAGTTGCAGGGAGGAGACGCCCAGGTCGAACAGGATCCCGTCAATCGCCGGGTAGCCCAGCCGACCGAGCACCTCCGGCAGCTCGTCGTAGACGGCGTGCTCCAGGTGGACGCGGTCGGCGAAGCGGGCCAGCCGGACGCGTGCGTGGGCGAGCGCCTCGGTGTCCCGGTCCAGCCCGATCAGCACCGTCTCCGGGTGCGCCTCGAGCACCGCCTCGGCGTGCCCGGCCAGGCCCAGCGTCGCGTCGACGTGGACCGTCCGCGCGCCCCGGCCCAGCGCGGGGGCCAGCAACTCGAGACACCGCTCGAGCAGCACCGGCACGTGCGTGCCGCGTAGCTCCCCCATGTCGACCCCCACTGGTGTGAAACCTTCGTCCTTCACGCGTCTGTCGTCGGACGACGCCGTGCCGTCGTACCGCCAGATCCCCATCCGCTCCCGCCCGTCGGAGGCCGCGGCCCTCCGATCGGATCGTGCGCCTGGCACCGGGGAAGGGGTGCCAGGAACTCGAAAGCGGGTGGAGATCTCGCAGTACGTCGGGCGCCGTCACGCCCTACAGACCGCCGGGCAGCACCCCCTCCTCGATGTCGGCGAAGTCGTCTTCGCTCTCCGCGAGATAGGTCTCCCAGGCAGCCTTGTCCCAGATCTCCACCCGGGTGCTCGCGCCGATCACGACCAGATCCCGGTCGAGGGCGGCGTAGGCCCGCAGGTGGGCCGGGATCGTCACCCGGCCCTGCTTGTCGGGCACCTCGTCGTGCGCGCTGGCGAAGAAGACCCGGCTGTAGGCTCGGGCCGCCTTGTTCGTCATCGGTTGCGCGCGCAACTGCTCCGCGATCCGCTGGAACTCGGGCATCGGGAAGGCGTAGAGGCAGCGATCCTGCCCTTTGGTGATCACGACACCCCCCGCCAACTCGTCCCGGAACTTCGCCGGGAGGATCAACCGGCCTTTGTCGTCCAGGCGCGGGGTGTGGGTGCCGAGAAACATCGGCCCAACCCCCTCGCCCTTGAGCGGCGTTCGCGGCGCCGCTGACCCCCCGGGCCGGTGGGCCCTCCCGGCCTCACCACTGCGCCCCACTCTACTCCACTTCCCTCCACCCGCAACCAGAATCGCCCGCGTGGCGCGGCCTTTTGGCGCGCAAAACCGCACGTCAACGGGGGTGGAGCGGAGTGGAGGGCCGCGGGGCCCGCCGGGCCGGTCCGCTTTCCGACATAGATCGACTCCGTCCGGCTGAGCGCGTTCCGACCACCCCGTCGGGTCACCCCGGCCGAACGGTTCGCCGTCGGCGGCGATCTGGCGGGGGCGCCGGTCCGGTAACCTCGCTCGGGTGACGGACGCGAAGATGCCCCTGCGGGCAAAGGTGGCCAGCTCGGTGTCGCGGACCGCCGCGGCGCTGTCGCGGGCCGCGGGGCGCGGTGACGGCTCCGTGATCGGCGGCTGGATCGGCCTGAAGATCGACCCGGACCTGCTGGCCCACCTGTCGGCCGGGCGTGCCATCGCCCTGATCTCCGGCACCAACGGCAAGACCACCACCACGCGGCTCACCGCGGCGGCGGTCGGGGTGCTCGGCCGTGTCGCCACCAACTCGTTCGGCGCCAACATGCCGACCGGGCACACCTCGGCGCTCGCCAAGGCCGGCAGCACGCCCTACGCGGTGCTGGAGGTGGACGAGCACTACCTCGCCCAGGTGCTGGACGCCACCGAGCCGCACGTGGTGGCGCTGCTCAACCTCTCCCGCGACCAGCTCGACCGGGCCAAGGAGGTCGCCATGATGGCGCAGCTCTGGCGCGCCGCGCTGGTCCGGCACACCAACGTGCGCGTCGTCGCCAACGCCGACGACCCGATGGTGGTGTGGGCCGCCACCCCGCCGCCCAACCACGACCACCGCATCGCCCCGCCGCACGTCACCTGGTTCAGCGCCGGGCAGCGCTGGCACGACGACTCCTGGGTCTGCCCCGAGTGCGGCTCCACCATCCAGCGCTCCGGCGACCAGTGGTGGTGCAGCGGCTGCCCGCTGCGCCGGCCCGAGCCGCAGTGGACGGTGGAGGACGACGGCGTGCTCGACCCGACGGGCGCCTGGCACAAGGTCAAGCTCCAGCTCCCCGGCAAGGTCAACGTCGGCAACGCCGCGACCGCGCTGGCCGTCGCCGCCGAGTTCGGCGTCCGGCCCGTGGACGCGGTGCTCCAGCTCGGCACCGTCACCTCCGTGGCGGGCCGCTACGCGCAGGTCGACCGGGACGGGCGCAACATCCGGCTGTTGCTGGCGAAGAACCCGGCCAGCTGGCTGGAGGCCTTCGACATGGCCGACGTCGCCCCGACACTGCTCTCCATCAACGCCCGGGACCCCGACGGGCTGGACACCTCGTGGCTCTTCGACGTCGACTTCGCCCCGCTCCGGGGCCGGCAGGTGCTGATCACCGGCGACCGCGCGTACGACCTCGCGGTCCGGCTGGAGGTCAACGACGTGCCCTTCCAGCATGTGCGGACATTCGCCGACGCCGTCCGGTCGGTGCCCCCGGGGCGCCTGGAGGTCATCGCGAACTACACCGCGTTCCAGGACATCCGAGCGGAGTTGGACCGTGTCAACTGAGAGCCTGCGCATCGTCTGGATCTACCCCGACCTGCTCTCCACCTACGGCGACCGGGGCAACGCCCTGATCCTCGCCCGTCGGGCACGGCAGCGCGGTTTCCCGGTCGAGGTGCTGGAGGTGCGTTCCGACCAGCGCCTGCCCTCCACCGCCGACATCTACCTCATCGGTGGCGGCGAGGACGGCCCGCAGGCGCTCGGCGCGCAGCGGCTGCTCGCCGACGGCGGCCTGCACCGGGCGGTCGCCCAGGGCTCGGTCGTGTTCGGGGTCTGCGCCGGCTACCAGCTCCTCGGCACCTCGTTCTTCGCCAAGGGCACCCTCTGCGCCGGGCTGGAGCTGCTCGACCTCTCCTCCGACCGGGGGCCGACCCGCGCCGTCGGCGAGCTGGCCGGCGAGATCGACCCGCGGCTGGGCGTGCCGGCGCTGACCGGGTTCGAGAACCACGGCGGGCGCACCCACCTCGGCCCGGGCGTCTCCCCGCTGGCCCGGGTCACCGCCGGGGTCGGCAACGACGGCGCCACCGAGGGGGCGTGGCGGGGCAAGCTGCTCGGCACGTATTCGCACGGCCCGGCCCTGGCCCGCAATCCCGCCCTGGCGGACCTGCTGCTGCGCTGGGCCACGGGGGCGCACCAGCTCCCGCCGCTGGACGACACCTGGCCGGACCGGCTGCGCGCCGAGCGCCGCGCCGCGGTGGCCGCCGCCGCCCGGGCATGATCCCCGCCGTCCGGCGGCTGCTGCGGCAGCCGTCGGCCGTCCGGTTCGCCCTGCTGCTGCTCCTGCTCGTCACCTTCGGGGCGGTGCTGCTCGTCGTCGACCTGCCCGAGGCGCACGAGCTGCCCCGGCTGGCCGACCGGCTGGGCGGCCTCGCCCCCGTGGCGGCGGTCCTCGGCGGGGCGCTGCTGCTGGTCGCGCTGGTCCCCCGGACCTTCATCACGCTCGCCTCGGGGGCGATCTTCGGTGCGCTGGAGGGCGCCGCGTACGCGCTGGGCGCCGCGCTGCTCGCCGCGGCGCTGGGCTTCGCGGTCGGCCGCCTGCTCGGGCGGGAGTTCGTCGCCGACCGGGTACGCGGCCGGCTGGCCCGGTTGGACGGCTGGTTCGCCCGGCAGAGCGTCCTCGGCGTGATCACCGTACGGCTGCTGCCGATCGCCGGCTTCGGGCTGGTCAGCTACGGCTACGGCACCACCGGCGCCCGGGTGCTGCCGTTCCTCGCCGGCAGCGTGATCGCCTCCGCGCCCACCGCGTTCGGCTACGCGGCGGTGGGCGCGGCGGTCACCTCCCCGGGCGACGTCAACTGGTTCGGCGCCGCTCCGGCCGCGCTCGGCCTCGTCGCCAGCGTGGTGCTGATCCGCCGCTGGTGGCGCGCCGAGCGGCAGCGCCGGCTCGGGCCGAGCTGAGGCCGGCGTGCGCAGCGGGTCGCCCGGAGCGGGCGAGGGCACCGGGCCGGAACACGAGGGGCGGCAGCCGAGCGGCCCCACCGGCCGCGTCGACCCGACCGTCGCCGAGGAGCGGCTGCGCGGCGGCTTCATCGCCGAGGTGGTCCGGGTCGGCGACACCGTCCGGCGTACGCCGCCGGAGAACGCCGAGTTCGTCGCCGCGCTGCTGCGGCACCTGGAGCGGGTGGGCGCGGACGTCGCGCCCCGCCACCTCGGCGCGGACGAGCAGGGTCGGCAGGTGCTCAGCCACGTCGACGGCCGGGTGCCGTGGCGGGACCGGGAGGATCCGGCGTACTTCGCCGACCCGGCGCTGACCCGGCTGGCCCAGCTGGTCCGGCGGCTGCACGACGCCTGCGCGGGCAGCCCGCTGGCCGGGGACGCCGAGACGGTCTGCCACCGCGACCTGTCCCCGAAGAACACGGTGTACCGGGACTCCCCCGCCGGCCCGCTGCCCGTGGCGCTGATCGACTGGGACCTCGCCGCGCCCGGCCGGCGGGTCGAGGATGTCGCCTTCGCCGCCTGGCACTGGGCGGCGCCGGGGCCGGGAGCCGACCCGGTGGAGCTGGGCCGGCGCGCCCGGCTGCTCTGCGACGCCTACGAGGCGGCCGGCACGGGGTCGCTCGCGCTGCCCCGCGCCGAACTGGTCGACGTGATGCTCGCCCAGATCGACGGGACCTGGCGCGGGATCGCGGCCGGCGCGGAGCGGGGCGACCCGGCCATGTGCCAGCTCCGCGAGGCGGGGGTCGCCGACATGGTGCACGGCTGGTACGACTGGCTGGCCGAGCACCGCCGGGTGGTCACGGCCGCGCTGCGCCGACCCGCTCCGCGCCGCACGGCGGCCACGCTTCGCTGACCGGCTCCGCGCCGCACTGACCGACGGCCATGCTGCGCTGACCGCCCGGAGCGCGCCCGCCCCACCCGGTCGCGCGCCTCATCCCGCCGGGGAGACCAGCCCCGCCTCGTAGGCGGCGATGACGAGGTGCACCCGGTCGCGGGCGCCCAGCTTGCTGAACAGCCGGGCCACGTGCGCCTTGGCGGTGGCCGCGCTGATCACCAGCTCGGCGGCGATCTCGCCGTTGGACAGGCCGCGGCCGACGAGCGTCAGCACCTCGCGCTCCCGCTCGGTGACGCCGTCGAGGGCCCGGGTCGGGGCGGCGGCGGCCGGCCGCCGGGCGAACTCGGCGATGAGCCGGCGGGTGACCCCGGGGGCGATCAGCGCGTCCCCGGCGGCGACCACCCGGACCGCGCCCAGGATGTCGTCCAGCGCCATGTCCTTGACCAGGAACCCGCTCGCGCCGGCGCGCAGCGCGGCGTGCACGTGTTCGTCGTCGTCGAAGGTGGTGAGCACGAGGACGCGGGTGAGGCCGCCGTGCGCGGTGATCGCGCGGGTGGCCTGGATGCCGTCCATGCCGGGCATCCGCAGGTCCATCAGCACCACGTCCGGCACGACCTCGCGGGTCAGCCGCACCGCCTCGGCCCCCGTGCCCGCCTCGCCGACGACGTCGATGTCGGGGGCGTCGGCGATGAGCACCCGCAGGCCGGCGCGGACCAGTGGCTGGTCGTCGACGAGCAGCACCCGGACGCTCACCGCTCCCCCGCCCTGGCCGGCTCCACCGCCGCCGGCGACACCGGTGACACCGCCGTCGACGGTGGCACCGGCAGCGACGCCGCCACCCGGAAGCCGCCCTCCGGGCGCGGTCCGGCGTGGAACCGGCCGCCGGCCAGGGCGACGCGTTCCCGCATACCCACGATGCCGTGCCCCTCGCCGCCGACCGCGCCGCCCCGACCGTCGTCGACGACCTCCACGGCGACCTCGTCGGGGGAGTGCGTGACGGTGACCCGGCACCGGTCGCTGCCCGCGTGTCGTACCACGTTGGTGAGCGCCTCCTGCACGATCCGGAACGCGGCGAGGTCGACCTCGGCCGGGACCGGCCGTCGTTCGCCGTCGCGCCGCAGGTCCACCCGCACCCCGGCGTCGGCCGCGGCGGCGACCAGCCGGTCGAGGTCGTCCAGCCCGGGCGTCGGATCCAGCGACGCCGACTCCGACTGCGGGCGGCGCAGCGCGCCGAGCGTACGCCGCAGGCCGGCCAGGGTGTCGCGGCTGGTCGCCTCGATGGTGGCCAGCGCGGCGCGCGCCTGCGCCGGCTGGGTGTCGATGACCCGGGCCCCCACGCCGGCCTGGATGGCGATCACCCCGATGCTGTGCGCGACCATGTCGTGCAGCTCGCGGGCGATGCGCAGCCGCTCGGCGGTGACCGCCTCGGCGGCGGCGTGCGACCGCAGCGCCTCGGCGTAGCCGCGCCGGGCCCGCACCGAGTTGCCGACCGTCCACGCGGTGACGACCGCCAGCACGGAAATCATGGCGCGGCTCACCGGGTCGGTCGAGGGGTTCACGAAGCTCGCAGTGATCTGCACGGCGAGCACCACGACGGCCACCGGCACCGAGACGCGGCGGGACCTCCTCGCCGCGATCAGCCCCGCCACCGTGTCCACCGCCAGGAACTGCGCGTACCAGATGTCGGCGAGGTAGCCGTCCTCCGGGACGTTGACGACCACGGTGACCACGCACGCCGCGACGAGCATCAGCGCCAGGGCCAGCACCGGCCGGCGCCGCAGCAGGCCGGCGGGCGGGGCCAGGGCCAGCAGCGGCACCAGATAGCGCTCGGAGAGCCACCAGTCGCCGAACCCCACGCCGTTGCGGCTCGACGCCACGACCGGGGCCATGAGCACGGCGACCGGCAGCACCGCGACGCCGATCCAGGGCAGCGCCGCCCGCGCCAGCGCCGGGGCGCGGCGCGGCGGCGGTGCGGTCGCATCCATGCCGCACACGGTAGCCAGCCCGCCGTCGCCCGGCATCGGCCCACGGGCGTACGCCCCGGGGCGGGTCACCGGCGGCCGGGTGTGGCCGCCGGGGCGACGCCCCGCCGCCCGCCGCCGGGCAGCGTGGGTGGAGTGATCGAACTGAACGCCCTGACGAGACGGTACGGCCGCACGACGGCCGTCGACGACCTCACCCTGACCGTGCGCCCCGGCCACGTGACCGGGTTCCTGGGCCCCAACGGGGCCGGCAAGTCCACCACGCTACGGATGATCATCGGGCTCACCGCGCCGACCAGCGGCACCGTCACCGTGGACGGGGTCCGGTTCGCCGACCGGCCGCGCGGGCTGCGCCACGCCGGCGCGCTGCTCGACGCCGGGGACGTGCACGGCGGGCGCAGCGCCGTCGCCCACCTGTCGGCCCTGGCCCGCAGCAACGGCATCGGGCGCGCCCGGGTCGACGAGGTGCTGCGGGAGGTAGGCCTGTCCGCCGTCACACGGCGGCGCATCGGCGGCTTCTCGCTCGGGATGCGGCAGCGGCTCGGGATCGCCGCCGCGCTGCTCGGGGACCCGCCCGTACTGCTCTTCGACGAGCCGTTCAACGGCCTCGACCCGGAGGGGGTGCGATGGGTACGGGACCTGTTCCGGCGGCTGGCGGCCGAGGGGCGCACGGTCTTCGTCTCCAGCCACCTGATGAGCGAGATGCAGAACTGCGTCGACCGGCTCGTGGTGATCGGGCGGGGCCGGCTGATCGCCGAGCAGAGCCTCGCCGAGTTCGCCGCCGGGAACACCCGGGCCGCCGTGACCGTCCGTACGCCCGACCGGGCGACGCTGTCCGCCGTGCTCACGGCCGAGGGCGCGCACGTCCGGCCGGACGACGCCGGGGCGCTCGTCGTGACCGGCCTGACGGCCGCGCGGATCGGCGACCTCGCGCTCGCCCACGGCGTCGGACTGCACGAGCTGACCACCCGTACCGCCTCGCTGGAGGAGGCCTTCATGGCGCTCACCGCCGACAGCGTCGAGTATCTCGCCGGGGAGGGGACCCGATGACCGCCGTGACCGGGCCGACCCGCCGACCGATTGTGACCGGGGCGCCGGCCCGCTTCCGCGACCTGCTGGCCGCCGAGTGGATCAAACTCTGGTCGCTGCGCTCGACCCGCTGGACGCTGCCGCTGGTCCACCTGTTCGTGGTCGGGGTCAGCGTCAACGCCAGCCTCGCCGACCACCGGAACTGGCCGGCGTACCCCGAGGGGCGCCGGGAGATGTTCCGCCTGTACGGGCCGGTGCGCGACGCCTTCCCCGAGGCCGGCTACCTGCTGCTGATCCTCGCCTCGGCCACCATCGGCGCACTGACGATCGTCGGCGAGCACCAGAGCGGGCTGATCCGGGCCACGTTCGCCGCCGTCCCGGCCCGCCGCGCGGTGGTCGCGGCGAAGGCCGCCGTACTTGCCGGGGTCATGCTCGTGTTCGGCACGGTCACCGCGGCGACCTCGTTCTGGGTGTCCCAGGCGATCCTCGCCGACCGGGGCGCCGGCTGGTCGATCGGCGAGCCGGGCGTGCTGCGCGCCGTCGCGGCGAGCGCCGTGCTGGTGCCCGTGTGCGCGCTGGTCGGAATGGGTCTGGGCGCGCTCACCCGACACGCCGCCGGGGCCGTGGCCGCGGCCACGTCGGTACTCGTGCTGGTGCCGATGGCGGTGGACAGCGACGAGCACCGGTGGATCGCCGAGCTGTACAACGCCCTGCCGCTGACCGCCTGGCTGCGCCTGATCGAGGTGCACCCCGACGTGCTCAACCCGGACCCGTACCCGGCCACCGTCACCGGCTCCTGGCTGACCCTGGCCACCTGGTCCCTCACGGCCACCCTCACGGCGATCACCCTCACCCACCACCGCGACCCCTGACCCGCCCCGCCCCGCCCGGCGCGTCGATCATGCAGTTCCGGTGGCCGGTTCATCCCGGCCCGGGGACTTCGTCCCCCACCACAACTGCATGATCGACGCGCGGGTCAGAGGGCGGGTCAGGCCACTACGGAGACCATGCGGCCCTTGATGACGATGACCTTGCGGGGTTCCTTGCCGGCCAGCGAACCGGCCACCGCCTCCAGGGCCGCCGCGCGGACGGTCTCCTCGGACGCGTCGGCGGGGACCTCGACGCGGCCCCGCACCTTGCCGTTGATCTGCACCGGGTAGGTCACCGTCTCCGCCACCAGCAGCGCCGGGTCGGCGGTCGGGAAGTCCGCGTACGTCAGGGAGGTGTCGTGCCCCAGCCGGCGCCACAGCTCCTCGGCGACGTGCGGGGCGAACGGCGCCAGCATCAGCACCAGCGGCTCGGCCACCTCGCGCGGGGTCTGCGCCAGCCGGGTCAGCCCGTTGGTCAGCTCGATCAGCTTGGCGATCGCGGTGTTGAACCGGATCGCCTCCATGTCGCCGCGGACCCCGTCGACCACCTTGTGCAGCAGCCGCCGGGTCGCCTCGTCGGCGGGCGCGTCGGTGACCCGCAGCGCGCCGGTCTGCTCGTCGACGACCGCCCGCCAGACCCGCTGCAGGAACCGGTACGACCCGACGACCGCCCGGGTCTCCCACGGACGGGACACCTCCAGCGGACCCATCGACATCTCGTAGACGCGGAACGTGTCCGCCCCGTACGCGGCGCACATCTCGTCTGGCGTGACCACGTTCTTCAGGGACTTGCCCATCTTGCCGTACTCGCGGTCGACCCGGGTGTCGCCCAGGTAGAAGCCGCCGTCGCGCTCGGTGACCTCCTCGGCCGGCACGTAGGCGCCCCGGGCGTCGGTGTACGCGTACGCCTGGATGTAGCCCTGGTTGAACAGCTTGCGGAACGGCTCGAACGACGAGACGTGCCCCAGGTCGTACAGCACCTTGTGCCAGAACCGCGCGTACAGCAGGTGCAGCACGGCGTGCTCGGCGCCGCCGACGTACAGGTCGGTGCCACCGCAGTCGCCCTCGCCGCGCGGCCCCATCCAGTACGCCTCGTTCTCCGCGTCGACGAAGCGCTGCGAGTTGGTCGGGTCCAGGTAGCGCAGCTCGTACCAGCACGAGCCGGCCCACTGCGGCATCACGTTGGTCTCGCGGGTGTAGCGCTTCGGGCCGTCGCCCAGGTCCAGCTCCACCTCGACCCAGTCGCGCCGGCGCGACAGCGGGGTCTCCGGGTTGCTGTCGGCGTCCTCCGGGTCGAACGTGCGCGGCGAGAAGTCGTCCACCTCGGGCAGCTCGACCGGCAGCATCTCCTCCGGCAGGGCGATGGCCGCTCCGGTCTCGTCGTACACGATGGGGAACGGCTCGCCCCAGTAACGCTGCCGGGAGAACAGCCAGTCGCGCAGCCGGTAGGTCACCGCGCCGGTGCCGTGCCCGTTGGCCTCCAGCCACTCGATGATCCGGGCCTTCGCGTCGGCCACCCCCAGGCCGTTCAGGTCCAGGCCGCGCTCGGGCGCGGCGCTGTTGATCGCCGGACCGTCCCCGGTGTACGCCTTGCCGTCGAAGCCCTCCGTCGGCTGCACGGTACGCACGATCGGCAGCTCGAAGACCTCGGCGAACGCCCAGTCCCGCTCGTCCTGGCCGGGCACCGCCATGATCGCGCCGGTGCCGTAGCCGGCCAGCACGTAGTCGGCGACGAAGACCGGGATCCGCCCACCGGTGACCGGGTTGGTGGCGTACGCCCCGACGAAGACGCCGGTCTTCTCCTTCGTGTCGGCCTGCCGCTCGACGTCGGTCTTGGCCGCCGCCGCCTTGCGGTACGCCTCCACGGCCGCGCGCGGGTTGGCGTGCCCGCCGGTCCACGCGTCCTTCGTCCCCTCGGGCCAGGCGGCCGGCGTCAGCGCGTCGACCAGCTCGTGCTCGGGGGCCAGCACCATGTACGTGGCGCCGAAGACGGTGTCCGGCCGGGTCGTGAACACCCGGATCGGCGCGACCGTGGTCGGGAAGTCGACGTGCGCGCCGGTGGAGCGGCCGATCCAGTTGCGCTGCATCAGCTTGATCGGCTCGGGCCAGTCCAGCGCGTCCAGGTCGTCCAGCAGCCGGTCGCCGTACGCGGTGATGCGCATCATCCACTGCTTCAGGTTGCGCTTGAAGACCGGGAAGTTGCCGCGCTCGGAGCGGCCGTCGGCGGTGACCTCCTCGTTGGCCAGCACGGTGCCCAGCCCCGGGCACCAGTTGACGGGCGCCTGCGAGACGTACGCCAGCCGGTGGTCGTCGACGACGGCCCGGCGCTCGGCCACGGACAGCTCCGCCCACGGTCGCCCGTCGGGCGTGGGCCTGTTGCCGCCCTCGAACTCGGCGATCAGCTCGGCGATCGGGCGGGCGCGCTTCGCCCCGGTGTCGTACCAGGAGTTGAAGACCTGCAGGAAGATCCACTGCGTCCAGCGGTAGAAGTCGGTGTCGATGGTGGCCACCGAGCGGCGCTCGTCGTGGGCCAGGCCCAGCCGGCGCAGCTGCGCCTTGTAGCGCTCGATGTTGGCCACGGTCGTGGTCCGCGGGTGGGTGCCGGTCTGCACCGCGTACTGCTCGGCGGGCAGGCCGAACGCGTCGAAGCCCATCGCGTGCAGCACGTTGCGCCCCGCCATCCGCTGGTAGCGGGCGAAGCAGTCGGTGCCGATGTAGCCCAGCGGGTGCCCGACGTGCAGGCCGGCGCCCGACGGGTAGGGGAACATGTCCAGGACGTACAGCTTCTCCGCCCCGGCGCGGGGGTGACCGGGGTCGGCCAGCGGGCCGGTCGGGTTGGGGGCGTGGAACGTCCCCTCCCGCGCCCAGACGTCCTGCCAGCGCTGTTCGATCTCCTCGGCCAGGGCCGCGGTGTACCGGAACGGCGGCACGTCGCTGGCCGGTGCGGCTGCCTCACTCATGGCGTCTCTCCTCGATCCGCTGTTCGTCGTACCGCGGGATGCGGGTCGGTCTCGTCCGGTAGGCACAAAAAAACCCCTCGCGCAGGAGGGGCGGCCGTGCTGTCGCGGATCAGCGCGTCAGCACGGCTCGGTAAGGAGCAGACCGGCCACGGACATACCCGCAGTCTACCGTCGGCGGGAACGCGACGGCGACGCGGTTACCCACCCGTTGGCCCGCCGGTCGTCTCGCCGCCCGGCCGCTCACCCCCGGGACGTGGGCCGGGCTCGACGTCGGCGAGGTCGTCGTATCGGGTCAGTGCCGCCAAAGGACTGCCCGCCCGGTAGGACGCCACAGTCAGCGCGTAGCCGCCCACCGGCGCGCTGACCAGTTGCAGTCCGATCGCCACGGCGACCACCACCGCGCTGCGGGCGTCGAAGACCAGCACCAGCACCCCCAACAGGACGCACACCAGGCCAAGGCTCGCCGCCTTGGCCACCGCGTTCATCCGGTGGTAGACATCCGGCAACCGGAGCAGACCGAAAGCGCTCACCGCGATCAGCCCCGTGCCCACGAGCAGCGGAATCGCCGCCAGCACGGTACGCATCAGCGCGACCGCCGGTGCACCAGACGGGCCAGGGCGACCGTGGCCAGGAAGGCCACCAGGGTGCCGGTCAGCACCAGGTCCAGCAGGGCCGGGAAATCCAGCCGGGCGGACAGCACGGCCACCGCGGCCAGGATGACGAAGAAGGCCAGGTCCAGGGCAGCCGCCCGGTCCGCATCCGTCGGGCCGACGGTCAGTCGCCAGATCACCGGCAACGCCGACAGCCCGAGGACGACGAGCGCCACGTCGAGCAGGAACACGTCCTCACCTCCCATCCACGTCGCCGACCGTGGGCGCGGACGTCGTCGGCTCCCGGCCGACGGGCCGCACGGCCAGCAGCAGCTTCCGCTCAAGTTCGACGATCTCGCGGCGGAACTCGTCCGGATCGTCGGCGTACATGCCGTGCACGAAGAGCACTGGTGGGGCCGTCCGGACGGCCACCGTGAGAGTGCCCGGGACCAGCCCGACGCAGAGCGCCGTCAGCGCCAGCTCGGTGCTGCTCGCCTCGATCAGCGGCACCCGCACGATCGCCGGGCACAGCCGCCAACCCGGGGTCAGGATCTCCCGGGCGACCACCAGGTTGGCCACCACCACGCGGGCCCCGAACCATCCGAGGAAACGCAGTATCCGCCCGGCCCGCACCACCGCCCGCCGTCCCGCGCCCACGCTCATCGGCCGTTCACCGCCTCCAGGTAGGCGTCGGGATCGAGCAGACCGGCCGCCGCCGTGTCGGCCAGCCCGAGGAGGGGTTCGGCCACCGGGCCGAGCAGCAACGACACGACTGCCAGGGTCAACGCCGGCAGCACCGTCCGGGCCAGCGGGCGGGGCCCGGCGGCCTCCTCTCGGCCGAGGGGCTCCCCCCAGAACGCCGAGCCCCAGATCTTGAGCATCGAGGCCAACGTGAGCAGGCTGACGCCGACGGCCACCGCCACCGCCACCCATTGCCCGGCGTCGGCCACCGCCCTGATCAGCAGGAACTTCGCCACGAATCCGGAGAACGGGGGAAGTCCAGCCAGGGAGAGGGCGGCACCGGCGAAGGCCAGCGCCAGCACGGGATGCAGGCTGGACAGGCCACCGAGCCGATCCAGCCGGTCAGTGCCGTGGTTGGCGTGCACCGCCGCGGCGCAGAGGAACAGCGCCGTCTTCACCAGGATGTACTGCACGAGGTAGAAGACCGCCGCAGCCAGGCTCGCGGCCGTGAACAGAGCCAGTCCCAGCAGGACGTACCCGATCTGGCTGACCATGTGGAAGGTGAGCACGCGGCGCATGGTGGCCTCACCGAGCGCGCCAAGCACCCCGACCACCATGCTGAGCAGCGCGGCGGCGCCGATCACCCAGTGGTACGCCGGATCGCCGTCGTACACGAGCGCGTAGACCCGGATCAGGGCGTAGAGGCCGACCTTGGTGAGCAACCCGGAGAAGAGCGCGAGCACCACGGGCGGCGCCTCGGGGTAGGTCCTGGGCAGCCAGTCGTGCCAGGGCACGACGGCGCTCTTGACCGCCAGCGCCAACAGCACGACGGCGGCGGCCACGGCCACCGTGGGCGAGGTGCGCGCGGCAGCCGCCAGGTCGCCGAACCGCACCGTCCCGGTCACCCCGTAGACCAGCCCCACCCCGGCCAGCAGGATGGTGGAGGCGAGCAGGTTCATCGCCACGTAGACCCGGGCGGCGCCGAGCCGGGTGGCGCCGCCGCCCAGCGCGACGAGCGCGTAGGACGGCACCAGCATGACCTCGACCAGCACGAACAGGTTGAACAGGTCGGCGGTGAGGAAGGCGCCGTAGGCGCCGGCCGACAGCACGAGAACCAGCGGCACGAAGAGTGGATCGTTGTCGTCGCCGGATGCGGCGGCCGTGGCGAGGCAGGCCAGCACCACCGCCGCGCAGACGGTGACCATCAGCGCGCCGAACGCGTCGGCCGCGAAGCCGATCGCCACCAGGGGGTGCCAGCCGCCGATCCGCTCGGCCACGACCGTGCCGTCCCGCGTGGCCACCAGCAGCGCCACGGCCAGGAAGAGGACGGCGGCGGTCACGGCGAGGCCCGCCACCCGGTGCGCCGTCCGGCGGCGTGGCGCGGCGAGCAGTACCGCGGCGGTCAGCAGCGGACCGGCGAACGGCAGGACCAGCAGCCGGCTCACCGTTCGTCCCCGCCCTCGGCGCCCACGTCGTCCTGCCCGTCCTCGGTGGCGCAAGGGTCCTCGGCGGTCCCCTGCTCGCCACCTCCGGTCGGTCCGTCCACGCTGAGCAGTCCGAGCAGGTAGAGCGTGATACCGAAGCTGATCACGATGGCGGTCAGCGCGAATGCCTGCGGCAGCGGGTCGGCCATCTCCTCGCCGCCGCCTTCGAAGGCGGGCGTGCGGCGATCCAGCCCGCCAGCGGAGAGCAGCAGCACGTTGACCGCGTGGCCGAGCAGGAGGAACCCGAGAATCACCCGGAGCTGGCCACGCTGGAGCAGCAGGTGCACGGCGGCGGCGACCAGCACGCCGACCATGACGGCGGCCGTCACCTCGGCCGTCCCGTCGGGGCCGGTCGGGTCGGCAGGTCGAGCCGGCGGACCGCTGCCACGATCAATCCGAGGACGATCAGGTAGATCCCGAGGTCGAACAGCAGGCTGCTGGAGAACGGCAGGGTCGTCCCACCGGGCAGACCCACCTTGCCGAGACTGAGAAACGGACGGCCCAGCGGCAACGCCGCCAATCCCACACCGACACAGAGCAGTAGCCCCGCCACCAGCAGCGGGCCGCTCCGCAACCGGCCGAGCAGGGGTGCCGGGGCACCGGCGTGGGCGAGGTGGCCCAGCCCGACCGCGGTCCCGGCCAGCAGGGCACCGATGAACCCGCCCCCGATCTCCTCGTGGCCGCGTACGAAGAGGAAGCCCGACACCACCAGCATCACCGGAGCGAGTAACCGGTGGGCGAACACGAGCACCGGGTCGACGGGGGAACCGGCCCGGGTGCCCCGTCCGGGTCGGGTGATCCGGTCGGAGAGCGAGACCAGCCCCAGCGCCACGACCGCCAGGACCACCGATTCGCCGAGCGTGTCCAGCGCGCGGAACTCCACCAGGATCGTGTTGACCACGTTGCTCCCGCCGGTGGTCGGTGTCGCCTCGGCCAGCAGGAACCGGCCGGGCGCGGACAGGTCACGCCGGCCGGTCAGCGCCGCGGTGCCGGCCGCCGCGGCCAGTCCGGTCGCACCGGCGAGCACGGCGCCGAGCAGCAAGGCACGAGGTGCGCCGCCCGGGGGCAGGCGCGGCGAGCGGCGGCGCAGCACCAGCATCACCACGATGGTGGTGAGCACCTCGACCAGCATCAGCGTCAGCGCGACGTCGGGCGCCCCCGCGGTCACGAACCAGACGGACAGCAGGAGTCCGACCGTGCCGGTGAGGCCGACCGCCCCCAGTGCCGAGCGCACCGTGACCAACCCGGCCAGGCTCACCACGAGCAGGACCAGCAGCACCACGTCGCCGGGGCGGATCGCTTCGCCCACGGGCGCTGGCAGCGGGCCGAGACCGACCGCGGCCACCACGGCCAGCAGCGGCACCGCGAGCACCGGCCGGAGCAGGAACGTCGCCGGGCTGGCGGCCCGGGCCGGTCGGGCGACCAGGGCGCCGAGGTGCAACAGTCGCACCCGGCCGGCCTCGAACCAGACGGCGAAGGGCACCGTGGTGGGCAGGCGGCGCAGCAGCCGGTCGACCCGGGCGTGCAGGACGAAGAGCAGCGCCCCGAGCCCGACGGTGAGCGCGGAGAGCCCGAGAGCCAGGGTGAAGCCGTGCCAGAACACCAGGTACGGCGGTTCGCCCTGAGGTCGGGCGTCGTTCGCGGCGCGCTGGACGAGCGGACTGAGCAGGGCGACAAGGGGTCCCAGCGCGACGGCCAGTACGGCGGCCACCCCGGCGGGGGCCACGAACGAACGCCGTGGCGGTCGCAGTTCCTGCTGGCGTAGCGGGCCGGTGAAGACGCCGTGCACCAGTCGGGCCGCGTACGCGAAGGTCAGCACCGAGGCCAGTACCCCGAGCCCGGCCGCCAACTGGCCGGACCCGGGTAGCTGGTGAGCCTCGGCCAGCGCCTCGAAGATCGCCTCCTTGCCGACGAACCCGATCGTCGGCGGCAGGCCGGCCATGGTGGCGGCGGCGATGACGGTGAACACCGCCGTCGTGGGCATGACCCGGTGGAGTCCGGACAGCTCCCGGATGTCCCGGCTGCCGGCCTCGTGGTCGATGATGCCGACCAGCATGAACAGCGTCGCCTTGAACAGCGCGTGCGCGACGGTGTACAGGATCGCGGCCGCGTCCGAGGCGGGGGTGCCCACCCCGACGACCCCGACGATCAGCCCGAGCTGACTCACCGTGGAATACGCGAGCAGCGCCTTGAGATCGTACTGGCGCAACGCCAGGAAAGCCCCGAGCACGGCGGTCAGCAGGCCGACCGCAAGCAGCGTCAGGTTCCACGCGGGTCGACCGCCGAACAGGGCGGAGAACCGCATCAGCAGGTAGATGCCGGCCTTGACCATGGTAGCCGCGTGCAGGTAGGCGCTGACCGGCGTGATGGCGACCATGGCGCCGGGCAGCCAGAAGTGGAACGGCACCTGCGCCGACTTGGTGAAGGCCGCGACCAGTACAAGCGCGCCGACGGCCCAGGCGGGCCCGCCGTCCAGCCGCCCCGGATCGGCGAGGATACGGCCGAGGTCGCTGGTGCCGAGGTCGAGCGTGAGGATCACGACGGCGGTCAACAGGGCCAGGCCGCCTCCCGAGGTGACCAGCAACGCCTGTACCGCCGGTGGCCCGGCGGCAGGCCGGCCCTGCCCGATCAGCACGAAGGACAGCACCGACGTCAGTTCCCAGAAGACGAACAGGACCAGCAGGTCGTTGGCGAGGACCAGGCCGAGCATCGCGGTCGCGAAGAGGGTCAGCAGCAGGTAGATCCGTGTGTGCGACGCCTCGCGACCCAGGTAGCGCGGGCAGTAGGCCATGATGAGGACGCCCACCCCGAGCACCAGCAGAGCGAACACGAGGGCGAGGGCGTCCATTCGCAGGGCGGCCGAGACGTCCAGCGAGGGCAACCACCTCCAGTCCACCGTGACCGTCGCGTCGGCGAGGAGCATCGGGAGTGGAAGCAGCAGCAGCCCGGCCGTGAGCAGGAACCCGGCGGCCAACGGATATCCGGCGTCGCGGCCCAGCCGACGGGTCAGCAGGGGAACGCAGGCCGCGAGTGCGAACTGCCAGACGAGGGCAACCGCCAGGATCATGCCGGCGGCGGTCAGTAGCCGAGGGCGGCGCCGTCGCCGCGCGGGTCGGCGCCGGCCTCCAGCAGCCCCCGTTCGGTGTCGATCAGGATGGCGTGCGCGTGGCCCATGTTGTCGTCCCAGCTGGGCAGCATCCGCACCGGCTGTCGGCGGCGTTGCAGTTCCCGGGCGACCTCGTCGCCGATCCGGCCCTCCAGGGAGAGGTCCTTGATCGTGGTTCCCCAGGTGTGCCCCATCAGCCAACGCGGCGCCTCGATGGCCTGCTGGACGTCGTAGCCGAAGTCGATCAGGCGGGTCAGCAGGGCGGCGTGGGTCTGCGGTTGACCCTCGCCGCCCATGCTGCCGAAGGCGAGCCAGGGCTGTCCGTCCCGGCAGACGAGCCCGGGGATCAGCGTGTGGAAGGTGCGTTTGCCGGGTTCCATCCGGTTGGGGTGCGTCTCGTCGAGGGAGAAGAACGAACCCCGGTTCTGCGGGATGATCCCAGTGTCGCCGGCGGTGACCGCGCTGCCGAAGTCGTGGTAGATGGACTGGATGACCGAGACGACCAGCCCGTCCCGGTCGACGGCGGTGAACGCGCAGGTGTCGCCGCCGGGTGCGTCGCGGCGGTGCCCGTGGGGGGAGAACCGGAGCCCTGGCTCCACCTCGTCCATCACCATGGCCCGATCGGGGCGGATCAGGGCGCGGCGGCGGGCCGCGTACTCCTTGTCGAGCAGCTCGGGCAGCGGGATGTCCACCCAATGCCGGTCGGTCAGCCACTCGTCCCGGTCGGCGAAGGCGAGCTTCACCGCCTCGGCGAGGTGGTGGTAGTAGTCGGGCGTGCCGTCGCCCCAGGCCGCCACGTCGAAGCCCTCGACCAGGTTGAGGATCTGCAGAGCGGCGAAGCCCTGCGTGTTGGGGTGCAGCTCGTACACGGTGTGACCGCGGTAGTCGGTGCTGATCGGCTCCTCCCACTGGGCGTGGTAGGCGGCCAGGTCGTCGGGGTGCAGCGGGGATCCGCCCGCCGCCAATGCCTGGCAGAACCGCCGTCCGAGCTCGCCCTCGTAGAACCCACCGCGGGCGCCGTGTGCGGCGACGGCCTCGAGCGAGGTGGCCAGCTCCGGCTGGCGCAGACGGTCCCCCTCGCGCAGCGCCCGTCCGGCGGGCACGAGGCGCCGGGTGCTCTCCTCCGCACAGAGCAGCTCCAGATCCTCGACCAGCCAGTCGCTGAGCGAACGGGACACCGGTATCCCGTGCCGGGCGTAGTGCACTGCGTCGTCGAAGAGATCGGCCCAGGCCAGCCGGCCGTGCCGTTCGTGGGCCAGCCGCCAGCCGTCCACGGCGCCCGGGACGGTCAGCGCGGACAGCGGTCCCCGCACCGGCACCTGCTCGGTGTGGCCGCGCTCGGCGTACCAGTCGCGGGTCGCGGCGGCGGCGGCCGGCCCGGAGGCGTTGAGCGCCTGCACCGCGCCGTTCGGGCCGGCGATCAGCCAGAATCCGTCGCCGCCGAGACCGGCCATGTGCGGGTAGGCCACGCAGAGCAGTGCGTTGACCGCGATCGCGGCGTCCACCGCGCTGCCGCCCCGGCGCAGCACGGCCAGTCCGGCGCCGCTGGCCAGCACGTGCGGTGAGGAGACCGCCCCACGGTCGGCCCGGGTTGGCGGCCGGCCGGTGCGGGGTCCGTGCGGTGCCGTCATGTCGTGCCCTCCGGTGAGTACGGCCGCGGGTTGGCGAACCCGTCGGTGGTGGTGACGAAGCCCCAGCACTGCTTGGTGTTGAAGACCACGGCTTCCTTGCAGTACGCGGGACTGGAGGTGGCGGTGGCGTCGGCGATGAGCACCGGGTTGTAGTCGCGGAAGTAGGCGTCCTCCAGCGTGGTGCTGACGCACTGGTCGGCGTTGACGCCGCAGACGAAGAGGGTCTGGATGCCCTGGGTACGCAGCACCTGGTCGAGGTGGGTGCCGTAGAAGCCGCTCATCCGCACCTTCTCCACGTGGATGTCGTCGTCGTCGATGCAGTCCTGCAGTTCGTCGACCATCCGGGCACCCCACGAGCCGGCGGTCAGCACCCGGCCGTGTTCCAGTTCCTCGCCGATGCCCCGCTGATCCAGCCGGTGCTTGAACGAATGCAATGTGGGAGCACCGAGATTGCGCAGGTCGGGGCGGTTATGCCAATAGATCCAGATGACGAACATGCCGTGCTGCCGCGCTGCCTCGACCGCCCGCCGCACGCCGGGGATCGCGGCCCGGCACGCCTCGTGGTCGAACCCCGAGCGCTCGGTCCATCCGCCGGGGGCGCAGAAGTCGTTCTGCATGTCCACCACCGCCAGCGCGCCCCGGTTCAGGTTGTCGACGAACGGCAGCAGCTCCGCCTCAAAGCGGACCAGCCTCCCCTCGGTGTGATGGGGTGACAGGTGGACGAAGTCCTCGTACAGATGCCAGCGGTCGGCGCTGGCGCCGAGCTGGACTCCGCCGTCGCCGGTGTCGGCGTAGATCTCGTGGAAGCGCGACACCGGTCAGTCCTCCCCGTCGTCGCCGGAGGGCGTGTAGCGCAGCGCCACCGGGATGAGCCCGGCCGCCGTGACCAGCGCCAGGCCAGACCACCACAGCGGTGGCACGTCGGTCTCGGTGCCCGCGCTGAGCGCCGGCAGCGCGACGAGGAAGAGCATCAAGGCCAGCAGCAGCCAACGCAGTTCGTTCACGGCGGTCTCCCTTTCGTCAGACGAAGAGCAGAGTCAGCAGACCGATCACCACCGCGGCGGCCACCGTCCAGGGCAGGGTCTTGCGCAGCACGGCGCCTTCCTGCCCGACGATGCCGGCGGTGCCGGTGCCGAGGACGATGTTGGCTGGGGCGACGGCGTTGCCGATCGCGCCGCCGGCGCTCTGCGCGGCCACCACGGCGTTACCGGAGAGCCCGGTTCCGGCGGCGACGCCCTGCTGCAACTGGGCGAAGAGCACGTTGGAGGCGGTGTTGCTGGAGGTCATGAAGGCGCCGATCAGCCCGACGACATTTGCCAGGAACGCGTATACGAGCGGGGGCGAGACCTGTTCCAGCCCCTGGGCCAGCACGTCGGTCTGCCCCGAATGCTCCATGACGGCGGCGAGCACCAGGAACGACAGGATGGCCACCGACGCCGGGGTGGCGTCGGTGGCGAGGCTCGACCAGATCGGCTGGCTTCCCTCCTGCCTCCGGCGTGCCGCGTAGAAGCCTCGCGCCCGGTAGACCAGCCAGGTGGTCAGCACCGCGACAGCCAACGGGAAGCCCGGGTGGGTGAACGGGGCGATCGGCGAGTAGGGCCGCTCACCTTCGTTCACCACGTCGAATCCGGTGTCCGCCCCCGGGAAGGGCGGACCGAACTCGATCTGGTCGAGCAGGTCCACCACCGGCGGTACGGCGAGGGTGACGACGGCCACCAGGGTCAGCACGGCGTACGGCAGCAATGCCCAACCGAGTCCCATGGTCGGCTCGCTCTCCGCCTCGTCGCCCTCACCGGCGTCGTCGCGCATGGCGGGGCGTTCCCGGACGTCGCGGGCCGGCTCCCGGTAGCGCGACCAGCGCGACAGCGGGTAGAGCGCCGCCAGCGCGACGGTGCTGGCGAGGAAGGCGGACAGCAGCGGCTCCCAGTACATGATCACGAACTGCAGTCCGGCGTGCAGCGCCGAGATGATCAGGATGAGCGGCCAGGCGACCCGCACCCCGCGCCCCTTCCCGGCCATCCAGGCGATGGTGACCCCGGCCATCAACGTCACCGGGGCGAGCAGCACCGCGGTGATGAGTGCGGTGCTGATTTCGTCGTCCAGGTCGACCACTTGCAAGGTGGCGATCCAGCCGACCGCCAAGGTGCCGAACATGTTCGCCCAGGCGTGCCCGATCAGCGGGATGGCGACGGCGTAGACGGGTCGCACCCCGACGGCCAGCAGCAACGGCGCCACGATTGCGATCGGTGCGCCGAAGCCGGCGATGCCCTGCATGAAGGAGGCGAACACCCAGCCGAACCCGAGGACCAGGAAGACGTGGTTACGGCTGTACCGGGACAGTCCCCGGCGTAGCGCGTCGAAGGCGCCAGCAGCCGTGCCCACCCGGTAGAGCAGCAACGCCGGCCAGATCACCAACAGGATGAACACCGCGTCCCAGATGCCCTTGCCGACACCCACGGCGAGGGTCTCGAACGGCGTACGGAAGAACACGAGCGCGACCACGGCGGCCAGGAGCATCCCGACGGGACCGGCCTCCGGCGCCTTCCAGCGCAGCACCGCCAGCAGGACCAACAGCAGCACGATGGGACTGAACGCCAGCAGCCAGTAGCCGATGTTGATCGGCAGCGTCGAGTCCGTCATGTTCGCTCCCGTCCGGAACAGGAGCGGCGACTACCCGCTTGGCACGGGCTCATGCGTACCCCGACCGGCGAAACTTTGGGGGCGTAATCGACGGACTACCGGCAGGGGTCGGCGACAGCGACAAACATGGTTAGCCTGAGAGACCAGTGAGATTTCTGCGGCAGACGAGGCTCGGCGTCGCGAACCCTACGGCGGGTCCAGCTGCTCTATACAGAGCTGCCGTCCGGCGACGAGGAGGAGGCCCGTGACACAACAGACCTGGGACGAGGTGGGCGGCGCGTTGCCGCACGACGAGTTCCGTGCCGCCAGCGAAGCCATCGTGTCGAACATCGAGCAGGTCATCGAGGGCAAGACAGCCACCGTGCGGCTCGCCCTGGCCGTCCTGCTCGCCGAGGGCCACCTGCTCATCGAGGACGTGCCCGGGGTCGGCAAGACCAAGCTCGCCAAGGCGATGGCCCGGTCGATCGACTGCTCCGTGCGCCGCATCCAGTTCACCCCCGACCTGCTGCCCAGCGACGTCACGGGGGTCAGCGTCTACAACCAGGAGACGCACGACTTCGAGTTCCGCCCGGGTGCGGTCTTCGCCAACCTGGTCGTCGGCGACGAGATCAACCGCGCCTCGCCGAAGACGCAGTCGGCGCTGCTGGAGTGCATGGAGGAGCGCCAGGTCACCGTCGACGGCGTCACCTACCACCTCCAGACGCCGTTCATGGTCATCGCGACCCAGAACCCGATCGAGATGGAGGGCACCTACCCCCTCCCCGAGGCGCAGCGCGACCGGTTCACCGCCCGCATCGCGATGGGCTACCCGGACCCGAGCGCAGAGCTGGCGATGCTCGACGGGCACGGCGCGACGGACCCGCTGGACGAGCTGCGTCCGGTCTCCGACGCCAACACGGTGCGGCAGCTGATCGGTCACGTCCGGCAGGTGCACGTCGCCGACGCCGTCAAGCAGTACGCGATCGACCTGGTCACCGCCACCCGCGAATCCTCCGACCTGCGCCTGGGCGCCTCCCCCCGGGCGACCCTCCAGCTCCTGCGCACCGCCCGCGCGGTGGCCGCCCTGGAGGGGCGCGACTACGTCCTCCCCGACGACCTCCAGGTGCTGGCCGTGCCGGTGCTCGCGCACCGGATCATCCCGACCGCCGACGCCCAGCTCGCCCGGCGTACGACCGACGCGATCGTCTCCGAGCTGGTGCACCGGCTGCCGCTGCCGCACGACCGCGGGCGCTCCCCGTACGACACCCGCCCCACGGGCGAGGGCAACGGCCGAGCCACGTACGAGCCGCGGAGGCGGTGACGTGCGCGACGGGCTGCGCGGGCTGACCACCCGCGGCCGTTCGTTCCTGGCGGCCGCGGTCGCGGCGGCGGTCTCGGCCGGCATCCTCGGCGAGAAGGACCTGCTCCGGGTGGCCGTGCTGCTGGCCATCCTGCCGCTGCTCGCCGCGGCCTACGTCGGGCGCAGCCGCTACAAGCTGGCCTGCAACCGGTCGCTGGACCCGCACCGGGTGCCCGTCGGGGCCAGCTCCCGGGTGGTGCTGCGGTTGCAGAACATGTCCCGCCTGCCCACCGGCACCCTGCTGCTGGAGGACCGGCTGCCGTACGCGCTGGGCAGCCGGCCCCGGGTGGTGCTGGAGCGCCTCGGCGCCCACCAGGCCAGCTCGGTGGCCTACACGGTGCGCGCCGACGTGCGTGGCCGCTACGAGGTGGGCCCGCTGGTGGTCCGGATGACCGACCCGTTCGGGTTGTGCGAGCTGAGCCGCGCCTTCCCGAGCACCGATCACCTGACCGTCATCCCGCAGGTCACCCTGCTGCCCTCGGTGCGCCTGCCCGGCGAGTACGCCGGCAGCGGCGACAGCCGGGCCCGCTCGGTGGCGGTGCACGGCGAGGACGACGCCGCCACCCGGGAGTACCGGGTGGGCGACGACCTGCGCCGGGTGCACTGGAAGTCCACCGCGCGCACCGGCGAGCTGATGGTGCGCCGGGAGGAGCAGCCCTGGGAGAGCCGCGCCACCGTCGTGCTGGACACCCGCGCGTACGGCCACCGCGGCGACGGGCCGACGGCCTCCTTCGAGTGGGCGGTCTCCGCCGCGGCCAGCATCGCGGTGCACCTGCGGCAGGCCGGCTACAAGCTGCGTCTGGTCACCGGTTCCGGCGCGGACGTGGACGCGTCCGAGGCGGCCGGCGACGGGGTGCTCCTCGACCACCTCGCCGAGGTCCGGCTCGACAAGTTCGGCGAGCTGACCACGCTGGTGCAGCGGGTCCGGCAACGGGCGGACGGCGGCCTGATCATCGGCCTGTTCGGCTCCGTGAGCACGGCCGAGGCCGAACTGCTGGCCGGGCTGCGGGGCAACGGCGCCACCTGCGTCGGTTTCCTGCTCGACAGCTCCACCTGGCTCAACCTGCCCACCAAGGCCCGGGCCGAGGCCGACCACGCCCACGGCGCCGCCGCGCTGGCCATGTTGCAGAGCGGTTGGCGGGTCATCGGTGTCGACCACGGCACGCAGTTGCCCGCGCTGTGGCCGCAGGCGGCCCGCGGCTCGCAGGGCTTCGCGCTGCGGGCGGCCATGGCCGAGACGGTGGCCGGCGGCATGCGATGAACGGAAGGGTCCCCTCATGATCGCCCACCGGAACCTGGGCTTCGTGGCCGCCGCGGCGACGCTGCTCGCCGCCGCGCCGCTGTCGGCCATCTTCGAACGCTGGACATGGCTGATCCAGGCGACGATCGCGGTGGCCGTGGTCGCCGCCGTGGCCGCGCTCGCCCGGCTGGCGCGGGTCCCGCTCTGGGGCCAGGCGCTGGGCATGCTGGCCGGCCTGACGCTGGCCCTGACCTGGCTCTTCCCCGGCGGCACCGAACTGCTGGGCATCGTGCCCACCCCGTCGACCTTCACGCACTTCGGCGAACTGCTCGACGGCTCGCTGGAGGACATGCGCTCGTACGGCGTCAAGGTTCCCGACACCGACCCGCTGCTGTTCGTCACGGTGCTCGGGATCGGCGGGGTGGCCGCGGTGGTCGACGTGCTCGCCGTCGGGCTGCGCCGGCCGGCGCTGGCCGGCCTGCCGATGCTGGCGATCTACTCGGTGCCCGTCGCGGTCTACGTGGACAGCGTCCCGGCGGTGCCGTTCGTCGTCGGCGCTGCCGGGTTCCTCTGGCTGCTGGTGACCGACAACGTCGACCGGGTCCGCCGGTTCGGCCGGCGGTTCACCGGCGACGGGCGCGACGTCGACGTCTGGGAGGCCTCGCCGCTGGCCGCCGCCGGCCGACGGCTGGCGGCGGTGGGTGTCGCACTGGCCGTGGTGCTGCCGCTGGCCGTACCGGGGATGACGGGCGGGCTGCTGGACACGCTGGGCGGTTCGGGCAACGGCAGCGGCAACGGGCGCCCCGGGCAGGGCGGCACCGGCCGGATCGACCTGTTCGCGGCGTTGAGCGGGCAGCTCAACCAGTCGGAGGTCGCCGACCTGGTCAAGGTCACCACGAACGAGCCCAGCCCGTTCTACCTGCGCTTCGGCGTGGCCGACAAGCTCACGTCGACCGGCTTCCGGGAGGGCACCCCCGCGGGCCGCCCCGTCTCGGACCTGCCGGCGCCGTCCGCGAAGGGGGTCGAGCAGCGGACGTACCGGGCCACGGTCGAGGTGACGAAGAACCTCACCATGCCGCTGCTGCCGGTCTACACCGAACCAGTGCGCGCCGAGGACCTCAACGGCAACTGGGCGTACGACCCCAGCCTCCAGGTGGTCTTCTCCCACCGGGACAACTCCCGCGAGAAGCGCTACGCGTTCGACTACGTGCGCTCGACGTACACGCCGGCCGCCCTGCGCCGGTCCCAGCCGCTGCCGGCCGACCACGCCGTACGGCGCCTGCATCCCGCGCCGCCGCCGGTGCCCGAGGTCGAGGAGTTGGTCTCCACCCTGGTGCGGGGCAAGGACACCGAGTACGACAAGGTCCGCGCGATCTACGACCACTTCTCCGCGGACAACGGCTTCACCTACTCGCTGAGCACCAAGGGCGGCACCAGCGGGCGGGAGATCGTCGACTTCCTCGACAACAAGGTCGGCTTCTGCCAGCAGTACGCCGCCGCGATGACGTGGCTGGTCCGGGCCGCCGGCGTCCCGGCCCGGGTGGCGTTCGGCTTCGCCAACGGCAGCAACTCCGGCGACGGCACGTACACCCTGACCAACCGGAACCTGCACGCCTGGACGGAGGTCTACTTCAACGAGGTCGGTTGGGTGCCCTTCGACCCCACCCCGGCGTACGGCGTGCAGGGTTCGACCCGGTCGGCCTGGGCGCCGGACATCGACGCCCCGGAGGAGGAGACGCCGACTTCCGGCCCGTCGAGTGCCCCCGGTGGCGTCGACCCGTCGGCCGGCCCGACGGGGCCGGAGGGCCCCGAGGAGGACATCGACTCCGGCCTGGCCATCAACGGCGCGGCCCCGACCGACCAGGGCCCGGTCTGGCCCTGGTACGCCGCCGCGGCGGCGCTGGCCCTGCTCGCTCTGCTCGCCCTGCCGGCGCTGCGCCGCACGGCCCTGCGCCGCAAGCGCAGCGGCCCGGCGAAACCGGCCGCGACGGCGGTGCGCCCCGGGGCCGCCGGCGAGGCGCCCGCGGACGGGCGACGCATGGTGGTGGTGGCGGACGCGGAGCGGGCACGGGCGGACGCGCACGCCGCCTGGGACGAACTGCTGGACACGCTGGTGGACTACCGGGTCCGGGTGGACCGGACGGAGACCCCCCGGGCGACCGCCGACCGGCTGTCCCGGGAGGCGCTCACCGCCGACGCGGGGGCGACCACGGCGGTACGCCTGCTCGGCCGCGCCGAGGAACGTGCCCGCTACGCCCGCGATCCGCTGACCGGCGAGCAACTCCTGCCGGCCCTGCGCGCCGTACGCGCCGCGCTCGCCGCGCAGGCCGACCGGCGTACCCGCCTGGTGGCGGCGGTGCTGCCGCCGTCGGTGCTGTTGCGCTGGCGCACGGGCACGGCCGAGGCGTCGTCCCGGCTGGTGGCGGCGGGCGGTCGGGCCCGGCACCGGTTGCTGCGCTGGAACCCACGTCGCCTGATGGCCGGCCGCATGGCCCGCTGACCGACGGACGAAGATCGACAGACGAACGGGCCGGTAGGGGCATCGCCCCCACCGGCCCGTCGCGTTCGCGGGACTGGCGTCGTGAAACCGGATGCCCGGGTGCCGGCCCGACGGAGCCGCCGGGGCCGACAATCGACGGAGCAGCCGTCAGGGCCGACGGGGATCAGGGGCGGGCGGTGGCCGGCCGGACGCCGGACATCGGGACATACGAGGACGCACGCCCGGAGGGCGTGCGGAATCGTCGGTTGCCGCCGGGGCGTCCCGGCGGGCGACTGGTCGTCGCGCGGCCCGCCTCAGGGGCGGGTCGGGCTCAGCGGTGCCCCTCCGGGCGCTGCCGCCACCGGTCCTCCATCCGATCCAGGATCGAGGGCCGACGACCCGAACGACCGCGGGGGCGACGACGACTCGTCGTCCCGCCCACGACGTGCAGGTCCGGTGACTGCGCCCGACGGTGCGACTGCACCGCGAACGCGGCCGAGGCCAGCATGACGACGAAACCCGCCACTGCCAGCGGCGGAGTCTTGATCACCGCGCCGTAGACCAACAGGGCCAGCCCAGCGATCATCACGCCGGCAGCGACGAGCAGGCGACGCCGCGCGTGGAAGCGCGGATCGCTGGCGCGCACGGCCGAGGCGAATTTGGGGTCCTCGGCAAGCGACCGCTCGATCTGCTCGAACAGCCGCTGCTCGTGCTCCGAGAGCGGCACGGCACTCCTCCCCGGTCACGTTGGTCGGCCCGGTCGGGCCGACAGACCGTGGCAGCCAACCGGCTGCTTACCCGCAAGTCTACGAGGGCCCTCGCGCGTCGGAAAGCGGGACGACCTACGGCCGGGGTGGATTTTCATTTCGTCGCCCCTCGCGGGCCCCGAGCAGACTGGCCGGACCTATGACGGACCGCCCGAAACGGGCAGCCGCGGCGTCGGCTGCGGCCTCCGCCTCCCGCCACCCCCGCTCGGGCGCGCCGAGGGTCAGCTGTCGCGGAGTCTCCCGCGCGGCGGCGAGCCCCTCGACCCGTACGCCGACCAGACGGACGGGCTCACCCGGGTCGAGCACGGTGTAGAGCGCCCACACGGTGTCGAAGATCTCCCTGGCGACGTCGGTCGGCACGCCCGCCGTGCGGGAGCGGCTGACGGTGCGGAAGTCGGCCAGTCGCACCTTGAGCGACACGGTGCGCCCGACCTGCCCGGCCCGACGCAGCCGGATGCCCACCTTCTCGGCGAGGGCGAGCAGCGCCCGGCGGATCTCCAGCGGGTCGGTGACGTCGACGTCGAAGGTCACCTCGGCGCCGATCGACTTCTCCGCCTGCTCGGGACTGACCCGGCGCGGGTCGCGCCCCCAGGCAAGCTCGTGCAGGTGGGCGGCGGACGCCTCGCCGAGCGCCTTGCGCAGCATGCCGACCGGCGCCTCGGCGAGATCGCCGATCGTGGCCAGGCCCAGCCGCCGCAGCGTCTCGGTGGAACGCTCCCCCACCCCCCACAGCGCCGACACCGGCAGCGGGTGCAGGAAGTCGAGCACCCGGGCGGCCGGGACGACGAGCAGGCCGTCGGGCTTGGCGCGGGTTGAGCCGAGCTTGGCCACGAACTTGCTCGGGGCGACGCCGACCGAACAGGTCAGCCCCTGCTCGGCGGCGACCCGCTCGCGGATGCGCCGGGCGATGGCGGCGGGCGGGCCGAAGAGCCGCCGGGCGCCGGCCACGTCGAGGAACGCCTCGTCCAGGGAGAGCGGCTCGACCAGGGGGGTGACGTCGCGGAAGATCTGCATCACCGCGGCGGAGGCCGCCGAGTACTGCGGGAAGTCCGGCGGCAGGTAGACCGCCTGCGGGCAGAGCGCCCGGGCCCGCGCGGTGGGCATCGCGCTGCGTACGCCGTAGCGCCGGGCCTCGTAGCTGGCGGAGCTCACCACCCCGCGCGGGCCGGTCCCGCCGACCACGACGGGCCGACCGCGCAGCTCCGGCCGGCGGCGGACCTCCACCGAGGCGAAGAAGGCGTCCATGTCGACGTGCAGGATCGGGCAGCCGGAGTCGTCGGAGTCCGGCCCGAACCGGGGATCGGCGCCCCCGGGCAACGACTGGCTGCGGCCCATCCCCGCAGGCTAGCCCGGACCTGCGACATCCCGCCCGGACGGGACGCCCCGGGCCGGCGACCCGCCACGGTCGGGCCGGCGCGGTCAGCCGCGTACGACCAGCAGCGGGATCGTCATCTCGGCCGCCGTGTCCGCCCCGTGGTACGCCACCAGCCGGGAGACCGCCGGCGGCTCGGAGCGGGAGGCGGTCACCGCGTACGTGCCGTTGCAGATCACCACCACGTCGCCGATGCGCGCCAGGTGTTCCTCCGCCACCGGGCCGAACCAGCCGGCGGCCACCACCTCGTCGCGGGTACGCACCCGGGCCGCGTCTGCGAGCACCGCCGACCAGGCGGCCACCACGTCGTCCAGGGCGCCGGGGGTGACGTGCAGGTAGCGGACCCGGGGTTCCCCGGCGACCACCTCCAGCCCGGCGCGCAGCCGGGGGTCGGTGTCCAGGTCGAAGCGGTGTCCGGCCGGGATGTCGAGCTGGCCGTGGTCGGCGGTGACCAGCAGCGCGGCGTCGGGCGGCAGCCCGTCGACGAGCCGGGCCAGCAGCCGGTCCACCTCGGCCGCGGCGATCCGCCAGGGCGCCGAGTCGACGCCCGTGAGGTGGCCGTGCCGGTCCAGGTCGGGGTGGTAGCCGGAGACCAGCGTGGGCCCCGACCCGGCGGCCAGGGCGGCGAGCATCCGCTCCGCGAGCGCGTCGACGCCGGCCGCGCCGCGGTAGTCGCCGCCCCGGTTGGCGGCCAGCGTCAACCCGCTGCCGCCGAACTCCGGCCGACTCACCGCGGTCACCGCGACCCCGGCGGCGCGGGCGCGTTCCAGCTGGGTACGGACGGGCTGCCAGCGCAGCGGCGCCGGGTCGGCCGCCCACTCGACGTGGTTGAGCACCCGGTCGGTCCCCGGCACCCGCACGGTGAAGCCGAGTACGCCGTGCCCGCCGGGCGCGGCGCCGGTGCCCAGGGTCACCAGGCTGGTCGGCGTGGTCGACGGGAAGCCACAGGTCAGCGGCCGGCCGGCGGTCGCGGCCAGCCCCGCCAGGGTCGGCGCGTACGGCGCGGCGGTCGGGATCTGGTGCCAGCCGAGGCCGTCGACGAGCAGCACCGCGATCCGGCGCACCCCGGGCAGCGCGGTGACCAGCCCGAGCGGGTCGGCGGCGCCGGGCACGCCGAGCACGGCGAGCGCGCCGGGCAGGATGTCGGCGAGACTGGCGTCGCCGTAGCGCGGCCCGACGATCTCCAGCGGGTCGGTCACGGGCGGCGGGCGAACAGGTGCAGCTGGGCGGCGAGGTCCCGCCAGGGCGCCCGGGCGGCGAGCGCCCGCTCCAACTCGACCAGGGCGGCGGGCTGGCCGTCGGCGACGGCGGCGGGGAGCAGGTCGGCGAGCACGCGTACGCCGTGGATCTGCTCGACCACGAGCCCGGCGGCGGCGAGCAGCGCGGCGGCGCCGTCGGCGTCGTAGCGGCGACGCAGGGTGTCCCGGGTGCCGGCGGTGCCGGCCGGATCGGCGGCCAGCGCGGCGGCGACGTCCAGGTGCCCGTTGACGGCCCGGCCGAGCACGGCGGCGGCCCGGCCGGCGACCAGCACGCTCGCGGCGCCGCCCGGCCGCAGCGCGGCGGCCAACGCCGCCACCACCGCCGCCGGGTCGTCGACGACCTCCAGCACGGCGTGGCAGAGCACCAGGTCGGCGCTGCCCGGCTCGACCAGGCCGGCGAGCGCGTCGCCGTCGCCCTGCACGGCGCGGACCCGCTCGGCCACGCCGGCCTCGGAGGCCCGGCGGGTCAGCGCGGCGAGCGCGTCGGGACTGGCGTCGACCACGGTGACCCGGTGCCCGGCCTGGGCCAGCGGCACGGCGAAGCCGCCCGTGCCGCCGCCGACGTCGAGCACGGTCAGCGCGCTGCCGGCGCGACGCTCCAGCTCGGCGCGCAGCACCGACCAGATCACGGCGGTACGGGGGGTCAGCGGCGGCCCGGCGAGCCGGCCTGGGGTCTGCTCCACCCGGTCGAGCCTAGTCACCCGGTCCAGCCGCACCGAGCCGCACCTGTGGCGGCCCGGCCGGCTCCGGGGTGGGAGATCAGGACTCGCCGGTGACGGCGTCGTCCTCGGCCCGCGACCGCAGGGCGTTGGCCACCGGGCCCTCGACGATCTCGTACTCGCGCGGCTCCGTGTGGTGGCTCGGGGTCCAACCGGCGCCGAGCCGGGTCCGCCGGGAGTTCGCCACCCCACCGCTACGCTCGTTGTTTCCCATGATCGTTGTCCCCTCGTGCTCGCGCGGGCCACTCTGCCCGCGCGAGCTGGAGTGTCCCTCCATCGGGCGCGGAAAACCGTAATGTGGATCACTGCCGTCAGCGGAAGTCGCGCGAGGGCGGGCTGACCGGCGGTTCGATGGCGTCCAGCCGGTCGGCGGTGAGGTTGATCACTCCCTCGTGCCGCTGCAGCCGTCCCCGCACCACCAGCGCGGCGCTCGTGCGGGCCACCCGCCGGTGGCGCTGCCACAGGCCCGGAGAGCAGGTGACGTTGAGCATCCCCGTCTCGTCCTCCAGGTTGAGGAAGGTGACCCCGCCGGCGGTCGCGGGCCGCTGCCGGTGGGTGACGATCCCGCCGACCCGGATGCGCCGCCCCGGCTCCACCTGGCCGAGCCGGGCGATCGGCACCGCGCCGAGCGCGTCGAGCCGGGGGCGGATGAAGCGGGCCGGGTGGCTCTCCGGTGACAACCCGGTCGCCCACACGTCGGCGACCAGCCGCTCCACCGCCTCCATCCCGGGCAGGGTGGGCGCGGTCGCGCCCGTCACCGTGCCCGGCAGCCGGCCCGGCCGGTCCTGGGCCGCCGCGCCGGCGGCCCAGAGGGCCTGCCGCCGGGACAGCCCGAAACAGGCGAAGGCGTCCGCGGTGGCCAGCGCCTCCAGCTGCGCGGCGGTGAGACCCACGCGCCGGGCCAGGTCCGGCATGTCGCGGTACGGCCCGCGCGCCACCCGCTCCGCCTCGATCCGCTCGGCCACCCCGTCGCCGAGGGTACGCACGCCGGAGAGCCCGAGCCGGACGGCGGGCCCGTTCAACCCCCAGGCGTGCGGCGGCTCCCCCGGCGCGCTGCCCCACCGGGTCTGCGGGGTGGACTCCAGCACCGCCAGGGCGCCGCTGGCGTTGATGTCCGGCCGGCGCACCTCCACCCCGTGCCGGCGGGCGTCGTCGACAAGCGTCTGCGGCGAGTAGAAGCCCATCGGCTGGGCGTTGAGCAGCGCGGCCAGGAACGGACCCGGGTGGTAGCGCTTGAGCCAGGAGCTGGCGTAGACCAGGTAGGCGAAGCTCATCGCGTGGCTCTCCGGGAAGCCGTAGCTGGCGAACGCGGAGAGCTTGCGGTAGACGTCGTCGGCCAGTTCGCCGGTGATGCCCCGCGCGGCCATCCCCGCGTAGAGCCGGTCGGCGATGCGGGCCATCCGCTCGGCGGAACGCTTCGCGCCCATCGCCCGGCGCAGCTGGTCGGCCCCCGCCGCGTCGAAGCCGGCCAGGTCGATGGCGAGCTGCATCAGCTGCTCCTGGAACAGCGGCACGCCGAGGGTCTTCTCCAGCGCGTTGCGCATCAGCGGGTGCGGGTAGGTCACCGGCTCCTGGCCGTTCTTGCGCCGGATGTACGGGTGCACCGAGCCGCCCTGGATCGGGCCGGGCCGGATCAGCGCCACCTCGACCACCAGGTCGTAGAACTCGCGGGGCTTCAGCCGGGGCAGGGTGGCCATCTGGGCGCGGCTCTCCACCTGGAACACCCCGACCGAGTCGGCCCGGCAGAGCATGTCGTAGACCTCGGGGTCGTCCAGCGTCATGTCGCCGAGGTCCAGGCTCATCCCGATCATGTCGTAGCCGTAGTGCAGCGCGGAGAGCATGCCGAGCCCGAGCAGGTCGAACTTGACCAGGCCGACGGCGGCGCAGTCGTCCTTGTCCCACTGGAGCACGCTGCGGCCCGGCATCCGCCCCCACTCCACCGGGCACACCTCGATCACCGGCCGGTCGCAGATCACCATGCCGCCGGAGTGGATGCCCAGGTGCCGGGGGAACGTCTGCAACTCGTTGGCGTACGCGACCACCTGCTCGGGGATGTCCGCCACGTCGACGGACGCCACGGAGCCCCAGCGGTCGATCTGCTTGCTCCAGGCGTCCTGCTGGCCGGGCGAGAACCCGAACGCCTTGGCCACGTCGCGCACCGCCGAGCGGGGCCGATAGGAGATGACGTTGGCGACCTGCGCGGTGTGCTCCCGGCCGTAGCGGGCGTAGACGTGCTGGATCACCTCCTCCCGGCGGTCGGACTCGATGTCGACGTCGATGTCCGGCGGGCCGTCGCGTTCCGGGGCGAGGAAACGCTCGAAGAGCAGCCGGTGCCGGACGGCGTCCACGTTGGTGATCCGCAGCGCGTAGCAGACCGCCGAGTTGGCCGCCGAGCCCCGACCCTGGCAGTAGATGTCCTGCTCACGGCAGAACGTGACGATGTCGTAGACCACCAGGAAGTAGCCGGGGAAGCCCAGCTCCTCGATCATGTTCAGCTCGTGTTCGAGCTGCGCGTACGCCCTCGGGTGCGCCTCGGGCGGGCCGTAGCGCTCGCGGGCGCCGGCGTGGGTCAGGTGGCGCAGCCAGCTCATCTCGGTGTGCCCGGGCGGCACCGGGTACGCCGGCAGCCGCGGCGCGACGAGCTGGAGGTCGAAGGCCAGCTCGGCGCCGAACTCGGCGGCCCGGGCCACCGCGCCGGGGTACGCGGCGAACCGGGCCGCCATCTCGGCGCCGCCGCGCAGGTGGGCGGTGCCGGCGGCGGGCAGCCAGCCGTCGATCTCGTCCAGGCTGCGCCGGGCCCGTACGGCGGCCACGGTGGTGGCCAGCCGACGGCGGCCCGGGGTGGCGTAGTGCACGTTGTTGGTGGCCACCGTGGGCAGCCCGGCCGTCGCCGCCAGCTCGGCGAGCGCGTCGTTACGGTCGGCGTCCACCGGGTGCCCGTGGTCGGTCAGCTCCACCGCCACCGTCTCCGCGCCGAACAGGGCGGTCAGCCGGTCCAGCTCGCGAGCCGCCGCGTCCACCCCCTCGGTGAGCAGTGCCGACGGCACGTGCCCCTTGCGGCAGCCGGTGAGCACCAGCACGTGGTCGCGTAGCTGCGCGGCGATCTCCTCCAGCCCGCCGTAGACCGGGCGGCCCTTCTCCCCGCCGCGCAGCTGGGCGCGGGCGATCATCGAGGCCAGCCGGGCGTACCCCTCGTGGCCGTGGGCGAGCAGCAGCAGGTGCCGCCCGAGCGGGTCGGGCTCACCGTTCTGCGGGCCGGGCAGGTCCAGGGAGAGCTCGGCGCCGAAGATCGTCGGCAGGTGCAGCGCGCGGGCCGCCTCGGCGAAGCGCACCACCCCGTAGAAGCCGTCGTGGTCGGTGACGGCGAGCGCGGTGAGGCCCAGCCGGGCCGCCTCCTCGGCCAGTTCCTCCGGGTGGCTGGCGCCGTCGAGGAAGCTGAAGTTGGTGTGCGCGTGCAGCTCGGCGTACGGCACCGCATCGTCGGGGCGGGCCACCTCGGGCGGCTGGTACTGCTCCCGCCTGCGGCTCCAGGCGGGAGAGTCGCCGCCGTCGGCGTCCACGGCCAACGGGTCGACCACGTGCAGGTGCCGCTGGTCGCGCACCCGACCGCCCTCCCCGCCGGCCCGCCCCTCCCCCGGCCCGCCCGCACCCACTCGGCCCACACCCGACCGACCCGCACCCGACCGGCCGGTGCCGGACTCCCGGCCGGAGAGCACGCGCTCCAACTCCGACCAGGGCAGCTTCGGGTTGTGGAAGCTCATCAGAGCCCCTCCGTGCCAGCAGCCGGAGAGATCTTGGGGAGTTTCGGCCCCTGGAGGGGCCGAAACTCTCCAAGATCCGAAAGCCAGCGTCCGGCGGTCCTGTCAACGGGGCAGCTCGACAGCGTCGGAAAGGCTTCATCCCGCCCGAGCCGACGCGCCGGCAGCGCACCGGACCGACCGGACCGGCACGCCGGCACAGCTTCACCCCGCGCGAGCCGACGCACCGGCAGGGCGTCGGGTCGCGCGGGGCGGCGGGGGCGGGGCGGGTGTCGGTCGGTGACCGTGGGCGGGCGCTCAGTCATAGATCGCCTCCACCAGCCACCGCCCGGCCTCGACGGCGAGCAGCAGGGCCGTACCGTCGGCCAGACAGACCTGGAACCGGGCCCGGCGGCGGGCCTCGGCCGGTGCCCACCAGCGCTCGTCGACCGGCCACGGACCCGCCCAGCCGACGATCTCGACCGGCCGGGCGGCGCCCACGGTCAGTCGGGCCGGCTCGGCGCTGACCTGGAGTCGCGCGCTGACCTCGACCGGCTCGCCGGCGGCGTCGTGCACGACCGCGGCGAGCGGGTCGGGCAGCACCACGGCCGGCGCGGGTGGCGGCAGTCGGCCCGGCCACGGCGGCGGGACGGGCCAGGCCGGCAGGCGTTCGTCGCCCCACGGCACCAGGCGCACCTGGTCCGCCGGCGAGCGCCCGCCACCGAGCACCGCGGTGACCACCGCCTCGGGACCGAGGATGCCCTGCACCCGGCTCAACGCCCGGTGCGCCCGCTCCCGCTCCTCGCCGGTCTCCCCCCACAGGCCGGGTTGCAGGCCGGCTTGCGCGACCACCCCGTCCGGGACCAGCCGCAGCCGGATGATGCCCGCCGTCGGGCGGGTCGGGCGGGTGCCGGCCCGGCCGGTGCTGCCGGACAGCCAGCCGTCGAGCTGCCAGCGCACCCGGTCGGCGATGGCCGCGGCGGTGAGCAGCCCGTCGTGCCGCCAGACCCGGTGCAGTTCCTGGCCGTGCGCGGTGACCGCCTCGATGCCGAGACGGGTGCAGGCCAGCCCGTGCGCGGCGAGCCGGTCGTGCAGCCGTTCGGCCAGCGCCCGGGCGGCGAAGGCCGCCGCGTCGACCCGGTCGAGCGGCTCGTCGTGGTCGGCGGTGACCGCGAGGTCGACCGGGGGTCGCCGGACCGCGAGCTGACGGTGGTCCCGCCCGGCCGCCAACCGGTGGGCCAGCGCACCGTCGAAGCCGAACCGGGCCAGCACGTCGCCGGCGGGCAGCGCGGCGAAGTCGCCCAGGGTGCGTACGCCGAGCCGGCGCAGCAGGTCGGCCAGGGCCGGGCGGCCGAGCGCCTCGACCGGCAGGTCGGCGAGGAACTCCGGCGTCCCGCCGGGCGGAACGACCCGTCCGTCACGGGCGGCCAGCCCGGCGGCGAACACCCCGTCAGCGATGCCGACCTGGCTCTCCACCGCGCAGGCCTGGGCGACGTGCTCGACGATCCGCTCGGCGGCCGCCTCCTCGCCCCCGAGGTAGCGGCTCGGCCCACGGGCCGCCACCGCGCACGCGCCAGGGCGTACCACCTCGACGCCGGCGACCAGTTCCTCGACGGCGGCGACCACCGGTTCGAACGCCCGGGCGTCCCGCCCGGGGTCGTACTCGACGGCGGTGAGCTGCGGGCACCGGCCCTGGGCCTCCCGTCTGCGCAGCCCTCGACGCACCCCCTCGGCGCGGGCCCGCTCGGAGCAGGCGACCACCCGGTTGGCGTGCAGCACGGCGACCGGGTCGGTGGCCGGCACCCCGTCGACGATCTCCGCGGCGAGCACCGGCCAGTCCGGGCACCAGAGCAGCAGGGTCCGCACGGGCGCGGCGGTCACGTCGGGTCCAGGGCGAGCGCGGCGGTCACGTCGGACCGACCAGGGTGAGCGCGGCACGACGCGACGGGCCGGTGGGCGCGGAGGCGACGGCCGGGCCGACCTGGCGGAGCCGGCCGGCGGTCGACCGGCCGGTGGCGGAGACGGCGGCGGCGGGAGCGGAGCGGGGAATGACCCGGGTGAGCCCGTCCCCGGGCAGCCAGACCTTGATCTCCTTGGGGCGGGCGGCGGCCCCGCGGCCCCGCGCGGAGACGGTGACCTCGCGGCGACGCAGCCGGCCCCGCCCCTGCCCGAGCCCCTCCCAGGCGCCCCGGACCACCTGGAGGGTCACGTCCGCGCCGTCCCACCGCCCGTACGGGACGAGGACGCTGCCGCGCTGCCGGGCCCGGGCGGCCAGCCGGTTGGCGACCGAGGCGGAGACCGCCGTCGGCACGGCGGTGACCACGACGTCCACCCCGTCGATCAGCGCGGCGATGACGGTGGCCCACTCCGGGCCCGGGTGGGGCACCAGGGCGAGCCGGTCCAGGGAGATGCCCAACTCGGCGGCGGCGCCCGCCCCGAACGTCGGGACCCCGACCACGGCACACCACGAGCCGGCCCGGGACGCCTCGGCGAGCAGCGCCAGGACCAGCGAGGTGCCGCCGCTGCGCCGGGGCTGGCCGGTGGCGACCGCGATCGTGCTGCCCCGTCGCAACCCCCGGTTGGGCAGCAGCCCGGTCAGCTCGGGGGCCACCGGCAACAGTCGGTGACCAGCCGCCGGGTCCGGCGCGCTCGCCGGGCGCACCAGACCGGCCAGTGCGGCGGAACCGACCACCATCCGGCCCGCCATCGGACCTACCCCCCGTCGTGCTGTCGGATCAGACGTGCGCGTGGCGCGCCGGGCACCGGTCGCCGCCGGACGGCCGGGTGCCCGGTGCCCGGGTCAGGCCGCGAGGCCGTCGAGCGCCGGTTGGTGGGCCACGCCGAGCGCGGCCTCCACGACCGTGACGAACTGCTCGGCGGAGCGCAGCAGGTCGTCGGCCTCCCGGGCGGTCACGACCCGTGGGATGCCGGCCTCGGCGGCAGCCCGCTTGCCGGCGCCGAGGGCGAAGAACCGGGCCCACTCGTCGAGCTCGGGGGCGACACCGGAGAGCAGGACCCAGACGCTGGTGACCCGGTGGCGTCGGGCGGGGGCGGGACGCGCCCGGGCGGCGAGCACCGCCGCGGCCGCCCGGAGCGCGGCCAGGTGGGCGGCGGCGTAACGGAGGCCGTCGGGACGGGTCTGGGCGGCCTCGGCCAGCCCGCGCCGGGCCACCGCGAGAAGCTGGGCGGGGGTGCGGTGCGGCAGCACGTGCGCCGGCACCGTCGGTGCCTGAGCCGGGTTGGTCGGCATGGGACTGTCTCCTCCACGTGGCCGAGGCGCCGCCCCGGAGACGGCCCTGGGCCGCCGGCGGGACGCCGGGTCGAGTGGTGCGGAGGAAGACGCACCGGTGGGTGGCCGGCCGGGTGTGGACGCTTCCCCACACCACACCCGGCCGGCGTTACCGGCGGGTTCGTCGCCCGCCGCCCGGGGGTCGTGGGCGGCGGGCGACGCTCCTGCCTGACGGGCCCGGACTCGCGACTGCCCGGGACCCAGGTGCGGCCCGCGGAGCCGCACCGCCCGGAGCCGCGCCGCGAAACACCGCCCCGGGTCTGTTGGAACGGGCGTTCGAGGCAATCGAACACTCGTTCTAACTGCTGCTGACAGTACACCCTCCCACCGACGAAAACGCAACGTGTGGCGCGCGGGCGTCGGTCGACGTCCCGGCAGGTGCCGGCCCCGGCGCCCGTCGCCGCGGCCGTGGTGGGCGCCGGCAATGGACCACGGCAGTAGCCTCCGCTCGTGACAACCCCCCGCCCCGTCCTCGGGGTCGCCATGGTGCTCGCCTCGGCCGGGCTCTTCGCCGTCAACGGCACCGTCTCCAAGCTGGTGCTCCGCGCCGGCCTGGACGCCCCACAGCTCACCCTGCTGCGCGCCGCCGGGGCCGTCACCGGGCTGCTGGCCCTGAGCGTGCTGCTGCGTCCGGGGGCCCGCCGGCTCCGGGCCACCCCCGGCCAGCTGCCGCTGCTGATCGGGTACGGGCTGGCCGGGTTCTTCGCCGTACCGATGCTCTACTTCGTCGCCATCTCCCGGCTGCCGGTCGGGATCGGGCTGCTGTTCGAGTACACCGCCCCGCTGCTGGTCGCCCTCTGGGCCCGGTTCGGCCAGCGCAACCGGGTACGCCCGCGGCTCTGGGCCGGCCTGGCGTTGAGCCTGGTCGGCCTCGGCTGCGTGGCCGAGGTGTGGGGCGAGCTGAAGCTGGACGGCCTCGGCGTGCTCGCCGGTTTCGGCGCCGCGGTCTTCCTCGCCGTGTACTACGTGCTCGGCGCCCACGGCACGGCGTGTCGGGACACCTTGTCGCTGTGCACCTGGGCGTTCGGCGCCGCCGCCGTGGCGGGCCTGCTCACCCGCGCGGTCACCGTCGGCACCGGCGGCTGGGAGCCGCTGGCCGCCGACACCGAGGGTGGCGTGCCCGTGGCGCTGCTCTGCGCGTACACGGTGGTGCTCGGCTCGATCGCGCCGTACCTGCTGGTGGCCGGGGCGATGCGGCACCTCCCCGCGACCAGCGTCGGGATCATCGGCATGGCCGAGCCGGTGCTCGCCTCGGCGGTCGCCTGGGTCGTGCTCGGCCCCGGTGAAGCGCTCAACACCGCCCAGCTCACCGGCGGGCTCCTGGTGCTGGTCGGCGTCGCGCTGGCCGAGACGGCCCGGGTCGCCCCGGCCCGGACCGCCGCGCCGCCCGCCCCGGACGCCGTCACCGTCCCGCCCGGAGCCGGCCGGACGGCGCACCGCACCGCCCGGTCGGGGCCCGGCACGGCCGACTGAGCCGCCGACCGGCGTACCGGGAAGAATGGTCGACATGCAGCCACACCCGAACGTGCGGGCGGTGCAGGACGTGCTCGACGCCGCGGGCGCCCGGGACGGGTCCGGCGCCGCGAGCCTCGTCCGCCTGCTGCCCGACGCGGTCCACACCGCCGCTGCCGCCGCCGAGGCGCTCGGCGTCGCGGTCGGCCAGATCGCCAACTCGCTCGTCTTCGAGGCGGACGGCGCGCCGCTGCTGGTGCTCACCTCCGGCGCGCACCGGGTGGACGCCGCCGGCCTGGCCGCGTCCATCGGGGTCGGCCGGCTGCGCCGGGCCACCCCCGAGTTCGTCCGCACGCACACCGGGCAGGTGATCGGCGGGGTCGCCCCGGTCGGCCACCCCCGCCCGCTGCGCACCCTGGTCGACACCGCCCTGGAGTCGTACGACGAGATCTGGGCGGCCGGCGGCGTGCCGCGGGCGGTCTTCCCCACCACGTACCCGGAGCTGCTGCGGGTCACCGGCGGCGTCCCGACCGGGGTGGCGTGAGCGAGCGGAGCGAGCGAACCATGAGGCTCAGCAGCGTGGCGCCTCGCGCCGCCGTCGAGCGGAGCGAGGCGGTGGCGTGAGCGAGCGGAGCGAGCGAACCATGGGGACCGACGTCCCGGAGCTGGTCACGCTGCACGTGTGGCGCACCTCCCGCGCCGCGCTGCCCCGGGCGTTGACCCGGATGGCGGTCGACCCCCGCCGGCTGCGCGCCGTGCCCGGCGTGCGGTTCGGCAAGCTGCTCGGCACCGGGACCGGCACCGGCTTCGGGCCGGGCGACGCCGACCTCACCCGGTGGGCGGCGCTGACCGTGTGGGACTCCCCCGCCGCCGCGGCCGGCTTCGACGGCTCGCCGGTGGGGCGGGCCTGGGCGCGGATCGCCCGCGCGTCCGTCCGGGTCGACCTGCGCCCGCTGAGCAGCCGGGGCGAGTGGTCGGGGCGCCGGCCGTTCGGGGAGCCGCCCGGCGGCCGGGTCACCGGCCCGGTGCTGGCGCTGACCCGGGCCCGGCTGCGGCCACGGCGGGCGGCCACCTTCTGGCGGGCGATCCCCCCGGTGGCCGCCGCGCTGCACGCCGCACCCGGCCTGCTGGCCCGCTTCGGCGTCGGCGAGGCCCCGCTGGGCTGGCAGGGCACGGTGAGCGTGTGGCGCGAGCCGACGGACCTCGTGGCGTTCGCGTACCGTCACCCGGAGCACCGGGCGGCGATCATGCGGACCCCCACCGAAGGGTGGTACGCGGAGGAGCTCTTCGCGCGGTTCGAGGTGCGCGACGTGGTGGGTGACCGGGCGGTGCTGGGGTGGGTCGCGGACGGCGATCCGGGAGCGGTGGAGGGTGTACGGGCATGAGGTTGGTGCGGTGGACGCCGGACGATCTCGTCCGACGGCTGGACGACGTGGTGGCCGTCTACGGCGAGGCGATGGGGTACCGCCCGGAGCTGCTGGAGTCCCGGCGCGGCTACATCGCCACCCACGTACGCCGACCCGGCTTCCGCGCCGTCGCCAGCCTGACCAGCGAGGGCCACCTGGCCGGCTTCGGCTACGGCTACCTGGGCGGCTCCGGGCAGTGGTGGCACGACCAGGTCTGGCGGGCGCTGGACGCCCCGACCCGGCAGCGCTGGCTGACCCACTGCTTCGAGGTGGTCGAGCTGCACGTCCGCCCGCCCGCGCAGGGGCACGGCCTGGGCGCGCGGCAGCTGCGGGCCCTGCTCAGCCTGGCGGAGGGCACGACCACGCTGCTCTCCACCCCCGAGGCCGACGAACAGCGGTCCCGGGCCTGGCGGCTGTACCGCCGGTTCGGCTTCGTCGACGTCCTGCGCCACTTCCACTTCCCCGGCGACGAGCGCCCGTTCGGTGTGCTCGGCCGGGACCTGCCGCTGGAGCCGCCGACACCCACCCCGCCCGACCGGGGCGCCGCGTGACCCGACGGCTGTCCTGGGCGCTGCTGGCCGTGCTGGTGCTGGCGCAGATCTGCTACCCGCTGACCACCGGGGAGACCCGGGCCCGGCTGACCGTCGCCACCGTCGTGCTCGGCTACCTGCTCTCGGTCGGCCACGCGCTGCTCAGCCGGGGCCCGCGTACGGCGGCGGCGCTGGTCGCGGTGGCCACGGGCGGCGGGTTCGCCATCGAGGCGCTCGGCGTGGCCACCGGCTTCCCGTTCGGCAGCTACGACTACTCCGGCGAGCTGGGGCCGAAGCTGGCCGGGGTGCCGCTGATCATCCCGCTGGCCTGGACCTGGATGGCCTGGCCGGCCTGGCTGGCCGCCACCCGGCTGACCGGGGGCGACGCCGGCGGCCGGGCGGGGCGGCGGGGCGGCGCGTACGTCGTCCGGCGGATCGCGCTGGCCGCCGTCGGGCTGGCCGCCTGGGACCTCTTCCTCGACCCGCAGATGGTGGCCGAGGGCTACTGGGTCTGGCGGGACGCCACCCCCGCGCTGCCCGGTCTGCCCGGCATCCCGGTGAGCAACTACCTGGGCTGGCTGCTCTTCGCCGTGCTGATGATGAGCGCGCTGCGTCCGCTGGCCGGGCCCGCCGTGGCCACCACCGACGGGCGGGACGGCCCGATGTTCGCGCTCTGGCTGTGGACGTACTTCTCCAGCGTGCTGGCCCACGCGGTCTTCCTAGACCTGCCCGCCTCGGCGCTCTGGGGCGCGGTCGGCATGTCGGTGGCCACCGTGCCGCTGGCGGTCACGCTGCTCCGTTCCCGCCGCGACGACCGGCACCGGTCCCGTCAGCCGCAGCGCCCCGGCGTCGACGCGACGGCATGACCGCCGTCCTGGCGCTGCTGCTCGGCGTGGCCGCGCTGACCGCGCACACCCTGGTCAACGCCGGCCGCTGGCTGCGCCGACCGGCCGAGCGGCCGGCGCCGGTCACCGAGCCCGTGGCGGTGCTGCTGCCGCTGCGCGACGAGGCCGCGCGGGTCACCCCGTGCCTGCGCGCGCTGCTCACCCAGCGGGGCGTGCCGCGGCTGCGTGTGGTGGTGCTCGACGACGGGTCGACCGACGGCACCGCGGACGTGGTCCGCGCGGTGGCGGGCGACGACCCCCGGGTCACCCTGCTCCACGGGGTCGCCCCGCCGCCGGGCTGGCTGGGCAAGCCGCACGCCTGCTGGCAGCTGGCCACCCGGGCCGACCCCGCGGCGACCGCGCTGGTCTTCGTCGACGCCGACGTGGTGCTCGCCCCGGACGCGGTCGCGGCGGCCGTCACCGAGCTGCGTGCCGCGCGGGTGACGCTGCTGTCGCCGTACCCCCGGATCCTGGTGGCGACGGTGGCCGACCGGCTGGTCCAGCCGCTGTTGCAGTGGCTGTGGCTCACCTTCCTGCCGCTGCGGGCGATGGAGCGTTCGCGGCGGCCGTCGCTGGCCGCCGCCGGCGGGCAGTTCCTGGTGGTGGACCGGGCCGGCTACGAGGCCGCCGGCGGGCACGCCGTGGTGGCCGGGAAGATCCTGGAGGACGTCGAGCTGGCCCGCGCGGTCAAGCGGGCCGGCGGCCGGATCGCCCTCGCCGACGGCTCGCGGCTGGCCGCCTGCCGGATGTACGAGGACTGGCCGCAGCTGCGCGACGGCTACTCGAAGTCGCTCTGGGCGACCTTCGGGCACCCGGGGGCGGCGGCCGTCGTGGTGGCCCTGCTGCTCCTGCTCTACACCGCTCCCCCGCTGCTGGCGGTCGTCGCCCTGGCCGCCGGCGCGCCGACGGTGGCCGCGGCGGCGCTCGCCGCCTACCTGCTCGGGGTGGCCGGGCGGGCGGTCAGCGCCCGGGCGACCGGCGGCCGGTGGTGGCCCGACGCGCTGGCACACCCCGTGTCGGTCGTGGTCCTCGGTTGGCTGACCCTGCGGTCGTACCATCTGCGGAAGCGGCGTCGCCTGTCCTGGCGCGGCCGCCCCGTCACCTAGGGAGGCGCGGCATGGCGCGGATCGTGGTCGTCGGCGCCGGGGTGGGAGGGCTGGCCACCGCCGCCCGGCTGGCCGCCACCGGGCACCAGGTCACCGTGCTCGAACGCGCGGGCACCGTCGGCGGCAAGCTCGGCCGGTACGTGCGCGACACCCCGGCGGGCCCGTTCCACTTCGACACCGGGCCGAGCCTGCTCACCCTGCCCGACGTCTTCCACGACCTGTTCGAGGCGACCGGCGCGAAGCTCGACGAGTACCTGGACCTGGCGCCAGTGGACCCGATCGTGCGGCACGTCTTCCCCGGCGGCGGCCCGGCCCTCGACTCCTGCGCCGACCCGGCCGAGTTCGCCGCCCGGATCGGCGCGGCCTTCGGCGACCGGGCCGCCACGGACTGGCAGCGGCTGTGGCGCCGGGCCGCGCGGGTGTGGCAGGCGTCGCACCGGGACATCCTGTGCCGCCCGATCGACTCCCCGCTGGACCTGGCCGCGCTGGCCTGGCGGCTGGGCGACCTGGCCGCCATCGGCCCGGGCCGGACGCTGCGCGGGCTGGGCCGACGGCACCTGTCCGACCCCCGGCTGCGGATGCTGCTGGACCGGTACGCCACCTACACCGGCGCCGACCCGCGCCGGGCGCCGGCCGCGCTGGTCGCCGTGCCCTACGCCGAGCTGACCTTCGGCGGCTGGTACCTGCGCGGCGGGCTGGGCACGCTCGCCGACGCGCTGCTCACCCGCTGCCTGGACCTCGGCGTGGTCGTGCAGACCGGCGCCACCGTCACCCGGATCGACGCCGCGGGCGGGCGGGTGCACGGCGTACGCCTGCGCGGCGTCACCGCCCCGGTCCCCGCCGACGTGGTGGTGGCCAACGTCGACGCGCTCGCCCTCTACCGGGACCTGCTGCCCAGCCCGCGCCGGCTGGCCGGGCTGACCGACCGCAGCCTGGCCGGTTTCGTGCTGCTGCTCGGCGTCGCCGGCGACTCCGGGCTGGCCCACCACAACGTGTTCTTCCCCCGCGACTACGACGCCGAGTTCGACGCGGTCTTCGGCCGCCCGGGGCGCGGCGTGCGGGCCCGACCGGCGGCCGATCCCACCGTCTTCGTCACCGTGGCCGACGACCCGATGGTCCGGCCCGCCGGTCACGAGGCGTGGTTCGTGCTGGTCAACGCGCCCCGGCACGGCACCGCCACCGGTGCCGTCGACTGGCGCCGGCCCGGCCTCGCCGAGGCGTACGCCGACCGGGTCCTCGAGGTGCTGGCCGGGCGCGGCGTCGACGTGCGGGACCGGCTGGTGTTCCGGGAGGTCCGCACCCCGGCCGACCTGGACGACGCGACCGGCGCGCCCGGCGGGTCGATCTACGGCACCGCCGGCGGCCTGCTGCGCCCGGCCAACCGGGGCCCGGCGCACGGGCTGTGGCTGGTCGGCGGCTCCAGCCACCCGGGCGGCGGCCTGCCGATGGTGACCCTCTCCGCCCAGATCGTCGCCGACGACATCGGCCCCGCCTGGTAGCTGCCGACGGGCGGGGGCACCGCGTCGACCGCCGGGACGGCCCGGTGCGGGCCGGCGCGGTCAGCCGGCGTCGATCAGGGCGCGGCGGACGGCGGAGAGCAACTGGCCGAGGCCGAAGCCGGCCAGCAGCACCCACACGGCGGTCGCCATGGTGATCGTGCCGGCGGCCAGGTCCGGCTCGATCAGCCCGGTCAGCCCGGCCAGCAGCAGCCCGGCCAGGGCCACCGAGACCCGGGTGGGGCGCTCCCCCACGGTCACCGCGCCGAGTTCCCGCATGCCGGCGGAGACCGCCCGGGCGCGGACGTACTCGTGCAGCCAGGAGAGCGCACCGGCGGTCACGACGAGCGCCCCCGGCGCGCCGATCAGCCAGAACGCGGCCAGCCAGGCGACCTCGCCGAGCCGGTCCGCCAGCGAGTCGTAGACGTAGCCGAGCCGGGTGGTTCGGTTCGTGGCCACCGCCACCGCGCCGTCGACGCTGTCCGCCACCGCGGCGAGCAGCACGAACAGCGCCGCGAGGAAGGGACCGTCCTGCGGCCGTACGGCGAACAGCGGCACGCAGGCGCAGAGCAGCACGCCGACCACGGTGACCGGGGTCGGGCCGACCCGCAGCCGGCCCAGCACGAACCCGACGTGGTAGGCGAACCGCAGCCAGGCGCGGACGACCGGGGCCGCCGCCCGGGGGTCGAAGCCCCCGTGCAGCCGTGCCCAGGCCGTGGCGTACTCGTCCCAGTTCAGCTGTGTGCCCACCACGGAACAACCGTCGCACCGCCGCTCAGGTGTCGCGGCAGCGGGGTCACATCCGTGCGGCGACCTGGAGGTTCTGCCACACCTCGCGGGTGGCGGTGGAACGGTTGAGGGTGATGAAGTGGATCCCCGGCACGCCCTCGTCGAGCAGCCGCCGGCACATCTCGCTGGCCTGCTCGACGCCGAGCCGGCGTACCGCCTCCGGGTCGTCGGCGACCTTCGCGAACTGGTCGGCCAGGGCCGGCGGGAAGGGCGCCCCCGAGAGCTGCGTGGAGCGCTCGATGGTGCCGATCTGGGTCACCGGCATCACGCCGGCCAGGATCGGGGTGTCGCAGCCGGTGGCGGCGACCCGGTCGCGCAGCCGCAGGTAGTCGTCGGCGTCGAAGAACATCTGGGTGATCGCGAAGTCGGCGCCGGCCTGGCACTTGCGCACGAAGTGCTCCGTGTCGCTGGCCACGTCGGGTGAACGCGGGTGCTTGTAGGGGAAGGCCGCCACCCCGACGCTGAAGTCGCCGGCGTCGCGCACCAGGCGGACCAGGTCCTCGGCGTAGAGCACCCCCTCGGGGTGGCGCACCCAGTCGCCGCCCGGGTCGCCCGGCGGGTCGCCCCGCACGGCGAGCACGTTGCGCACCCCGACCCCGGCGAGCCGGCCGATGACGTGGCGCAGCTCGGCCACGGAGTGGTTGACCGCGGTCAGGTGGGCCATCGGCAGCAGGGTGGTCTCGGTGGCGATCCGCTCGGTGACCGCGACGGTGGTGTCGCGGGTCGACCCGCCCGCGCCGTAGGTGATCGAGACGAACGACGGGCGCAGCGACTCCAGCTCGCGGATCGCCTGCCACAGCAGCCGCTCGCCCTGCGTGGTCTTGGGCGGGAAGAACTCGAAGGAGAAGGTCGGCTGGCGGTCACGGATCAGCTCCCCGATCGCCGGCTGCGGATTGGGGAGGACCGATGGAAGACCGAGCGCCACGTCCCGACTCTAGCGGGCCGGGCCCGCCGGGCCGAGACCTTCCCACACTGGCGGACGCAGGACCGCACGAACGCGGATCCGCCGGGGCCGGAAAGCGTCGTACCCCCGGAGTAGTCATGGGGTTGCGCGGGGTGGGCCCGGCCGGAGGCCGACCTGCCGGGGGCACGCGCGGGGGTCAGCATCCACCGGTGGCGCACCGGTCCCGTTCCGGGGCCCGCGCCGCCGCCGCGCCGACACCCGCCCGGAGGACCGATGACGCCGCCCCCGCCGCCCGGCCCGCAACTGCTCGGGCCGCTGCTCGCCCAGCTCCGGCTGGCCCGGGGCTGGAGCCAGCTACGGGTCGCGGCCGAACTCTGCGCCGCGTCCGGGGTGCCGACCCTCAGCCGGCACGAGGTCTCCCGGTGGGAGCGGCAGCTGCGCGTCCCCGGCGAGTTCTGGCTCGGCTGGCTCGCCGTCGTCCTCGCGGTGCCGGTCGACCTGCTGGTCACCGCCGCGGCCCGCACCCGCGACCTCGGTCCGCCGCCGGCCTTCGGCGGGTCCCGGCCCCGGGCGGCGCTGCTCGCCCTGGCCCAGCGCTGGCTCGCCGACCCGCGCGCCGTGCTGCTGCCCGGCGCGCCCACCCGGCCCGCCGACCGGGGCGACGGCACGGGGCCGGTACGGCTGGCGGAGCTGCGCCGGCTCGACGACCTCGTCGGCGGGGCCGACCTGGCCGGGCTCGGGGCGTACCGGCTGGGACGGGCGGTGCGGGCGCTGTCCGGGTGCACCCCCTCCGCACGCCCTCGGCTGCTGCCCGAGCTGGCCGAGTCCGCCCAGCTCGCCGGCTGGCTCGCCGCGGACGCGGGGGACGCCGCGGGCGCCCTGCACGCGTACCGGCTGGCGCTGCGCGCCGCCGCGACGGCCGGCGACCCGGCGCTCGGCGGGCACGTGCTCGGCTCGGCCAGCCACCTGCTCACCGGCGTCGGCGACCCGGAGGGCGCGCTGGTGCTGGCCCGCACCGCGTACGCCGGGGCACGGCGGTCGGCCAGCCCCGGCCTGCGCGCCCTGCTGCTGCACCGGGTGGCCCTGGCCGCGGCGCTCGGCGGCCGGGCGGGGGCGGCCCGGCAGGCGCTCGACGCGGCCCGCCGGGTGACCGACGCGCCGGAGCCGGGCCGCGAGCCGCCGTGGCTCTACTGGCTCGACGGGCCGGAGTTGGCCGCGATGACGGGGCGCGCGCTGGTCGCACTGGGCCGACCGCTCCCGGCCGAGGCGCCGCTGCACGCCGTCCGGCGGCGCGGCCCCCGCACCTCCGCGATCTACGGCGGCTGGCTGGCCCGGGGCTACCTGCAACTCGGCGAGGTGGAGCGGGCCTGTGCGGTCGCCGGCGAGGCGCTGCTCGACGCGGTCCGTGCCGGGTCGCCCCGCGCACTGGGCCAACTGGCGGAGGTACGCCGGCGGCTGGCCGGGCACGGCGGCGAGCCGGCCGTACGGCGGTACCGGGCGCTCGCCGCCGCGGCCGCTCCGTACCTGCCCCGTCCGGGGCCGCCACCTGGGCCGGCCGGCCGGCGGGCTCACACGGGGCGTGCGGCGCGTCGGCCCCCCGGTGGCGCGACGGGGTCCGCCCCGACCGGCTAGCGTCGTGGGGTGACCCACGCTGCTCCTGTTTCCCCCGTCGACCGCGCCGGGCTGCGTCAACGGATCGACAAGGCCCTGACCGAGTTCCTGGCCGGCCAGCGCGCCTGGATGGCCGGGGTCGACGACGCCCTGGCTCCGCTCGCCGAGGCGATCGAGGCGTTCGTCCTCGGCGGCGGCAAGCGACTGCGGCCGGCGTTCGCCTACTGGGGGTTCCGGGGAGCCGGCGGGGTGGACACCGACCAGGTGGTCACCGCCCTGGCCGCGTTGGAGTTCGTGCAGGCCAGCGCGCTGATCCACGACGACCTGATGGACCGGTCCGACACGCGGCGCGGCGAGCCGGCGGTGCACCGGCGGTTCGCCGCGCGGCACCGGGCGTCCGGCTGGGGCGGCGACGCGGACGGCTTCGGCGACGCCGCGGCGATCCTGCTGGGCGACCTGTCCCTGGTCTGGTCGGACGAGTTGCTGCACTCCGCCGGGCTGGACCCGCGCACGGTGGCCCGGGCCCGGCCGGTCTTCGACGCCATGCGCACCGAGGTCACCGTCGGCCAGTACCTGGACGTGCTGACCCAGGTGACCGGGGACACCTCGGTGGAGCGGGCCGGCAAGGTCGCCCGCTACAAGTCGGCGAAGTACACGGTCGAACGGCCGCTGCTGCTCGGGGCCGCGCTGGCCGACGCGTCGGCGGAGGTCCGGGCGGCGTACTCGGCGTACGGGCTGCCGCTGGGCGAGGCGTTCCAGCTCCGCGACGACGTGCTGGGGGTCTTCGGCGATCCCGCCCAGACCGGCAAGCCGGCCGGTGACGACCTGCGTGAGGGCAAGCGGACCTACCTGGTGGCGGCGGCCCTGGAGACGACCGACGGAGCGGGCCGGGAACTGCTGCTCGGTGGGCTCGGCGACCCCGGGCTGGACGAGGCCGGGGTCACCCAGCTGCGCGAGCTGATCGACGGCAGCGGGGCGCTGGCGCGTACGGAGCAGCGGATCGGCGTGCTGACCGACACCGCGCTGGCCGCGCTGGCCGCCGTCGACCTGGACACCGAGGCCCGGCAGGCCCTGGTCGACCTGGCCATCGCCGCCACCCGCCGCGCCGACTGACCCGCGCGCCCCGCGCGGGGCGCGCGGGGCGCGCGGGGCGCGCGGGGCGCGCGGGGCGCGCGGGTCAGGGGCGGGTCAGAAGCCCAAGGCCTGGGCCCGGCGCTTCACCTCGCGGGCCTGGTCGCCGGCGAGCGCCTTCGCGGGGCTGCCGCCGGGCAGGGTGTCGTCCGGCTCGTAGAGCCAGCGCAGCGCGCCCTCGTCGTCGTAGCCCCCGTCGGCCAGCAGGTTGAGCACGCCGGGCAGGTGCTTCAGCACCGTCTGGTTGGCCACCAGGTCGGCCGGCGTCCGGCGGACGCCGTCGCGGCGTACCGCGATCAGCTCCCGGTCCCGGATCATCTGGTGGACCTTGCTGATCGACACGTCGAGGCGCTCGGCCACGTCCGGCAGGGTCAGCCAGTCGGCGGCATCGGCGGGGCCGGCGGATTCGGCGCCGGGCACGGCCCGGTCGGCGGGTACTGAGTCGGTCACCGGACCACCCTGCCATGTCCCGCCCGGTCGGAGCCAACGGCACCCCCACGAGCCGGCTGAGCAGGGCCGGCGGGGCGAGCGAGTGCGGCGGAGCGGTCCTTGTCGCACCCCATCTGTAGCATCCTGTTCAACCTTCACCTCCTGGACACATAGACTCCCTGCCGATGGACACACAGGTCGCCGACACGTTGCTGGGCTCGCTGATCGACGGGCGCTACCGCATCCGCGGTCGCGTGGCCCGTGGCGGCATGGCGACCGTGTACACCGCCACCGACGAGCGCCTCGAGCGCACCGTCGCACTCAAGATCATTCATCCGTCCCAGGCCCCGGAACCAGGGGCGCGGGCGGCGGGCTTCGTGGAGCGGTTCACCGACGAGGCGAAGACCATCGCCCGGTTGACCCACCCCAACGTCGTCGCGGTCTACGACCAGGGCACCCACTCCGGCCTGCCCTACCTCGTGATGGAGTACGTCCGCGGTCGCACCCTGCGTGACGTGCTCGCCGAGCGGCGCCGGCTCAACCCCGACGAGGCGCTGGCCATCGCCGAGCAGATGCTCGCCGCGATCGCCGCCGCGCACCGGGCGGGGCTGGTGCACCGCGACGTGAAGCCGGAGAACGTGCTGGTCGCCGAGGCCCCCACCGGCGGCCCGGCCAACCTGGTCGACAGCGTGGTCAAGGTCGCCGACTTCGGGCTGGCCCAGGCGGTCGAGGCGAGCGCCGACGACGAGAACGGCAACCAGTTGATGGCCACGGTCGCGTACGTGGCCCCGGAACTGGTCACCGAGGGGCACGCCGACCCCCGCACCGACGTCTACTCCGCCGGCATCGTGCTGTTCGAGATGCTCACCGGTCGGGTGCCCTACGACGGGGACCGCCCGGTCGACGTCGCCTGGCAGCACGTCGACAACGACGTCCCGGCGCCGTCGACCCTGGTGCCCGGCCTGCCCAAGGCGCTCGACGAACTCATCGCCCGGGCCACCCGGCGTGATCCGGGCGCCCGGCCGACCGACGCCGGCGCGTTGCTGGCCGAGGTGCAGGCGGTCCGGGACGACCTGGGCGACGCGAACACGCGTACCGCCGTGCTGCGCCGGGTGTCCGACGAGCCGATGGCCGGGCCGACCATGATGGTCGCGGCGGTCCGGCCGGCCGAGCGGCCCGCCTGGGCCCGGCTACCCGAGGGCGGCGGCCCCCGGACGGGCCGTCGCCGGGCCGAGCCCGAGGAGGACGAGAGCCTGTGGTCGCGGCTGGCCGCGCTGCGCACCCGGGTGATGGGCGACCCGCGGGGCCGCACGGCGGCCATCGCCGCCGCGGTGGTGCTGGTCCTGCTGGTCGCCGGCGGCGGCTGGTGGTTCGCGGCCGGGCGCTACACGGAGGCCCCGCAGCTGGTGGCGATGACCAAGGCCGACGCGGAGGCGCAGGCCGCCCGCGCCGGGATCGTCCTCAGCTACGCCGAACCGCGCTACGACGAGAAGGTCCCGAAGGACGCCGTGCTGGCGCAGGATCCCGTCTCGGCCACGCGGATCGTCAAGGGCGGCACGATCACGCTGACCCTCTCGCTCGGGCCGGAGCGTTTCCCGGTGCCCGACGTGGTGGGCAAGGAGTTCGAGCTCGCCGAGGCGGACCTGCTCGACGCGAAGCTGGTGGTGGCCAAGGGCACCGCCCGCTACGACGACAACCTGCCCGCGGGCGTCGTGTTGGAGACCAACCCCAAGGTCGGCACCGAGGTGAAGCCGGGCGACAAGGTCACGGTCGTCCTGAGCAAGGGCAAGGCCCCGATCTCCGTGCCCAACCTGGTCGGCAAGAGCCTGGGTGAGGCCCGGACGATCCTCGCCCAACTGGGCCTGGAGCTGGTGGAGCCCACCTACAAGGACTCCGACAAGCCCAGGGACGAGATCCTCGGGCAGAGCCCGGCCGACGGCACCGGGGTGGAGCGGGGAGCGAAGGTCAAGCTGGAACTCAGCAAGGGCCCGCCGCTGGTCGCCGTGCCCCGGGTCATCGACCTGCCCTGTCAGCAGGCCAAGCAGCTGCTGGAGAGCCAGGGCTTCCCGGTGGCGATCCAGTTCAACCCGAACGGCGTCACCCGGTTCCAGAACCCGCCGGAGAACACGCAGGTGCCGCCGGCCACCCCGGTCACCCTCGGATGCATGTAGCGATGCCGGCACCGCAGCGGCTGGTCGGCTCGCACACGCCCACCTCCGGCGGCCTGGCGCGGGCCGCCCTGCCGTACGTCGACGCGGCCGGCTCACAGGTCGTGCAGGTCTACGTGTCCAACTCGCGGGGCTGGGCGCTGCCGGCGGGCGACCCGGCCCAGGACACGTTGTTCCGCGACGGCTGCGGCGAGCGGGGCGTGCCCGTCTTCATCCACGCGTCGCTGCTGGTCAACCTCGGCTCCCCCACCGCGAACACGGTCGAGCGTTCGGCGGAGACGCTCGCCCACGCGCTGCGCCGGGGCCGGGCGATCGGCGCCGAGGGTGTCGTCTTCCACGCCGGCAGCGCGGTCGACGAGGGGTACGCCGAGGCCGCCATGCGGCAGGTACGCGAGACGTTGCTGCCGCTGCTCGACGAGGCGGCGGCAGCGGAGGGCCCTCGGCTGCTGGTCGAGCCGAGCGCGGGCGGCGGTCGCTCGCTCGCCTCCCGGGTGGAGCAGCTCGGGCCCTACCTCGACGCGGTGGAACGGCACCCCTGGCTCGGGGTCTGCTTCGACACGTGCCACGCCTGGGCCGCCGGGCACGACCTGGCCGTCGAGGGCGGCATGACCGCGACGCTCGACACGCTCGTGGCGACGGTCGGGGCCGACCGGCTGCGGCTGGTGCACGCGAACGACTCGAAGGACCTCTGCGGCTCCACCCGGGACCGGCACGAGAACATCGGCAAGGGCACCATCGGCGAGCCGGCGTTCGCCGAGCTGATGGCGCATCCGGCCACCGCCGGCGTCCCGGTCGTGGTGGAGACGCCGACGGAGAAGCACGTCGGCCACGCCGCCGACATCGCCACCCTCAGGCGCCTGCACCCCTGACGCGGGCCGGCGGGGCGGTCAGCCCCGCAGGATGCGGGTGAGGACGTCCACGGCGCGGTCGATGCCGGCGTCGTCGACGTCCATGTGGGTGACCAGGCGGGCCGTGCGGGGGCCGAGCACCGAGACCAGGACGCCCTCGGCGCGGGCGGCGGCGGCCAGGGCGTGCGCGTCCAGCGGCGCCTTGGTCAGGTCCAGCGGCACCAGGTTGGTCCGGACGGTCGTGGCCAGCACCCCGAACGGGGCGATCGCCTCGGCGAGCCGGGCCGCCCGGGCGTGGTCGGCGGCGAGCCGGTCGACGTGGTGGGCGAGGGCGTACCGGCCGGCGGCGGCCAGGATGCCGGCCTGCCGCATCCCGCCGCCCATCCGCTTGCGGACGAACCGGGCCCGCTCGATCTTGTCGGCGCTGCCGACGACCAGCGAGCCGACCGGCGCGCCGAGGCCCTTGGAGAGGCAGACCGACAGGGTGTCGAAGAGGGCGCCGTAGTCGGCCAGCGGCACGCCGTCGGCGACGTGCGCGTGCCAGATCCGGGCGCCGTCGCAGTGCAGCGCGGCCTGCGCGTCGTCGGCGACCCGGCGCAGCTCGCGCAGGGTGGCCAGCGGGATCACCCCGCCGCCGCCCCGGTTGTGGGTCTGCTCGACGGCGATCGCCCGGGTGGGCACCGCCCAGTAGCCGTCCGGGCGGACCATGGCGGCGACCGCGTCCGGGTCGATGTCCGCGCCGACCGCCGGCCAGGTCCGCGAGGAGATCCCGCCGTACGCCGCGGCGGCCCCGATCTCGTACGTCACCACGTGCGCGTCGGCGTCGCAGAGCAGTTCGTTGCCCGGCGGCACCACCAGTTGCAGGGCGATCTGGTTGGCCATCGACCCGCTCGGGGCGAACAGCGCCGCCTCGTGCCCGAACAGCGCGGCGACCTCGGCCTCCAGCGCGTTGACGGTCGGGTCCTCGCCGTAGACGTCGTCGCCGACGTCGGCGGTGGCCATCGCCTCCCGCATCCCCGGCGTCGGCCGGGTCACGGTGTCCGAACGCAGGTCCACGAACTGATCAGGCACGGTCGTCCTTCCGGCTGCCGACTGCGGGGCTCGCAAGCTCACTCCTCGCGTCAGCCACTGTCATCCCTCCGGCCGCCGACTGCGGGGCTCGCAAGCTCACTCCTCGCGTCAGCCACGGAGCATCTCCGCCACGAGGAAGGCCAGCTCCAGCGACTGCTGGGTGTTCAGTCGCGGGTCGCAGGCGGTCTCGTACCGGCCGGGCAGGTCGAGGTCCTCGATGCCCTGGGCGCCGCCGAGGCACTCGGTGACGTCCTCGCCGGTCAGTTCCACGTGCAGCCCGCCCGGGTGGGTCTCCAGGCCCCGGTGCACCTCGAAGTAGCCGAGCACCTCGTCGACGATGCGGTCGAAGTGCCGGGTCTTGTAGCCGTTGGACGACTCGTGCGTGTTGCCGTGCATCGGGTCGCACTGCCAGACCACCTTGGCGCCGGCGGCGGTCACCTTCGCCACGATCGGCGGCAGGGCGTCGCGGACCCGGTGGTTGCCCATCCGGCTGATCAGGGTGAGCCGGCCGGGGACGTTCTCCGGGTTGAGCTTCTCGCAGAGCTCGATCGCCTCGTCCGGGGTCGTCGTCGGGCCGAGCTTCACGCCAATGGGGTTGGCGATGCGGGAGATGAAGTCGATGTGCGCCCCGTCGATCTGCCGGGTGCGCTCGCCGATCCACAGGAAGTGCCCGGACAGGCCGTACGCCCGGCGGTCGGAGACCCGGGTCAGCGCCCGGTCGTACTCCAGGGCGAGGGCCTCGTGCGAGCAGTAGAGGGTGACGGTGCGCAGCGCCTCGTCGTCGGTCATCCCGCAGGCCCGGATGAAGGCCAACGCCCGGTCGATCTCCCGGGCGATCGCCTCGTAGCGCTCGCCGGCCGGGGAGTTCTTGACGAAGCCCTTGTTCCAGTCGTGCACGGCGTGCAGGTCGGCCAGCCCGCCGGCCAGGTAGGCGCGGAGCATGTTCATCGCGGCGGCCGAGTTCGCGTACGCCCGGATCATGCGCTGCGGGTCGGCGGCCCGCGCCTCCGGCGTCGCCTCCAGCGAGTTGATCATGTCACCGCGGTAGGCGGGCAGGCCGCGCGCGTCGGTCGGCAGCGACCGGGGCTTGGTGTACTGCCCGGCGACCCGGGCCACCTTGACCACCGGCAGCGAGGCACCGTAGGTGAGCACGATCGCCATCTGGAGCAGGGTGCGGGCGTTGGCCAGCAGGTGGCTCTCGGTGTTGTCGACGAAGGTCTCCGCGCAGTCGCCGCCCTGGAGCAGGAACGCCTTGCCCTCGCACACCAGCGCCAGCCGCTGCCGCAGCTGGTCGACCTCGTAGGGCGCCACCACCGAGGGCACGGTGTCGAGCACCTTGCAGACCTCGGCGACGCCCGCCGGGTCCGGCCAGGGCGGGGTCTGCGCACGCGGCAGCTCCCGCCAGCGGTCGAGGCCGAGGGCCGCGTCCTCGGCGGAGTCGACGGTCGGACGGCTGGTCTGCAGCCCAGGGCTGCCCACCGCGGGATGGCTCAGCTGATGCCACTCATGGCGCATGACGAAAGCCTACGGCGAGCGGCCCGGCGACCGACCGGCGAGGGGGATGGTTCCGGCAGGTGAGAGCGGACTCACCCGGAGGCAGGGTCAGCCGGTGGCGGCGGGGGCCGGGGTGTTGCCGCCCGGCGCCTCGGCGGCGATGCACCAGTCGGCGCCGTCGCGGGTGACCGTGAACAGCAGCGGCCGGGTGAGCGTGCGGGAGCCGGCGGCGACCGAGATCGACGTGCTCACCTCCTGGCCCCGGGGACCGGAGCGGATGTCGGTGATCTCGGCCCGCGGCACCGTGAAGTGGTCGGCGAAGTCGCCGTTGGGGCCGGTCGCGGCGGTGTCGAAGCTCTGCTGGAGGGCGGCGCAGAGCTGGCTGCGCCCGGCCGCGACGTCCTTGGCGGTCATCGCGTCGAGGTAGGCCTGCACCCGTTCCCGCGACTTCGTGGTGGCCTCCTCGGCCGGGGCCCGCCCGGGCTTGGTCGCCGGGTCCTCCTCCTCGCCGATGCCGCAGCCGAGCAGGACGAGGGGAAAGGTCCCGAGCAGCACGGCGCCCGCCGCGAGCCTCCCGCGCGTCGCGCGCATCGCCACCTCCGTCACCGTGGACATCGAGCCCGTTGAGCGGCGAGTCTGTCACATCGACACATGTGCCCGGACGCCGCCGCGCCCGAACCGTCCGGTCCCCGCCACCGACGTGCCCGTCACCGAACGCCACCGGCCGCCCGACCGGGCCGACGCGGGAGGCTCCCCACGACCCGGGCACAGCGGGCGGGGAGGGACCGGTGCGTGGTCCCTCCCCGCCGTGTGGGTGGTGCGTCGGCACTCGGCTCAGCCGAGACCGCCCTTGATGGCGCCGATCAGCTCGCCGTTACCGGTGTCACCGGAGAGCTCCCAGAAGAAGGCGCCACCGAGGCCCTGGTTCTTCGCGTACGTCATCTTGCCGTTGATCGTGGAGGGGGTGTCGTAGCTCCACCAGTTGCTGCCGCACTTGGCGTACGCCGTGCCGGCGACGGTGCCGGTGGCCGGGCAGGTGTTCTTGAGGACCTTGTAGTCCTCGATGCCCTGCTCGTAGGTGCCCGGGGCGGGGCCGGTGGCGGTGCCACCCGGGGCGGTCTGGGTCACCCCGGTCCAACCCCGGCCGTAGAAGCCGATGCCGAGCAGCAGCTTGTCCGACGGGATGCCCTTGCTCTTGAGCTTCTGGATCGCCGCGTCGGACCAGAAGCCCTGCTGCGGGATGCCGGCGTACGAGGTGAGCGGGGAGTGCGGGGCGGTGGGGCCCTGCGCGTTGAAGGCGCCGAAGTAGTCGTACGTCATCGGCATGATCCAGTTGAGGTGCGTCGCGGCGCCGGCGTAGTCGGTGGCGTCGATCTTGCCGCCGTTGCTGCCGTCCGCCGTGATCGCGGCGGTGACCAGCGCCGACGAGCCGAACTTCGAGCGCAGCGCGCTGACCACGTTCTTGAAGGCGTTCGGGCCGCTGCTGTCGCAGGTGAGCCCGCAGGCGTTCGGGTACTCCCAGTCGACGTCGATGCCGTCGAAGACGTCCGCCCAGCGCGGGTCCTCGACCAGGTTGTGGCAGCTCTCGGCGAACGCGGCCGGGTTCTGCGCGGCCTGGGTGAAGCCGCCCGACCAGGTCCAGCCGCCGAAGGACCAGATCACCTTCAGGTTCGGGTACATCTTCTTGAGCTTGCGCAGCTGGTTGAAGCTGCCGCGCAGCGGCTGGTCCCAGGTGTCGGCGACGCCGTCGACGCTGTCCGCCGCGGTGTAGGCCTTCTCGTAGTCGGCGTAGCTGTCACCGATGGTGCAGCGGCCACCGGTGGTGTTGCCGAAGGCGTACAGGATGTGGGTCAGCTTGGCGGCCGAGCCGCTGGTGTGGATGTTCTTCACGTGGTAGTTGCGGGCGTAGACGCCCCACTGCGCGAAGTAGCCGACGACCTTCTTGCCGCCCGGGCCCGGCGGCGGGGTGGTGGGCGGAGGCGTGCTCGGCGGCGGGGTCGTGGGCGGCGCCGTGGTCGGCGGGGTGGTGGTGGGCGGCGCGGTGGTGGGGGGCGGGGTGCCGCCACCGCACGGCGCGCCGTTGATCGTGCAGTTCAGCGGCGCCTTGTACGCGCCGGTGCCGTTGTAGCCCCAGCTGAACGAGGCGCCCGCCGCGATCGGGCCGGCCCAGCTCTTCTTGACCGCGACGTAGTGGTCGCCGGTGCGAGTGACGTCGGCGTCCCAGGAACTGCTGATGCTGGTGCCCGACGGCAGGTCGAACTCGATGCGCCAGGTGCTCACCGGGGCGCTCGTCCCGTTGGTGACGGTCACCCGCGTCTCGTGACCGGTCCCCCAGTCCTGCGCCTTGGCGAACCCGGCGGTCACACTGCCGGCGCCGAACGCACTGGCCATCGGGACCGTGGCGGCGGTCACCGCCATCACGGCGCCGACCCAGAGGGCCCGGCGGAGCGATCTCTTCATGCGGCGTCTCCCTAAACAGTTAGGAAACTTTCCAGATTGATGGTGAGACGCTACTCACGCCGTCATCCCTTCGTCAAGATGTGCATGTATCGATTTCGACTGGGAGCGCGACCAGCCTCCCGGCCGCTCCCTCAGCGGCGGCCCACTGGCGGCGCGAGCGGCGGCCGCGGTGGCGGCGCGTAGCCTCGGTCCATGACCGTCTTCGACACCCGGATCGACGCCCTGGCCGGAGGCCCGGCCGACCTCGCGCAGTACCGCGGACGCGCGCTGCTGGTGGTCAACGTCGCCTCGCGCTGCGGCCTCACCCCGCAGTACGCCGGCCTCCAGGCGCTGCACGACGAGTACGCCGACCGCGGCCTGGTGGTGCTCGGCGTGCCCTGCAACCAGTTCGCCGGCCAGGAGCCGGGCACCGCCGCCGAGATCAGCGACTTCTGCCAGGTCAACTACGGGGTGACCTTCCCGCTCACCGAGAAGGTCGACGTGAACGGCCCCGGCCGCCACCCGCTCTATGCGGCGCTGGTCGGCACGGCCGACGCGGAGGGCCACGCCGGCGACGTGCGGTGGAACTTCGAGAAGTTCCTCGTCGCCCCGGACGGCACGGTGGCGGCCCGGTTCGCACCCACCGTCGAGCCCGGCTCGACCGACCTGCGCGCCGCGATCGAGAAGGTGCTGCCCCCAGCGGTCTGACGCCACCCGCCTCGATCGAGCCGCTGCGTGTCGGGCGGACTACGATCGGCGACACCCGGGACGATTCGGGCGGAGGGGGTCGGGATGTTCTTCGCGGTGCAGGGGATGCTCGCGCCGGGCCAGGTCCCGCCCGACCACCACGTCAGCATCCAGCGCCCGCTCGACGCCGGCCGGGTGGTGCTCGACGCCGCCGTGCCGGACGACGTGCTGCGCGACCAGGGGAGCCTGCGCCACGTCCCGCCGGCTCCCGAGCACCTCGACGGCTCGGGACGGCACCGCTTCGCGTTGGAGCACCTGCTCGGTCGGGTCGACGACGCGACGCCCTACATCCGGATGTCGCCCGAGGACCTGCCGCCGTTCGTCTGGGAGCTCTTCGCGGCGGCCAGGCCGGTGGTGTTCGTCTGGACCGACCCGACGACCGGCGTACGGGTCGAGCGGGTGGTGGCGGCGGTCCGGCGCGACGGCGATCCGGGCGGTCCGGCCGGGCGCCCCCTGCCCGGTCCCCGCCGGCGGTGAACCCCGCGCCTCAGCCCCCGACGGCGGCGGCCCCGGTCGGGTCGGCCAGCGCGGCCCGGATCGGGGCGAGCGCGGCGGCGAACTCGTCTAGCTCACCGGCCTCGTCCCAGAGCTCGGCCAGCTCGGACCCGTCGGCGAGCACCCGCTCCAGCGCCCGCAGGGCCAGCGCCGGCAGCTCCGCGGAGAGCGTGAGGCGCCCGCCGGCGGTGAGGAAGTCCGGCGCGTACGCCGAGTCGACCGGCGGGCCGCCGGGAAGGTGCGCGGCGACCACCGCCGACGCCGCGACCGCCTTGGCGCCGGGCCACGAGTCCAGGAAGTCGTCCTCCCCCGCCGCCTCGCGCAGCGCCTGCTCGACCAGCAGGGGCCGCCGCTCCGGCGACGCCTCGTCGAGGCCGGCGCACCAGTCCGCCGCCACGTCGTTGTCGAATGGCCCCGCCGCCCACGTGCCCATCGCACTCCCCAATCCGTGTTCGCAAGTGGAGGCAGGCTAGCCGCCAGGGCCGACACCGGTCCCCCCGCGACGGCGATGCGGGCCGCCCGGCAGGCGTTGTCCCGAAGCCGGCCCCCCGCACCCCGGCCGGCAGTACGTTGGGCGGACGGGCGCGCGGACCGCCCCCGCCGGCCGCCCGACCCGCACCCGGTCCGACGCCGTCGACCGGCCCACCGGGCACCGGGCACCGGGCACCGGGCACCGGGCACCGGGCACCGGGCACCGGGCACCGGGCACCGGGCGGAATTGTCGACCACGCCGGTGGGGAATACCGCCACCGCGGACGAGGTTGGGAAGCGACATGACAACTGTGGGACTGATCGGCAGTGGACACATCGGCGGCACGGTGGCGCGGCTGGCGGTGGCCGCCGGCTACGAGGTGGTGCTGAGCAACTCGCGCGGCCCGGAGACCCTCAAGGATCTCGTCGAGGAGCTGGGCCCGCGCGCCCGGGCGGCCACGGTCCGGGAGGCCGCGGAGGCCGGCGATCTGGTGGTCGTCACCATCCCGCTGAAGGCGTACCGGGACGTGCCGGTCGAGCCGCTCGCCGGCAAGCTGGTGCTGGACACCAACAACTACTACCCGGAGCGGGACGGCCGGTTCCCCGAGCTGGACTCGGGCTCCACCACCAGCAGCGAGCTGCTGCAACGGCACCTGCCACAGTCGCGGGTGGTCAAGGTGTTCAACAACATCTTCTTCAAGCACCTGCACGCGCTGGCCCGGCCGGCCGGCGCCGACGACCGCAGCGCGCTGCCCGTCGCCGGCGACGACGCGGGCGCGAAGGCGGAGGCCGCGGCCTTCCTCGACCGGATCGGCTACGACGCCGTGGACGCCGGGACGCTCGCCGAGAGCTGGCGCTACCAGCCGGACACCCCGGCATACGGGACCATCTACTCGGCCGACCCGGCGGACTGGGAGCGCGAGGCGCCGGCTGACGCCGCCAGGGTGCGCGCCGCGCTGGCCGAAGCCACCCGCTGAGCGGTCGCGCCACCGCCCCGCCGGTCGCACCGTTCGATCGGGTCCTGCGTCGCCATCACCACGGGCGGTGCGACCGGCCGGGGCCGGGCTAAGCTGCGACCGTGCAGCTCACCACCGTGGACGACATCATCACGGCCGAGAGGCGCATCGGGGGGCGGGTCGCCCGCACGCCGCTGCTGCCCTGCCCCCGCCTCGGCGACCCGCTCCGGCTCGACCTCGCGGTCAAGGCGGAGAACCTCCAGCACACCGGCAGCTTCAAGGTGCGGGGCGCGCTGAACGCGCTGCTCGCCCGCGTCGAACGGGAGGGGGCGCCCGCCGGGCTGACAGCCTTCTCCGCCGGCAACCACGCGGCGGCCGTGGCCTTCGCCGGTCGCGCCTTCGGCCTGCCGACGGTCGTCTGCATGCCACCGCACGCGGTGCCGACCAAGATCGAGGCGGTCCGGCGGTACGGCGGCGAGGTCGTCCTCACCGACGACCTGCTGGGCACCTGCCAGGCCCTCGCGGCGGAGCGCGGCTACCACCTCCTGCACCCGTTCGACGAGCCGGACGTCATCGCCGGCCAGGCCACCGTCGGCAGGGAGATCCTGGCCGACGGCCCGCCGCCGGAGCTGGTCCTGGTGCCGGTGGGCGGCGGCGGGCTGATCAGCGGGGTGGCGTCGGCGGTCCGGGCGGCCGTCCCCACCGCCCGAATCGTCGGGGTCGAGCCGGCCACCGCCAACGCGGTCGGCCACGCGCTGCGCACCGACGGCGACGCCCTCGCGGTACGGCCGACCTCCATCGCCGACGGGCTGGCGGCGCCGTTCGCCGGGCGGCACACCCTGGCGCACGTCCGCGCGCTGGTGGACGAGGTGGTCGAGGTGTCCGAGGAGGACATCCGGGCCGCCTGGTGGGAGCTGCTGGACGCGACGAAGCTCCTGGTCGAGCCGTCCGCCGCCGTCACCCTCGCCGCGTTGCGGGCCGGCCTGGTCGACGCCGCGTCGGGCACCCGTACCGTGCTCGTCATCAGCGGCGGGAACGTCTCCCCGGCCATGCTCGCGTCCCTGGCCTGAGCACCACCGGCGCGGGCGACGGGCCCGGCCCGCTGCCCGCCACCGCCCCGGGCAGGGCGACCCCGCCGCGGCGGATCAGACCGGGCGGCGGCCGGCGAAGCCGCACTCCACCCGGTGGTACCAACGCACGTCGCTGTCCCCCTCCAGCCAGCACCAGAGCACCGGCCGGCCGTCACGCTCGCCGGGGAAGTCGAGCAGCACCGGCGCGATGCCCTTGACCTGGATGTCGTGGGAGTGCAAGTCCTCGACGACGGCGTGCAACCGCGCCTCCAGCCCCTTGACCTCGGCCAGTCCGCCGAGCGGGCTCGCACCCCGCTCGGCCAGGTCGACGCGCAGCTCGGCCAGGTCGGCCCGCAGGCGGATCAGTTCGTCGACGCGCGGGCGCAGGGTGGCGATCAGGTGGCGGGCCTGGGCGAGGGTGAACACCGGGCCAGTATGGAGCACCGTCCGACCGGTGGGTCCGCACCACGCGCCGCCGGGCCGCGGTTCAGAAAGCGCCGCCGGCCGACCCCGTCCACCCCGGCTTTGTAGCTAACCTTCCTTGACGGGGCATCAACGTGTAGCTAAGTTTCGACCAAACCGAGGGAGGGTCGACATGGAGCGAAGGAAGTTCCTGGCCGGAGCGGGTGCGGTGACCGCGGGCGCGGTCGCGGCGACGGCACCCGGTGCGGCCGGTCACGCCGCGCCCGGCATCCGCCGCGTGGAGACCGGGCTCGACGTGCTCGTCCGGTCCGACTTCGCCGAACTCGCCGGCCAGCGGGTCGGGGTGATCTCGAACCCCACCGGCGTGGACTCGGCCTACCGGCACCTGGTCGACCTGATGCACGCCTCCGGCACGGTGCGGCTGGCCGCCGCGTTCGGCCCCGAGCACGGCTTCCGCGGCTCGGCGCAGGCCGGGGGCAGCGAGGGCACCGGCATCGACGCCCGCACCGGGATCACCGTCTACGACGCTTACGGCGCCTCGCTGGCCAAGTGGGAGACCATGTTCACCCAGGCCGGCGTCGACACCGTCGTCTTCGACATCCAGGACGTCGGCGCCCGCTTCTACACGTACATCTGGACCATGTACACCTCGATGATGGCCGCGGCCCGGACCGGCAAGCGGTACGTGGTGCTGGACCGGCCGAACCCGGTCGGCGGCCGGGCCTACGGGCCGATGATGACCGCCGGCTACACCTCCGGGGTGGGGCTGAAGGAGATCGTCCAGCAGCACGGGATGACCGTCGGCGAGCTGGCCCGGTTCTTCAACGCCGAGTTCCTGCCCGCCGAGGCCGGCCGCCAGGTGGACCTGCACGTCGTGAAGTGCCGGCACTGGAAGCGCGACAGGCTGGCCGCCGACACCGACCTGCCCTGGGTGCTGCCCAGCCCGAACATGCCCACCACGGACACTGCGCTGGTCTACCCCGGCACCGGCCTGTTCGAGGGCGTTGCCTCGCTCACCGAGGGCCGGGGCACCTGCAAGCCGTTCGAGCTGATCGGCGGGCTGGCCGAGGACTTCGACTACCACTGGTCCGACCGGCTCAACGCCCGCGAGCTGCCCGGCGTCGAGTTCCGCGAGGCGTACTTCACGCCGACGTCCGCCGGGCAGAAGCCCGCGCTGCTCAACAAGCTCTGCGCGGGGGTCGAGGTCAAGGTCGTCGACCGCGCGAAGTACGACCCGATCCGCACGGCGGTCGCGATGCTGGTGGAGGCGCACAAGTACGAGGCGTTCGCGTGGCGGCGCGACTCGTGGGACGCCGTGCGGCCGTACTGGATCGACAAGCTGACCGGGTCGCCGCGACTGCGCACGATGATCGACGCGGGCGCCGACGTGGACGACGTGGTAGGCGCCTGGGCCGACGAGCTGGCGGACTTCAACCGCCGCCGCAAGCCCCACCTGCTCTACTGATGATCTCACCGGCCAAGGCGCCGACCCGGGCGAGCAGGCTGGCCGGGTCGGCGTCGAGGTCGAGCGCATGGCAGACGATCCCGATCCCGGCGTTGCGGACCACATGACGGACGGGCGGCTGCTCGCCGGAGTCAGTCGGCCTGGGCGGCCAGTTCGCGGGCGCGGTCGCGGGCCGCTTCCAGCGCGGCGAGCAGCGCCGCGCGTACGCCGTGCTTCTCCAGCTCGCGCACGGCGGAGATGGTGGTGCCGGCCGGCGAGGTGACCGCCTCGCGCAGCTTCACCGGGTGCTCGCCGGAGTCGCGCAGCATCACGGCCGAGCCGATCGCGGTCTGCACGATCAGCTCGTGCGCGACCTGCCGGGGCAGGCCGAGCAGGATGCCGGCGTCGATCATCGCCTCGACGAGCAGGTAGAAGTACGCCGGCCCGGAGCCGGAGAGCGCGGTCACCGCGTCCTGCTGGGACTCGGGCACCCGGACGGTCGAGCCCAGCGGCTTGAACATCTCCTCGGCCAGCGCGAGGTGCGTGCCGGTGGCGTGGGCGCCGGCGGAGATCGCCGTCATCGCCTGGTCGACCAGGGCCGGGGTGTTGGTCATCACCCGCACCACGGGCGTGCCCTCGGGCAGGCGGCGGTTGAAGAAGCTGGTCGGCAGGCCGGCGCAGAGCGAGATGACCAGCTTGTCGGCGGGCACCTTCGGCCCGATCTCCTCCAGCAGCGTCGCCGCGTCCTGCGGCTTGACCGAGACGGCGAGCACCTCCGCCTCGGCCACGGCGGTGAGGTTGTCGACCACCCGTACCCCGTAACGGGCGGTCAGCTCCTCGGCACGGGCGGGTCGGCGGGCCGTGGCCAGCAGCCGGCCCACCGGCCAGCCCGAGCGCAGCAGCCCGGAGAGCATCAGCTCGCCGATCTTGCCGGCCCCGATCACCGCGACCGTGTGCACCGAACCCGCCATCGCCGTCGTACCCCCTCGCCGTGAGCCGGCGTCGCGGCGGGCCGGACGGCCCGCCACGACGCCGCGGATGGATCAGCTGCCGAAGAAGACCTCGGCCTCGGCGTACCGCTCCAGCGGCACGGTCTTCAGCTCGCGGGTGGCGTCGGCCAGCGGGACGCGGACGATGTCCGTGCTCTGCATGGCGACCATCTTGCCCCAGTCGCCCTCGTGGACCGCGTCGATCGCCTGGAGGCCGAGCCGGGTGGCGAGCACCCGGTCGAAGGCGCTCGGGGTGCCGCCGCGCTGGATGTGCCCGAGCACGACCGTGCGGGCCTCCTTGCCGGTCTTGGCCTCCAGCTGCTCGGCGAGCCACTGGCCGATGCCGCCGAGGCGGACGTGGCCGAACGCGTCGAGCTCCTGGTTGTGCAGGACCATCTGGCCGTCCAGCGGCTGGGCGCCCTCGGCGACCACGACGATCGGGGCGTACTGGTGCTGGAAGCGCTTCTCGACGTAGCCGGCGACCTGCTCGACGTCGAACTGCCGCTCCGGCAGCAGGATCACGTTGGCGCCGCCGGCCAGGCCGGCGTGCAGGGCGATCCAGCCGGCGTGCCGGCCCATCACCTCGACCACCAGGGTGCGGTGGTGGCTCTCGGCGGTGGTGTGCAGCCGGTCGATCGCCTCCATCGCGATGTTGACGGCGGTGTCGAAGCCGAAGGTGTAGTCGGTGGCGCCGAGGTCGTTGTCGATCGTCTTCGGCACGCCGATCACGTGGACCCCGAGCTCGTGCAGCTTCGTGGCCACGCCGAGGGTGTCCTCGCCGCCGATCGCGATGAGCGCGTCCACGCCCTGCGCGGCGAGGTTCTCCTTGATCCGCTCGACGCCGTTCTCGATCTTGAAGGGGTTCGTCCGGGACGAACCGAGGATGGTGCCGCCGCGCGGCAGGATGCCGCGGACCTCCGCGATGCCCAGGGGGCGGGACAGGCCCTCCAACGGGCCCTTCCAGCCGTCCCGGAAACCCACGAACTCGTGGCCGTAGCTGGCGACGCCCTTGCGGACCACCGCCCGGATGACCGCGTTGAGACCTGGGCAGTCGCCGCCGCCGGTGAGCACGCCGATACGCATGATCTGCTCATCCTCCTGGAGCATCAGGTGTAGCCCGATTTGCCCCAGGATATGTGTCGAATCAGACCATCGGCGCCGTTGCCGGCCCGGGGCGGGCCGTCAGTGCGCACTGTAGTCGTCGCTGGCGCACGTCGACACCGCGCCCCGGGCCGGTCCCACGGGCCGGTCGGCCTACCGGTCAGTAGCTGACCTCGTGGTTCTCCCCCACCTTCGGCGGCTTGCCGGTCACCGCCGCCTTGGCGTAGCCGAACAGGTTGACCACGGTGCTCGACGGGGAGTCCCAGTACTCCGCGGAGCTGGCGTGGACCTTGACCAGGGTGAGCCCGGGAGTCTCCAGCCCGTCCGGGAACCAGGCCTTGAGCACCGGGTTCCACAGCTGTTCGGCCTTCGCCCGGTCGTACCCCTCGCGGGCGGTGCCCGAGACCGACACCCAGGCGTTGCGCCGGGAGTCGGAGAAGGAGACGTTGACCTCCGGGTTCACGCGGATCTGCCGGACCTTGGCGGAGTCGGCGTACGCGAAGAACCACAGGTCGCCGTCGAACTCCGCCTCCTGCAGGCCCATCGGACGGCTCACCATCCGGCCGTCCACGGCCGTCGTGGTGAGCATGCAGATGCGCGCCTCCCGGACCAGCTCGGTCACCCGGCGCCGGGCCTCGGCGGCGTTAGTCGGTTCGTTGCTCATGGGACTCTCCCTCACATCGGCTCGACGTCGCACCGGTGCCCGGGACAGAACCGACCAAACCTACGAACCGGTCATCGCCCGCCACCGGGCCAGGTTGTGCCGGGCGTCGACCAGCGCGTCGTGGCGCGCCGCGTCGGCGTCCGGCAGCGGCGGCCGGCCCCGGTCGTCCCAGAGCTGGCGCAGGTCCTTCGTGAACCGGGGGATCTCCCGGGGCAGCGCCGGCATGGCGCCCCACAGCTGGGCCAGGGCGACGTGGTCGTACGCGGCGTACCAGGCCCAGAGCTCCAACTGCTCGCCCGGGCGGTCGCGGACCGGCTCGACGAGGAAGTCGTACAGCTCGTCGCGGATGCGCTCCCGGGAACGCCAGGCGCGGTTCGCCGGGGAGGGCAGCTTGTCGAGCACGTTGCGGCGCACCCAGGGCACGGCCCGCGAGTCGTCGAACTCGGTCGAGACGGCGTAGAACTCGCGGCCGTACTCGTCGACGACGCCGATCGACACCAGGTCGACGAGCCGGCCGTCCTCGATGAACTCGCAGTCGTAGAAATAGCGGTAGACCATCACCGGTCATCCTCGCCCACGCCCGTCGCCGCCGGGCCACCGGGGCGGCCGGATGCCGCCCACCACGCCGATCGCCGCAGCTCGGGAGTGTCACGGAAGTGATTTGAGGGGTGTACAGCAAGCGACCGGACCGTCATGATCTGATGTGTACCGCTACCGGACGCCGAACCGGTGTCAGTTCACCTCGTCGAGGGCCTTCAGGTTCACCCGGTGAGCGAGTTGTGGTCCTTGACCGGGGGAGGGGTTGGGCCGTGGAGATGCGCCTTCCGGAGCCGGGTGACGCGCTCACGGGTGTGGAGATGTTCGCCGGGCTGGAGCCGGAGGTCCGGCAGCGGGTGATCGCCGCGGCGGTCCCCCGCACGTACCGCAAGGGTCAGCTGCTCTTCGTCGAGAACGACCCCGGCGAGTCCCTCATCGTCCTGCGTCGGGGCGCGGTCGCGGTCTTCCGCACCGCGCCGACCGGCGAGCGCGCGGTGCTGTCGGTGATCCGTCCGCCGGACGTGCTGGGCGAGGTCTCCCTGCTCGACGCCTCCACCCGCTCCGCCTCGGCCGAGGCGATCGAGGACTGCGCCGCGCTCGCGCTGTCCCGGGGCGCGTTCATGGAGCTGGTGCACTCCAACCCGCGCATCCTCGACGCGGTGATGCGCTCGCTCGGCGGGCTGATCCGCCGGCTGACCGAGCAGAACGCCGACCACGTCTTCCTGGACCTGCCCGGCCGGGTGGCCAAGACCCTGGTCCGGCTGGCCGGCGAGAGCCAGGCCCCGATGATCACCATCGAGCTCAACCAGAGCCAGCTCGCGGAGATGGCCGGCGGCTCGCGGCAGAGCGTCAACCAGGCGATCGGGTCGTTCGCCAACCGGGGTTGGCTGCGCACCGAGGGCCGGCGGATCGTGGTCACCGACGTGGCGGCGCTGCGCCGCCGCGCCGGCATGAGCGAGCGCTGAGGCGTACGCGAAAAAGGGCCGGAGCGGCTGCTCCGGCCCCTTCGTGCGGGGTGTCAGGGAGTGTTGCTGCCCGGCCCGACCCAGTTGGTGCTGCCCGGCCCGACCCACTCCGTGCCGTCCTTGCCGCCACCGGACTGCTCGCTGACGATCCCCTGCGCCTGGAGCGCGGCCAACGTGGCGGCGTCCACGTCGACGGAGTCGCCCGCGAGGTGGCTCACCCCGTTGCCGTCGGTCCAGTCGCTCTGCAACATCACGTACACCATCGGGAATCCCCCTGTGGTCAATGGTCGACATTCAGCCGCCTGACTGTAACCGCAGGACCGGCCGGTGGACTGTCCACAAGCCAACAGCCCGGTACCCGACAGCTGGACAGACGGCGATACTGACACCGGAACGGTGCCGCCTCCGGCACCGGCGGGATCGCGAGTGGAGGGTGTCATCGCCACGCAGTGTGACCGCTGTGGACGCACGGCCGCCGCGGGCGACCGCTTCTGCGGCGGCTGCGGCAACGAGCTGGGCGCCGTCTGTCCGCACTGCCTGCGCCCGCTCGCCCAGGACGTGGCGTTCTGCACCTCCTGCGGCGCCGCCCGGCCGGGCAGCGGGCGACAGGCGGCCCCGCAGGAGGACCGCCGCCGGGTCAGCGTGCTCTTCGTCGACCTGATCGACTTCACCCCGTACGTCGAACGGGCGGACCCGGAGCTGGTCCGCGGCATGCAGACCGGGTTCTTCTCCGCCGCCCGCCGCGTCGTCGGGCAGTACGGCGGGGTGGTGGAGAAATACATCGGCGACGCGGTGATGGCCCTGTTCGGCGCGCCCGTGGCGACCGAGACCGACGCGCTGCGCTGCGTGCGGGCCGGCCTGGAGCTGCAACGGGTGCTGACCCGCTTCGCCCCCACCGGCGCGGACGCGCTGCGCTTCCGGGTCGGGGTGGCCACCGGCGAGGCGCTTGTCGACGTGGCCGCCGCCCGCGACGGCGGCCAGGCGATCGTGGCCGGCGACGTGGTCAACACGGCCTCCCGGATGCAGTCCGTCGCGCCGCCCGGCGGGGTGCTGGTCTGCGGCGTGACGCACGCCCTCACCCGGGACGCGATCCGCTATTCGGAGCAGCCGCCGGTCACCCTGCGCGGGCGGTCGACGACGACCGAGGTGTGGCTGGCCCTGTCCCCGGTGCGCCGGCAGTCGACCGACCGGCAGCCGGACGTCACGCCGCTGATCGACCGGGAGCACGAGCTGGGGATGCTGGTCAACGCCCTGCACCGGTCGTTGCGCGACCGGCGCCCGCAGGTGGTGACCGTCTTCGGCCGGGCCGGGCTGGGCAAGAGCCGGCTGGTCCGGGAGCTGTACCGGCACGTGGACCGGCTGGTCGACGAGCCGCTGACCTGGCGGATCGGGCGGTGCCCGCCGTTCGGCGAGAACGTGACGTTCGCGGCGTTGGCCGACATCGTCAAGTCCGAGGCCGGCATCCTGGACACCGACCCGGCGTCGAGCGCCGCGCAGCGGCTCGCCTCGGCCGTCGGCGAGCTGGTCGGCCCGGGCGAGCGGCAGCGCCTCGTCGACGCCCTGCGGCCGCTGGTGGGCCTGCCGGGGACCGCGCTGCCGGCCGAGGAGACCGAGTCGGCGTGGCGACGTTTCCTGCTCGCCCTGGCCGCCCGCCGGCCGACCGTGCTGGTCTTCGAGGACCTGCACTGGGCCGACGACGCGATGCTGCGTTTCGTGGAGCTGCTCGGCACCGCCGCCCGGGAGGTGCCGCTGCTGCTGCTCTGCACCGCCCGGCCGGAACTCGTCGACCGGGACCCGAGCTGGGCGGGGACGATCACCGGCTCGGTGACCATCACCCTGCCCCCGCTGCGGGACACGGGCATCGCCGCGCTCTACGCCCACATGTTCGGCCGGGCGGCCTTCTCCGCCGACATGCTCACCCCGCTGATCGAGGTGGCCGGCGGCAACCCGCTCTACGCCCACGAGTACGTCCGGATGCTGATCGAGCAGGGCGCGCTGCGCCAGTCCGTACGAGGCTGGTCGCTGGAGAAGCACCTCGACCTGCCGATGCCGGAGAGCGTGCACGCCGTCATCGCCAACCGCATCGACCTGCTCGACGCCAAGGAGCGCACGGTGCTGCTGGCCGCCGCCGTGGTCGGCGTGCAGTTCTGGCCGGGGGCCGTGGCCGCCGCGCTCGGGCAGCCCGTCGAGTCGGTGGAGCGCGCGCTGCGCCGGCTGGAGCAGCGCGACTTCGTGCACGAGCAGGCCGCCTCCACGATGGCCGGGCAGCCGGAGTACCGGTTCCGGCACGTGCTGGTGCGCGACGTCTGCTACCAGCGACTGCCCCGCACCGAGCGGGTGGCGCGGCACGAGCGGACGGCGCAGTGGCTGGACATGCTCTCGCAGAGCCGGGACACCGACCTGGCCGAGGTGCTGGCCCACCACCGGTGGGCGGCCCACGAGATCGCCCGGTCGCTGGGCATGGAGATCGGTCGGTTCGCCGGCCCCGCCCGGGCCGCGCTGCACCGGGCGGCCCGCCGGGCGTACGCGCTGCACAGTCTCGACGTCGCGGCGAGCCACGCGGGCCGGGCGCTCGGGCTGGCCGACGACACCGACCCGGTCGGCCGGCTCCAACTGGAGCTGCTCAGCACGGAGATCTCCTTCTACCGGGACGGCAACGGCTTCCTCTCCGGGGGCGGCCCCGAGCAGGTGCAGGCGCTCGCCGAACGGCTGCTGGCGCACGGCGACGACGCCTGCGCGGCGCGCGCCTGGACGCTGCTGGGTCAGGCCGCGTGGCTGCGCGCCGACCGGGCCGCCGCCCTGGCCTGCCTGGACCGGGCCGTGCAGCTCTTCGCCCCGCTGCCGGACAGCCCTCAGAAGGCGGACGCCTACGCCGAGCTGGGCCGGCTGCACATGCTGAACTACGAACGGGATCCGGCGGTCGCCGCGGCCGAACGGGCGGCGGAGATCGGCGAGCGGCTGGGGCTGACCGAGACCCGCACCAACGCCCAGATCACCTCGGCCATCGCCCGCTACCAGGCGGGCGACCGGTCCGGCCTGGACGAGCTGCACGCGATCGTCGAGGTCAGCCGCGCCAACCAGCTGATCGCCCTGCCCCGGGCCATCCAGAACCTCGTCTACGCCGTCTGCGAGGAGGGCGACTGGCTGCGCTCCGACGCCCTGCTCTCGTCGCTGCCGACGCGCAAGGCCAGTGGGCAGACGCTGACCACGAGCTACTCGGCGGAGGCGATGCGCGCCTGGTTCGAGGGCGACTTCGACCGGCTGCTGTCCGCCGCCGAGGCCTTCGTGGACACCCCGACCGGCAGCTGGGACATGCAGGTGCGTGGCCTGCGCTCCTGCCTGCTGGTGCTGCGGGGCGGGCGGGTGCCGCCGGCCCGCTCCCAGGACGGCGCCACCGCGTTCCGCGACGACGTGGCGGCCGCGCTCGACGCCGCGCGGCGCAGCGGCTTCCACCGGCTGCACTGGACGATGCTGGGGATAGGCGCGCTGTGCCGCGCGTTGCAGGGGCACCGGGAGGAGGCGGCGACGCTGATCGACGAGCTGGCCGACTCCTGGTCGGCGGTGCCGGCCCTGGCCAGCGGCGAGTGGATCGCGGCGGCCGGGTACGCGGCCAGCCTCGCCGGGCGGGACTCGGCGGCCCGGGTACGCGCGATGCTGGACCGGGTGGGTCACCGCACGCCCTGGTCGGAGGCGGCGCGGCGGACGGTGACCGGCGCGCTGGCCGCCGCGGACGGCGACCACCGGCGGGCCGCGGAGCTGCACCTGGCCGGCGCCGAGATCTACGCCGGCATCCCGGACGTGACCGACCGGATGCTGGCGCTGACCTTCGCGACGGTGGAGCTGGAGCGCGCCGGCGAGTCGACGGCGGGCCGCCCGGAGCTGGCCGAGCTGCGCGCGTTCGCGCTGCGCAACGACGCCCCCGTCCTGCTGGACCTGGCCCGCCCCCCGACGACCACCGCCGACACCGCCCTGGCCTGCTGATCGGGTTACGCGGGCGGGCGGCCCGTCAGGCGGGGACCGGCTCGCGGGGGGCCGGGCCGGCGGGCGGGTTCTTGGCCTTCTGGGCGTACATGTCGACGTACTCGCGACCGGAGAGCTCCATCAGCTCGTACATGATCTCGTCGGTCACCGCGCGCTCGACGTACCGGTCACCGGCCAGCCCGGCGTAGCGCGAGAAGTCCAGCGGCGGGCCGAACCGGATCCGCACCCGGGCGATCTTGGGGATCAGCTTGCCGGGCGGCTGGATCTCGTCGGCGTTGAGCATCGCCGTCGGGATCACCGGGGCGCCGCTCTCCAGGGCCAGCCGGGCCACGCCGGTCTTGCCCCGGTAGAGCCGCCCGTCCGGCGAGCGGGTGCCCTCGGGATAGATGCCCGCGATGCCACCGGCGCGCAGCACCCGCAGCTGGGTGTCCAGGGCCGCCCTGGCCGCGCGGCCGCCCGAGCGGTCGACCGGGATGGTGCCGGAGCCGACGAAGAACATCTTCGTCAGCCAGCCCTTGAGGCCCCTGCCGGTGAAGTACTCGGCCTTGGCGATGAACGTCACCCGCCGCTTCACCACCAGCGGCGTGAAGATCGAGTCGGAGAACGACAGGTGGTTGCTGGCGAGGATCACCGGTCCGGTGTCGGGCACGTGGTGCAGCCCCTCGACCTGTGGGCGGAAGACCAGCCTCAGCAGCGGGCCGAGGAGCACGTACTTCATCAGCCAGTACAGCACCGGCGTCCTTTCCAGGGGTGGTCGCGACGCCGCCGCGATCGCCGCGGGTCGTCGTGGGCATGAGCCTACGAACCCGATGCCGGCGGCCACAACGTGATCCGGCCCGCGCGGCGTGAGCGTCCATCCCGGACGGCGGCAGGCGGCCGTGCCGGCAGGCGGGCGGTGTCGCCTGTCGACGTACCGCCGGCCGCCACGGATACCGCGCAGGGCGACGGTCGGTCGGGACACCCGTCGGCCCCGCGGGAGGGCCGGCGGCACCTACGCTCGGGGGTGTGCGGGTGGCCGAGGCGCAGCGGGGGGCGGGCCGGGCGGCGGGCCGGCTGGTCCGGCTGCCCCGGGCCACCGTGTTGGACCTGCTCATCGGCGTCGCCGTCTCGGCCGTCGTGGCGATGGCGATCACCGCGAACGTGGGCGGCGACCGGGGCCGCGACGTCCCCGCCTACCTGTTCGCCGTCGGGCTCGGCGCGCTCGTGCTCCTGCGCCGCCGCGCGCCGACCGCCGTGCTGGTGGTCAGCGCCGCCGGCCTGGTCGCCTACTACGTGGCCGGCTACCCGCCGGTCGGGTTGGCCCTCCCCCTCGCCGCGGCGCTCTACTCGGCGGCCGAGGCCGGGCAGCTGCGCTGGGCGGTGCTCGTGGGGCTCGGCCTGCTCGTCGTCTCCACCGCGTTCCGCGCGGCGGGGGGCGCGAGCGTCGCGTACCTCATCGGCTTCGAGCTGGCCTCCAGCGTCGCCATCATGGCCGCCGCGGTCGCCCTCGGCGACGGGGTCCGGTCCCGGCGGTTGCGGCGCCGGGAGCAACGGTGGCGGCTGCGGCAGCTGGAACGCGACCACACCCGGGAGGCGGCGCGCCGGGTCGAGGAGGAACGGCTCCGGATCGCCCGGGACCTGCACGACGTGATCGCCCACCACATCTCCGTCATCTCGCTGCACGCCGGCGTGGCCGACGAGGCACTCGACGACGACCCGGCGGCCGCCCGGGCCGCCCTGGGGCACGTCCGCTCGGCCACCACCCAGGTCGCCCGGGAACTGCGCACCACCCTCGGTCTCCTGCGCGACCCGGCCGTGGCCGAGCCCCGGCAACCGGTGGCGGGGCTGGCCGGGCTGGACGCCCTGGCCACCGGCGCGCGGGCCACCGGGCTGCGGGTCGCCGTCCACCGGCAGGGCGAGCTGACCGGTCTGCCCGCCGCGGTCGACTCGACCGCCCACCGGCTGATCCAGGAGGCGCTGACCAACACCCTGCGCCACGCCGGCGCGCGCACCGTCGAGATCGACGTCGTCCGCGGCCCCCGCACCCTCGCCGTCGCCGTCCGCGACGACGGCCGTGGGCGACGCGAGGACGCCCCGCGCGGGTACGGGCTCGGCGGCATGCGGGAGCGCACCGCCCTGCTCGGGGGCACCGTCACCGCCGGCAACCGACCCGGCGGCGGCTTCGAGGTACGCGCCGAACTACCCCTGGGAGGGACCACGTGATCCGGGTGGGACTCGTCGACGACCAGCACCTGGTCCGCGCGGGGCTGCGCGCGCTGCTGAACCGGGCGCCGGACATCGAGATCGTCGGCGAGGCGGGCGACGGCGACGCGGCGTACCGGCTGGCGGTCACCGAGCGGCCCGACGTCCTGCTGATGGACGTCCGGATGCCGGGCACGGACGGCATCGAGGCCACCCGCCGCATCGTCGCCGACGAGCGGCTCACCGGCGTACGGGTCGTCGTGCTCACCACCTTCGACACCGACGAGTACGTCTTCGAGGCGATCCGGGCCGGCGCGTCCGGCTTCCTGCTCAAGGACACCGGCCCCGACGAGCTGCGGGGAGCGGTGCGGATCGTCCGGGCCGGGGAGGCCCTGCTCTCCCCCGCGGTCACGCGGCGGGTCATGGCGGCGGTGCGCGCCGGCGGGCGGGAGCCGGACCCGGCCCGGCTGGCCTCGTTGACCGCCCGGGAGCGGGAGGTGCTGGCCGAGGTCGCCGCCGGCCGGTCGAACGACGAGATCGGCGCGGTCCTGCACATCAGCCCGGCGACCGCCCGCACGTACGTGAGCCGGCTGCTGGCCAAGCTGCACGCCCGGGACCGCTCGCAGCTCGTCGTGGCGGCGTACGAGAGCGGCCTGGTGCGGCCCGGCTCACCGTCCGACCCGGGCTGACCGGCGCTCGGCGCGTTCACCAGCGCCGGAGGCTCCCCGGGCGGCACCGTCGGCGGGGCTCCGTTGAAAAACATTCAGCAAGAACGGACATAAATCCCCGGGCGCGACCTGCGACAGGGCCTCTGACTTCGTACGCCGCGCCACAAGGCACTCCCGGAACCGGGTCCGGACGTGTCACGATTCAAGGCACGGCGTGCGGTCGGCGCCGAGGGGGCTCAGGCGGCCGCGCCGCGGGCGCGTGATGAGGAGGATGTCCGGTGTCAGCGGGTGGGGCCCGCCGGGGACGGCGGGACAACGGGCTCGACGCGAGCGAGTACGCCATCGCCGGCGACGTGGATCCGCGCGTCGGCGAGCACCTGCTCGACGTCCTGGCCGCCGGCGGGATCGCCGCCTACCTCCAGCCCTCGGCCGACCTGAACCCGGTCACCCGCACCACCACCGTCCCGTCCCGCCCCGTCGACCGGCTCTACGTCGACCGGTCCCACCTGAGGACCGCGCGGGACTACCTGACCCAGCTCGCGGACGAGACGGCCCCCGAGAAGCCCCGCGACGACGAGCCGGACATCGAGGCCGAGTGGGCCCGTATCGTCGCCGGCTTCCACACCACCGCCCCGCGCGGTGGCGACAACCCGTGGCCCGCCGCCGAAGACGTGGACGACGCGCCCGGGCCCGCCGGCGGACCGGTGGCCCTCGGCACGCCCGACGAGCCCGCCGGGCCGACCGCCACCGACGTGCGCCGGCTGCCGTACGCGGCCGACATCTCGGGCGTCTCCCTCTCCCGTGGCCGGCAGGACGAGCCGTCGTTGCTCGACGGGCTGGACACCTTCGGCGCGGACCTGCCCGACGACGAGGCGGAGGACGAGCGCTACACCCCGCCACCGCCCCCGCCCCTGCCGCGCTTCTCGAAGTACGCGGTGGTCGGTGTGCTCGCCATCGTGCTCGGCTTCGTGCTCTTCCTCTTCCCGTCGGTCTTCCCCGTGGCCGACCCCTCGGTGGTCAACCTGTTCGGCTTCACCGGCATCCTGGCCGGCTTCGTCGCGCTGATCTGGCGGCTGCGACCCGGTGACGACGAGGACCGCGACCCGGACGACGGCGCGGTCGTCTGACCACCGGCACTCCTGCCCGCATCCCGGGACGACGGACGCCCCGCGCCGGGGACGCAACACTGGTGTAACTTACTGTCAGTAGGAATACCGCTGTCCGTCACATCCCTCGCTGACTGCCCGGTTGTTCCTCCGCTGCGGCGGTCGCTCCCCTGCTGATCGGAATGCCCGAGATGCGACAGAGTTCCCTCGTGGTGGTGGCCAACCGCCTGCCCATCGACGACAGTGTGGCGCCCGACGGGGCCTGCGAATGGCGCCGCAGCCCCGGCGGCCTGGTCAGCGCCCTCCATCCCCTCCTGCGGCACACCCCGGCGACGTGGGTCGGGTGGGCCGGCGGCACCGGCCCGGCGCCGGCGCTGCCCGACGTGGACGGCGTCCGCATGCACTCCGTTCCGCTGAGCGCCGAAGACCTGCGCGACCACTACGAGGGCTTCGCCAACGCCACCCTCTGGCCGCTCTACCACGACTCGGTGGAGCAACCGGAGTACCACCGCAGCTGGTGGGAGGCGTACCAGCGGGTCAACCAGCGGTTCGCCGAGGCCACGGCCGACATGGCCGAGCCCGGCGCGGTCGTGTGGGTGCAGGACTACCACCTGCAACTGGTGCCCGGCCTGCTCCGCCAACTACGGCCCGACCTGCGGATCGGCTTCTTCCTGCACGTGCCGTTCCCGCCACCCGAGCTGTTCATGCAGCTCCCCCGCCGGGCCGAGTTGCTGCGCGGGATGCTCGGCGCCGACCTGATCGGCTTCCAGCGCTCCCAGGCCGCGCACAACTTCGCCCAACTGGTGGCGAAGGTGCTGGACGTCCCCGCCACCGACCGGCGGATCGCCGTCGACGACCGGGTGGTCCGGATCGGCGCCTTCCCCGTCTCCATCGACACCGTCGAGATGGCCGCGCTGGCCACCCGGCCCGACGTGGCCGACCGGGCCGCCCGGCTGCGCCGCGACCTCGGCAGTCCCGAGCAGGTGATCCTCAGCGTCGACCGGATGGACTACACCAAGGGCATCGAGCAGCGGCTCAAGGCGTACAGCGAGCTGCTCGCCAACGGGCACGTCAAGGTGCGCGACACGGTGCTCGTGCAGGTGGCGGTGCCCAGCCGGGAACGGGTCGGGCAGTACCAGATCCTCCGCGAACGGGTGGAACGCGAGGTGGGGCGGATCAACGGCGAGTACGGCCGGGTCGGCGAGCCGGCGATCCACTACCTGACCCAGCCGTTCGACCGGGCCGAACTGGCCGCGCTCTACCGGGTCGCCGACGTGATGGCGGTGACCCCGCTGCGCGACGGGATGAACCTCGTCGCCAAGGAGTACGTGGCCGCCCGCGTCGACGACACCGGCGCGCTGCTGCTCAGCGAGTTCGCCGGCGCCGCCGCCGAGCTGCCGCAGGCGTACCTGGTCAACCCGCACGACCTGGAGGGGCTCAAGCAGGGGCTGCTCGCGGCGCTGCGGGCGGGCCCGGACGACCTCGGCGCGCGGATGCGGGCCATGCGGGCGCACCTGCACCGGCACGACATCCGGACGTGGGCCCGCTCCTACCTCTCCGCCCTCGACGACAGCGGCTCGCTGCTGACCCGGCTGGGCGCCGGCTGAGGCCGGCGGCGCGGCCCGGATCGGTCAGGGCCGGCCGGTCGGCGCCGGGTCCTTCTCCAGCCAGTCCAGGATCGCGTCGACCGGCTCCCGCCACCGCACGTCGAGCATCATGTCGTGCCCCATGCCGGGGAAGAGCAACGGGGCGGAGCCGTACCGCCGGGCCGCCCGGGTCAGCGCCGTCGCCGGGACGACCCGGTCGTCGGGGCTGCCCAGCACCAGCACCGGCGGGTCGCCCACCGCCGGCTCGGCGGCCCGCCCGGTCAACAACTGCCACTGGGCGCGCCGACCGGCCCGCCCCAGCCGGCCCGCGTAGCTGCGGGCCTCCGCCTCGGGCAGCTCCCGGCTGAACAACTGGCGGCGGTGCAGCCGCAGCGGCCCGCCGAACACCGCCGGCAGCGTGCCGACCGGGTTGCGGCGCAGCGCCGCCCCGAACGTCGCCCAGCCGCCGAACACCGGCGCGACCAGCACCGCAGCCCGGGCCGGGTAGCGGGCCAACGCGTGGGCCACCACGAGCGCCCCGGCGCCGTGCCCCACCAGCACCGCCTGGCGCGGCAGGCCCGCCGCCACCTGGGTCACGTCGTGGGCGTACGCCCGCAGCGTCGCCTCCGGCGCCGGCCCGCTGTCGCCGTGCCCGCGCAGGCTCAGCGCGTACGCCGGGAAGCCCCGGGACGCGGCGTGGCCGAGCCAGTGCTCGGCGAACGCCCAGGCGCCGTGCCCGAAGCCCGGTACGAAGAGCAGCGGCGGGCGTCCCTGTTCCACCTCGGGGGCCGCGCCGAGCACCTCACGCCGGACCGGGCGGACCGGACGGGCCCACTCCCGCCCCCGCATGATCCGCACGTGACTCACTGTTCCGGCCTTTCGTTCGCGACTGCGGGGCTCCGCTGCGCTGCACTCCTCGCCCTCACCGGTCCAGCCTTTCGTTCGCGACTGCGGGGCTCCGCTGCGCTGCACTCCTCGCCCTCACCGGTCCAGCCTTTCGTTCGCGACTGCGGGGCTCCGCTGCGCTGCACTCCTCGCCCTCACCGGTCCAGCCTTTCGTTCGCGACTGCGGGGCTCCGCTGCGCTGCACTCCTCGCGCTCACCGGTCCAGCCTTTCGTTCGCGACTGCGGGGCTCCGCTGCGCTGCACTCCTCGCGCTCACCGGGCCTCCTCCAGGTCGTGCAGCGCGCGCTGGACGGCGCGCAGGTAGTCGGCGTGGCCCACCTCGAACCAGTGCCGGCTGCTGTCCTTGACGGGCCCGGCGTACCGCTCCCCCGCCTTCGCCGACACCCGGGCGGCGAAGGCGGCCGCCCGGTCGGGACGGGTCACGCGCAGCCGCAGCAGCCGGGCGAAGAGCACCGACTGCCAGTGCGACAGGGGGAAGATGCCCGAGTCCGGCTGCACCAGCCCGGCCACGGCCAGCGTGGGGCGACCGGGGACGAAGGCGTTCAGCCAGAGCTTCGGGCGGCCCTCCCCCGCGTCGTCGCCGAGCACCTTCGGGTCGAGGAACTCGAAGCGCGGCAGGTACCCGGTGGCGAAGACGACCAGGTCCGGGTCGATCTCCCGGCCGTCGGAGAGCTCGACGGCGTACGGGTGGAAGCGGACGACGTCCGGCACCGGCGCGATCCCGCCGTGGCCCACGTAGTAGACGAGCTGGCTGTTGGCGATCGGGTGCGTCTCGTAGACCCGGTGGTCGGGCTTCGGCAGGCCGAAGCGGGTCAGGTCGCCGACGGTCAGCCGCAGGGTCCAGTGGTAGAGCCACTGCCGCACCCGCAGCGGCACGCGCAGCGCCAGCAGCGCGTCGTTGACCTGGTCGGCGGGGCGGCCGAGGACGTACTTCGGGGCGTACCAGTAGCCCCGGCGGGTCGAGTGCCAGCAGCGCGACGCCTGCTGGGCGGCCTCGACGGCGATGTCGCAGCCGGTGTTGCCGGCGCCCACCACCAGCACCCGCTTGCCGCGCAGCTGCGCCGGGTCCTTGTAGGACGAGGCGTGCATGACCTCGCCCCGGAACTCCTCCAGCCCCTCGTAGCGGGGCAGCTTCGGCGACCAGTTGTGGCCGTTGGCGACCACGACGGCCGCGTAGCGGGAGGTGCGTTCCGGGCCGTAGCCGCCGGTGCTGCGGGTGGTCACGTCCCAGCGGTCGCCGGCCACGGGCTCCACCCGGACGACCTCGGTGCCGAACCAGATGTGCCCGCGCAGGTCGAAGTGGTCGGCGTACCGCTCGAAGTACGACAGCAGCCGGCTGTGGTGCGGGTAGTCCGGCCAGTCGTCCGGCATCGGGAAGTCGGGGAACTGGGTGAACGGCCGCGAAGAGATCAGGTGCGTGCTCGCGTACACCGGGCTGCGGTCGTGCCGCCAGTTCCAGGCGCCGCCGACGCCGGTCTCCCGCTCGTAGCAGTCGACGCCGAAGCCGTGTTCCTTCAGGTTCTTGATGGCCGTGAGACCGCTGGCCCCCGCGCCGACGACGCAGACGGTGTCGCCCCGGTCGGAGACCGGCCGGCCGTCGCGGGTCAGGGCGAGAGTGCTCGCCTCCGGGTCGGGCTGGCCGTGGTCGGTGGAGGTGGACACCGGGATCTCCTTTTGTGCGGCACGAGTGCCGGGTCGCGCAGCATCCTCTCCACTACGGAGCGCGTTGTCCAGCCCCGGCCGCGCCGGGCGGTCAGTCGGCGGCCGGCAGCAGCAGGTCGACCAGGACCGGGAAGTGGTCGCTGGCGCGGCGGGTCTGCGGGGTGTCCACCACGTCGTAGTCGACCACGGTGATCCGGGGATCGACGAAGAGGGCGTCGATGCGCCGCCGCGGGTTCGTGCAGGAGTAGGTGAGCCGGTCGGCCCGGTCCATGGCCACGGCGGCGTCGGTCAGCCCGCGCGCCACGGTGGCCCAGGCCGGCCCGTCCGGCCCCTCGTTCAGGTCGGCCGCGGCGACCACCGGCGTGGTGGCGGCGTCCAGTTCGCGCTTGAACAGCGCGGCCTGCGCGGGCCGCTCGGCCGGGTCGGTGGACAGGTGCGACCCGGCCAGGGTGAACCGGGCCGCGCCGGCGACCACGCACTCGGCGTACGCGGCGCCGCGCAGGTGCCGGCCGGGGGTGAGCGGGAAGCGCTGGCAGCGGTCGGCCACCACCCGCACCCGCAGGCTGGTCAGCAGCAGGTTGCCCAGCGCGGGCAGCCCGCCGGCGGCCACCACCAGGCCGAAGGACTCCGCCAGCGCCGCGGACTTCTGCCGCCACCGGAACCGGCGCGGCCCCTCCTGCACGATCACCACGTCCGGCCTGGCGTCGCGGACCACCGCCGCCAGCGCGGCCGTGTCGTCCCGCTGGCTGTGGATGTTGTACGACACGACGCGCAGCGGCACGCCCGGGCTCTGCGTCACGGCCACCACCTCAGATCCGGCGGGCCAGGTCGGCGGCGCCGATGACGCCGGCGGTGTTGCCCAGCTCGGCCGGGCGGATCTCGGCGACCGGGAGGCGGCTGCGCTGGGCCAGGGCGTCGGCGAACGACCGGCGGGTCGGGCCGAGCAGCAGGTCCCCGGCGTCGATCACCCCACCGCCGACGACGAGCACCTGCGGGTCGAGGATCTGCGCCATGTCGGCGAGGCTGGTGCCGAGCCACCGGCCGACCTGCGCGAACGCCTCGGTGGAGACCGGGTCGCCGGCCTGCGCGGCGGCGGTGACCATGGGCCCGGTGACCGCCTCGGCCTCGCCGTCGGCCAGTTCCAGCAGGCCGGTGGCGCGGTGCGGCTCCTGCCGGGCGGCGGCGCGGGCGAACCGCACCAGGGCGCTGCCGCTGGCGTACTGCTCGATGCAGCCGAGCCGGCCGCAGCCGCACTGGTGGCCGTCCGGCACCGTCAGCATGTGGCCCAGCTCGGCGGCGATGCCGTTGGCGCCGCGCAGCAGTTCCCCGCCGAGCACGATGCCGCCGCCGACGCCGGTGCCGATGGTGAACATGACCATCGAGTCGTCGGCGTCGCGGGCGGCGCCGTGGCGGAACTCCGCCCAGGCCGCCACGTTGCCGTCGTTCTCCACGATCACCGGCAGGTTGGTGGCGGCGCTGACGTAGTCGCGCAGCGGCTCGTCCCGCCACGCCAGGTTCGGGGCGAACAGCACGGTCGAGCGGCTGGCGTCGATCCAGCCGGCCGCGCCGATGCCGACCGCCTCGATGGCGTGCCCGGAGGCCAGCTCGCGGACCAGTTCGGTGATGACGTCACGGGTCTTGGCGACGTCGTCGGCGGGGGTGTCCCGTCGGGCCTGCACGAGGACCGTGCCGGCGGCGTCCACGACACCACCGGCCACCTTCGTGCCACCGACGTCGACTCCGATGGTCAGCGTCACCGCTGCCACTCCCCTCTGCTGTGCTGCCCGCACCGGCGCCGGCGGACGGCCGGCGCGTGGTCGGGATGTGCGGTGGTCAGGCCCCGTCGCCCGGGGATTGCTCGCCCTCGTCCCCCGGTGCCCGGGACGTGGGGACCACGGGCCCGTCGGTGGACGTCCGGACGGTCACCGTGGTGGCCTGCCCGGCGACGTCGACGGGCGGTACGGCGGCCGGGGCGGCCTCGTCCTCCGCCCGCGTGGCGGCGGACCAGACGTCCCGCTCCGGTGCCGGCTGAGAATCATGCCCGCTACGGGTGGCCTCGCGCCACACGTGGTCGTCGGCGCCACCCGACCCGGGGGTGGCCGCCGGCCCGGCGGGGGCGTCGGCGGAGGGCTCGGGCGGGGTGAAGGCGCGCAGCAGGCTGGCCACACCGGCAGCCAGGTCGCCCGCGCCGGTGGCGAGGCGCTCGGCGAATTCGGGACTCGGGTCGCGCAGGGCGGCGATGCCCCGACAGACCGGGCAGACGCAGCACTCGGCCGCGCCGGTGGCGAAACCACCCGTGGGTTGCCCGGCCGACCCACCCGGGCCGCCGCTGTGACCGAGGACACTCGACACGATCCCACCGAGCGGACCCCACTGGCCGCCCTTCGAACCGGCCGCGGCCAGCCGGGCGGCGGCCAGCGCCGTGGCGACCAGACGTTCGGCCTCTTCCCGGGCCGAACCCGGATCCGTTGCACCCATGGTCGGCTCCCCTACCGTGCCGCCCGACGCGTCACTGCGTCGCACCGGATGCTTCTACCCGGCGCTTGAGCTGCTTCAACGCGGTATCCATGATCATTTTTTCGGCCTTGCGGCGGAACATGCCGAGCATCCCGACGGAGAGCTCGACCTCCAGGGTGTAGGTCACCGTCGTACTGCCGTCCGGGTTGCCGTCCAGGTCGTACGAGCCGCGCTGGAACTTCTGCATCTTCGAGGGCTCCACCAGGTGCCACTCGATCCGGGAGAGGTCCTCGGCGTACTCGTAGGCCAGCACGTACTCGTCGGCCAGCACGCCGGCGTCGATGGTGAACCGGACCTGGCTGGCGTAGCCGTCCTCGTACTCCTCGATCACCTCCACCCGCCGCATCGCCTCGGTCCACTCCGGGTAGCTCGGGAAGTCGCAGATGACCGCCGCCACCCGCTCCGGTGACGCGCCGACGATGATCGACTGGGTGGAGGTGTCCGCCATGGGGGGAGGCTACCCGGCACCGGCGGCGCCCACGCCGCGCCGCCCCCGGGCACGCCGGATCGAAGCGTCCGGCGGCGACCCGCGGGCAGCCTGGGCGACCTGCCTTTTCGCCCCGGTCACCGGGGCGGGTAGGTTTCGACAGAGCCGACCCGTGGTGGCGGCCGGCCCGGCCAGTGAGCACGAGGGAGTGCAGGTGCGCGAGTTCTCCGTCCCGCCGATCGTCACCGTCGGCGACGCGGCCAACCTCACCGACCCGGTCTGGGACAACGCCGAGGTCGCCCCGGACACGGTCCAGTTCGTCCGTCCCACCGGCGCGGGGGGCACCTGGTCCGACGTCACCTGCCGGCAGTTCCGCGACGAGGTCGTCGCGGCGGCCAGGGGCCTGGTCGCGGCCGGCGTCCAGCCCGGCGAGCGGGTCGGCCTGATGAGCCGCACCCGCTACGAGTGGACCCTGCTGGACTACGCGATCTGGGCGGCCGGCGCGGTCACCGTGCCGATCTACGAGACCTCCAGCGCCGACCAGGCCGCCTGGATCCTGTCCGACTCCGGCGCGGTGGCCTGCGTGGTGGAGAGCAACGCCCACGCCACCCTGGTCGCCGGCGTCCGGGACCGGCTGCCCGACCTGCGGCACGTCTGGCAGATCGACCTCGACGCCGTGGCCGAGCTGGTCCGCGCCGGCGAGGCGGTCGACCCGACGGAGATCGACCGGCGGCGGGCCGCCGTCCGCGCCGACGACCTCGCCACCATCATCTACACCAGCGGCACCACCGGCCGCCCCAAGGGCTGCGTGCTGACCCACCGCAACATGTACGCCGACATCGCCAACGCGGTGCCGGTGCTGCCGAACCTGTTCCGGCCGGGCGCCTCGACCCTGCTCTTCCTCCCGCTGGCGCACGCCTTCGCCCGGCTCATCCAGATCGGCGTGGTGCAGGCGCGGGCCACCATGCGGCACTGCGCGGACCCCAAGAACCTGGTCGGCGAGTTGCAGGAGTTCCGCCCCACCTTCGTGCTCTCGGTCCCCCGGGTGTTCGAGAAGGTCTACAACGGCGCCAAGCAGAAGGCCGAGGCCGACGGCAAGGGCAAGATCTTCGCCCGCGCGGAGCGGGTCGCCATCGCGTACAGCGAGGCGCTGGAGACCTCCGGCGGGCCCGGCCTGGCGCTGCGCGCCCAGCACGCGCTCTTCGACAAGCTGGTCTACCGCAAGCTGCGGGCGGCGCTCGGCGGCCGGTGCCGGGACGCCATCTCCGGCGGCGCCCCGCTCGGCGCGCGGCTGGGCCACTTCTTCCGCGGCATCGGCGTGAACGTGTGCGAGGGCTACGGCCTGACCGAGACCTCCCCCGCCGCCGCCGCGAACCTGCCCGACGCCACCCGGATCGGCTCGGTCGGCCGGCCGCTGCCGGGGGTCACCATCCGGATCGACGACGACGGCGAGATCCTGATCGCCGGCGATCTGATCTTCCAGGGCTACTGGCGCAACGACGAGGCGACCGCCGAGGCGCTCAGCGCGGACGGCTGGTTCCGCACCGGCGACCTGGGCCAACTCGACGACGACGGCTTCCTGAGCATCACCGGCCGCAAGAAGGAGATCATCGTGACGGCCGGCGGCAAGAACGTCGCCCCGGCCGTGCTGGAGGACCAGGTCCGGGCCCACCCCCTGATCAGCCAGTGCGTGGTGGTCGGTGACCGCGCGCCGTTCATCGCCGCGCTGGTCACCATCGACGAGGAGGCGCTGCCGCGCTGGCTCGCCTCGGCCGGCCTGCCCGAGGACACCCGCGTCGAGAAGCTGCGCGACCACGAGGGGCTGCGCGCCGAGATCCAGGGCGCCGTCGACGCCGCGAACCAGGCGGTCTCCAAGGCCGAGGCGATCAAGGTGTTCCGGATCCTGCCCCGCGACTTCACCGAGGCGACGGGCGAGCTGACCCCGTCGCTGAAGGTCAAGCGGCAGGTGGTGCACAAGTCGTACGCGGCGGAGATCGCCGACATCTACGGGGGCTGACTACCATCCGTCACGTGCCCGCCTCGACGCCCCCCCGGCCCCAGCCGCATCCCCTCGCCGCCGCCGCGCGCGTGGTCATGCTGGCGCTCGTCGCCGTCCTGACCCTGTACGCCACGCACGACCCCGGCCAGCTCTGGTGGATCGCCTTGCTGGCGGCCGCCGGGCTGCCCGCCCTGCTGGCGCCCGAGCACCGGCCGGTCGGCCCGCTCAGCCGGGTGGCCGAGGTGCTGGTGCTGGGGCTGGCCGCGAGTCAGGTCGCCGCCGTCGCCACCCTCGGCGGGGACGTGGGCGGGCTGGGCGCCTCGGCGGTGCTGCCCTACCTGGCGGTCCCGGTGACCGTCACCGCGCTGCGCCGCCGGTTCCGCGAGGGCGTGGCCCTGCTGGCCGTCGCCGCGGCCACCCTGCTGGTGGCGGGTGCCCTCACCGAGGTCGACGGCGAGCGGCAGATCGGCGAGCTCGGCTACCTGGTGGTCTGCGCCCAGTGGCTGATCCTGGCCGGGCTCGGCCTCGCCGCCGCCAGCGGCCTGCACCGGGTCATGCAGGTCCGCAACGAGGGCAAGCCCCAGCCGTACGCCGAGGCGACCCGGCTGCTCACCCAGCTGCGCACCGTGGCCCGGCAGCTGCCCGGGGCCACCCTGGACCCGGGCGGCATCTCCGAGCACCTGCTGGAGGAGCTGCGCACGGTGGCCCGGGCGGACCGGGCGGCCGTGCTGTCGGCCAGCGGCGGCGGCCGGCTGGTGGTGCTCGCCCAGGTGGGCGTGGAACGGGTCGACTGGGAGACGACGCTGGACGCGGACTCGGCCATCGCCGACGCGTGGGCCAGCCAGCAGCCGCACACCGCGGCCCGGTCGCAGGCCCGGTCGCACCGCGGCGGCGACGTGTCCGCCCTGATCGTGCCGCTGGTGGCCGGGGTGCGCACCGTCGGGCTGGTGGTGCTGGAGGCGGACGCGGCGCAGGCGTACCCGCCCGGCGTGGTGTCCCGGGTGACCGGGCTGACCCGCCCGGCCGCGCTGCGGCTGGAGGCGGCGCTACTCTTCGACGAGGTCCGCTCGCTGGCCACCAACGAGGAACGGCAGCGGCTGGCCCGGGAGATCCACGACGGGGTGGCGCAGGAACTGGTGATGGTCGGCTACGGGATCGACAACGCCCTGGCGTACGTCGACGAGGACCCGCAGGAGACCGCCGAGGCGCTGCGCACGCTGCGCGGCGAGGTGACCCGGGTCATCACCGAGCTGCGGCTGAGCCTCTTCGAGCTGCGCAGCGAGGTGGACCGGCACGGCGGCCTGGCCGCCGCGATCGCCGAGTACGCCCGCACGGTCGGCGCCTCCGGCGGGCTGCGGGTGCACCTGTCCCTGGACGAGTCCACCGCGCGGCTGCCCGCCGCCACCGAGGCCGAGTTGCTGCGCATCGCCCAGGAGGCGGTCACCAACGCGCGCAAGCACGCGGGCGCGTCGAATCTCTGGGTCACCTGTGAGGTCGACCCGCCGTACGCGCAGATCGAAGTGTCGGATGACGGTCAGGGGATCGCTGACCAGCGGTCCGACGGGCACTACGGTCTTGCGATCATGGCCGAGAGGGCGGAACGTATCCGGGGCCGGTTGGAGATCAGGCCGCGGCAACCGAGCGGCACGACCGTGGCGGTGGTGCTCGGCTCCTCGCCCCGGCGCGATAACGTGCGCGGTAGCGCAGCGGCAGTAGAAGGGGAGTAACCCGAGGATGACCACAAGTCCGACACCGGCCACCCGTACCAAGGTCCTCCTTGTCGACGATCACGACCTGATCCGCAAGGGCCTGCGGCACGCGTTCGAGCGCGACCGGCAGTTCGAGGTCGTCGGGGAGGCCGCCACGGCGGCGGAGGGGGTACGCCAGGCGGGTGCGCTGCAGCCGGACGTGGTGATCATGGACCTGCGGCTGCCCGACGGCAGCGGCCTGGAGGCCACCCGGGCGCTCCGCAAGTCGAGCGCCTCGATGGGCATCGTCGTGCTCACCATGTACGCCGGCGACGACCAGCTCTTCGGCGCCCTGGAGGCCGGGGCCAGCGCCTTCGTGCCCAAGACCGCGCCGGCCGACGAGGTGGTCGCCGCCGCCCGGCACGCCGCCTCCTCCCCCAGCGCCTTCACGGCCGCCGACCTGGCCGAGGCGATGAAGCGCCGGCTGGCCCCGTCCGGTCCGCAGCTCTCCCCCCGCGAGGGGCAGGTGCTGCGGCTGCTCGCCGACGGGATGAGCGTGGCGGGCATCGCGAAGCAGCTCTTCGTCAGCGAGTCCACCGCCAAGACCCACATCTCGAAGCTCTACGAGAAGCTGGGCGCGGCCAACCGGGCCCAGGCGCTGATGACCGCGCTGCGGCTCGGTCTGCTCGAGGCGCCGGACGCCCCGAAGTTCTGACCGCTCCCGCCGGGAGCCCGACGACGTACCACCGACGGGTCCGCGACCGCCGACGGGCGGCGCGGACCCTTCGTCGTCGCCTCGAGCGGCGGCGTCGAAGGGTTCGCCGCGCGCTATGGTCTCCCGGGCGGGCAACCGGCAGAATACCGGCGCGGGCAACGGTGTCCCGCACGCCGACAGGAGGGGTGAGCGCATGCAGCGGCCGGACTGGGCACCCGACGAGATCGACATCGAACGCCCCAGCGTGGCCCGCATGTACGACTACTACCTCGGCGGCTCACACAACTTCGCGGTCGACCGGGCGGCGGCCCAGGCGATGGTGGCGGCGGTGCCGGAGGCCCCGCTGATGGCACAGGCGAACCGGGCGTTCCTCCGCCGGGCGGTGCAGTTCCTCCTCGACGCCGGCGTCCGGCAGTTCCTGGACGTCGGCTCGGGCATCCCGACCGTCGGCAACGTGCACGAGATCGCCCAGCGCGACGCCCCCGACGCCCGCGTGGTCTACGTCGACGTGGACCCGGTGGCGGTGGCCCACAGCCGGGAGATCCTGGAGGGCAACGACCGCGCCGTCGTGGTGCAGGAGGACCTGCGCCATCCCGAGCGCATCGTCGCCCACCCCGACGTCCGCCGGCTGCTCGACTTCGACCAGCCGATCGCCGTGATGATCGTGGCGGTGCTGCACTTCGTGCCGGACGACGACCGGCCGGCCGAGCTGCTGCGGACGCTGCGCGAGGCGCTGGCGCCGGGCAGCTACCTGGTGCTCTCGCAGGCCAGCGGCGACGGCCGTGGCGACGACGAGCGGGCCGACGCCGAGCGGGTCTACCGGCGGACCGACAATCCGCTGTGGATCCGCAGCCGTGGCGAGCTGACCGCCCTCTTCGACGGCTTCGAGCTGGTCGACCCCGGCGTGGTCTGGGTGCCGCAGTGGCGCCCGGAGTCCCCCGACAGCGCCGAGGACGCCGAGCGGGCGGCCTTCATCGGCGGCGTCGGGCGACTCGGTGGGTGAGCCGCCCGGGGCGACCGCGGTCGCCCCGACCGGCACCACCGTGGGCCACCCGTCCCGCCCGGGGATCTTCGCCCGGGCATGGGCCAAGGCCGTCTCCGGCACCAGCTACCTGCCGATGACCCAGGCCCAGCTCGAGGCGCTGCTGCAACGCCTCACCGAGGAACTCGCGGCGGCGCTGCTGGCCGAGCCGATCGACCTGCGGGTCGGGCACCGGGTGGGCACCGAGCTGGTGGCCGCCCACATCGCCTCGGCCGAGGCGCTGGGCCGCACGGTCGAGGTCGTCCAGCTCCGGCTGGCCCGCGACCTGGGGCTGGTCGAGGAGGAGGTCGAGGACCGGCTGGCCCGGCTGCTGGCCGCCGTGACCACCGGGTACGCCCGCGCGCTGCGGGACCGGACGCTGGACGAGCAGGAGACGATCCGCCGGGCCGCGATGACCGCCCGGGCGGAGGCCGAGCGGGCGCTGCGCAGCAGCGAGGCGCGCTTCCGCCACCAGGCCACCCACGACCCGCTGACCGACCTGCCCAACCGCACGCTGTTGACGGAGCGCCTCCGCGCGGCCATCGACTCGCCCACCGGGGGCGCGGCGCGCCTCGGGGTCTGCTTCCTCGACCTCGACCGGTTCAAGGTGGTCAACGACTCGCACGGGCACCAGGTCGGCGACGGGCTGTTGGTGGCCGTGGCGGACCGGCTCCGCCGGGCCCTCGACGGGCACCTGGTCGCCCGTCTCGGCGGGGACGAGTTCGTCGTCCTGGTCGAGGGCACCACCGGCACCGACGACGCCGTCGCCGTGGCCGAGGCCGCACTCGCGGCGGTACGCGAGCCGGTGCTGGTGGACGGGCACGAGCTGAGCGTCTCGGCGAGCATCGGCATCGTCGAGCGGGAGGTCGCCGGCACCTCCCCCGGTGACCTGATGCGGGCGGCCGACAGCACGCTGCACTGGGCGAAGGCCGCCGGTGGCGACCGCTGGGCGCTCTACGACGCCGACCGGGACCGCCAGGACCTGGCCCGCTACGCGCTCTCCGCGGCCATCCCCGCGGCGCTGGAGCGGGGCGAGTTCTACCTCGACTTCCAGCCGCTGACGTCGCTGCGCGACGGCCGGGTGCTCGGCATGGAGGCCCTGGTGCGCTGGCGGCACCCGCAGCTGGGCGTCCTGCGGCCCGACAGCTTCATCGGGCTGGCCGAGGAGACCGGGTTGATCGTCCCGCTCGGCGGCTGGGTGCTGGCCGAGGCGTGCCGGCAGGCCGAGAGCTGGGCCGTCGACGCCGGGCCCGCCCCGTTCGTCAGTGTCAACCTGGCCGTACGGCAGGTGCGCCGCGCCGGTCTCGTCCAGGAGGTACGCGCGCTGCTGCGGCACACCGGGCTGTCGCCGGAGCGGCTTCAGCTGGAGATCACCGAGAGCACCATGATGAGCACCGCCGAGGAGCCGGTCCGGGCGCTGCGGGTGCTCGCCGACCTGGGCGTCCGGATCGCCATCGACGACTTCGGCACCGGCTACTGCAACCTCGCGTACCTGCGGGACCTGCCGGTGACCGAGCTGAAGGTGGCCGGGCAGTTCGTGGCCGGGCTGCAGGCACCGGAGGCCCGGGCCGACGAGCGGATTCTCGCCTCGCTCGTCTCGCTGGCCCACGCGCTGGACCTGACCGTCACCGCCGAGGGCGTGGAGACCGCCGGGCAGGCCGAGCGGCTGCGGGCGATCGGCTGCGACGCCGGCCAGGGCTGGCACTTCGGCCGCCCGGGCTCCGCCGAGCGCGTCCTGGCCCGCCTGCGCTGACGGGCCCCACCGCCGGAAACCACCAGGACCGCGGCGCCGTCAGCCGGCGAGCAGGGCGGCCATCCGCTGCGCCTGCGCCTCCCAGCGCCACTCCCGCTCCACCCACGCGCGACCGGCCGCGCCGAACTGGCGGGCCAGGTCCCGGTCGGCGAGCAGCGTGGCCACCCGGTCGGCGAGCTGGGCGACGTCGCGGCCACGGACCACGAAACCGGTCTCGCCCTCGCGGACCGCGTCCGGCGCGCCGCCGGAGTCGCCGGCGACCACCGGCAGGCCGGTCGCGGAGGCCTCCAGGTAGACGATCCCGAGCCCCTCGACGTCGAGACCCCGGTTGCGGGTGCGGCAGGGCATGGCGTAGACGTCGCCGGCGGCGTAGTGGGCCGGCAGCTCCGCCGACGGCACCGAGCCGGTGAAGACCACGTCGCGGTCGACGCCCGTCTGGCGGGCCAGCTTCTCCAACGTGGCCCGGTAGGGCCCGCCCCCGACCACGAGGAGCGCGGCGTCGGGCACCCGGCGACGGATCTCGGGCATCGCCCGGATCAGCATGTCCTGCCCCTTGCGCGGCACCAGCCGGGACACGCAGACCACCACCGGGCGGTCGGCCAGCCCGAGCCGGAGCCGGACCGGTTCGCCGTCGACCGACGGGTGGTAGGCGTCCACGTCCACCCCGGGGGCGAGCCGGTGCAGCTCGGTCACCCCGTGCAGCGCCCGCTCCAGCCGCACCCGGGTGTACTCGCCCAGGTAGGTCGTCACGTCGACGCCGCGCCCGATCCGCCGCAACGCGGCCCGGGCGGCCGGCAGCGCGGCCCAGCCGACCTCGTGCCCGTGGGTCTGCGCCACCGCCCGACGGATGCCCGTCCGGCGGCGCAGGCCCGCGGCGAGCAGCCCGAGGGGGGCCGCCGCGCCGAACCACACCGTGTCGCAGTCGTACGCGCGCGCCAGGCGGGCGGCCCGGCGGGCCACGAGCGGCGTGGGCAGCAGCACCCGGGTGCGGTCCCGGACCACCTCGAACGGCTGGTCGGCGTCGAACTTCTCCGCGCCCCGCCACGTCGAGGCGTAGACGACCACCGACCCGGCGGGCTGGCGCACCGCGAGGTTGTGCACGAAGGACTGGATCCCGCCGGGACGGGGCGGGAAGTCGTTGGTGATCAGCAGCGTACGGCTCATCGGCCGGTCTCCCTGGCGTGGGCGCGGGCGGCGGCCATCCGCTCGACCGTGGACGGGTGCGTGGCGGAGTAGAGGTACTCCCAGCGTGGCGGATCGGGGTCCGCGAGGTTGATGCCGGCGAGCCGCCGCTGCATCGCCTCGAACGCGGCCGGGTCGCCGGTCAGGGCGAGCGCGTGCGCGTCGGCGCGCGCCTCCACCCGCCGCGACATCAGCGCCTGCGCCGGCGCGGAGACCAGCCCGGCCACCGTCACCAGGGCGACCAGCAGGGGGAACGCGCGCGGCTGGGCGACCGAGTCGACGCCGGCCAGCCGCAGCAGCGGGCCGGAGGAGCCGAGCAGGTAGAGCGCGACCACCGCGGCGGCGGCGCCCAGCGCCCCGGTCAGCGTGCCGACCGCGACGTCCCGGTCCCTGGCGTGCCCCAGCTCGTGGGCCACGACGGCGGTCACCTCGGCCGGCGTCGCCTCGCGCAGCAGCGTGTCGTAGACCACCACCCGCCGCGTCGGCCCGAGCCCGGAGACGTACGCGTTGACCGCCCGGGTGCGGCGCGAGGCGTCGGCGACCAGCACGTCGCGCACCGGGACGCCGTCGCGGTCCGCCAGCTGCATCAGCTGGGTGCGCAGCGGGCCCTGTTCCATCGGGGTGAACCGGTTGAAGACCGGCTCCACGAGCACCGGCAGCACGAAGGAGAGCAGCACCACCAGGGTCGCCGCACCGGCCGCGCCGAACGCCCACCACCAGCGCGGCGACAGCCGGATGACGGTGTAGAAGCCGAGCAGCGCCACCGCGCCGATCACCGCGCTGACCGCGTACGACTTGAGCAGGTCGACGGTCCAGCCGCTCCAGCCGTTGGTGCTCAGTCCGTAGCGGGTGAGCACGGCCTGCCGCCAGGCGGCGAACGGGAGGGTCACCAGGTCGGCGACGAGCACCACGGCGAGCCCGCCGAGGACGGCCTGGGCGGCCCAGTGGTCGCCGAACGGGCGCCCGGCCAGTTCGACGAGCCGGCTGCCCAGCGGGGTCAGGCCGAGCAGCAGGGCCACCAGCAGGCCGATCGCGATCGCGGCCCAGCCGGCGGGGCGCAGCGCGGACCGGAACTCCCGGCTGCGGGCCACCTGCTCGGCGGGGAGGTCGCCCAGCGCGGCGAGCTGGTCGGCCCGGGGGGCCGGCGGCCGGTGCCAGGGGATCAGCAGCGCCGCCGCGACGAGGAGGGCGAGGGTCAGCCCGGCGAGGGTGAGCAGGGCCCAGCCGCGCGGGGTCACCGCCGCCGTCCTGGCGCCGCGTCGCCGCGAGCAGTGCGCATCCGTACCCGCGTCATGCCGCCGCTCCCTCCGCCGTGACCGCCCATCCTATTGCCCGCCGCGCCGCCGCCCGGAGGGCCCGGCACGCTGCGGTCCCGGCAGCCGATGCACCTTCCCGGCGGCCGATCCACCCCTCCTGGCGTCACCGTTCGCCATCGTGACGCCATCCGAAGTCATCATGGCTTGCCATGACGCCACGTTGATGCCATAGTGGCGTCATGGACCTGACGTCGTATGTCGACAACCTCCGGCAGGAACTCGCCGGCGTCGCCGAACTCGGCGGCGACGAGGCCCGCGCCCTCGCCGAGCGACTGGCGGGGCCGCTCGACTCGGCGCTCCGGCTGGCGCTCCTGGACGCGCTGACCGCGGCGGCGGCCGAAATCACCCGCGACCTGGCACCCGGCTCGGTCGAGCTGCGCCTGCGCGGGCGGGAGCCGAGCTTCGTCGTGACGCCACCGCCGGCCGGCCCCGAGTCGCAGGGCGAAGCCGGGGCCCCCGAGCCGGCCGTCCCGCCGCCGGCGGACGCCGAGGAGGGAGCCACCTCGCGGATCAGCTTCCGCCTCTCCGAACACCTCAAGAGCCGCATCGAGGAGGCGGCCGCCCGCGACGGCCTCTCGGTCAACGCCTGGCTGGTCCGGGCGGCCACGGCCGCCGTGTCGTCCGGCGGGGCGGACCGGCACCCGCAGCGACGCGCCCCGCTCAGCGGGCAGCGCTACACCGGCTGGGCCCGCTGAGCCGCCCGCCGGTCCGCGTCACCCCTCCCACCACCCGTCCCGGTCCGGGACGTCCACCCGTCAGAAGGGACTGCGTCGTGCCCACATTCGTCACCCCGGCTCCTATCTCGGCCACCGTCGACCTCGTCGTCGGTGACGTCCGGGTCACCGCCACCGACCGCACCGACACGAACGTCGAGATCCGCCCGAGCAACGCCGCCCTCGAGGCCGACGTACGGGCGGCCGAACAGACCCGGGTGGAGTACGCCGACGGCCGGCTCGTGGTCAGGTCCCCCCGGCAGCGCGGGTTCGGGCTGTTCGGCAAGCCCGGCTCGGTCGACGTGACGATCGGGTTGCCCACCGGCTCGCACCTGCACGGCGAGGCCTCCGTGGCGGCGTTCCACGGCAGCGGCCGGCTCGGCAGCTGCCGGGTCCGGATCGCGACCGGCGACATCGGACTGGACCACGCCGCCGACGTGGACCTCGACACCTCCGCCGGCGGCGTCCGCGTCGAGCACGTGGCCGGTCCGGCCCGGATCAGCACCGGGTCAGGCCGGATCCGCGTGCAGCAGGTCGACGGCGACGCGGTGGTCAGGAACTCCAACGGCGACAGCTGGCTCGGCACGGTCACCGGCGAGGTGCGGGTCAAGAGCGCCAACGGCGAGACCACCGTGGACCGCGCGGACGGCCCGGTCACCGTCACGGCCGCCAACGGCGACATCCGGATCGGCGAGGTCTCGGCGGGCACGGTGTCGGTCCGCACCGCGGCCGGCGGGCTCGACATCGGCGTCCGCTCCGGCACCGCCGCCCTGCTCGACCTGCACACCCAGTTCGGCCGCGTGGACAACCACCTGGAGGCGTACGAACCGCCCGTCGAGCCCGAGGGCGCCGTGCGGGTGACCGCCCGGACCTCCTTCGGCGACATCGTGATCCGCCGTTGCTGACCGCCCCCGTCCCCCCGCCCCGGCCCGACGGCCGGCCAGCCCTCGACCGGCCCGACGGCCGGCGTCAAGGAGATGACATGCCACCCAGTTCGGCCCCGGCGGCCATCACGGTCACCGCCCTGCGGAAGTCCTTCGGCGATCACGTCGTGCTCGACGGGATCGACCTCACCGTCGCCGCGGGGACGATCTTCGCCCTGCTCGGCCCCAACGGCGCCGGCAAGACCACCACCGTGCAGATCCTGTCCACCCTGATCGGCGCCGACTCCGGCCAGGCGCGGGTCGCCGGCCACGACGTCGCCCGGGAGCCCGACGCGGTACGCGCCGCGATCGGCGTGACCGGCCAGTTCTCCGCCGTCGACGGGCTGCTCACCGGCGAGGAGAACCTGCGGCTCATGGCCGACCTGCACCACCTGCCCCGGGCCGAGGGGCGGCAGCGGGCGCAGGGCCTGCTCAGGATGTTCGACCTGGTCGAGGCGGCCGGCAAGCCCGCCGCCAGCTACTCGGGCGGGATGCGCCGGCGACTCGACCTGGCGATGGGTCTGGTCGGCCGCCCCCGCGTCGTCTTCCTCGACGAGCCCACCACCGGCCTCGACCCGCGCAGCCGGCAGGCCATGTGGCAGATCGTCAGGGACCTGGTGGCGGACGGCGTCACCATCTTCCTCACCACCCAGTACCTCGAGGAGGCGGACCAGCTCGCCGACCGGATCGCCGTGCTCGACCACGGTCGCCTGGTGGCGGAGGGCAGCCCGGCGGAACTCAAGCGGCTCGTCCCCGGTGGACACGTCAGCCTGCGTTTCGCCGACCGGGCCGCGTTCGACACGGCCGTCCGGTTGCTGCCCGGGCAGTCCCGCGACGCCGCCGACCTCACCCTGCACGTGCCCGGCGACGGCGATGTCCGGTCGCTGCGGAGCCTGCTCGACCTGCTGGACAGCGAGTCGATCGCCGTGGAGTCGCTGTCGGTGCACACGCCCGATCTCGACGACGTCTTCCTGGCCCTCACCGGCCAGCCCGAAAAGGTGGGAACCCCCCGATGAGCACCCTGACGTACGCCGTACGTGACTCCGGCACGATGCTGCGCCGCAACCTGCGCCGCTGGGTGCGCTACCCGTCGATGACGGTGCTGCTCGTCGGCATGCCCATCATGCTGCTGCTGCTGTTCGTCTACGTCTTCGGCGCCACCCTCGGCGCGGGGCTGGGCGGCGGTTCGGGCGACCGGGGCGACTACGTCAACTACGTCACCCCCGGGATCCTGCTGATAACCGCCGGCCTGGCGGCCACCGGGACGGCGGTGTCGGTCGCGATGGACATGACCGAGGGCATCATCGCCCGGTTCCGGACCATGGCGATCGCCCGGGCGTCGGTGCTGACCGGCCACGTGCTGGGCAGCCTGACGCAGACCATGCTCAGCCTGGCGGTGGTCACCGGGGTCGCCCTGCTGATCGGATTCCGGCCCACCACGGGCGCGCCGGCCTGGCTGGCGGCCGCCGGCGTGCTGGCCATGACCGCCTTCGCCTTCACCTGGCTCTCGGTCGCGCTGGGGCTGGTCTCCAAGAGCGTCGAGACGGCGAGCAACCTCCCCATGCCGCTGACCTACCTGCCCTTCATCGGCAGCGGGTTCGTGCCCACCGACTCGATGCCCGACGGGCTGCGCCAGTTCGCCGAGTATCAGCCCTTCACCCCCATCATCGAGACCCTGCGCGGCCTGTTGACCGGCGGACCGGTGGGGACGAACGCCGCTCTCGCGGCGGCCTGGTGCGCCGCCATCGCGCTGGTCGGCTATCTCTGGGCGAAGAAGCTGTTCAACCGGGACCCGTCCCGCTGACCGTCACCCCCCGACGCCCGTTCCCCGCGCCACCGGCCCCGGGGAGCGGGCGTCGCCGTGGCCCGTCACGCGACGCGCCGGCGTCTGGTGGACCGCCCGGCCGGCCGGGGCGCGGGCAGCACCTCCACCTCGAACCCGGCTCGGGCGAACACCTCGATCGCCCGGGCCTCCGCGCCGTCGAGCCCGGCGGCCGGGGACGAATCGTCGAGCAGGGCGGTCACCAGGCAGTCGGCGCAGCCGTCGCCCCGGATACCGCACCCCGCGCAGTCGATGAGCATCTCGCCTCCTGATGCGCTGCGGCGACCGGGCGCGGCGTCACCGTCGCCACCCGAGCACCGTCGGTCACCACGACGGTAGGCGCGGGGTACGACAGAAAAGGGACAAGCGGTCGCGGACGGCCCGAAAGCGATCAAGCACCCCGGATCAGGAGCGGGCCAGGCGGCGCAGCAGGGAGTCGGCGCCGAGCGGGTACGCCCCGTGCCGGCGTACGCCGTCGGCGACCTCGCGGTCGGAGGAGACCACCACCACCGGCCGTCCCGGCGGCTCGGCGCGGACCAGGCGCCGGATCAGCTCGTCGGCGGTCTCCCCCTTGCGGGAGAAGAGCACCCGTACGCCGCGCGGCGTCGGCGGCAGCCCGTGCATCCGTTCGGCGCCGTCGAAGACCACCGTGACCTCGTCGCCGGTCTGCGCGGCGATCCCGCCCAGGCCGGTGATCAGCCGCTTGCGCTGCTGTTCCAGGGACATCTCGCCGAAGCCGCGCTTGGTCACGTTGTAGCCGTCGACGACGAGGTGCGCCCTGGGCAGGGCGAGCAGCTGGTCGAGGCGGGCCGGGTCGTCGGTGTCCCGGGCGCGCGTCGCGGCGCCGGCCGCCGGGGCGGCGGTCTGGTCGGCGAAGGCGTCGGCGACGAAATCCGCGGGCAGCTTGTCGACCGGGTCGAGCGCCAGCTCGCGGCGCAGCCCGACCGCGGCCTGCCCGATGGTCTCCAGCAGCAGCCAGAGCCGGGCGTCGTCGACCGAGCGGGCCTCCTTGGCGCTGGCTCGGGCGACCCCCGCCGCCGCCTCGGCCTCGGCCAGCCGGGCCCGGACCCGGCGCAGCTCGGCGTCGGCGTCCGCCGCCGCGCGGGTGGCCCGACCCCGCTCGGTGGCGAGCAGCTCGCTGGCCTTGCGCTCGCGGGCCTGCGTCTCGCGCAGCGACCGGGTCAGCTGCCGGCTCTCCTCGCGCAGCTGGCCGAGCTCCTCGCGGACCCGGGCCAGCTCGTCGCGGAGCTTCTCCGCCTCGACCCGGGCCACCGCCCGGTCGTGCTCGGCGCGGGTGGCCCGCTGCTCGGCCTCGCGGACCAGCTCGGCGACCACCGCGCTGTCGGCCTCGGCGCGGACCGCCGCGCCGCTGGCCTCGATCAGCTCCCGCCAGCCCCGGGGGCGGGCCAGGTAGGCCAGCGCGGCCACCTCGACCGGGTCGGCGGCGGCCGGCGCGGTGCCCTCCAGCACGGCGGCGCCCAGGTCGCCGGTGTCGGCGAGGACCCGGGCGGTGATCCGCTGGCGGAACAGCGGGTCCGCGGTGAGCTGGGCGGCGATGGCCGGGGCGCCGAGCCGCGCGCGGCGGTTGGGGGCGAACTTGGCGACCCGACGCAGCGGCACCGGCACCTCGTCGGCGGGCAGCCCGGGCAGCACCGTCGCGGTGAGCGCCACGATGCGCTGCCGGACCGGCTCGGGCAGCACGGGCTCCGGCTCGGGCGCCGACGCCTCGCCCTCGGACGCCTCGGGCCCGGACTCCTCACGCCCAGAGGCCTCAGCCTCGGGCGCCTCGGGCCCGGCCGCCTCGGCCTCGGGCACGGACTCCCCAGCCTCGGACGCCTCAGGCCCGGCCGCCGGAGCCGACGCCTCCGGCGCGGCGGCCCCGGGCGGGGCGGTCTCGTCGGAGGCGCCCCCACCGGCGTCGCGCGCAGCGTCGACCGGATCCTCCTGCCGGAGGCGGTCGTCGTGCGGCTCGGTGAGGGGCATGTGGCAAGTCTCCCACCGCTGCCGGGCCCACCGCCCGGTGAGTGAGCCGATCTCTCATCCTAGACCGGTGGTGACGTCTGATGCCGTTGGGACGGGAGTGTCGGACCGGACCGTTAGCGTGCCGCCGATGGCACAGACCGAGTACGTCCAGGAGCCGCTGGCCGGTTTCGACCCCGGCGCGGGCGGGATCGACCCGGCGCTGCCGCTGTACGCGACGACGTTCGTGGTGGTCGACCTGGAGACCACCGGCGGCGCGCCGGACGGCGGCGGGATCACCGAGATCGGCGCGGTCAAGGTGCGCGGCGGCGAGGAGCTGGGCGTGCTGGCCACCCTGGTCAACCCCGGCGTGCCCATCCCCCCGTTCATCACCGTGCTCACCGGCATCACCCAGGCCATGCTGGTGCCGGCCCCGCCGATCGAGCAGGTGCTGCCGAGCTTCCTGGAGTTCATCACCGACGCCGTGCTGGTCGCCCACAACGCCCCCTACGACGTGGGCTTCCTCAAGGCCGCGTGCGCGAAGCACGGCTACCGCTGGCCCAACCCGCGGGTGCTCGACACCGCCGCGCTGGCCCGCCGGGTGCTCACCCGCGACGAGGTGCCCAACCGCAAGCTCGGCACCCTCGCGGCCTACTTCCGCACCGCCACCCAGCCGACCCACCGGGCCCTCGACGACGCCAAGGCCACCGTCGACGTGCTGCACGGGCTGATCGCCCGCCTGGGCGGGCACCGGGTCGACACCGTCGGCGACGCCATCGAGTTCGCCCGGGCGGTCACCCCCACCCAGCGGCGCAAGCGGCACCTGGCCGAGGGGCTGCCGAAGGCGCCGGGGGTCTACATCTTCCGGGCCGCCGACGACCGGCCGCTCTACGTCGGCACCTCCGGCGACATCGCCACCCGGGTGCGCAGCTACTTCACGGCGGCGGAGAAGCGGGCCCGCATCTCCGAGATGCTCGCCGCGGCGGAGCGGGTGGAGGCGGTGGAGTGCGCCCACTCGCTGGAGGCGGAGGTCCGGGAGCTGCGGCTGATCGGGGCGCACGCCCCGCCGTACAACCGGCGGTCGAAGTTTCCGGAGCGGATGCTCTGGCTGAAGCTGACCGACGGGCCGTACCCCCGGCTGTCGGTGGTCCGGGCCATCTCCCCCGGCGACGCCGCCTACCTCGGGCCGTTCAGCTCCCGGCGGGCGGCGGAGCTGGCCGCCGCCGGCTTCTACGACGCCGTGCCGCTGCGTCAGTGCACCCACCGGCTCTCGCTGCGCACGCTCACGCCGGCCTGCGCGCTGGCCGAGCTGGGTCGCTGCCCGGCGCCCTGCGAGCACCGGATCTCCCCCGAGGAGTACGACGCCCGCGCGGTCGCGCCGTTCCGCACCGCCACCGCCAGCGACCCCGGGCCGGTGGTCGACGCCCTGCTCGCCCGGATCGACACGCTCTCGGACGCCCGGCGCTACGAGGAGGCGGCGGTGGCCCGGTCCCGGCTGGCGGCGGTGCTGCGGGCGACCGTGCGGATGCAACGGCTGACGGCGCTGACCGGGATCGCCGAGCTGGCCGCCGCGCGTCCGGCGGCCAACGGCGGCTGGGAGCTGGCGCTGGTGCGGCACGGCCGGCTGGCCGGGGCGGGGGTCTCACCTCCCGGTGTCCATCCCCGACCGACGATCGCCGCGATCCGGGCGACCGCCGAGACCGTCCTGCCCGGCCACGGCCCGGTCCCGCGCGCCTCGGCCGAGGAGACCGAACGCATCCTGTCCTGGTTGGAGCGACCGGAGACCAGGCTGGTGGAGATGTCGTCCGGTTGGGCGTCCCCGGTGGCCGGCGCGGCCCGCTTCCGCGACCTGCTGCGCAAGGCCGAGAACGCCGCGTCCCACCAAAGCTCGACCGAACGCCCATGACCAAGTGACCGATCGGACTACCTCCACTCCCTTAGGCTGTTAGAGAAGTGCAGTCCTGCCCGTTTCGTGGGCCTGCTCCCGGTTGCCGGGTGTCGGCGGCCGTGGAGCCGGGGTGAGGAGGTGTCCCACGTGGACGTCGACGCCGGACGCGGCGCCGCCCTGGGGGGCGCCCTTCCGACCCAACCGGGCGAGCTGCCGCTGGCCCGCCGGCTGCGCGCGCTGCTGAGCTGGCCCACCGCCGACACCGACCCGGTCAGCCAACTCGTCCGGACCCACCGGACGATCCACCCCGGCACCGAGCCCTCCGTGCTGCGCCGGGCCTACACCATCGCGGAGAACATGCACCGCGGGCAGTTCCGCAAGAGCGGCGAGCCCTACATCACGCACCCGCTGGCCGTGGCCCAGATCTGCGCCGAGATCGGCATGGACGCCATCACGCTGGTCGCCGCGCTGCTGCACGACACCGTGGAGGACACCCGCTACACCCTCCAGGCGCTCGCCGAGGACTTCGGGCCGGAGGTGGCGCACCTGGTCGACGGGGTGACCAAGTTCGACAAGGCCTTCTACGGCAAGGCCGCCGAGGCCGAGACGATCCGCAAGATGATCATCGCGGCCGGCAAGGACGTCCGGGTCCTGATCATCAAGTTGGCCGACCGGCTGCACAACATGCGCACCCTGGGCGTCCGGTCCGCGGCGTCCCGGGAGCGCATCGCCCGCAAGACGCAGGAGGTGCTGGTCCCGCTCTGCGACCGGCTCGGCATCCAGACGCTCAAGCGCGAACTCGACGACGTGGTGCTGCTGCACCTGGAGCCCGACGAGCACGCCCGGATCGCCCGGCACGTGCACGACCGGCCCGGCTGGGACGCGTACCTCGACGAGGTGGTCGCCCGGGCGAAGTCGGCCCTGCGCCGCAGCCGGGTGGACGCGGCGGTGACCCCCCGCCCCCGGCACCTCTACTCGATCTGGAAGGACACCGTGGCCGGAGGCCACAGCGCCCCCTTCGACCTGCCCCGCATCGCGATCGTGGTGGACGGCCCGGCGACCGACTGCTACGCGGCGCTCGGCGCGGTCCACGGCCTGTGGCGGCCGATTCCCGGCCGGTTCAAGGACTTCATCGCCTCCCCCAAGAACAACCTCTACCGCTCCCTGCACACCAGCGTCTGCGGGCCCAAAAACCGCACCGTGGAGGTGCTGATCCGCACCGAGGAGATGCACCGCTCGGCGGAGTACGGCGTCGCCGCCGACTTCCGCTTCCCGCGCTCCGGCGGCGGCACGGCCACGGCCCGGGCGGAGCAGCTCGACTGGCTGCGCCGGGTGCTCGACTGGGAGCAGGACACGGCCGACCCCGCCCAGTTCCTCGAATCGCTGCGCTGCGACCTCGCCGAGGCGCAGGTCCAGGTCTTCGCCGACGGGCGACAGGTCGTGCTGCCCGCCGGGGCGACCCCGGTGGACCTCGCGTACGAGTTGGGCACCGAGCGGGGCGACCACTGCCTCGCGGCGCGGATCAACGGCCGGCTGGCCCCCCTCTCCTCCGAACTGGACGAGGGCGACGTGGTGGAGATCTTCACCGAGACCGACGCGGCGAACGGCTTCGACGCCGACGTCGCCCCGCGTGGCCCCCGCCGGGAGTGGCTCGGCTTCGTCAAGTCGCCGCAGGCGCAGATGCAGATCAGCCGCTGGTTCGCCGAGCACACCGAGCCCGGCATCTCCATCACCGACAAGGTCCGTCTCGGCCGGGCCACCATCGGGCTGGCCCTGCGCAAGCACGACCGGGGCCTCGCCAGCGACCTGCCGCTGCTGCGGCTGTCGGAGGAGCTGGGCTACCCCGACCTGGAGACGCTGCTGGTCGCGGTGTTCGACCGGGTGATCGAACCGGACACGGTCGTACGCCAGCTCATCGACCTGGTGGACCACCGGCAGTGACCGCTCCGGGCCCGGGTGGTCCGAACGTTCCTCGCGGCCACTAGCCTGGACGCATGATCCCCCGCTCGCGCGCCACCGGCCGGGCCGTCGCCTACCAGGTCTTCTACCGGCTGCCGTTGCCGGTACGCCGCCGCCTGGTCCGGCTGGCCGTACCGAAGTACATCGTCGGCGCGGTCACCCTGGTCCGGGACAGCGAGGCCGAGGGCGCGGGCCGGCTGCTGCTGCTGCGCCAGCCGCCCGGCAAGGGCTGGGGCCTGCCCGCCGGCCTGTTGCAGAAGGGCGAGGCACCGGTGGTGGGCGCCGCCCGGGAGCTGCACGAGGAGTCCGGCATCCGGCTCTCGCCCCGGCAACTGAGCCCCGCCGTCCCGAACGCCGTGGTGCACGCCAAGGGCTGGGTGGACGTCGTGTTCACCGCCGAGGTACCGGCGTCGACCACCGAGCTGAAGGTCGACGGCGCCGAGGTCTACGAGGCCGCCTGGCACCCGCTGGACGACCTGCCCAAGCTGACCTGGCCGACGGCCCGGCTGCTCGCGTACTACGACATCGGGCCGCTGGCCGGGCAGTTCCCGCCACCGGTGCCCGACACGAAGCCGTGAACCCCGGCCGCGCCGCCGACGGCGGGGCCGGCGCCGCCCACACCGGCCACGGCACGACGCCGGCCGCCGGCGGGGCCGGGCTCTGCGCGGTGGTGCTCGCCGCCGGCGAGGGCACCCGACTGCGGCCGCTGACCGAGCGGCTGCCAAAGGCGCTCTGCCCGGTGGGCAACGTGCCGCTGCTCGACCGGGCGCTGGACCGGCTGGCCGGGCTCGGCCTGGTCGGGCCCGACCGGGTCGCCGTCAACGCCTGCTACCTCGCCGACCAGGTCGTCGCGCACGTCGGGGACCGCGCCCACCTCTCGGTGGAGCCGGGCGACCCGCTCGGCACCGCCGGCGGGGTGGCTAACCTGCGGGAGTGGATCGCCGGGCGCGGGGTCCTCGTCGGCAACGCCGACGCCTACCTCGCTGACCCGGCACGACCCCCGGGCCCCGACATCGCCGCGCTGCTGCGCGACTGGGACGGCGACTCCGTACGCCTGCTCGGCCAGCCCGCCGCCGACCCGGCGGCGCCCGGCACCTTCGACGGCCACGTGTTCACCGGCTTCTCCCTGCTGCCGTGGCGGCTGGTGCGGGAGCTGCCGGTCGGGTTCGGCGACCTCGTCCGGGCGCTCTGGCGCCCGGCGGAGGCGGCCGGCGCGCTGACCGTCGTGCCCTACCCCGGCACGTTCTACGACACCGGCACGCCGGCCGACTACCTGGCGGCCAACCTGCACGCGGCCGGCGGCGGCAACCTGGTGGACCCCACGGCCACGGTGACCGGCCGCTGCCGCTCGGCGGTGGTCGGCGCGGGCGCCGTCGTCCACGGCGAGGTGGAGCGGGCGGTCGTCTGGCCCGGCGCCACCGTCGGCCCCGGCGAGCACCTGCGCGACGCCGTACGCTCCGGCACCGCCCTCACCGTCCCCGGCACACCGCCGTCCCCGGGCCGCGGAAACATTTAGCATGGGCGACGACGCCGACGAACGGAGAAATGCCCCGTGATCACCGCGATCGTGCTGATCGACTGCGCCACCGACTCGATCCCCGAGGTGGCCGAGAACCTGGCCAACCTGCCCGGCGTCAGCGAGGTCTACTCGGTGGCCGGCCACGTCGACCTGATCGCGATGGTCCGGGTCCGGGAGTTCGAGCAGATCGCCCAGGTGATCGCCGGCAGCATCTCCAAGGTGCCGGGGGTGCTCAACACCGAGTCGCACATCGCCTTCCGGGCGTACTCCCAGCACGATCTGGAGGAGGCGTTCGCGATCGGCCTCGCGAACGCCGACTGACGCGGGCGCCGAGGGCCGCCACCGGCGCAGCGGTACGGGCGGCGGCCGCGCGACGCGGCCCGCCGGGGACGCCGGACGGCCGGCCCACCCCTCGGGGATGGACCGGCCGTCGTGGCGCGGACGTCAGCTCTGCGTGGGAGCGGGCGTCTCGAAGGTGCCACCCGGAGCCGGCGACTCGGTGGTGCCGCCCGGAGCCGGGGTCTCGGTGGTGCCACCCGGAGCCGGCGTCGTGCCGCCCGGGCTCGGGGTGCCGCTGGCGGTGGCCTGCGGCACCGGGATGCCCAGCTGCTCCGCCAGCTGCACCAGCGCGTCGTAGTGCGCCTGCAGGGTCGGCAGGGCGGTCTGGGCCAGCTGGACCACCGACTGTTCGGAGCCCTGCGAGATCTCCGTCTGGGTGGCCTGGATGGCCTGGACGTGGCCGGCCAACTCGCTGGTCACCCAGAGCCGGTCGAACTCCTCGCCGCTGGCGTTGTTCAGCTGGTCGATGACGGACTGCTGATCCGCCGTCGGCTCGCTCGGCAGCTCCACGCCCAGCTGGGACGCGGTCTGCTGCACCGTCTGGTCGAGCTGCGTGTGGTCCGTCTTCAACCGGGCGCCCAGGTCCTTGACCCCCTGGCTCTGGCCCTTCTGCTGGGCCAGGTCACCCGCGGTGATCTCGAACAGATTGACCTGGTGCACGGCCTGCAGGTACTGGGTGTCCTGCTGCGACGGCTGCACCGCGGCCTGTGCCGCCGCGGCCGGCGCGATCCCCACCAGCACCAGCGCGGCCAGCAGGCCGAGGCGTTTGATACCCAACATGCTTCCCCCCTTGAGACGTTGGATCGCACGGATACCCGGCTGACCGGGGTTATTCCTACGATCCCCCGTCGGGGAGGCGACCGACCGACACGCCCGTGTCGGACCGTCGGAGGACGGAAACGGACGTGGCGCCCGCCGAAGGACTCCGGCGGGCGCCACGTCGAGGTGTCGCGGGGTCAGCGGCGGCTCTCGCCGCTGCCGATCTCCTCCCGCTCCGGTCGGGGCTCGACCGGCGGGTGCCCCGGCGAGACCGGCGCCTCGGCCGGCTTCTCGATCGGGTAGAAGAAGCCCCGGATGGCCGGGCCGAGGGCGCCGAGCCGGTTCATCTTCTTCGGCACGACCCAGCCGGCGTACGGCAGCGCGCCGTGGCCGTCGCCGTGCCCGTCGGCCGCCGCGAGCGGCTGGTGCACCTCTTCGAACCGGCCGTCCGGCAGGCGCCGGATGATGCCGGTCTCGACACCGTGGGCGAGCACCTCCCGGTCGTGCTGCTGGAGACCCAGGCAGATCCGGTAGGTGACGTAGTACGCCAGCGGCGGCAGGACGAGCAGGCCGATCCGGCCGGCCCAGGTCATCGCGTTCAGGCTGATCTGGAACTTGTCGGCGATGACGTCGTTGGCGCCGGAGAGGGTCAGCACGATGAAGAACGTAACCGCCATGGCGCCCAGGCCGGTCCGGGCCGGCACGTCCCGCGGACGCTGGAGCAGGTTGTGGCTCCTGGTGTCCTTGAGGCGCCGGGCCTCCAGGAACGGGTAGAGCGTCGACAGGCCGACCAGGATGCCCGGCAGCACGACCGTCGGCCAGAACAGCGGCGGGATCACGTACCCGTCGCCGATCGGGATGTTGATCTCCCAGGCGGGCATCAGGCGGGTCGAGCCGTCGAGGAACATGACGTACCAGTCGGGCTGGCTGGCGGCCGAGACCACCCACGCCTCGTACGGGCCGAACAGCCAGATCGGGTTGATCTGGAACAGGCCGCCCATCAGCGCGATCACGCCGAAGACGACCATGAAGAAGCCGCCCTGCTTGATGGCGTAGCGGGGGAACATCCGCTCGCCGACCACGTTGCCGTTGGTCCGGCCGGGGCCGGGCCACTGGGTGTGCTTCTGCTTGAAGACCAGGCCCAGGTGGGCGCCGATCAGCGCGAGCAGCAGGCCCGGGACGAGCAGCACGTGGGCGATGTAGAACCGGCTGATGATGATGGTGCCCGGGAACTCCCCGCCGAAGATCGACGAGGTCACCCAGGAGCCGATCACCGGGATGGACAGCATGATCGCCGAGGCGATCCGCAGGCCGGTGCCGGAGAGGCCGTCGTCCGGCAGCGAGTAGCCGGTGAAGCCGGCGAGGAAGCCGACCCAGAACAGCAGCGAACCGATGATCCAGTTGGTCTCACGCGGCTTGCGGAACGCGCCGGTGAAGAAGACCCGGAGCATGTGCACCACGATGGCGGCCATGAACAGCAGCGCCGACCAGTGGTGCATCTGCCGCATGATCAGGCCACCGCGGACGTCGAACGAGATGTCCAGGCTGGAGGCGTACGCGGCCGACATCGGCGTGCCCCGCAGCGGGGCGTAGCTGCCGTTGTAGACCACCTCGGTCATCGCCGGCTCGTAGAAGAACGTCAGGAAGACGCCGGTCAGCAGCAGGATGACGAACGAGAACAGCGCGATCTCGCCGAGCAGGAAGGACCAGTGGTCCGGGAAGACCTTGTTCAGCAGCCGGCGCAGCGGGGTGGCCACCTGGAAGCGGTCGTCCACTCCCCGGGCGACGTTCCCCGGCACCGCTGCCTTGTCAAACTTGCGCCGCTTCACGGCCGCTCCCAGAAGTCGGGCCCGACGGTCTCGGTGTAGTCGGACTTGGCCACGAAGTAGCCCTCGGAGTCCACCTCGATCGGCAGCTGCGGCAGCCGTCGGCTGGCCGGGCCGAAGATGGGCCGGGCGTTGTCGGTGATCAGGAACTGCGACTGGTGGCACGGGCAGAGCAGGCGGTTGGTCTGCTGCTCGTACAGGCTCGCCGGGCAGCCGGCGTGCGTGCAGATCTTCGAGTAGGCGGCGTAGTTGCCCCACATGTAGTCGCCGTGCCCGACCCGCTCGTTGGCCCGGCGCGACTCCTGCGCGTCGGAGTCCCGCAGGTGGATCAGCAGGGTCGGCGAGTCCGCGTGCAGGTTGCTCACGCCGTGGTCGATGCCGGGGAAGACGGTGATCTGGCCGCCCGTGCTGACGTCCGCCGGGCGCACCGGCCGGCCGTCCTCGCGGACCAGCCGGACCTTCTGGCCGCCCTCGGCCGGGGCGAACCCGGTCGTGAACATCTGGTTGTTCTTGTGCGGCTGCGAGATCAGGCCGCCGACCAGGGGCGCCGCGGCGACCGCGCCGACCGGCGCGAGACCGGCCAGCAGCGAGATGCCGAGCAGCGGCCGGCGCTTCACGCCCAGCTCGTCGGCCATGTAGAGCATGGTCTGGCCGGTGATGATCCGGTCGTCGGAGGCGACGGCGCCCTCGTGCCGGTCCTGGATCGAGACCTCCTTCGGCAGCAGCTTCTTGCCCCAGGTCAGGATGCCGAAGCCGATGCCGAGCAGGGCCACGCCGAGGGTGACGCCGAGCAGCGGGGTGTACCACTTGTCGCCGCCGCTACCGGCGTGGTATTCCCACGGCCACCAGATGTAGACGACCAGGAAGGCGGTCGCCGCCAGGCCGGTCAGCAGGAAGAACGACGCGACGGTACGGGTCAGCCGGCGCTCGGCCTTGCTGCCCGGCGCCACCTGCGGCTCGTAGTGGACGATCTCGATGTCGTCCCGGCGCGCGCCCTCGCGGACGATGTCGAACTGGCTGAGCCCGGGGGTGTTCACGTCGAGCGGCTCCCGGCCCTGCTGGGCCTGGTGCTCGGTGTGCGTGGTCATGCCGTCACCTCGCTACGGGCGGTGCCGCGCTGCGGCACCACGGCACTGAATCGGATGAGCCGCCCGGTCACGACTTGCCCGCAATCCACAGGCTCGCGAAGACGAGCGCGACGATGCCCACCAGGAAGATCGCCAGGCCCTCGGTGGACGGCCCGTACCGACCGAGGTTGAAGCCGCCCGGGTCCTGGTCGTGCTTCAGGGTCTCCTGGATGTAGGCGATGAGGTCCGCCTTCTGGTCCGGGGAGATCTGGTTGTCGCCGAAGACCGGCATGTTCTGCGGGCCGCTGAGCATCGCGGCGTAGATCTGCCGGTCGGTGGCCGGGCGCAGGCTCGGCGCGTACTTGCCGGAGGACAGGGCGCCGCCGCCGCCGCCGAAGGCGTGGCACTGCGCGCAGTTGATCCGGAACAGCTCGCCACCGGCGGCGATGTTGCCGTCGGCGTGCAGGTTGTCACCGTCGGGCACCACCGGGCCGCCGCCGAGCTCCTGGACGTACTGCGCGAGCTGGCGGGTCTCCTCGTCGGTGAAGAGCTCCGGCTTGCGCTGGGCCTGGGCCTCCTGCCGGGCCATCGGCATGCGGCCGGAGCCGACCTGGAACTCGACCGAGGCCGCGCCGACGCCGATCAGGCTCGGCCCGCGCCCCTCGACGCCCTGCGCGTTGCGACCGTGACAGGTCACACAGCTCACGTCGAACAGCGCCTTGCCCTCCGCGGCGGCACCGGTGAGCGGGGTGTCCTGCGCCTGCGCGCCGGGGGCGAAGACGGTGTAGGCGCCGCCGGCCAGCATCAGCGCGGCGAACAGCCGGACCGCGGCACCCAGCCGGCGGCGGCCCCTGCTGCGCGCCGCGGGCCGCTCGCGCAGCCGCGCGAGCAGACCGCGTCGGCGGTCGTTGTCAGAAGTCATGACCTGTGTCCTTAACCGGTTGGACCTTGTCTCAGGGGACGGAGCAGCGGCGCGGTTCGTGACGCGCCAAGATCACTGAAGCCAGTAGATCATGGCGTAGAGCCCGATCCACACGACGTCGACGAAGTGCCAGTAGTAGGACACGACGATGGCCGACGTGGCCTGCGCCGGTGTGAACCGGCCCATGGTGGTGCGGATCATGAAGATGACGAAGGCGACCAGACCGCCGGCCACGTGCAGGCCGTGGAAGCCGGTGGTCAGGTAGAACATCGACCCGTAACCGTCTTCGTTGATCTTGATGCCCGCGTGCACCAGCTCGCGGTACTCGTTGAGCTGGCCGAGGACGAAGATCAGGCCCATCACGAAGGTGACCGTGAACCAGCGCCGCAGCGCGTGGACGTCACCCTTCTCGGCGGCGAACACACCGAGCTGGCAGGTCACCGAGGACAACACCAGGATCACCGTGAAGGTGGTCGCGTAGGGGATGTTGAGGTGCTCGGTGTGCTTCGCCCACTGCTCCGGCGCCGCCGCGCGGATGGAGAAGTACATCGCGAACAGCGCCGCGAAGAACATGAGTTCGCTGGAGAGCCACACGATCGTCCCGACGCTGACCATGTTTGGTCGGGTCAGGGAGTGGATCCGGCTCTTGTCAATGGCTGGGGCCGCAGTCACGCGGTCATTATTGCCCTTGACCGGGGCCGCCGATCAGCGGGGGGCCAAACCCGTGGCATCCACAGCCCGATCGGGGCAGTCCGGTTCGCCTGACCTAGGCTGAAAAGCGTGCTGCACGCCGATCCGATCTCCGCCGCAGCCGCCGTCGCCGCGCCGGCGGCGACCGCGGCCACCCCGCCGCCGTTCACCGTGACCTCGGTGTTCACCGAGACGAAGCTGGACAGCTGGCTCGCCGTCGGCCTGGTGCTGGCAGCCGGCGTCTACCTCTACGGGGTGCACCGGCTGCGGGTCCGGGGCGACCGGTGGCCGGTCGCCAGGACGATCTTCTTCCTCGGCCCCGGCCTCGGCGGCATCGCGGCGGTCACCGTCAGCGGCCTGCACGCGTACGACACGGCGCTGCTGTCGGTGCACATGGTCCAGCACATGGTGCTCTCCATGATCTCGCCGATCTTCCTCGCGCTGGGCGCGCCGGTGACGCTGGCCCTGCGCACCCTGCCGCCACGACCGCGCAAGCGGCTGCTGGCGGTCGTGCACAGCCGGATCGCCCGGATCTACAGCTTCCCCCTGGTGGCGTTCGCCGTCTTCGTGGTGAACCCGTTCGCGCTCTACTTCACCGACCTGTACCGCTACACGCTGGAGCATGTGTGGGCGCACGAGGTCGTGCACGCGCACTTCATCATGACCGGCTGCGTGTTCTTCTGGCCGCTGCTCGGCCTCGACCCGCTGCCGGGCCGCTGGCCGTACCCGGCGCGGGCGCTGCTGATGCTGCTCTCCGTGCCGTTCCACACCGTGCTCGGGCTCACCATCATGCAGAGCAGCACGCTGTTCGGCGGCGACTGGTACCCGTCGCTGGGCCTCACCTGGTCGGACCCGTGGCAGGACCAGGTGGTCGCGGGCGGCATCCTCTGGGCCGGCGGCGAGTTCGTCAGCGTGACCATGCTGGCCGTGCTGGTCGTGCAGTGGATGCGCCACGCCGAGCGGGAGGCCCGCCGCGTCGACCGCGACCTGGACCGCCAGGAGGCCCGTCAGCGCGCCGCGGAGTCCACCGCCTGAGCCGGGCCGACGGTACGCCCTGCACACCGCCACCGGCCGGACGTCGCACACCTCACACCGACCGGTACGATCAGCGGGCGGCTACGAGGTGGGAGCCAGTCCGACCGATGAGCGCGCACAGCGAACGAATCATCAAGCTCAGTGTGATGGTGCCGCACGACGGCACGGAGCGAAGCGGAGTGCCGGCATGAGCGATCGTCTTTGCACCGTCCTGCTCTACAGCGACGACCCGCAGGTCCGCGACCGGATGCGGCTCGCCGTCGGGCCGCGCCCCGCGCCCGGCCTGCGGATCGAGTTCGTCGAGGCGTCCGACTACGCCGAGTGCGTCCGGCTCGTCGACGACTACGAGATCGACCTGCTGGTGCTCGACGGCGAGGCGAGCCCGGGCGGCGGCATCGGCATCGCCCGGCAGATCAAGGACGACCGGGCCGACGCCCCCCCGACCTGCGTGGTGATCGCCCGCGCCGCCGACCGGTGGCTCGCGGCGTACGCCGAGGTCGACGCCACCCTGGTGCACCCGCTCGACCCGGTGACCACCGGCACCACGGTGGCCGAGCTGCTGCGGACGCACGCACCCGCCTGACGTCCCCCGTTCCGGCCCGCCGCGGCGCCGGGCCGACCGGTGCCGGTTCCATCCCACCCGCATCTCGCACGCTCGGGAGGCCCGCCATGGGCGATCGGACCTGGCCGCACCTGCTCAACGCGCTGCTGCGCGGCGAGGAACTCGCCACCGCCGACACCGCCTGGGCGATGGGCGAGATCATGGCCGGCTCGGCCGCCCCGGCGCAGATGGCGGGCTTCGTCGTCGCGCTGCGCGCCAAGGGCGAGACCTCGGCCGAGCTGGCCGGGCTGGTGGAGGCGATGCTCGGCCGGGCGGTCCCGGTCGAGCTGCCCGACGAGCTGCGCGCCACCGCCCTCGACGTGGTCGGCACCGGCGGTGACCTCGCGCACACGGTCAACATCTCGACCATGGCCTCGCTGGTGGTGGCCGGCGCCGGTGTCCGGGTGGTCAAGCACGGCAACCGGGCGGCCTCCTCCACGTGCGGCACCGCCGACGTGCTGGAGTTCCTCGGCGTGCCGCTCGACCTGGGCCCCGAGGGGGTGGCCCGGTGCGTCGCCGAGGCCGGCATGGGCTTCTGCTTCGCGGCCCGGTTCCACCCCGGGATGCGGCACACCGGCCCGGTACGCCGGGAGCTGGGCGTGCCCACGGTGTTCAACTTCCTCGGCCCGCTGACCAACCCGGCGCGGCCCCGCGCCGGAGCGGTCGGCTGCTTCGACGCCCGGATGGCCCCGGTGATGGCCGGCGTCTTCGCCGCCCGCGGCGACTCGGTGCTGGTGATGCGCGGCGAGGACGGGCTGGACGAGTTCACCACCGCCGCGCCGACCCGCGTCTGGGCGGCCCAGGGCGGCGTCGTCAGGGAGTCGCTGCTGGACGCGGCCGACCTCGGCGTACCCCGGGCCACCCTGGCCGACCTGCGCGGCGGTGACGCCGCCTTCAACGCCGACGTGGTCCGTCGGCTGCTGGCCGGCGAGACCGGCCCGGTGCGCGACGCGGTCCTGGTCAACGCGGCGGCGGCGCTGGCCACGCAGGGTCCGCTCGACGGCGACCTCACCGAGGCCCTGCGGGCCGGGATCGACCGGGCCGCCGAGTCCGTCGACTCCGGGGCCGCCGCCCGCGTCCTCGACCGCTGGATCGAGGTCGCGCGCTCCCAGTGAGCACCGGTCGCCACCGGGTGCCGCCCGAAGGTTGTCGGACCCCCGTGGGAAACTACAGCTGAGTAGTTCCCACATCCGTCCTGCGCCGTCGAGCGCGGCGATCCCCGTCGGGCGTGTGCGACACCCCACGGGACCGGAGCGAGAGGAGACGCCCGTGTCGGAGCGCGAGCTCTACTGCGACACCTGCGAGGGCGTCGAGCCGTTCGAGGCGCCGCCGTGCGCCGACGGCCACGGCGCCGACTGCCCCGAACTGGTCTGCACGGGTTGCGGCGCGGCCGTGCTCGTCACCACCTTCGCGTTCCACCTGGCGCGCGCGAACGGCCGGCGCCGCCCGCCGGCCCGCCGCCGCGCCGCCTGACAGCACCGCCACCGCCGCCTGACAGCACCGCCACCGCCGCCTGACAGCACCGCCTGACACCGCCCGCGACGGCGGGCACGCGGCGTCCGAGCAGCCCCTGCCGAGCACGTCCCGCGCCCGCACAGCCCGTCCCACGCCGAAGGCCCGCCTCCCCGGGGAGGCGGGCCTTCGGGACGTTCGCGGGTGACCGGCCGATCAGTGCTCGGCGGTGCGCCGGGTGCCGCTGTAGTACTCGAACAGCAGGCCGCAGACGGAGAACGTGACCGCCACCATGCCCAGGCCGAGCAGCCAGAACTGCCAGAACGCGAGGCCGAAGCCGGCGATCCCGACGGCGATGGCCAGACCCAGCGGCCAGTAGCTGCCGGGGCTGAAGAAGCCGATCTCGCCCGCGCCGTCGGCGATCTCGCCGTCCGGCCGGTCCTCCGGCCGGAGGTCGATCCGGCGGGAGACGAACCAGAAGAAGCCGCCGCACATCGAGCAGAGCAGGAAGCTCAGCAGCAGGGCGACCGTACCGACCCACTCGACCTGGCCACCGGAGTCGGCGGCGGTCCACCCGCCGTAGAGGAAGGTGGCGAAGAGCAGGAACCCGGCGATGACCAGGAAGATGCGCCACTCGGTCTTCATGCCCGATCCCTCAGCTTCCCGCGCCGGCCGGCGCGTCGTCCGGGTTGAAGTTGGCCTCGGTGCGACGGGTCTCGAACGGCTTCGTCGTCTTCGCGTACGGGTCCTCGCCGATGGCCGTCAGCGCCTCCTGGGTGGACCTGCCGTCCCGCTTGGCCGCCAGGAACTGCTCGTACTTCTCCGGGGAGACGACCCGCAGCTCGAAGTTCATGAAGGCGTGGTAGCTGCCGCAGAGCTCCGCGCAGCGGCCGACGTAGGCGCCCTCGGACTCCAGCTTCGAGACCTCGAAGACGTTGCGGATCTTGCCCGGCATGACGTCGCGCTTGAACAGCAGCTCCGGCACCCAGAACGAGTGGATGACGTCGCGGCTGGTCTCCTCGAACCGGATGGACCGGTCGGTCGGCAGCACCAGGATCGGGATGACCTCGCTGGTGCCGAGCACGGAGGCGACCGTGTTGGCGTCCTGGCCCTGACCGTCGCGGTAGTTGAACTGCCAGTTCCACTTGAACGCGACCACCTCGACCGTGACGTCGGGGTTCTTGGTCGTCCGCACCACGTCGGTCTGCACGATCGCCGTGTAGTAGAAGAGCACGGAGACGATCAGGATCGGCGCGATGGTGTAGAGGAACTCCATCGGCATGTTGTAACGGGTCTGCACCGGCAGCTCGTTGCCCCGCTTGCGGTAACGCACGACGCACCAGAAGATCAGGCCCCACACGAAGACGCCGACCGCGAGCGCCGCGATGCACGAGGCGATCCACAGGTCGTACATCCGGTGCGACTCGGGCGTGATGCCGCCCTGCGGCCAGCCGAAGCCGCCGAACGCCGCGCCGACGTCGCAGCCCGTGAGCAGGACCAGCAGCGCCGCTCCGCCGAGACCGAGCCCGGCGATCCGACCGGCACCACGTCCCCGGCGCCCACCGGCTCCTGGGGAAGCGCTGTGCCGTACGGCCGACGGCCGTACCTCCGAACTCCTTGCGACCACCTGGTCCTGCCTCCCTAGCGCGCCGCGGTGTCTTGTCCCTGCCCTCCGCCTGCGGAGCGACAGCACCAGCGGCAAAGGCGTCACCGACGGTCGCAGATTACTCGACCATGACGGGCTGGACCGTGTTGGGGTCGCTGTCGGCCCCCATCGGGGGGATCTTGGGCATACCGGCGCGATACGTTGGCTTGCGTGAGCGCATCCCCGGTCTACCTGGACGCGGCCACCGCCGCGCCGCTGCATCCGGTCGCCCGGCAGGCGCTGCTGGCCGCCCTCGACGACGGCTGGGCCGACCCCGGCCGGCTCTACACGCAGGCCCGTCGCGCCCGTCAACTTCTCGACGCCGCCCGCGAGGCCTGCGCGCAGACGCTCGGCGTCCGCGCCGACGAGCTGTCCTTCACCCCCAGCGGTACGACGGCCGCGCACTCCGCCGTGCTGGGGGGCCTGACCGGCCGGCGTCGGGTCGGTCCGGCCCTGGTGCACTCCGCGATCGAGCACTCGGCGGTGCTGCACGCCGCCGAGCAGCACGTCGCGGCGGGCCGCACGGCGACGTCCGTGCCGGTGGACCGGCTCGGCCGGCTCGACCTGGACCGCTGGGCGGCGGCCGTCCGGGCGCCGGGGGTGGCGCTGGCCGCGTTGATCGCCGCCAGCCACGAGGTCGGCACGCTCCAGCCGGTGGCCGGGGCCGCGCGGGAGTGCGCCGAGGCCGGGGTGCCGCTGTACGTGGACGCCGCCCAGGTGGTGGGCCGGGCCCCGGTGCCGGCGGGCTGGTCGGTGCTGACCGCCAGCGCGCACAAGTGGGGCGGGCCGCCCGGGGTGGGGCTGCTGGTCGTCCGCAAGGGCACCCGCTGGGAGTCGCCCTGGCCGGCCGACGAGCGGGAAGCGGGGCGTACGCCGGGAACGCTCAACCTGCCGGCGGTGGTGGCGGCGGCGGCGAGCCTGCGCGCGGCGGCGGCCGACGCCGGAGCCGAGGCGGCCCGGCTGGCGCCGCTGGTGGCCCGGATCCGGGCCCGGGTGGCGGCCGAGGTGCCCGACGTGGAGGTGGTGGGTGATCCCGACCACCGCCTGCCGCACCTGGTGACCTTCTCCTGCCTCTACGTCGACGGCGAGGCCCTGCTGCACGCGCTCGACCGGCGCGGGTTCGCCGTCTCCTCGGGCTCCTCGTGCACGTCGTCGACGCTGCGGCCGTCGCACGTGCTGGAGGCGATGGGGGTGCTCTCGCACGGCAACGTACGGGTCTCGCTGCACCGGGAGACGACGGAGGCCGACGTCGAGAGGTTCCTCGCCGAGCTGCCCGGCGTCGTGGCGGAACTGCGCGCCGAGGCGGGGGTGGTGGGGCTGTGACGGCGCCGGCGGAGATCCTCGACTGCCGCGGTCAGCGCTGCCCGCTGCCGGTGATCGCGGCGGCCCGGCGGCTGCCCGAGCTGCCCGTCGGCACGGTGCTGCGGGTGCTCGCCGACGACCCGGCCGCGGCGGTGGACATCCCGGCCTGGTGCCGGATGCGCGGCCACGAGTTCCTCGGCACGGTCACCGGCCCCGACGGCCCCGCCTTCGACGTCCGCCGCCGCCACTGACCACGGTGCGCGGGGCGGCGGGCCCGGGGCGGACAGGCCGCGCCGCCCCGGGCCGCCAGGGGTGTTCCTGCCCACTCCCGGCGGCCCGGCGGACACGACCGGCGCCGGTGTTACGGCACGAGGTGCGGGCGGACTTCCTCGGCCGCGACGTCGCCGTACGACTCCGCCAGGCGCTTGACGAACAGGTCGCGGCGGACCTCGTACTCCTGCGTGCCGACGGTCTCCAGCACCAGCGTGGCGAGCAGCGAGCCGACCTGGGCGGCGCGCTCCAGCCCGAGGCCCCAGGAGAGCGCGGTGAAGAAGCCGGCCCGGAACCCGTCGCCGACGCCGGTCGGGTCGACCGCCTCGGTCTCCCGCGCGATCGGCACGTGGATCGGGTCGAAGTCCCGCCCGGCGATCTCCACCCCGTGCTTGCCCAGCGTGGTGACCCGCACCTTGACCCGGTCGAGCAGCTGCGCGTCGGTCAGCCCGGCCTTGCTCTGCAGCAGCGACTTCTCGTAGTCGTTGGTCATCAGGTACTCGGCGCCCTCGATCAGCGCGACGACGTCCCCGCCGTCCATGCGGGCGAGCTGCTGGGACGGGTCGGCGGCGAACCGGTAGCCGCGCTCCCGGCACTCGGCGGAGTGCCGCAGCATCGCCTCCGGGTCGTTCGCGCCGACCAGGACCAGGTCCAGCCCGTCGAGGCGGCGGGCCACCGGCGCCAGCTCGATGTTGCGGGCCTCGCTCATCGCCCCGGCGTAGAACGAGGCGATCTGGCACATGTCGGTGTCCGTGGTGCAGACGAACCGGGCGGTGTGCGCCACCTCGCTGACGTGCACCGAGTCGCAGTCGACGCCGTGCCGCTCCAGCCAGGAGCGGTAGTCGGCGAAGTCCGCGCCGACCGCGCCGACCAGCACCGGGCGCAGGCCGAGCTGCCCCATGCCGAAGGCGATGTTGGCCGCCACCCCGCCGCGCCGCAGCACCAGGTCGTCCACCAGGAAGGAGAGCGAGACCTTGTGCAGCTGGTCGGCGAGGAACTGGTCGGCGAAGCGACCGGGGAAGCTCATCAGATGGTCGGTGGCGATCGAGCCGGTCACGGCGATCTTCATGTCAACCTCGGGGTCGGGAGCAGGGCGCCGGTCAGCCTACCGGCCCGGCCCCCTCAGGATGACCTGTCGGTCGGCCCCGGTTCACCTTCCCGACGGCCCATTCCCGACCGGAAGACGACGGCGGGGCCGCCCCGTGGGACGGCCCCGCCGTGGTCAGCGGAGGTCTGGCTCAGCTGAACGAGTCACCGCAGGCGCAGGAGCTGCCCGCGTTGGGGTTGTCGATGGTGAAGCCCTGGGCGTCGATCCGGTCGGCGAAGTCGATGGTGGCGCCGGCCAGGTAGGGGGCGCTCATCCGGTCGACGACGACCTCGACCCCGTCGTAGTCGGTCACGACGTCACCGTCGAGCGACCGCTCGTCGAAGAAGAGCTGGTACCGCAGGCCGGAGCAGCCACCCGGCTGCACGGCGACCCGGAGCCGCAGGTCGTCGCGGCCTTCCTGCTCGATCAGGGCCTTGACCTTCTGCGCCGCGACGTCGGTGAGGACGACGGACGTGGGGGCCTTGGCCTCGGTCGACTCGGTCTGCGCTGGCGTGGTCACGTGAAATCTCCCTGCGCGGTTGGGTCCGGACGCACTGGCCAACATCTCCTGTCGCCCAGCCATTCCCGGTGTGGTCCAGATCCGATGGTACGCCGCCACGGCCGACCCCACCTGTTCGGCGTGACCAGGGCCGCCGCCCGGTGCGCCCGGGCACCGGGCGTGGTCAGCGGCTCCACTGCCGGGCGAGCCGGGTGCCGAGCGCCCGCAGCCCCTCGGCCGGGCGTTCCATCGCGGCGGCCAGCCCGCCGCGTTCCTCGCCCCCGAAGTGCTCCACCAGGCTGTACGCGTCGGTCACTCCGGCCGCCCCGGCCTCGCGCCGCCCGGTGCTCACCCGGCCCGCGACCACCACGCAGGGCACGCCCCGGTCCCGGGCGGCGCCGGCCACCCCGGCCACCACCTTGCCGCGCAGCGACTGGTGGTCGAACGAGCCCTCCCCGGTGATCACCAGGTCGACCGCGTCGAGCGTGACGTCCAGCCCGATCGCCCGGGTGACCAGGCCGATGCCCGACTCGCAGTGCCCGCCCAGCGCCAGGACGGCCGCGCCCAGCCCGCCGGCCGCGCCACCGCCGGGCAGCGCGCCCAGTCGTTCGGGGCAGCCGGGCAGGTCCCGCTCCAGCACGGCGGCGAAGCGCTCCAGCGCGGCGTCGAGCAGCAGCACGTCGGCCCGGTCGGCGCCCTTCTGCGGGCCGAACACATTGCTGGCCCCGTGCAGCCCGAGCAGCGGGTTGTCCACGTCGGTGGCGGCCACCAGGCGGGCGTCGCGCAGCCGGGGCGCGCCGTCGAGGGCGTCCACCGCGCCGAGCGCGGCCCCGCCGTACGGCAGTGCCTGGCCGGTGGCGTCCAGCGGGGTCGCGCCGAGCGCGGTGAGCATGCCCGCGCCGCCGTCGTTGGTGCCGGAGCCGCCCAGCCCGATCACGACCGTCCGGGCGCCGGCCTCCACGGCGGCGGCCACCAGCACCCCCAGCCCGTACGAGGAGGTGGTCTTCGGGTCCCGCTCGTCCGCGCCGAGCAGGTGCAGCCCGCACGCCTGGGCGCTCTCCAGCCAGGCGGTCGCACCGTCGTCGGTGAGCAGGATCTCACCGGCCGCCGGGCGGCCCAGCGGGTCGACGGTCGGCACCGGGATCCGGCGCCCGCCGAGGGCGTCGGAGAGCACGTCGAGGAAGCCCGGCCCACCGTCCGACAGGGGCCGGACGAGCAGGTCGTCGGCGGGCGCGACCTCCCGCCAGCCGGTGGCCACGGCCTCGGCGACCTGCGGGGCCGGCAGGGTACCGGCGAACTTGTCCGGACAGAGCAGCACGCGCATGTCGAGCAGTGTGGCAGCACACACCGGTGGAGGCTGCGCCGAGGCCGCACTGTGGGACCATGGGGCACGTGACTTCGACCTGGGTGGAACCCTCCAACACCGCGACGGCACTGCTGCTGCTCGGCCGGGGCAGCGACCCCGCCACGGAGCGCGGCGTCGAGTGTCCGGGTGACCTGCCGGCGCCCAGCGACCCGGACCTGGTGGCCCGGGCGACGGCGGCGAAGGCGGCGCTGGGCAGCAAGGTCTTCGTGCTGGGGCACCACTACCAGCGCGACGAGGTGATCCAGTTCGCCGACGTGACAGGCGACTCGTTCAAGCTGGCCCGCGAGGCGGCGGCCCGGCCCGACGCGGAGTACATCGTCTTCTGCGGCGTGCACTTCATGGCCGAGAGCGCCGACATCCTCACCTCGGACGCGCAGAAGGTCATCCTGCCCGACCTGGCCGCCGGCTGCTCGATGGCGGACATGGCGGTGCTGTCGCAGGTCGAGACCGCCTGGGACGTGCTCAGCGAACTGGGCATCGCGGCGGAGACCGTCCCGGTGACCTACATGAACTCCTCGGCGGACATCAAGGGCTTCGTCGGGCGCAACGGCGGCGTGGTCTGCACCTCGTCGAACGCGAAGCGGGCGCTGGAGTGGGCGTACCAGCAGGGGTCGAAGGTCTTCTTCTTCCCCGACCAGCACCTGGGCCGCAACACGGCGGTGCTGGAGATGGGCTTCTCGCTGGACGACTGCGTCCTCTACGACCCGCACAAGCCGAACGGCGGGCTCACCCCGGAGCAGCTGCGCGACGCGCGGATGATCCTGTGGCGCGGGCACTGCTCGGTGCACGGCCGCTTCACGCTGGACAGCGTCAACGACGTGCGGGAGCGGGTGCCGGGGGTGAACGTGCTGGTCCACCCGGAGTGCCGGCACGAGGTGGTCACCGCCGCCGACTTCGTCGGTTCGACGGAATACATCATCAAGGCCATCGAGGCGGCCCCGGCCGGCTCGGCCTGGGCGGTGGGCACCGAGCTGAACCTGGTCCGCCGGCTCGCGCTGGCCCACCCGGACAAGCAGATCATGTTCCTGGACAAGGCCGTCTGCTACTGCTCGACCATGAACCGGATCGACCTGCCCCACCTGGTCTGGGCGCTGGAGGAGCTGGCGGGCGGCCGGCTGGTCAACCAGATCACCGTCGACCCGGACACCGCGCACCACGCCCGGGTCGCGCTGGAGAAGATGCTGGCCCTGCCCGGCGCCGACACCCCGCCGCCGGCAGCGAGCTAATCACCGTCCGTAGCGGCATTGGCACGGAAAAGGGTCGGATCGCCGATAAGTACCCTCAGGGGCGATGTGACCGGGTCCATGATCGTCACCGAGGGCTATGCTGCCGGTGCGACGACTCACGCGGGCCGTTTCGACATGGCCGCATTCTGGGTAGCGATGACAATCGCGAGCCCCACCATCAACACGGCAGCACCGACGCGCTGGAGGTTGCGTTGACCGACGACGTCCTGGTCGTACACGGAGGTACTCCGCTCGAAGGGCGGATCCGCGTGCGCGGCGCGAAGAACCTGGTTTCGAAGGCGATGGTCGCCGCCCTGCTGGGTGACAGCCCGAGCCGACTGTTCGACGTGCCGAAGATCCGCGACGTCGAGGTGGTCCGGGGCCTGCTCGGCCTGCACGGGGTCAAGGTCACCGACGGCGGGGAGGACGGCGAGCTCGTCTTCGACCCGGCGAACGTGGAGAGCGCCAGCACGGACCAGATCAACGTGCACGCGGGCTCCAGCCGGATCCCGATCCTGTTCTGCGGGCCGCTGCTGCACCGCCTCGGCCACGCGTTCATCCCCGACCTGGGCGGCTGCCACATCGGGCCGCGCCCGATCGACTTCCACCTCCAGGCGCTGCGGGAGTTCGGCGCGACGGTCGAGAAGACCCCGGAGGGGCTGCACCTGTCGGCGCCGAACGGGCTGCACGGCACCAAGTTCGCCCTGCCGTACCCGAGCGTCGGCGCGACCGAGCAGGTGCTGCTCACGGCCGTGATGGCCGAGGGCGTCACCGAGCTGCGCAACGCCGCGGTGGAGCCGGAGATCATCGACCTGATCTGCATCCTGCAGAAGATGGGCGCGATCATCAAGGTGCACACCGACCGGGTCATCGAGATCCAGGGCGTGCCGAAGCTGCACGGCTACACGCACCGGCCGATCCCGGACCGGATCGAGGCCGCGAGCTGGGCGGCGGCGGCGCTGGCCACCCGCGGCCACGTCGAGGTGCTCGGCGCGCAGCAGGCCGACATGATGACCTTCCTGAACATCTTCCGCTCCGTCGGCGGCGAGTACGAGGTCACCGACGCCCGGCCGCCGAAGCTGGGCGACCCGGGCCAGGAGGGCGGGATCCGGTTCTGGCACCCGGGCGGCGAGCTGCGGTCGGTGGCGCTGGAGACCGACGTGCACCCGGGCTTCATGACCGACTGGCAGCAGCCGCTGGTGGTGGCGCTCACCCAGGCCCGGGGCCTGTCCATCGTCCACGAGACGGTCTACGAGCAGCGGCTGGGCTACACCGAGGCGCTCAACTCGATGGGCGCCAACATCCAGGTCTACCGGGACTGCCTGGGCGGCACGCCGTGCCGCTTCGGCCGGCGCAACTTCAAGCACTCGGCGGTGATCGCGGGGCCGAGCAAGCTGCACGCCGCCGACCTGGTCATCCCCGACCTGCGGGCCGGTTTCAGCCACCTGATCGCCGCGCTGGCCGCCGAGGGCACCTCCCGGGTCTACGGCGTGGACCTGATCAACCGGGGCTACGAGGACTTCGAGGCGAAGCTGGCGGACCTGGGCGCGCACGTCGAGCGTCCGTAACGTCGACCACTCCCGTACGCGCCCGGTGCACCGCGATGTGCACCGGGCGCCGTCGTTTGGCTACCCTTTCCGCGTGCCGTCGCTGTTTCGCCGCAAGTCCTCCGACCTCGTCGACGAGGCCGTCACCCCGGTGACCCCCGACGAGGAGTCCACGCCCGCCCAGCCCCGGGGCTACACCCCGAGCAAGAAGGAACTGGGCAAGGCCACCCCGAAGCGGCCGACCGCCGGCCGCCGGCCGGCCGCGGCCACCAAGCCGTTGACCAAGGAGGAGCAGCGGGAGCGCAAGCGCCAACTGCGCGCCGAGGCGGCGGAGGAGTTCCGCCGTGAGGGTGGCCCCCGCGACCGCGGCCCGGAGCGGCTGCTGGCCCGCAACGTGGTCGACTCCCGGCGTACGATCGGCACCTGGTTCTTCGGTGGGGCGCTGATCGTGCTGATCGGCTCGAACGCCGCGATGCCGCCGGTCGTCCGCCTGGTCTCCAACATCCTCTGGGGCGCGCTCGCCCTGGGCGTGGTGGTCGACTCGATCCTGATCTCGCGCAAGATCCGCAAGCTGGTCCGGGAGCGTTTCCCGAACACCGGGCAGCGGATGGGCTCGCTCTACCTCTACGCCATCATGCGGTCGATCACGTTCCGCCGGATGCGCGCCCCCGCGCCCCGGGTCGACATCGGCGACCCGGTCTGAGCCTGCCGCACCGACGGCCCCTCCCGCACGCGGTGAGGGGCCGTCGCCGTCACGGCGTCAGCGGCTGCGGTAGAGCCGGGCCACCACGTCCTCGATGTCCGGCTCGACGATCGAGACGTCCCGCAGCGCGCCCAGCCCGGCCAGGGCAGCCACCACCTCGGCCACCCCCGCCGACTCCAGCGCGAAGACCAGCCGGTGCCCGTCGGCCTCCTGCCGCTGCAGCGGCGCGCCGGGCAGCGCCGGCGGCTCGGGCAGCGGGGCGTCGAGGTCGGCGACGAGCAGCCGGCGCGACCCGTACCGCTCGTGCAGCGCGGCGATCGACCCGTCGTGCACCACCCGCCCGTGGTCGACCACCACGAGGCGCCGGCAGAGCCGCTCGATGTCGGCCAGGTCGTGCGTGGTGAGCACCAGCGTCGTGTCCCCGGCCCGGCCCAGCTCGGCGAGGAAGCCGCGGACCGCCTGCTTGCTGACCACGTCGAGGCCGATGGTGGGCTCGTCGAGGAAGAGCACCTCCGGGCCGTGCAGCAGGGCGGCGGTCAGCTCGCCGCGCATGCGTTGCCCGAGGGAGAGCTGCCGAACCGGGGTGTCCAGGAACGGATCCAGGTCGAGCAGGCTCCGGCAGCGGCGCAGCCGGGCGGCGTGCGCGGCGGCCGGCACCCGGTAGACGTGCCGAAGCAGCGCGAACGAGTCGCCCAGCGGCAGGTCCCACCAGAGCTGCGAGCGCTGGCCGAAGACCACGCCGACGCGCAGCGCGAGCCGGGTCCGCTGGGCCACCGGACGCAGCCCGCACACGCGTACCTCGCCGGCGGAGGGCGTCAGCACGCCGGTGAACATCTTGAGCGTCGTCGACTTGCCGGCGCCGTTGGGCCCGATGTAGCCGAGCATCTCGCCGCGGGGCACCCGCAGGTCGATCCCGTCGACGGCGGTGACCCGCCGCTTCTCCCGCCGCAGCCGGCCGGCCCGCACCCGGACGGTGAACTCCTTGCGCAGCCCGTCGGCCACGATCACGTCGTCGCTCATGACCCCGTACTCCGGTAGTGGCGGACCCCGGTGCGCCAGGCCGCCGCCGCCCCCGCGGCCGCGACCAGCGCGACGGCCGGCGCGGCCCAGCCGACCCACGCCGGCAGGCCGAGCGGGTCGGCGCGGCCGAGCAGCGTCAGCGCCGGGTGGTAGCTGACGAAGGCGAAGCCCAGGCCGTACGCGAACACCGCGCGGAACCAGCCCTCGAAGACGGTGACCGGGTACGAGGTGAAGTCCCGACCGCCGTAGGTCACCGAGTTGGCCAGCTCCCCCGAGTCGACCCACCAGAACGAGACGGTGGCGGTGGCCACGAAGACCGACCCGAAGAAGACCACGCCGGCCAGCGGGGCGAGGACCACCAGCAGCGCCCGCGCCGGGGTCCACCCGACACCGGCCGAGCCGACGGCGACGACCAGCACGGCGAGGCCGAAGACCGCGCGCGACACCTTGCGCAGCGGCAGGTCCATCAGCAGCAGCTGGGGCAGGGCGCCCAGCGGGCGGACCAGCACGGCGTCGAAGAGCCCGGTGCGCACGTACCGGGGCAGCCGCTCGATGTTGCCCACAAGCAGGTCGGCGACGGCGAAGGCGCAGGTCGAGAGGCCGACCATCACCATCGTCTCGCGCAGCGTGAAGCCGCCCAGCTCCCGCGTCACCCCGAAGATCACCAGCACGGTGAGCACGTCGAAGACGGTGGACCCGACGTTGCCGACCAGGTCGATCGCGAACGAGGTCCGGTACGCCGTCTGCGCCCGCGCCTGCGCGCCGAGCAGCGCCCGGTACGCGGCCAGCGTCCCGCCCGACGAGTCAGCCACCCTGGACCACCAGGCGGCGTTCCGCGCGGCGCTGCACCAGCCGGCAGACGGCCAGGATCAGCACCGCCCAGGCGACCTGGAGGCCGACCAGCCCGACCTGGTCGCCGGTCGGGTCGCGCTCGACCAGCACGTCGAGCGGGGTCTGGAGCAGGCTCGGGAAGGGGGTGCCCCACCAGAGGACGAGTTGGAGCCACTCCGGCAGGAAGCGCAGCGGGAAGTAGAGCCCCGCGAGCACCCCCGAGGCGAGGGTCCAGAGGATCACCGGTCCCCGGACGTCCTGCAACCAGTACGCGGTCGCGTTGACCAGGAAGCGGCAGCCGAAGCAGAGGACCACGGCGACGACGGCGGAGAACGCGAAGATCGGCAGGGTGGACCAGCGGCGGGGCACGTGGACCTCGAAGAAGAGCGGCCCGACCAGCACCGGTGGCAGGAACCGGACCAGCGCGGCGTGGCCGGCACGGCCCAGGTCGGCGGCGAGATGGCTGGTCACGGGGTGCACGGGCCGGAGCAGGTCGCTGGCGATGTCGCCGGTGCGGATCCGGTCGGCCAGCTCGGTCCAGCCCCAGAGGAGGACGACCGCCAGCAGGCCCTGGCCCACCCAGACGAAGGTGGCGAGCTGCCCCCGGTCGTACCCGGCCACCGTGCCGGTCGCGCCGACCGCCGCGAGCAGGACGTAGCACCGCAGGAAGCCGAAGACCGTGTTGGTGACGACGCCCGCCACCGACGCCTGCCGGTACGTGGCGTAACGTCGGAAGCCTGATCCGGTTATAGCCTTAAATGTCCGGAACCATAGGATAACGTTTGGGGCGGTGGGCGGTGCCACAGTGGCGGTGAGCGAGCCCACGCCGCTACCCTCCTTCCGCAGCCACGCCGTACCGGAGGGGCGACTCTACCGGCACGTGGAGCGCCCAGCGCGACAATTTTGCAACGAGGTGACATCGCCGTGAGCGAGCGGACGCGGGCCGGCCACCGGGGCGCCGCCGTGAGCGGACGGACGCCAGCCGGGCACCCGGGCGCGCCCGCCCGCGGACGGCGGTTTCGGGGCGTTCCGCCTACCCTCCGTGGCGACGGGGCCACCGGATGAGCCGCTACTCCGACCACTGGCACGACTCCGCCGAACCGGCCTGGATGATCGAGCCCACCACCGAGTGGCACCCGCAGTTCCCCGGCCAGCGCTACGCGGGCGACATGGGCGTCGAACACGCGCCGTCCGCGCCCCGGGGCCGCTCCGCCGTGGGCCGGGCCGAGGTGCCCCCGCTCGCGCCCACCAAACCGGACGGGACCTACATCGGCCGGTCGTGGGACGACCTGCCCGACGGGCGGCCCGGTCGGCAGGACGCGTGGAACGGCCGCCCGGACGGCCTCGACGCGCGGCGGCACGGCGACGAGTCGTACCGCCGCCCGCACGCCGAGCCGCGCCGGCCGGACGACCGGCAGTGGCCGCCCCGGCAGGAGCCGCCGCACCGCAACGACCGGGGCGGGTTCGACGCCCCCGGCCGGCCCGTCGACTCTCCCCGGCAGCGCGACCACGCCGGTCCCGACCGCTACGACAGCCGCACCCCCCGGTACGAGCCGGCCGGGCGGGACCGTCCCGTCTCCCCCGCCGGCCGACCCGATCCGGGCTGGCTCCCGGAGCCCGACGAGGACGCGCCGCCCCGCCGCCCCCCGGCGTACGAGCGCCCGGACGCCGGCTACGACCGCCGGCCGGATCCGGGCCACGACCACCGGACCGGGCGCGCTCACGACCGTCCGGCCGCCTCCGGCCACGACCGTCGCCCCGAGACCGTGGACGACCGCCAGGCGGACGGCGACGGGCGCCGGCCCCGCTACCAGTGGGCGACCCCGGCCCCGGAGCCCCGCCCCTCCGACAGCCAACGGGAGCGCCCTTTCGACGGCCAACGGGAGCACTCCTCCGGCGGGCAGTGGGAGCGCCCTTCCGGCCCGCAGTGGAAGCGTCCGGCCGACTCCCAGTGGGGGCGCCCGACCGTCCCGCAGTCGGAGCGCTCCGCCGACCCGCAGTGGGACCGCGGCTCCGGCGGGCGGGGCCGCGAGACCGGCGTACCCGCCGACGGGTGGCCGCGCCCCGACCGGGCCCCCGCCGGGCAGCAGCCGCCGCCGGACGGCCAACGGCAGCAGCCGCCTCCGGACGGGCAACGGCGTCAGCAGGAGCCGGACGAGCGCCGGCGGGCGCACGAGGCGGCGCGTGCCGAGACGTACCCGGAACGGGGTCCACGCGGGGTCGCCCGGCCGGACGCCCATCGGGAGGCCGAGGCGTTCCGGGGGCACCCCCAGCAGGACGGCGGCCTGCCCTGGCCGCCGCCCGGTCCCCTGCGGCCCGGCCACGACCGGGACGCGGCGCGCCGCGCCGAACCCCGCCCCGAGCACCGGCGACCGGCCGACCGCCCCCAGGACGCCGCGACTCCGCCGTTCCCGCCCGGCCACGACCAGCGACCGCAATCCCCCACCTACGGTGCGCCGACCTCCGGGCCGCCGGCCCCCGGACCGGCGGGCTTCCGGGCCCGGGCCGGGGACGTTCCGCTCCCGGGCCGCCCCGTCTCCCCCGCGCCGGCCCGCGACCTGCCGCGCTCCGACCGGCCCGACCCGACCGCGCCGGTCCGCAGCCGGCCGGTGTCGCCCGCCGGTCCCCCCGCCGGACCTGTCTCGCCTGCGGGTCCGGTCACCGGACCGGTATCACCCGCAGGCCCCCTCGCCGGGCGGACGCCGCCGACGGGTGCCGCCCCGGCCCCGGTGTCGCCGGCAGGCCCGGCCGTCAGCCGCCCGGTGTCGCCGGCAGGTCCCGACGCCCGCCACCCCGCATCGCCGGCAGGCCCGGACGCCCGCCATCCGGCATCGCCGGCGAGTCCGGCGGACCAGGTGGTCGGGCGGCCGGTGCCGCCCGCCGCTCCGGCCGCCGGCCGCCCGACGGCCCCGACGGCTCCGGCCACCGGCCGCCCGGTGTCACCCGCCGGCCCGACCGCCGGGCGGCCCGGAACGTCGGCGCCTGGCTCACCCGCCCCGATCCCGTCGGCCCCCGTGTCCGGCGTGCCCGTGCCCCCGCCGGTGCCGGTACAGGGGCCGCCGGCTGCCGGCGCCCGACCTGCCCCCGGGGAACCGCTCCCGCCCGCCGGCCGCACGCCCCGCCCGGCCCCCGAGGACGACGCCACGCCGGTCTCGGCGCCTCCCGCCGGCCGACTGCGCCTGGAGTTCCTGCCGGCACCGGAGGCGACCGCCAGCAGGGTGTCCGGCCCGACCCCGGCGACGACCGCCGACCCGGCCCGGCAGGCGACAGCCAGCGCGGTGCCCGGTCCGGCCTCGAAAACGACCGCCGACACGGCCGGTCAGGCGACAGCCAGCTCCGTGTCCGGTCCGGCTCCGGCAGGCCCAGGACCGGCCCGCCCGGACGCACCGACGCCGCACCCGGGCGGCGGGCACGGCGAAGCCCGGTCCGTGACACAGCCCGCGACCCCCACGCCGTCCGGGCGGCCGTCCGCCACCCCTCCGACCGCGCCGCACCGCTCGCCGGAAGAGCAGACAGCCGCGGGCACGGCCAGGCAGGACGTCCCGGCAACGCAGGCGCCCATCGCGCCCGACAGGCCCAGGCGGTACGTCCCGCCACCGCCGAGCGGCCCGCCCACACCGGCCGCCCCGCCGCCTCCCCAGGCACCCACGCCGAGCGGGCCGGACGCCTGGTTCCGACCGTCCCGGCCCGTGCCCCCTCCCCCGGTCACGCCGGACGAGGCGCGGCCCACCGGTCAGGCTGACGCTCCCCCGGCCGCCACGCAGACCCCGGCCGCCACGCAGACCCCGAACGGCACGGAGGCCCCGAACGGCACGGAGACGCCGAACGGCACGCCGACTCCCAGCAACGTGGCGGCGCGGAATGGCGCGTCGGCTCCCAGCGACACGGCGGCACCGAGTGGCGTGTCGACTTCGAGCAGCACGGCGGCACCGAGTGGCACGGTGGCTCCAGACGGCGCGTCGACTCCCGGCGGCAGGTCGGGCGTCGACGCCGTGCCGACCCGGGACGGCGACGCGTCGACGCCGAAGCCTGCCGACGACGGTGCCGCACCGTCCGAGCCCGCTCACGACCACCCCGAACCGCGGACCGGGGCCGCCTCCGAAGGCCCCGCACCGGTCTCGCCGGCCACCCCACCGGCGTCCGGCCCACCGGTCGTACCGGCCCCGCACACAGCGCCGGCACCGCTCGCATCTCCCCTTTCCGAGCCGGTGTACGGCTCACCCGCTGGGCCGGCATCGCCTGCGCCCGCCCTTCCCGAGCCGGTACACGGTTCGCCCGCTGGGCCGGCGCCTTCCGTGTCCGTCCCGGTGTCCGGTCCGCCCGCCGGTCCGCCCGCCGGTCCGCCCGCCGGTCCGCCCGCCGGCCCGGCCTCCGGGCCTGCGCCGGCGCCCCATGCGCCTTCCGTCCCGGTCCCCCCGGTCGATCAGGAACCGGCGCCGGCGGACCTGCCGCCGATCGCCGCACCGCCGCAGCAGCCGGTCTCCGCCGCGCCCGCGCCGCCCGTCCCCGCACCGTCCACGCCGCTCGCCCCCGCACCGCCCGTGCCGCCCGTCCCCGCAGCGCCCGTCTCCGCACCTCCCGGGGAGACCAACTCCGCGTCACCCGAGCCGCGCCCGGCCTCCGCACCTCATGTCCGGCCCCTGTCGGCACCACCGTCGGTCCCGGACGTTGCGGCGCCGGTCGTACGCCCGATGTCGGAAGCATCGGCGGAGGCAGCCCAGGCACAGCCGGCCGTGCCCGATCCGGTGGCGGCGAATGGAACCGCCCCGGAAGCAGCGGCACAGCCCGAATCAGTGCCGTCGACCTCCCCGCGCGCGGCCGACACGGACACCTCGGCCACACCCGCGGACCCGCGCGCCACGACCACCACGCACGAACCGGTCGAGCGGGTACCGAACGACCGGGCTGAGCCCGCCGGTGGAACACCATGGTTGTCACCGAAGACTTTTGACGTCCATGGTGTTCCACCCGCCACGGCCGATCCGCGTCCCGTGTCCGCTCCACCCGTTGGCGCTGCGGCACCGGTGTCCGCACCACCGGTCTCCCCCGTCTCCGGCCCTCCGGCGGAACCGGCGGAGGTGCCCCGGAACGGTTCTGCCGTCGAGCCGTTGGCCGGGACGAGCGCGCCGGCCCCGGCCGCACCGGCGCCGCGTCCGGTCGCCGCGCCACCGGTCCAGGCCATTGCCATGCCGCCGGTCCAGCCTGTCTCCACGCCACCGGCTGAGCCCATCGCCGCGCCGCCGGCCCAGCCTGTCTCCGCGCCACCGGTCCAGGCCATTGCCATGCCGCCGGCCCCGTCCGTTCCCGGGCCGTCCGTCGCGTCCGATTCGTACGCGCCTGCGCAGGACACGTCCGCCGCTGCCGCGCCACAGGCCGAACCGGTGTCCGCCCTGCCGGGCGAGCCGGTCTTCGCGCCGCCCGCCGCATCGGCGCCGCCCTCGTCCATCGTCGCTGGCGCGTTGTCGCAGGCACCGCAGCCTGTCTCCGCACCCGCCTCAGACCTCGTGGCGGCCCAGGCCGTTTCCGCGCTGCCGGCAACCTCAGCGCCTCCCACGGACGCCTTGCCGGTCCCGCCCGCCGCCGAGCCGTCGACGCAATCGGTGTCCGCGCCGCCCATCTCGACGCCACCGACGCAGCCGGTGTCGTCCGCGCCCTGGGCACCTCCTGTCCCGTCGCCGTCGGCACACGAGGTCTCCGCCCTTCCCGAGGGCACCGTGCCAGCGCAGCCGGTGTCCGCACCGGCCATGCCACAGCCATCGGCGTGGGCCACCTCGGCACCGACCACGGACGAGGAAGAACGGCCGGTGTCCGCGCCACCGGACGCCGCTTCGCCCGCCGCCGCGCCATCCAGCGCCACGCCGTCCGCCGCCACGCCGCTCGGTGGTCAGGTGCCGTCGACGAGCGCGGTGCGGACCTCCGCGCCCCGCACCGCCGAGTCAGACACCGCGGGAACGAGCACCGCCGAGCGCCACACCGCGGGAACGAGCACCACCGAATCACGAGCCACCGAACCGAGCACCGCCGAGCACCACACCGCCCGAACGAGCGCCGCCGGATCACAGGCCACCGAAACGGGCACCGCCGGACCACCTGCCGCCGCGCCACGGGCCGTCGGGACGAGCACCGGTGAGCCGCGGGGCGCCGAGGTGCCCGGCGGGTCGCGGGACGCCGGGCGCGAGAGTGCGGCGCAGGGTGACCCGGAGCAGGTTCTGGCGAGCTACCGGTGGCGGCTCGATCCGGCCACCCTGCGGGAGATCGTGGAGGAGCCGGACGAGTTCCGGACGATCCGGCGGCGGCTGACCGAGAAGCTGGGCGCCGCCGTGGACAACAAGTCGCGCGCCCGGCTGCTCAGCCTGCGGGCGGTGGCGTCCCGGATCCTCGGCGAGCTGGACGACGCCCTCGCGGACGGTCGGCTCGCGCTCACCTACGCCGAGGCGACCGGGGAGCTACGGCGTACGGCGGTGGCCCAGGCGCGGCTGGCGCACGTGTTGCGCTGGCGCGGCGAGTTCGTCGAGGCCGACCGGCTCTTCGCCGAGGCGAACTCCACGGAGTTGCCCGAGCGGCTACGCGCGGTGCTGCACGAGCACGCCGGACGGTCCTGCTACGACCAGGGCCGGCTGATGGAGGCCTGCCACCACTTCGAGCGGGCCCTGGACCTGCGCGGCACCCAGGACCCCGAGTTGCAGGCCCGGATCCGGCTGAGCCTGGACGCGGTGGCGGAGCGGGTCGCGGAGACGGGCTTCGGGCCGTACCCCCGCAGCCGCGAGGAGGTGCTGGAGCGTGACCGGCCCCCGGCGCCGGCCCGCGACGGCGACCTGTGGGGTTTCTCCGACCCGGACGGCGACATGGTCATCGCGGCCGAGTACGCGGAGGCGCAGCCGTTCCGCGACGGGCTGGCCTGGGTGCGGCGCCCCGAGACCGAGCGGTGGTCGCTGGTCGACCGCACCGGCGCCACGGTGCTCGAACCGTCGTACCCGGTGGTCCGCTCGTTCTCCGACGGGCTGGCCTGGGTGTCCGACGGCGGCGACGCCGGCTGGGTGGCGATCGACGCCACCGGCGAGGTGGTGGTGCCGCACGGCTTCGCGGACGTACGCCCGTTCCAGCGCGGCGTGGCCGTGGTCCGCCGCGACGGCTGGGGTGCGGTCGACCGCAACGGCCGCATCGTGGTGCCCACCCGGCACCACGGGTTCGCCACCGTCCTGGCCGACGGCCGGTACGTCGACGGCTTCACCGAGGAGGGGCTGGCCGTGGTGGAGGTGGCCGGCCGGCGCGGCGTGGTGAACCGGGCCGGGAAGGTGCTGGTCGCGCCGACCTATCCGGCGCTGGTCGTCCACCCGGTCGCGTTCCTGGTCGGCGACGGCACCGGCCGCTGGGGCGCGCTCGACCGCCGGGGGGAGCCGCTGATCGAGCCGGTGCACCGCGACCGCGACGAGGTCGTCGCCGAGATCGAGCGGCTGCTCGTCGACACCAGCCCCGTGCTCTGAGCGACACCGAGGTCCGCCATGAGGGGTGGGCATGATCCGAACGGGCTAGGGTCGACTCATGGAATTCCGTCACCTGGGCCGTTCCGGCCTGATGGTCAGCGAGATCTCGTACGGCAACTGGATCACCCACGGCTCGCAGGTCGAGGAGGACGCGGCGTTCGCCTGCGTCCGGGCCGCCCTGGACGTCGGCATCACCACCTTCGACACGGCCGACGTGTACGCGGGCACCCGCGCCGAGGACGTGCTGGGCCGCGCGCTGGAGGGCGAGCGGCGCGAAGGGCTGGAGATCTTCACCAAGGTGTACTGGCCCACGGGGCCGGGCCGCAACGACCGGGGCCTGTCCCGCAAGCACATCATGGAGTCGATCAACGGCTCGCTGCGCCGGCTGCGCACCGACTACGTGGACCTCTACCAGGCCCACCGGTACGACCACAGCACCCCGCTGGAGGAGACGATGGAGGCCTTCGCCGACGTCGTGCACTCCGGCAAGGCGCTCTACATCGGCGTCTCCGAGTGGAAGGCGTCGGAGATCCGCGAGGCCCACCGGCTCGCCCGCGAGCTGCGCATCCCGCTGGTCTCCAACCAGCCGCAGTACTCGATGCTCTGGCGGGTCATCGAGTCCGAGGTCGTCCCCACCAGCGAGGAGCTGGGCATCGGGCAGATCGTCTGGTCGCCGATCGCGCAGGGCGTGCTGTCGGGCAAGTACCTGCCGGGCCAGCCGCCGCCGGCCGGCTCCCGGGCCACCGACGAGAAGTCGGGCGCGGGCTTCATCTCCCGGTTCATGACCGACGAGGTCCTCACCCGGGTGCAGCGGCTCAAGCCGCTGGCCGAGCAGGCCGGGCTGAGCATGGCGCAGCTCGCCGTCGCCTGGGTGTTGCAGAACCCGAACGTCTCCTCGGCGATCGTCGGCGCCTCCCGCCCGGAGCAGGTGCACGACAACGTCAAGGCGGCCGGCGTGAAGCTCGACGCCGAGCTGCTCAAGGCGATCGACGAGATCATCGACCCGATCATCGAGCGCGACCCGGCCCGCACGGAGTCTCCCGCCGAGCGTCCGTGACGCGTCGCGGCCCGGCCGGCCCGCAACACGGCCGGCCGGGCCGCGACCGCACCACCCACGCCACCGGACCACGTTGGCAGCGGCCGCGCCGCCAGGCCGGACCGTCGGGCCGGACCGTCGGGCCGGACCGCCACCGGATCGTGCCGGCGGGGGGCGCGGATCAGCCCTGCCAGAAGCGGATCAGGTCCAGGCCGAGGGCGTAGAGCCACGGGGGCAGGCCGAGGAAGTCGCCGACGGCGAACACCGCGTCGAAGAACCAGCCGCCGATCCGCGGGTTCCACAGCAGCGCGAACAGCAGGATGAAGCCGAACGGGGCGAACAGGTCGTACATCCTGCGCCACTGCGGGTTCAGCCACGGCTGGATCATGTTGCCGCCGTCGAGGCCGGGCACCGGGAGCAGGTTGAGCACGCTCGCGGTGAGCTGGAGGAACGCCAGCAGCGCCACGGCCGCCCAGAACTCGACGGGCCCGCCGTCGACCGCCCCGAGGCGTACGGCGAGCACCAGGACCAGCGTGAACAGCACGTTGGTGGCCGGGCCGGCGAGGCTGACCAGGGTGTGCCGCAGCCGCCCCGGGATGGCGTGCCGGTCCACCCAGACCGCCCCGCCGGGCAGGCCGATGCCGCCGAGCAGCACGACCGCCACCGGCAGCGCGATCGACAGCAGCGGGTGGCTGTACTTCAGCGGGTTGAGCGTCAGGTAGCCCCGGTGGGCGACGCTGCGGTCGCCGGCCCGGAACGCGACGACGGCGTGGGCGTACTCGTGCAGGCAGAGCGAGACCAGCCAGCCGGACACGACGAAGAGGAACACGTCGAGCCGGACGTTGCCGAACCCGTTCCAGGTGAGCACCCCGCTGGTCACGAAGAGCGCGACCAGGGCGAGGAAGACCGGGCTCGGCCGGAACGCCGCCCGGGGCACGCCGAGCACCAGCGGCTCGCCCCCCGGGCGGTCGCCGGCCATCACTCCGCCGGAGGCAGCAGGCTCATGCGGTATTCCACCCGGTCGTCCTCGACGAGCGCGACCGAGGTGACGCCGGACGCCGCGAGCTCCCGCCAGGCCTGACCGATCCAGGACTCGGCGTCCGCCTGGCTGCTGAACGACTCCGCCGGCCCCTCGACCGACTCACCGTTCGCGCCCTCGTACCGCCAGCTCCACGCCATGCCGCGTCTCCCCTCGCCGCTGATGTCCCGTGGGACGAACCCCCGCCAGCGTAGTCGGCCGCGCGCGGGGCGGCCCGACATCCGTCCGGCGGGCACCGCCGCCCGGGCGGCGCAGGGTTCCTTGGCTCCTGTCCGGGTATGGGCCTCCTGACGCGCGACGGGGCGGTCGCCGACCGCCGACGGGCCTGGAGGAGGCGACGATGGACGAACCGCTGCACGACAAGGACACCGAGGCGCTGCGGGCGATGGCGGTACGCGGCGGCATCGTGGGGGCCGCGCACATGGAACGGGAGGACCTGCTGGACGCCCTCGTGGCCCGGCCCGGGGAGGGCGCCTGGCAGGAGGACCCGAAGCCGGCGGCGGTCAACCCCAACGACTTCCAGTACCAGACCCCCCGGTAGGCCCCGCCCGCCGCGGGGTCGGCGCCGGCTGATCGACCGGCCCCGGCCTCCGGGGCCGTGGTGCCCGCCCTTCGACCGGACGGGGGCTGACAGGCGCGCCGACCCTATATAGAGTACGAGTATGAGGCTGACCCTGCAGGTGCAGCTGGTGCTGCGCGCCCTGCTCGCCGACCCCGGGCGCGAGTGCTACGGGCTGGAGATCGTGGAGGCGACGGGCCTGCCGCCCGGCACCATCTACCCGATCATGGCCCGGCTGGAGGCGGCCGGCTGGGTCGACAGCCGGTGGGAGCTCATCGACCAGCGCGCCGAGGGCCGCCCCCGCCGCCGCTACTACCGGCTGACCGGCGGGCCGGCGCACCCGGCCGGCGAGGGGGTCGGGCAGGCACGCGCCGCACTCGCCGAGGCCGACGCGCGGCAGCGGGCCCGCCGCGGCCGCCGGCTGGCCGGTCCCGCGAGCGCCGCCGGGAGCGTGTCGTGCGCGGGCTGACGAACCGGCTCCTGGCGGGCGTACTGGCCGCCGCCGCCACGCTGCTCCCCCGCGCCGACCGGGCCCGCTGGCGCGAGGAGGCGCTCGCCGTGCTGCTCGACACGCCGCCGCCGCTGCGCTACCGGTACGCCCTCGACACCCTGGTCAAGCTGCCCGTGCTGGCCTGGCAGCAACGGCTGGCCGCCCGGGCGGCGCACCCGCCGCTGAGCTGGCCGGTCTCGGCGTGCGCGGGGGCCGGGCTGCTCGCCGTACCGGTCGTCATGGTGGCCGCGCTCGCGCTGGAGCCCGTGATCGGCGAGGACGGCGCCGAGTTCTTCTTCCTGGTCTCCCCCTGCGGCATGCTGCCGGCGGTCGCGGCGAGTTGCTTCCACCGGGCCCGCCAGCGCGGCGGCGGCGCCCGGCGCCACCTGCTGGCGGCCCTGGTCGCCCTCTTCGCCGGCACCGGGCCGGTCGCCGCCGGAGCGCTGGGCCTGGGCGTCGGCGCCACGGGAGCCGGTGACCGGCTCGCCGTCGCGGTCGCCCTCGTCGCCGGCCTCGCCCCGGGCGGCTGGCTGCTGCACAGCGGCGCGGGGGCGCTGCTCCGTGGGCGCGGCCCGACCGCACTCGGGGCCCTCGGCGCCGCCGCCGGGGCCGGCCTGCTCGGGGTGCCCGTCGGCCTTTACCTCGGCATGGTCGCGCCCGCGCTGGGGTGGCTCGGCGCCCTGGTCAGCGCGCTGTCGCTGCTCGTGCTGGTCCCGTCCTTCGCCGGCTGGTCGGTCTGGGCCGGCGTCCGGCTGCTGGCCGGCCGGTCGGAACCGCTCACCCGGTGAGAGCCGGCCGCACCACGCACCTCCGGGGGGGCCGCGCCCGGGTGCTGGCTTTAAAGTACGGGCATGTCCGTTGACGGGTGGAACACGGTCCTGGTGCTCGGCGGTATCCGGTCCGGAAAGTCCGAGTTCGCCGAGTCCCTGGTCGCCGACGCGCCGACGGTCCGCTACGTGGCCACCGCCGCCGACGCGCCCGCCGACGACGCGGAGTGGGCGGCCCGGCTGGCGGCGCACCGCGCCCGCCGGCCGGAGACCTGGACCACCGAGGAGACCGCGGACGATCCGCGCCGCCTCGCGGACGTGATCGCCTCCGCCGGGCCGAACGAGACGCTGCTCGTCGACGACCTCGGCGGCTGGGCGACCGTGCTGCTCGACCCGGCCCACCAGCCGGCGGACGACACCGCCACCATCGCCGAGCTGGCGGCGGCGGTCCGCTCCTGCGCGGCCCGGCTGGTGCTGGTCAGCCCCGAGGTCGGGCTCTCCCTGGTGCCCACCACCCCGCTCGGCCGGGCCTTCACCGACGCGCTCGGGGCGGCCAACCGGGCGGTCGCCGACGCCTGCGACGCCGTGGTCCTCGTGGTCGCCGGCCAGGCGGCCTGGCTGAAGCCGGGCGCCCCGCAGCCGGCCACCGTGCCCGCGCAGGCCGGTCCCGCGCAGGCCGACCCAGCCATGGTCGCCCCCGCCGTCGGCCGGGCCGAGCCGGAGCCCTCCCCCGCCGTGTTCACCCCCGGCACGCCGCCCCCGGCCGCCCCCGGGGCCGCCGGCGGCGCCGAGCCGGACGGCACCGCCTGGGCCGCCCCGACCATGGCGCTGCCGATGGTCGCCACGGGCCTGGTCATCCAGCCCGGCATGGAACTGCCCATGCCCGACGAGTACGCGGGCCCGCAGGCGATCGAGCGGCTCGCCACCCTGGACCTGCCCGGATCGGGGCTGGGCGTGCTGGAGCGGGCGGTCGGGTTCGCCGCCGCCACCCAGGGCACCGCCACGCCGGCCCCGTGGGGCCAGGTGCGGGTGCTGCTGCTGCACGGCGACCACTTCGGCGACGCCGCCGCCGGCACCGTGGCGGGCGAATCGGCGCGGCGGGCCCGGCAGGCCCGCGCCGGCCGGGGGGCGCTGGCCCGGCTGGCCGCCGAGAGCGGCGCCGAGCTCCAGGTGGTCCAGGCCCCGGCGTCCGCGCCCATGGAGGCCGAGCCGACGCTGACCGGAGAGCAGGTCGAGGCCGCCCTGCGGTACGGCTGGCGGCTCGCCGAGGAGGCCGCCGACGCGGGCGTACGACTGCTGGTGCTCGGGGCGTGCGGCGCCGGCACCGAGGCCGCCGCGGCGGCGGTGCTGGTGGCGACGGCGGGCGCCGAGGCGCCGGCGGTGCTCAAGCGGGTGGTCACCGACTCGGGCGAGATCGACGACGCGGCCTGGATGCGGCGGTGCGCGGCGGTACGCGACGCCCTGCACCGCACCCGGAACTCGCCGCGCAGCGCCAAGGACGTGCTGGCCGAGCTGGGCGGCGGGGACGTCGCAGTGGCCACCGGCGTCCTGCTCGGCGCCACCGCCCGCCGGCTGCCGGTCATGCTCGACGGGCCGGTCGGGGTGGCCGCCGCCATGGTCACCCGCGACCTGGCCGGGCAGGCCCGGCACTGGTGCCTGCTGGCCGACGACGGTGGGCACCCCGCCGTGCGGCTCGGTGCCGACGTGCTCGGCCTGACACCGCTGCTCGACCTGCGGCTCGACCTGGGTGAGGGCGCGAACGCGCTGGCCGCGCTGCCGCTGCTGCGCTCGGTGCTGGCGCTGGCCGCCGCGCTGCCGGCCCACCCGTCGCTCGGCGGCGGCGAGGACGACGAGCCGGACACCGACGAGCCCGACTTCCGCGAGCCGGAGCCCGCCGGCCCCGGACCGACCAGCACCGAACCCGACTTCCGCGAGCCGGAGCCCGCCGGCCCCGGACCGACCAGCACGGAACCCGACTTCCGTGCGCCGGACGGCACCGGGCCGGACACGGAGCCGGTGGACCCGTCCGGCCGGCGTGCCGGCTGAGTCGCGGCTCGCCGACGGGGCGCGGCTGGCGCTGACCACCTTCACCACCCTGCCGGTGCGCGCCGGCCGCATCGACCGGTCGGTGGCGGGTACGGCGATGGCACTCGCCCCGGCGGTCGGCGTACTGCTCGGCGTCGTCCTCGCCGGCGTCCTGCTGCTCCCGGGTGCGCTCGCGCCCCCGCTGGTCGCGGCGGCGGTGACCGTCGGCGCCGGGGCGCTGCTCACCCGGGGGCTGCACCTCGACGGGCTGGCCGACACCGTGGACGCGCTGGGGTCCTACCGGCGGGGAACGGCCGCGCTGGAGATCATGAAGAAGCCGGACGTGGGCCCGTTCGGGGTGGTCGCGCTGGTGGTCGTACTCCTGGTGCAGACGGCCGCCCTCGCGGAGCTGGCGGGACGGTCGTGGCCTGCGGCGCTCGCGGCGGTGGTCGCGGCGACCGCCGCCGGCCGTCTCGGGGTGGCGGTGGCCTGCCGGCGTGGGGTGCCGGCCGCCCGCCCGGAAGGGCTCGGCGCGCTGGTCGCGGGCACCGTCGGGCCGGTCGCCCTGGCCGCCGGGGCGGTCGCCGTCGCGCTGCCGGCGCTCGCGGCCGTGCCGGGCCGCCCGTGGCAGGGGCCGCTCGCCGTCGCCGTCGCCCTCGCCGTCGCGGTGGGGCTGCTGCGACACGTGGTACGCCGGCTCGGCGGCGTCACCGGCGACGTGCTCGGCGCGACCGTGGAGGTGGTCACCACGCTGGTCTACCTGGGAGTGGTGCTGTCCGGCTGAACGGGGCACACCGCGACGGGTAGCGTTCTCCCACGACAGCACCGGCGCGGCCAACCGGGGGACGACATGCTCATCACGGACGACTTCCTGCCCGTACCGGTTCCGGAGTCGCTGAGCGCGACCTACCTGGTGCCCATGACGGGGCTGCCGAAGGTGAGCGCGAAGACGGCGGTGGCGCGGCTCACCGGCCGGCTGGCGGAGCCGGTGCACGGGCTGGCGCGGCACATGCTCGACAGCCCGCTGATGAGCGTGGACACCCGGCCGATCGCCGAGTTCCCCGAGCTGCCGCCGGACCTGCTCACCGCGTTCGGCGCCACCGAGGCGCAGCTGGCCCGGCTGGCCGCCGCGAGCCACCTGGTCGTGGTGCAGGCCGAGTACCGGCCCGGCTGGCCGCCGGCCCACGAGTGGGCGGCCCGGGCGGTGGCCGCCGCCGTCGCCGAGTCCGTCGACGGCGACGTCGTGGACGTGTTCGGCCTGCAGTTCCTCGACCCGGCGACGGCCCTGCGCTCGCTGCCCGACGCCCAGGGGCGGATCCGGCTGGTCGACTGGGTGCTGGTGCCCTACTCCTCAGACGCCGAGGGGCTCTGGTTCACCACGAAGGGGCTGCGCCGCTTCGGGCTGCTGGAGTTGCAGACCCAGGGCGTGCCGGACCACCTGACCCGGGCCTGGGGCGCGGTGATGACCGGGGCCGCCCGGCGGCTGCTGCGGGACTGGACCGACGGGCTCTCCGGCGAGGAGGTGCCGGCGTTCGTGCAGCTGCCGGTGCTGGCCACCGTGACCGGGCACGACATCGCCGTGGCGTACGGCAATCCGGAACAGCACGGCGCGACGGCGCCGGTGCTGCTGCGCCTGGAGCTGGACCCGGCCACCGACCCCGACGCCGACTCGTTCCTCAGCCTGCGCCCGCCCGCCGGCCATCCGGGGCCGGACGGCCGCTACTACGCCGCCGCCTGCGCCACCCTCTTCGCCGGCATCCAGCCGGACGTGCGCTACGCCCGGGCGGGCGACGCGATGAGCAGGGCGGTCGCCACCGCCCGGGCCGGGCTGGGCGACATCCGGGCCCGGTTCCTCGCCGGCCAGCTCCCGCCGGAGACACAGCTCGTGGTGAAGTACGGCCTGCCCGGCGACGACGGCCCGGAGCTGGTCTGGGCCGGGGTGACCTCGTGGGACACCCCGGAGCGGATCGTGGCCGCCAGCGCCTGCGACGCCAACACCGACCCGACCGTGCGCATCGGCTCACCGGTCGTCGTGGAGGCCACCGACGTCGTCGACTGGGCCGTGCTCGACGGCACCGGCGTCATCGAGGGCGGCTGGACCCAGGCCGTCCTCGACGCCGGTGAACGCCCCCACCCCCCGGTCTGACCGGAGGGCCGGGGCGGGGTCACCTGACCGAGGGGGTCACGAACGGGGGACGGGTGAGGCGCATCCGGGCGCGGCGACCACGGATGTCGACCTCCACCACGTCGCCGTCGGCGAGCTTCGCGGCGGTGTCCAGCAGCGCCAGCGCGACGCCCTGCTTGCGGGTGGGCGAGAACGTGCCGCTGGTGATCGTGCCGACCTGCGCGTCGCCGACGTGCACCGTCATGCCGGGGCGCGGGATCGCCCGGTCGACCGCCTCCAGGCCGCGCAGCGTACGCCCCGCACCGGCGGCCTTCTCCGCGAGCAGCGCGTCGCGGCCCCAGAAGGCCGGCTTGTCCCAGCCGACCGCCCAGCCGGAGCGGGCCTGCACCGGGGTGATCTCCAGCGACAGGTCCTGACCGTGCAGCGGGTAGCCCATCTCGGTGCGCAGGGTGTCCCGGGCGGCCAGCCCGCAGGCGCGCAGGTCGGCGCCCGCCGCGAAGAGCGCGTCCCAGACCGCGACCGCGTCGGCCGCCGGCACCACCAGCTCGTAGCCCAGCTCCCCGGTGTAGCCGGTGCGGCACACGGTCAGCTCCACCCCGTCGAGCGTCGCGGTGGAGAAGCTCATGTAGTCGTGCCCGGTCGGCAGGCCCAGCGCGCCGAGCAGCTCGGCCGAGCGGGGGCCCTGCACGGCGAGGACGGCGTACGCCTCGTGTTCGTCGGTGACCGTGACCGACGCCGGGGCGGCGGCGCGGAGCCGGCGCACCACCTCGGCGGTGTTCGCGGCGTTCGGGATGAGGAAGACGTGGTCGTCGGCGTGCAGGTAGGCGATGATGTCGTCCACCACGCCGCCGGTGGCGTCGTCGCAGCAGAGGGTGTATTGCGCCCGGCCCGGCCCGATCCGGCCCAGGTCGTTGCTGAGGCAGGCGTTGACGAACTCCGCCGCGCCCGGCCCGGTCACCCGAGCCTTGCCCAGGTGGGAGACGTCGAACACGCCCACCCCGGTCCGCACCGAGGTGTGTTCCTTCAGCACCCCGCCCCCGGCGTACTCCAGCGGCATTTCCCAGCCACCGAACGGGGCGAACTTGGCGCCGCGAGCGGTGTGCCGCTCGTGCAGCGGAGAACGGCGCAGCCGGGTCGCGGCGGCGTCGGAGGTCACGTCGGTCATGGGTGGGAACTTACCGGGAGCTGGGCGGCTGGTTAGCATCGGCGGGACCCGTCGGAGCCGTCGGCGGGACAGCCCCGACCTCCGACGGGTACGTTCCGCCGGAGACCTCCATCGCCGGTACGCGACGACGCGACCGGCCCGGCCCGCCCGGAGTAGCTTCAGTGACATCGCCCAGCACCACCCTGAGCCTGGTCGACACCGACCCCGCCGAACTCGCCGTCGACGCGATCGTGATCGGCCTGCACAGCCAGACCGGCGAGCAGGACGCCACCACCGGCCTGGCCGGAACCCTGCTGCTCGCCAGCGGCGCGGAGAGCATCGCGGCCGCCTTCGACGGAAAGCTGACCGAGACGCTGGCCCTGCTCGGCGCGACCGGCGCCCCCGGCGAGGTGATCAAGCTGGCCACGCTGGGCACCGTGACCGCCCCGGTGGTCGCCGCCGTCGGGCTCGGCCCGGAGCCGACCGGCGCCGCCCCGGCCCCGGAGACCCTGCGCCGGGCCGCCGGCGGGGCCGTACGGGCCCTCGCGGGCGCGCCGCGGGTGGCGCTCGCGCTGCCGCTGCCCGACGACGCCGACGCGCCTGCGGCGCTGCGCGCGGTGGCGGAGGGCGCGCTGCTCGGCGGCTACCGCTTCGCCGGCTACAAGACCCGGCCGCAGCCGTCCCGGCGTGAGCCGGTGGCCGAGGTGCTCGTCGCCGTGCCGGACGCCGGTGACGCCGGTGCCCGGGCCGAGATCGCCCGCGCCCAGGTGGTGTGCGACGCGGTCCGGCGCAGCCGGGACTGGGTCAACACCGCCCCGAACGAGCTGCGCCCGCCGTCCTTCGCCGACTCGGTGGCGGACTCCGCCCGGGAGGCCGGCCTGGCGGTCGAGGTGCTCGACGAGGCGGCCCTGGCCGCCGGTGGGTACGGCGGCATCATCGCCGTCGGGCAGGGCTCGGAGGCCCCGCCGCGGCTGGTCAAGCTGAGCTACACCCCGGCCGGCGGCGGCAACGGCAAGCGGGTCGCGCTGGTCGGCAAGGGCATCACCTTCGACACCGGCGGCATCTCGATCAAGCCGGCGCAGGGCATGTGGGAGATGAAGTCCGACATGGGCGGCGCCGCCGCGGTGGCCGCGACCATGCTGGCGGTCGCCGCGCTCAAGCCGTCGGTGGCCGTGACGGCGTACCTGCCGATGGCGGAGAACATGCCGTCCGGGCGGTCGTACCGGCCGGGTGACGTGATCAGCATGTACAACGGCAAGAAGGTGGAGGTGCTCAACACCGACGCCGAGGGCCGGATGATCCTGGCCGACGCGATGGCGCGGGCCTGCGAGGACGGCTGCGACTACCTCTTCGAGACCTCCACCCTCACGGGCGGGCAGGTCGTCGCGCTGGGCAAGCGGATCGCCGGCGTGATGGGCAGCCCCGAGCTGTGCGAGCGGGTGCGCACCGCCGGCGACGCGGTCGGCGAGCCGGCCTGGCTGATGCCGCTGCCGGACGACGTGCGCAAGGGCATGGACTCCGACGTGGCCGACATCTCCCAGGTCAACGCCGGCATGGACCGGGCCGGGCACATGCTCCAGGGCGGGGTGTTCCTGCGGGAGTTCGTCAGCTCCGACGTCGACTGGGCACACATCGACATCGCCGGCCCGAGCTACCACTCGGGCGAGCCGACCGGCTACTGGACCAAGGGCGGCACGGGCGTGCCGGTGCGCACGCTGCTGCACCTCGTGGAGGACGTCGCCGCCAACGGCTGACGTACGCGGCGGAGGGCCCCTCGTGCGACGAGGGGCCCTCCGCCGTTTCCACCCGGCCGGCGCGGACGCCGGGACGCTTCCGGATGCTCCTATGGTTGTCAAGCGGCCAGTTTAAGATCATCTGATTGGGTGAGCAGGACGTAGACGTCGCGGGCGACGTAGCGCTTGAGACAGCGGATGATCTCTTTCTTGCTTAGGCCGTCCTTGGTGCGGCGTTCGACGTAGGCGCGGGTGTCGGGGTCGGTGGCCATGCGGGTGATCACGATGCGCCAGAGGGCGCTGTTGGCTTGGCGGTCGCCGCCGCGGTTGAGGCGGTGCCGGTGGGTGCGGCCGGAGGATGCTGGGAGTGGTGCGGCGCCGCAGAGCATGGCGAACGCGGCCTCGCTGCGCAGCCGGTCGGGGTTGTCGCCGGCGGTGACCAGAAGTTGACCGGCGACCTCAGGGCCGATGCCCTTGGCCGCGAGCAGCCGTGGGTTGATCGCCGTGACCAGTGGTGCGATCAACGCGTCCAGTTCGGTGATCTCGGTGGTGAGCTGTTGGTGACGGCGGGCGAGGCTGCGCAGCGCGATCATGACGGCGGTGCCTGGGTCGCCGGCCTGGTTGAGCTGCGGGGCGGCCTGCGCGCAGGTGGCCACGAGCTCGCGAACCGGTAGCCGGCGCAGCCGAGCCCGAACCGACTCGGTCGCGGTGACGATCAGGGTCTTCATCTGCCGCTGCGTGTCGGCGCGGGCCGTGACGGCGCTGCGTCGGGCCACGCGCAGGTTCCGCAGCGCCTCGACCTGCCCGTCGCGGTCCTTTGGCACCCCGGTGCGGCGGGCGGCCAAGGCGGTGCGGGCGGCGGCCTCGGCGTCGACGGGGTCGCTCTTGCCCTGCCAGCGGCGGGCTTTACGGTCCGGCCGGTCGACCTCGACCAGGCGCACGCCTGCGGTACGCAGGTGCCGCGCCAGGCCCGCGCCGTAGGCGCCGGTGCCCTCGACGCCGACCAGCACCAGAGTGCCGAACGAGCGCAGCCACCCCAGCAACGCCGAGTATCCGGCCGTGGTGGCTTCGAACTGAGCGGAGCCGAGCACCCGGCCCACAGAATCGACCGCCGCCGCCGTGTGCGTGTCGCGGTGGGTGTCCACACCGCCGGTGACCTTGAGGAGTTGCTGTGTCATGGTGGGGGTGTCCGTCCTGTTCCGTCGACCGGGTGGGGCGGCACGCACCAGCCGGGCGAGGATGGACAAGACAGTGACGGGGCCTCTGGCCAGGCTCCTATGAGGTCACAACCGCCGCGTCCGGTGAGTGCACGTGAGTCCCGTACCGGCACGGTCGACAGATCCGGTTAAAGACCCGAAGTCAGTCAGAGCAAGGGTCAGACCAACCGGTACGGGACTCACATACATCCTCACTGACTCACATACATCCTCACTGTCAGAACAGCTCGGGGCGGCGCTTGCGGCGCTCGTTGTAGTCGCGCATCCGCTGCGGGTAGCCCATCAGCCGCACGTCGTAGACCGGGATGCCCATCCGGTACGCGAAGCGGCGGGCGCCGTCGGGGCCGTCGATGCGGCGGCGGGTCCACTCCCCGTCGTCGGCGATCAGCATGACCGTGGTCTCGGTGACGGTGGTCCGCGGCTCGATGTACGCCTCGACCCCGCGCCGGCTGCGGACGAAGCCCTCGAGGTGCTCCAGGTCGGCGCGGTCGGCGGCCCGGTCGAGGCTGACCGCCCGGGTCTTCTTGCGTCGCCGGAACAGTCCCACCGAGCGTCTCCCCCTCAGGTACGTCATCGAAGCCAGTGCCAAGCGTACGTGTCACGGACGTGTCGTTGGGCACCTCACTACGCGGGCGGCGGGCGGTGGTGACAAGATGACCGAGGTGGGGTGTGCCCGTGTTGCCCCGCCGTGACCCCCGAAGCAGCGACGCGACCTGGGAGTTGGACGTGAGCGAGCCGAACGACGCAACCTTCGACATCGTCATCCTCGGAGGTGGCAGCGGCGGCTACGCGACCGCCCTGCGCGCCGTCCAGCTGGGCCTGAAGGTCGCGCTGGTCGAGAAGGGCAAGCTCGGCGGCACCTGCCTGCACAACGGTTGCATCCCGACCAAGGCGCTGCTGCACGCGGCCGAGATCGCCGACCAGACCCGCGAGTCGGAGCAGTTCGGCGTGAAGGCCGAGCTGGTCGGCATCGACATGGCGGGGGTCAACGCCTACAAGGACGGCGTGATCTCGCGGCTCTACAAGGGCCTGCAGGGCATGCTCAAGGGCAACAAGTCGATCACCATCGTCGAGGGCCACGGCAAGCTGGTCGGCAAGAACGTCGTCGAGGTCGACGGCAAGCGCTACACCGGCCGCAACGTCGTGCTGGCCTCCGGTTCGTACGCCAAGAGCCTGCCCGGCCTGGAGGTCGACGGCGAGCGGGTCATCACCAGCGACCACGCGCTCACCCTCGACCGGGTCCCGGCCTCGGCGATCGTGCTCGGCGGCGGCGTGATCGGCGTCGAGTTCGCCAGCGTGTGGAAGTCCTTCGGGGTGGACGTCACGATCATCGAGGCGCTCCCCCGGCTGGTCGCGGCCGAGGACGAGGAGTCCTCGAAGGCGCTGGAGCGGGCGTTCCGCAAGCGGAAGATCAACTTCAAGGTCGGCAAGCCGTTCGAGAAGGTCGAGAAGACCGACAAGGGCGTCAAGGTCACCATCGCCGGCGGTGACACCGTCGAGGCGGAGCTGCTGCTGGTCGCCGTCGGCCGCGGCCCGAACACCGCCGACCTCGGTTACGAGGAGCAGGGCGTCAAGATGGACCGCGGCTACGTGCTGACCGACGAGCGGCTGCGCACCAGCGTGCCGAACGTCTACGCCGTCGGTGACATCGTGCCCGGCCTCCAGCTCGCCCACCGGGGCTTCCAGCAGGGCATCTTCGTGGCCGAGGAGATCGCCGGCCAGAACCCGGCCGTCATCGACGAGGTCGGCATCCCGCGGGTCACCTACTCCGACCCGGAGCTGGCGTCGGTCGGCCTGACCGAGACGAAGGCCAAGGAGCAGTACGGCGCCGACAAGGTCAAGACCTACAACTACAACCTGGGCGGCAACGGCAAGAGCCAGATCCTCAAGACGGCCGGCTTCGTCAAGCTCGTCCGGGTGGAGGACGGCCCCGTCGTCGGCGTGCACATGGTCGGCGCCCGGGTCGGCGAGATGGTCGGCGAGGCGCAGCTCATCTACAACTGGGAGGCGTACCCGGCCGAGGTGGCGCAGCTCGTGCACGCCCACCCGACGCAGAACGAGGCCCTGGGCGAGGCGCACCTGGCGCTCGCCGGTAAGCCGCTGCACGCACACGCCTGATCACGACAACCGCGGCGTCCGGCGACGGGCGATGATCCCACCAGGGGAATGAAGGAGTCTTTGAAGATGCCGGTATCGGTCACCATGCCCCGGCTCGGTGAGAGCGTCACCGAGGGCACCGTCACGCGCTGGCTCAAGCAGGAGGGCGACACCGTCGAGGTCGACGAGCCCCTGCTCGAGGTGTCGACCGACAAGGTCGACACCGAGATCCCGTCCCCGGCGGCGGGCGTGCTGAGCCGGATCGTGGTCGGCGAGGACGAGACCGCCGAGGTCGGCAGCGAGCTGGCCGTGATCGCGGGCGAGGGCGAGTCCACCGGCGGCGGCGAGACCGCCCCGCAGCAGGAGGAGCCGGCCGAGGAGGCCGCCGAGGCCGCCGAGGAGCCGCAGGCCGAGGCGGAGCAGCCGGCCGTCGAGGAGCCGCAGGAGAAGGCCGCGCCGGCGCCGTCGGGCGAGGGCACCCCGGTCAAGATGCCGGCCCTCGGCGAGAGCGTCACCGAGGGCACGGTCACCCGCTGGCTCAAGCAGGTCGGCGACACCGTCGAGGTGGACGAGCCGCTGCTGGAGGTCTCCACCGACAAGGTCGACACCGAGATCCCGTCGCCGGTGGCCGGCACGGTCCTGGAGATCAAGGTTCCCGAGGACGAGACCGCCGCGGTCGGCGCCGACCTGGCCGTGATCGGTGCCGCCGGCGCCGCCCCGGCCGAGGCGAAGCCGAAGCCCGACCCGAAGGCGGAGGCCAAGCCCGAGGCCAAGCCGGAACCGAAGCCCGAGCCGAAGGCCGAGGCCAAGCCGGAGCCCAAGGTCGAGGAGCCGACCCCGGGCATGTCGTACAACGAGCCGTCGGCGGAGGCCGAGACCTCGGCGCAGCCCGCGCAGGCCGAGCAGAAGGCCGTGCCGTCGGCTGCGGCCCCGCAGCGCCCGTCGGCGCCCGCCCAGGGCGGCGAGGAGGCCGCCGGCTACGTGACCCCGCTGGTGCGCAAGCTGGCCAGCGAGCACGGCGTCGACCTCTCCTCGGTCAACGGCACCGGCGTCGGCGGCCGGATTCGCAAGCAGGACGTGCTGGAGGCGGCGGAGAAGGCGAAGGCCGCCAAGGCCGCGCCGGCCCCGGCGCAGCAGCCCGCCGCGGCGGCGGCCCCGGCCAAGCCGGCCGCCAAGCCGCAGCCGAGCGCCAAGCGCGGCACCACCGAGAAGCTCCCCCGGATCCGCGCGACGATCGCCAAGCGGATGCAGCAGTCGCTGCACGAGATGGCGCAGCTGACCACCGTGGTCGAGGTGGACGTCACCAAGGTCGCCAAGCTGCGGGCGCGGGCCAAGGAGTCGTTCCAGCAGCGGCACGGCGTCAAGCTGTCGTTCCTGCCGTTCTTCGCCCTCGCGGCGGTCGAGGCGCTGCAGGCGTACCCGATCGTCAACGCCAGCATGGACCTCGACGCCGGCACGATCACCTACCCGGACTCGGAGCACCTCGGCATCGCCGTGGACACCGAGCGGGGTCTGATGGTGCCGGTGATCCACGGTGCCGGCGACCTGAACCTGGGCGGCATCGCCAAGCGGATCGCCGACCTGGCCGAGCGCACCCGGACCAACAAGATCAGCCCGGACGAGATCGCCGGGGCGACCTTCACGCTGACCAACACCGGCAGCCGCGGCGCCCTCTTCGACACCCCGATCGTGCCGTCGCCGCAGTCGGCGATGCTCGGCACGGGTGCCGTGGTCAAGCGTCCGGTCGTGGTCAACGACCCGGAGCTGGGTGAGGTCGTCGCCGTCCGGTCGATGGTCTACCTGGCCCTGTCGTACGACCACCGGCTGATCGACGGCGCGGACGCCGCCCGCTTCCTGGTCGCGGTCAAGGAGCGGCTGGAGTCGGGCAACTTCGAGGCCGAGCTCGGCCTGTAGTCCCGCGCGACGGCACGAAGGGCGCCCCGGTCACCGACCGGGGCGCCCTTCGCCGTCCGGCCCGCCCGGCCGGCCGGGCTGCACGCCGTTCTGGTTCCCGCCGCCCGTCCGGCCCGCCCGTCGCCTGGTTCGCCCGCCGCCCGGCCCGCGCGCCGCCGGGCTGGCGCGATTCCGGCCCGGCGGGGACGGGGCGCTGCCAGAGTGGTTGGGTGGGTGTCATCCGGTGGCGCGAGCGGCTGGGACCGGCCGTCGCGATCGCCCCCGGCGCCCGGGTCGACCGGTTCGAGGTCTTCTTCGACCTCGTCTTCGTCTTCTCGTTCTTCATCATCACCCGGGCCACCGCCGCCAACATCTCCGGTTGGCAGCTCGGGCACGCCCTACTCGTGCTCGCCGTGCTCTGGTGGTGCTGGGTGGTGCACTGCGTGGTCGCCACCCGGGTCCGGCTCGGTGAGGGCTTCGTCCCGGTGCTGATGGTGATCGGCATGGCCGCGCTGTTCTGCTTCGCGCTGTCGCTCCCCCAGGCGTTCAGCGACGCGACCGACGTCGCCGCCGGGCCGATGGTGGTCGCGCTCAGCTATGTGGTGATCCGGGGCGTGCACCTGGCGCTGTACTGGCACGTCGCGCGGGAGAGACCCGGGGAGCGGCGGCTGCTGCTGAAGTACTCCCCGGAGATGGCGGTCAGCACCCTGCTGCTCATGGCCGCCGCGTTGATCCCGCCGCAGGTCGAAGACCCGGAGCGGGCCGCGATGCTGCGCGACGGGCTCTGGGTCAGCGTCGTCGTGCTCCAGTACGGCATGGGCCTGGTCGCCGGCGCCTGGGGCTGGATGGTGACCTCCGCCGAGCACTGGACCGAGCGGTACGACCTCATCCTGATCATCGCCCTGGGCGAGTCGGTCATCTCCGTCGGCGTCGGCAGCAACCTGCTGGGTCAGCCTCCGACGTGGCCGGCGGTCGCCGCGGCCGTGCTCGGCATCTTCTTCACGGCCGCGCTCTGGTGGGCGCACTACGACGTGATCGCACCGGCCGCCCGGATCGCCCTGCACGCCGCCGAGGGCCGGCCCCGGGTCTCGATGGCCCGGGACGCGTACGCCTACATGCACCTGCCGATGATCGCCGGGATCATCCTGTTCGCCCTCGGCGCCGAGGAGATCGTGCACCAGGTCGCCGACCCCGAGGTGCCGGTCGGGGACCCGACGCACGGCCCCGGCGTCCTGCTCCTCTTCGGCGGGGTGATCTGCTACCTGGGCGCGAACATGCTCTTCCAGTTCCGTACGTTGGGCACCGTCTCCTGGACGAGGGTCGGCACGGTGCTCGTGCTCGCCGCCGGGATCCCCGTCGGCCAACGGCTGCCCGGGCTGGCCGCCCTCGCCCTGCTCACCGCGATCTGCATCGGGCTGGTGGCCGTCGAGGCGGTGGTCATGGCGGACTCCCGGCGCGCCCTGCGCGAGATGGTCTTCGAGGAGAAGACCAGCCACGAGGCGCACGAGGCCGCCTGGCGCGGCCGCTGGCGCGAGCCCACCCCGGACGAGCCGTCGACATGACCTGCCAGCCCACCCCGATGTCACGCCCCTCGGCCCGCGGCGTCGGTCGTGTAGCACCTCGTAGCACAGCCGACTAGGATTACGCCGTGACAGAGCACGCTCACCGGGAGATAACGCAGCGCGAGCTGCGCAACGACTCGGGCGCGATCATGCGGCACGTCGAGTCCGGCGAGTCCTTCGTCATCACGCGCAACGGCACCCCCGTCGGAAAGCTCATCCCGCTCCGCCGGCGCACGTTCGTCCCGCGGGCGGAGGTGCTCGCCGCCTTCGCGACGGCCCCCGTGCTCGACGGCGAGAGGTTCCGCGCCGACATCGACTCGTCGGTCGAGCAGGACCCGTTCAGCCGTGAGTGGTGAGGCACCGGTCCGTGGCCTGATCGACACGAACGTCGTGATCCATCTCGGCGCCCTCGGCCCGGAGGACCTGCCAGAGGAGATGGTGATCAGCGCAGTGACGCTCGCCGAGCTCTCGGCCGGCCCGAACCACACCGACGACCGCGCCGAACGGGCCCGGCGGACCAGCGTCCTCCAGCATGCCGAGGCCGTGTTCGAGCCGCTGCCCTTCGACGCCGAGGCCGCGCGGGCCTTCGGCCTGGTCACCAGTGCGGTCCTGGACGCAGGGTGCACCACCCGCCGCCGGCTGGCGGACCTGATGATCGCCTCCATCGCGCACGCGAACGGCCTGTCGCTCTACACCACGAATCCGACCGACTTCGTCGGGCTGGAGGAGTTGGTCACCATCCGGCCCGTCCGTCGGCCCTGACGGGCACGTGTCCTCGCGCCTGCTGTCGTAGGCTGGCCGCAGCGTCGCGGTGCACCCGGCCAGGAGACCGCCGAGGGCATGGAGGCGCGGGACAGCATGGAAAACACATGCCTCCGTTCACGCCCGACGAGCGCCTGCGGGCCTTCGGCAACCAACTGATCGAGATCCACCTCTGGCTCCGCGAGGAGCTCGCCCGCCTGCGTGACGGGGTGGGCGACCCCGACGTACGGCCGAGGGACCTGCGGACCCACTGCCTGGCCTTCTGCGCGGCGCTGACCCGGCACCACACCGGCGAGGACGCCGGGGCGTTCCGGGTGCTGGCCGAGCAGGTGCCCGAGCTGGCCCCGGTGCTGCGCGAGCTTGAGGCCGACCACCACATCGTGGCCGAGGCCCTGCGCCGCATCGAGGAACTGTCGGGCGGTGCCGCGCCGCCCGACGAGGTGCGGGCCGAGCTGGACACTCTCGCCGCGCTGCTCGAGACGCACTTCGTCTACGAGGAGAAGAAGCTCGTGCACGCGCTCAACGCGCTGACCGCGGGCAGCACCGAGGGGCTCCTCGGGGTCCCCCTCCCGCCGCAGGACGGGTAGGTCTGCCGGTAGCAGAATCGCCGCCGTCGGGCTTTGTCGGCGGGCCCGGGCCCGGCAGGGTGGGCGCATGGCGATCTTCTCTCTCCAGGCGGTCCCGTCCGACGGCCCGGGCTGGCTGGACCTGGCCCGGCGGGCCGAGGCGGCCGGCTTCGACACCCTGTTCACCGCCGACCATCCGGGTTCGGCGGCGTCCCCCTTCGTCTCGCTGGCCGCCGCGGCGGCGGTGACCTCGACGATCGGCCTGGGCTCGTACGTCTCCAACGCCGGTGTCCGCGAGCCGATGCTGCTCGCCTCGGACGTGGCCTCCCTCGACCTGCTCTCCGGAGGGCGGGCCCGGTTCGGCCTCGGCGCCGGCCACACCCCGGCCGAGTGGCTCGCGGTCGGCCGGGAGCGCCCCGACGTCGCCGGGCGGGTGCGCCGCTGCCTGGCCGTGGCCGAGGCCGTCCGCGCCCTGCTCGACGGCGAGGAGGTCACCGTCGACTCCCCCGACCTGGTCGTGCGGGGCGCACGGCTGGAGGCCCCGCGCCCGGTGCAGCGGCGGATCCCGTTCACCCTCGGCACGGCGAACTCGGCGATGCTGCGCTGGGCCGGCGCGCACGCCGACGTGGTCGGGCTGTCCGGCCTGGGGCGCACGCTGCCTGACGGCCACCGGCACGACGTGCGCTGGCACGAGGCGGACATCGAGGCGCAACTGGCCTGCGTCGCCGCCGGGGCGGTAGGGCGGGCCGAGCCGCCGGTGCTGGAGTCGCTCGTGCAGCACGTCGTCGTCACCGACGACGCCGAGGCCGCCGCCGCGCCGACCGCCGAGCGGATCGGGCTGAGCGTCGCCGAGCTGCTCGCGACGCCGTTCGTGCTGATCGGCACCGAGGACGAGATCGTCGCGGCGGTCGCCGCGCACCGGCGCCGCTGGGGCGTCACCCGCTTCGTCGTACGCGAGGACGCGCTGGATGCGCTCACGCCGGTGCTGGCCCGCGTGGCCGCCGCCGGCTAGGACGCTCCCGGCAGCCGCTCGTAGAAGCGGATCTTCTCGCGGAGGTGGTCGTACTGGCGTTGGAGCAGGCGCATCTGCTCCTCGACCCGCTCCGCGTGCCGTTCCAGCAGTGCCTTCCGCTCGCCGGCGGTGTGGTCGCCGTCGCGGGCCAGCTCGGCGTAGCGGGACATCTCGGCGATCGGCATGCCGGTGTCGCGCAGGCAGCGGAACAGCACCAGCCAGCTGAGATCGTCGTCGGTGAAGATCCGCCGCCCGCCCGAGGTGCGCCCGACCCCGCTGAGCAGCCCGATCTTTTCGTAGTACCGGAGGGTGTCGAGGCTGAAGCCGCTGCGCCGCGCCGCCTCGGAGGGTGCGTACCCGCTCATTGCGGCAGCGTACTTGACCTGGAGCGCACTCCAGGTTGAACGCTGTGGGGCATGACGACGACACGAACTCTGGGTCGCAGCGGGATCGAGGTCGGCGCGCTCGGCATGGGCTGCTGGGCGATCGGCGGGCCACTGTGGGGCGACGGAGGGCAGCCGTTCGGCTGGGGCGAGGTCGACGACGACGAGTCGGTCCGCACCGTCCACGCCGCGCTGGATCTCGGGGTGACCCTCTTCGACACGGCCAGCAACTACGGTGCCGGGCACAGCGAGCGCGTCCTCGGCCGGGCCCTCGCCGGGCGCCGCGACCGGGCGGTGATCGCCACCAAGTTCGGCAACCGTGCCGACGAGGCGACCAGGCGGTGGACCGGCACCGACCCCAGCCCCGACTACGCGGTGTCCAGCCTCGAGGAGTCGCTGCGCCGGCTCGGCACCGACCACGTCGACCTCTACCAGCTGCACATCAACGACCTGCCGGTGCCCGCCGCGCTCGACCTGGTCGGCACACTGGAGGACCTGGTCGCCCAGGGCAAGATCCGGGCGTACGGCTGGAGCACCGACGACCCGGCGTCGGCCGAGGCGTTCGCGGCGGCCGGGCCGCACTGCGCCGCGATCCAGCACGACCAGTCGGTGCTGCGGGACAACGCCCGGATGCTGGCGGTGTGCGACGCGGCCGACGTGGCCGCCCTCAACCGGGGGCCGCTGGCGATGGGGCTGCTCACGGGCGCGACGCGGGCCGTCGGCCGGGACGACGTGCGCGGGATGGCCCCGGAGTGGCTGGTCTGGTTCACCGACGGCCGGCCCACTCCGCAGTGGGCGGCCCGGGTGGAGGGGATCCGGGCGGCGCTCACCGCCGACGGCCGTACGCTCGCCCAGGGCGCGCTCGGCTGGCTGCTCGCCCGCAGTCCCCGGACGGTGCCGATCCCGGGCTGCCGGACGGTGGCCCAGGCCGAGGAGAACTTCGACACCCTCGCCCTCGGCCCGCTGCCCGAGGACGCCTTCGCGGAGGTCGAACGACTCATGGCCGACCTCCGCCCGGTCCCGGCCGAGGGATGACCGCTCGGCGCAGCCGCGCCGGGCTGCGTACCCGAAGATGGGGCATGCGGATCCTCATGGCCGGCGCGTCCGGCTTCCTCGGCACCCGGCTGGTCGACCGGCTCACGGCGGACGGGCACCAGGTCACCCGGCTGGTCCGCCGGCCGCCGCGCGGCCGCGACGAGCGGCGGTGGAACCCGTCCGCCGCGCAGCTCGACCCGGCGGTGGTGGCGGAGGCGGACGCGGTGGTCAACCTGGCCGGCGCGGGCGTGGGCGACAAACGGTGGAACGACGGGTACCGCCAGCTGATCCGGTCCAGCCGGGTCGACACCACCACCACGCTGGCGATCACCATCGCCGGGCTGCCCCAGGCCGACCGGCCGCGGGCGCTGCTGAACTCCTCGGCGGTCGGCTGGTACGGCAACACCGGCGACCGGGCCGTCGAGGAGGACGCCCCGGCGGGCGAGGGCTTCCTGGCCGACGTCTGCCGGGTGTGGGAGGCGGCGACCCGGCCGGCCGAGGACGCGGGCGTACGCGTCGTGCGGCTGCGCATCGGGCTGCCGCTGCACCGCGACGGCGGGCTGCTCAAGCCGCAACTGCTGCCGTTCCGGCTGGGCATCGCCGGCCGGCTCGGCAGCGGCCGGCAGTGGCTGCCGTGGATCTCCATGGCGGACTGGCTGGACGCCACGCGGTTCGTGCTGGACCGCGACGACCTCGTGGGGCCGGTCAACCTGGTCGGACCGGCCCCGGTGACCAACGCCGAGTTCACCCGGGAGCTGGCCCGGCAGCTGCGCCGACCGGCGATCGTCCCGATCCCGGCGCTGGCGCTGAAGGTGGCGCTGGGTGGCTTCGCGCACGAGGCGCTGACCAGCACCCGCGTCCTCCCGGGCGTGCTCACCGGGGCCGGCTTCACCTACCGCCATCCGACCCTGGCCACCGCCCTGCGCGCCGCCCTCACCGAGTAGCGGCGCGCAGGTGCGGGATCAGCAGCCGATCACCCAGTGGTTGGGGCCGGTCTGCTTGAGGGTGCTGCTGTAGAAGGTGTTGTAGAGGCCCATCCGCTGGTTCGAGCCGTTGGCGTAGGCGTAGCCGCCGGACTGGTAGGCACGGCCGGCGGCGACGTGCGCGTAGTTGCTGGCCGTCACGCAGGTCGGTGCCGGGGTCGGGCTCGCGGTCGGGGAGGCGGTGGGGCTCGCCGTGGGGGAGACGGTGGGGCTCGCCGTGGGGGAGACGGTGGGGCTCGCCGTGGGGGTGGGGCTGGGGCCCGTTCCGCCGTTCAGGCCGAAGAAGACCGCGTCGTGGTACGCCGAGCAGATGGTGTCCAGCATGTACGCGGCGGCGGTGCCGCACTGCTCGGCCCCCGGGCCCGGGTCGACCGGGGTGCCGTGGCCCATGCCGGAGACCCGGTAGAGGCGGACGTCGTTGTTGCCGTACACCTCCAGGCTGGTGTTGGCGGGCAGCGACGCGGTGCTGGTGGGGGTCTGCGAGACGCCCCGGACGTTGGTCCACTGGTCGCGCAGCTCGGTGGCGTTGGCCGGTACGACGGTGGAGTCCGAGGTGCCGTGCCAGATGGCGACCCGGGGGCGCGGGCCGGTGTGCCCGGGGTACGCGGCCCGGACCAGGTTGCCCCACTCCTGCGGGGTCTTGTTCACCCCGCTGTACTGGCAGGTGCTGGTGGAGGCGGGCGGCGAGCAGCGGTACGGCAGGCCGGCGACGACCGAGCCGGCGGCGAAGACGTCCGGGTAGGTGGCCAGCATGACCGCGCTCATTCCCCCGCCGGCGGAGAGCCCGCTGACGAACACCCGGCGGGCGTCGGTGCCGTAGTTGTTCCTGGCGTGGTCGACCATCTGCTTGATCGACAGCGCCTCGCCGGAGCCCCGGGCGATGTCCTGCTCGACGAACCAGTTGAAGCAGCTCAGCGGCTGGTTGGCGCTGGACTGCTGCGGCACGATCAGGGTGAACTTCCACTGGTCGGCGAACTTCTGCCAGCCGGAGTTGGCGAAGTAGCCGGCGGCGTTCTGGGTGCAGCCGTGCAGCAGCACGACGGCCGGGGCTCCTGCCGGCAGGTTGTCCGGCCGGTACGCGTACATGGCGAGGTTGCCGGGGTTGGAGCCGAAGTTGGTGACCTGGGTGAGGGTGGCGGCCTGGGCGGGGGCGGCGACGGTCGCCACCGCGGCGGCGGCGAGGACCATCCCGGCGACCGCGCCGGTCAGCCGGGAGAGCAGGGACGGGGAGCGGCGCACGGGGGCCTCCTGGGGACGGGGTGTGAACTGGGTCACCCGCGAATTGCCGCGACGTTACGTCGATGTGTCGATGCTGTGACATGGGGCACGGTCACACATTCCGCGTCCGGAGGATGTGCGTCCTGACCGGCCTGCCCCGGTGCGGTTGGTAACGTCCGCTGCGTGCCGACCTCCCCGTCCCTGGCGCCTTCGCCGGCCTCGCCGCCCCGCGTCGTCCGCCACCGGCGGGCCGACCTGATCGTGGCGCTGGTCGCGCTGACACTCGCCGTCTGGGTGACCAGCGGGCTGTGGCAGGGCCCGAACACCCGCGCCATCACGGTCAACTCCAGCGACCAGGCGCTCTTCGAGTGGCTGCTGGCCTTCGGCGGCCACGCGGTGACCCACGGCGACAACCCGCTCTTCACCTACCTGGTCAACGTCCCCGACGGGGTGAACCTCGCGGTCAACACCTCGATCACCGTGTACGCGGTGGTCTTCGCGCCGCTGACGTACCTGATCGGGCCGCCGGCCACGTTCCTGGTGATCCTCACGCTCAACCTGGCCGCCACCGCGTTCGCCTGGTACTGGCTGCTCTCCCGGCACCTGCTCCGCAGCCCGCTCGCCGCCGCCGTCGGCGGACTGTTCGTCGGCTTCTCCCCCGGCATGGTCTCGCATGCCAACGCCCATCTGAACTGGACGGCGGGCTGGCTGGTGCCGCTGCTGATCTGGCGGACCTTCGCGCTGCGCCGCTCCCGGCACCCGCTGCGCGACGGCGCGATCCTCGGCGTGCTCGTCGCCGTCTCCTTCTCCATCGCCGCCGAGGGGCTCTTCTTCACCGCGCTGGCGCTCGGCGTCTTCGTCGCCGCCTGGGCGCTGCACCCGGTGCACCGCGCCGAGGCCCGCGCCGTGCTGCCGACCTTCCTGCGCGGCCTCGGGGTGACCGCCGTCGTCGCGGGGGTGCTGCTGGCGTACCCGCTGTGGCTGCACTTCGCCGGCCCGCAGCGCTTCCACGGCACCGGCTTCGACGCGATCATCCACTCCGAGGACGTCGTCGCGTACGCGGCGTACCCGCGCCGGTCGATCGCCGGGGAGGTGGGGCTGGGCACCCAGCTCGCGCCGAACCCGACCGAGGAGAACTCGTTCTTCGGCATTCCGCTGCTGCTGCTCGCCGTCGCCTGCTTCGTGGCGCTGTGGCGCCGGGCCGACGCGGCCCGCCGGGCGACGCTCTGGGCGCTGGGCGTGACGGCCGTCGTCTTCACCGTGCTGTCGTTCGGGCCCGTGGCCAAGGTCGACGGGCGTCGTTTCGACCTGCCGATGCCGTTCGACCTGCTCGGGCACCTGCCGGTGGTGAACGCCGCCCTGCCCGCCCGGCTGGCGCTGGTCGTGGCGCCGGTGATCGGGGTGCTGCTCGCGTACGCCGTGGACCAGCTCCGCGCCGATCCGCCCCGGCGCCGACCCGCGCGGCTGGCCTGGTGGGCGGGGTTCGCGCTGGCGCTGCTGCCGCTGGTGCCGACGCCGCTGCTGACCATCGAACGCGAACCGGTCCCGCGCTTCATCACCGCCGGGACGTGGCGGGAACACGTCTCCCCCGGCGGCGTGCTGACCCCGGTGCCGCTGACCCTCGACGTCTACCCCGACGGCCAGCGCTGGCAGGCGTACGCCCTGGCGCACCGGCAGGGCGAGTTCGCCATCCCCTCCGGTTTCTTCCTCGGCCCCGGCGGCCCCGACGGCCGGGGGCGGATCGGCCCGCCGCCGCGCCCGTTCGGCGCGCTGGTGGACCAGGCCGGCCGGACCGGGCTCGTGCCGATCATCACCGAGGGCAGCGTCCAAGAGGTCCGCGCCGACCTGCGGCACTGGCGGATCGAGACGATCGTGCTGCCCGACGAGGTGCACGGGGCGAAGTGGCCGGTCGACGAGGAGGCGATCCGGCGGACCGTGACAGCGCTGCTCGGCCCGCCCGAGCGGGTGGACGACGTGTGGCTGTGGCGGGTCCCGCAGGGCTGAGTCGTCGCCCCGGCCGAGCGCGGGCGCCCACCCGCCGCCGGGTCCCGCCGTGAGCCGCGTCACCGATGGTGACCGGCCGGTACGGGTCTAGGCTTGGCGGCGTGACCACGACGACCTCCGGCCTCACGGCCGTCCGCGCCGGTGTCCTCGACTACCAGGCCGCCTGGGACGAGCAGCGCCGGCTGCACGAGTCGGTGGTGGCCGGCGAGCGCGGCGACACCGTGCTGCTGCTGGAGCACCCGAGCGTCTACACCGCCGGCAAGCGCACGGAGCCGTGGGACCGCCCCATGGACGGCACCCCGGTCGTCGACGTGGACCGGGGCGGCAAGATCACCTGGCACGGCCCGGGGCAGCTGGTCGGCTACCCCATCGTGCGGCTGCCCGACCCGGTCGACGTGGTCGCCTACGTCCGCCGCACCGAGCAGCTGCTGATCGACGTCTGCGCCGAGTTCGGGCTGACCGCCGGCCGGGTCGAGGGGCGCAGCGGGGTCTGGGTGCCGGAGGACGACCGGGGCCCGGCCCGCAAGGTGGCGGCCATCGGCATCCGGGTGGCCCGCGGGGTGACCCTGCACGGCTTCTCCATCAACTGCGACTGCGACCTGGGCCACTTCGACCGGATCGTGCCCTGCGGCATCCGCGACGCCGGGGTCACCTCGCTGACCGCCGAGCTGGGCCGCCCGGTCACCGTGGCCGACGTGCTGCCGGTCGTCGAGCGCCACCTGCCCACCCTCGTCACGGCCTGACCGGTGCGGATCGACCTGGTCACGATCGTCGTGGCCGAGTACGACCCGGCCATCGACTTCTTCACCGAGGTGCTCGGCTTCGAGCTGGTGGAGGACTCCCCGTCGCTGACCAACGACGGCCGGCCGAAGCGCTGGGTGGTCGTCCGGCCGCCGGGCGCGCAGACGGGGCTGCTGCTGGCCCGCGCCGACGGCGACCGGCAGGCTCGATCGGTCGGCGACCAGGTCGCCGGCCGGGTCGGCTTCTTCCTCCAGGTCGACGACTTCGACGCCGTCCACCGGCGGATGGTCGAGGCGGGCGTCGAGTTCGTGAAGCCGCCGCGCACCGAGCCGTACGGCCGGGTCGCCGTCTTCCGAGACATCGCCGGCAACCTCTGGGACCTCCTCGGCCCGACCTGACCCCCACCCCACCCCACCCCGGCCCGCCCCACCCCCGGATCCGCCGTCGATCATGAGGTTGGCGGCACTGAAGGAGATCGACTTCGCCGTCAACCTCATGATCGACGGGTGGGGACCGGGGGTGAGGGGGGTGGGGGTCAGGGGGTCAGGCGGTGGAGGTCGCGGGGGAAGGCCGTGACCTCCCGGACGTTGGTCGCGCCGGTCAGGCGGGCCACGAAGCGTTCCAGGCCGATGGCGAAACCGCCGTGCGGCGGCATCCCGTGCCGGAACGCGTCGACGTAGCCGGCGTACGGCTCGACCGGCTCGCCCCGGGCGGCGAGCGCCGCCAGGTAGTCGGCGTGCCGGTGCAGCCGCTGCCCGCCCGTCACCAGCTCCAACCCTCGGAAGAGCAGGTCGAACCCGTTGGAGTACGCGGGCCGCGCCGGGTCCGGGTGGGTGTAGAAGGGTCGCTTCGCCATCGGGTAGCCGGTGACGAAGAGGAACTCCGAGCCGTGCTCCCGCCGCGCCCACTCCCCCAGCGCCCGCTCGTGCGCCGGGGCCAGGTCCGGCTCGTCCACCGGCGCTCCCCCGATCCTGAGCGCCTCGGTGAAGTGCACGGCGGGGATCTCGGCCGGCACGTCCGGGGCCGACACCCCGAGGGTGGCGAGCGCGGCCCCGGCCCGCTCGCGTACCGCGTCGAGCATGCCGGCCACGGTGTGCCGCAGCACGGCCATCACGTCCCGGTGGTCGGTGACGAAGCCCAGCTCGGCGTCGAGCGAGGTGTACTGCGCCAGGTGCCGGACGGTGTCGTGCGGCTCGGCCCGGAACACCGGACCCACCTCGTAGACCCGCTCGAAGACGCCGACCATGAGCTGCTTGTAGAACTGCGGCGACTGCGCCAGGTACGCGGGCCGGCCGAACCAGTCCAGCGCGAAGACGTTCGCCCCGCTCTCGGTGGACGAGCCGACCACCTTCGGGGTGTGGATCTCCACGAAGTCGCGGGCGTCGAGCGTGGCCCGGAACCCGGCCACCGCCGCCGCCGAGACGCGCAGCGCCGCCGCCCGGGTCGGGTGACGCAACGCGACGGGCGCGTGGTCGAGCTGCGTGGGCAGGCTCGCGGTGAGCGCCGGCCGGTACAGGTCGAACGGCGGCGGTACGGCGGGCGGGCCGAGCGGTCGTACCGCCGGCGCGGTCAGCTCGACCCCGGCGGGGGCCGTCGGGTTCGCGACCACCGTGCCGGTGACCTCGACGACCGTCTCCTCGGTGAGTTGCTCCACCTCGGCGCGCACGGCCGGGTCGGTGACCACCACCTGGGCGAGACCGGCGGCGTCCCGCACGATCAGGAAGGCCACCGACTTGAGCAGCCGGCGGCGGTGCACCCAGCCGGCGATCCGGACGGGCACGCCGACATGGGCGGAGAGTTGGGTGGAAAGGATGCGTTGCACAGCGGGCTGCTCCTCGATCGATCGCAACGCCTGCGCCGCCCTGGGGCGGCGAAGCATCGCCTCAGCCCCGGGAGGTGTGGGCGAGCGGGAAACCTCGCGGTGCCACCACACCTTCGCCCCCGCGTGCGGGGGCCTCGTTCGTCGCCTTTTCACCGGGGCCAGCCGGGCGGGCTCTACTGGGCGGGGAGCGGCCCGTCCGCGCAGTCGCGCGGCGCCGGCCACCCGCCGTTCTTCCCGCAGCTCGGGAGGGTCTTCGCGCGCCCGGTGCCAGACCGCCTCGCAGCAACCGGCGGCTCTCTTCAACTGGCGGGTCGGGGCGCTACTCGGCTCCGTCACAGCTCTGCCCGGCACGCTAGCAGCCCCACCAGGCTCCTGTGACGGGGTTTTCCCGGCCTCGGTGTCCGGCGTCACAAGACTGGTGGGGTGACGCCGGTCGCCCGCGCTACATCGACGGCGGCCGTCGGGCGTAGGCTCGGTTTTGTGACGATCGAGCACTCCGCGCCGACGACCGGCCAGGCAGCGCGCACGACGACGCCCGCCCCCGAGGGGCGGCGTCTCCTGCGGATCGAGGCGCGCAACGCCGAGACGCCGATCGAGCGCAAACCGCCGTGGATCAAGGTCAAGGCCAAGATGGGGCCGGAGTACACCCAGCTGCGCGGGCTCGTCTCGCGCGAGGGGCTGCACACCGTCTGCCAGGAGGCCGGCTGCCCCAACATCTACGAGTGCTGGGAGGACCGGGAGGCCACCTTCCTCATCGGCGGCGACCAGTGCACCCGGCGCTGCGACTTCTGCCAGATCGACACCGGCAAGCCGGCCGAGTTCGACGCCGACGAGCCGCGCCGGGTCGCCGAGTCGGTGGTCGCGATGGGCCTGCGCTACGCGACCATCACCGGGGTGGCCCGCGACGACCTGCCCGACGGTGGCGCCTGGCTCTACGCCGAGACCGTCCGGCAGATCCACGCCCTCCAGCCCGGCTGCGGCGTCGAACTGCTGATCCCCGACTTCAACGCGGTCCCCGAGCAGCTCGCCGAGGTCTTCGGCGCCCGGCCGGAGGTGCTCGCCCACAACGTCGAGACCGTGCCGCGGATCTTCAAGCGGATCCGGCCGGCCTTCCGCTACGAGCGGTCGCTGGACGTGATCCGGCAGGCCCGCGCCGACGGGCTGGTCACCAAGTCCAACCTGATCCTGGGCATGGGCGAGGAGCGCGCCGAGATCTCCCAGGCGCTGCGCGACCTGCACGACGCCGGGTGCGAGCTGATCACCATCACGCAGTACCTGCGCCCCACCCCCCGGCACCACCCCGTCACCCGCTGGGTCAAGCCGGAGGAGTTCGTCGAGCTGCGCGAGGAGGCCGAGGAGATCGGCTTCGCGGGCGTGATGAGCGGGCCGCTGGTGCGCTCGTCGTACCGGGCCGGACGGCTCTACCGGCAGGCGCTGGAGGCCCGCGAGGGCCTTCCGGTCACCGCCGGCTGATCCACCCGGCGACGCGCCGGGGTCGTTCGGCCACGGGCCGGCGGTCAACTGCCATGATCGGCTGATGACCGTCGGCGTACGCCAGCGGTGGCGCGCCGCGCGTCCCGCGCTCCCGCCCGACCGGCGACCCGTACTGCCGACGGTCCTCGCCGTGCTCGCCGTCGTGGCCGGGACCGGCTACCGCCTCGGCCTGCTGCTGCACGACGCGCCGCCGACCAACAGCGACGAGGCCACCATGGGGCTGGCCGCGCTGCACATCGCCCAGGGGCGGGAGTTCCCCGTCTGGTTCTACGGCCAGAATTACATGGGCACGCTGGAGGCGTACCTGGCCGCACCGGTGTTCGCGCTGGTCGGCCCGTCGACGCTCGGGCTGCGCCTGCCCACCCTCGCCCTGTACGCGGTCTTCGTCGTGCTCGCCTGGCGGCTGACGCTGCGGCTGACCGGGGACCACTGGTTCGCCCTGCTCGTCGTGGCGCTGCTGGCGCTGGGCTCGGACCGGGTGGTGAAGAACCAGCTCATCGCCGGAGGCGGGTACCCGGAGATGAACGCGGCCGGGGTGGCGCTCGCCGTGCTGGCGTACGACCTGGCGGCCGGCCGGCCGGGGCGCCGACTGCCGCGCTGGGCGGCGTGGGGCTTCCTGGCCGGGCTGATGGTCTGGGTGGACCCGCTGGTGCTGCCGTACGTGGCGGCGACCGGCGCGGTGCTTCTCGCGTACGGCCGGCGGGAGCTGCGCGGCCGGGCCGGTGCGCTGCTCGGTGCCGCCGCGCTCGTCGGGGCCGGGCCGTTGCTGGCGCACAGCCTGGCGGCGGGGCGCAACCCGATCGCGGCGGTGCTCGCCGCCGGAGGCTCCGGGCAGCCCGCCGGCTGGACGGACCGGCTGCACGGAGGGCTGGTGCTCGGCCCGCCCCTGGGCATGGGTTTCTGCTCCCCGAGCCACTGCACGCCCGGCCAGTTGTGGTGGGCGGTCGCCCTCCCGCTGCTGCTGTTCGCGGCCGCCCTCTCGGCCTGGCGCGCGTTGCGCCCACCCGTCGGGGATCTTGGACAGTTACCGTTCAGGGCCGACGACAACTGTCCAAGATCCATCGTGGCGACGGCCCCGGTGGGCGGGGCGGTCCGGCTCGCCCTGGTGGCCGCCGCCGTCGCGACGCTCGCCGTCTACACCGTCAGCAGCGCCGCCGGCCGCACCCCGGTGGAAAGCTCCCGGTACCTGTCCTGCCTGCTCATCTCCGTTCCGGCCCTGCTCTGGCCGCTCTGGTCGGCCGCCCGCCGCGCACTCCGACCGCGCACGGCCGGCACGGACACGACCGGCACGGACACGGCCGGCACGGACACGGCCGGCACGGTCACGGCCGGCACGGACACGGCGGGGCCAGGCCTGGCCGAAACGGGCACGGCCGGGGCAGGCATTGCCGGGGCAGGAATTGCCGGGGCGGACAGCGTCCGGACACGCGGTGGCGCCGGGGCCGGAGCGCGGTGGCGGGGCATGCCGGGCATCGCGGCGGCCGTGTTGCTCGCGGCCACGCTGGGCACCGCCGCCGTGGCCACCGCCGGCGCGGTCGACGCCGCGCCGACCGCCCGCGCCGCCGAGGCCCGGCACGCCGAACTGGTCGCCGCGCTGCGCCAGCGGGGCGTCCGGCACGTGTACGGCGGCTACTGGACCTGCAACCGGCTCACCTTCGCCACCCGCGAGGACGTGCTCTGCGCGGTCGTCGACGACGACCTGCGCCCGGGACACGACCGGTACCTGCCGTACCGCCGGGCGGTGCGGCAGTCGGCGGCGCCGGGCTGGGTCGCGCCGGCCGGTTCACCGCTGGCGGCCCACCTGGACGAGCGCCGGCGCGCCGACCCGGCGGCGCTCGACCTGGTCACCGTCCCGGGCTGGCGGATCTACCTGCCCCGCCCCTGACCGGCTCCTTCGCCCTGGTCCCACGCCCCACCGGGCCGGTCGCCCTCGACTGGCACCCGCCGGGGGACAGGATCAGCGGGGCGTGGTGGGCTCGCCGAGCAGGCCGAGGCGGTGGGCCAACGCGGCGGCCTCGACGCGGTTGCTCACGTCGAGCTTGGCGATGATCCGGGAGACGTGCACGCTGGCCGTCTTCGGCGAGATGAAGAGCCGCTCGGCGATGCGGCTGTTGCTGTGGCCCTCGGCGACCAGCCGCAGCACCTCCCGCTCGCGCAGGGTGAGCCGGTCCGCGCCGGGACGCCCCCGGGTCGCCCCGCGCAGGCCGACCCGGCGGGCCAGGGTGGCGGCCTGCGCCGCGAGCGGTGCCGCGCCCAGCCCGTCGGCGATCGCGGCGGCCTCGGCGACCGCCGCCGCCACCTCGTCCCGCTCCCCCGCCGCGGCCGCCGACTCGGCGAGCGACAGCAGCGCCCGCCCGAGGGGGTACGGCTGCCCGTCGGTGCGCCACGCGGCGACCGCCGTACGCCACGCCGCAAGTGCTTCGCCGCCGACGGCCAGGAGGGCCGCCACCTGGGCGGCGTGCGCCCGCTCGGCCGGGTGGCGGGCCGGCAGGCCGGCGGCGAGTGCGGACACCGCGCCGGCCAGTTCGGCGTCCCCGGTCCGCTCGGCGGTCCGGGCGACGGCGCTGAGCACCGGCCAGCCCTCCCGGGGAAGCTGCGGCAGGCGCTCGTCGGCCAGCGCGGCGTGTGCCGCGCGTACCGCGCCGGCCGGGTCGTCGGCCGCCAGCGCCGCCTCGATCCGCAGCTCCCGCAGCGGCAGCCGGTGGTTCGGCCACAGGTAGGGCCGGGCCAGGAAGGCCAGGGCACGGTCCACCAGTTCCTCGGCGGTGGGGTGGGCCCGGGCCAGCCGCAGCCCCGCGCGGAGCTGGAGCCAGTGCAGGCCGGACACGCCCGGCAGGTCGATCCGGGCCGCCTCCGCGCAGGCGGCGTCGGCCTCGTCCCAGCGGCCCAGGGCGATCAGCGCCTCGGCCTGGTTCGACAGCAGGTACGCGCCGGTGGAGCGGCTGACGCCGACCCGGCGCGCCTCGGTCGCCCCGGCGGCGGCCGCGTCGGCCGACTCGGCGTACCGGCCCAGCTCGAACAGCACGTCGGAGAGGTGGACCAGCGCGCTCACCAACGCCGGCGCCGAGCCGGCGGCGCGGGCCCGGTCCTCGGCCAGGCGCAGCCCGGCCAGGCGGCGCTCGGGTGACGGCTCGGTACGGCAGAGGATGGCGATCCGGGTCGGCAGCAGTTCCAGGTCGTCGCCGAGCGCGTCCACCGCCTGCGCCGCCTCCGCCGCGAGCGTCCCGGCCTGCTCGGGGTCGAGCCGGAACAGCTGCGCCGCGATGTCGGCGAGCAGCCGGACCCGTTCCGGCCCGTCCGGCGCCCCGCTGGACAGCCGGTACGCCTCCCGCAGCTCGGCCGCGCCGTCGCTCTTGCCGAGCATGGCGAGCATCCGGCCGCGCCGGTCCAGCAGCCGCGCGGCGCGCAGCGGCTCCGTCTCGACGTCCACCTCGGCGAGGGCGGCCCGGGTGAGGGTGAGCGCGCGCTGGTAGTCACCGGCGGTGGTGGCGGCGGCGATGGTCTCCTCCAGCACCGCGAGGTGGTCCATGTCGAGCCGGTCGGCCGCGTCGGACACCAGCTCCCACAGCTCCAGCACCCGTTCCAGCAGCCGGCTCTGCTCCGCGTACGCGTACCGGTCGGCGGCGGCGCGCGCCGCGGTGCGGGCGGTCACCAGGGCCCGGGGGTGGTCGTGCGCGGCGTACCAGTGGTGGGCCGTCTCGGCGGGGGCACGGCCGGCGGCGACCAGGTGCGGCTGGGCTTCGATGGCCGCCGCCCAGCGGGCGTGCAGCCGGGCGTGCTCGCCGGGCAGCAGCTCGTCGTGGACGGCCTCGCGGACCAGCGCGTGCCGGAACTCGTAGTCGCCCTCCGGGTCGGCCACCACGAGCTGGGCGGCGACGGCGGCGCGCAGCGCGTCCTCCAGCTCCGGCTCGGGCAGCCCGGCGACCTCGGCGAGCAGTTGGTGGGCGAACCGGGTGCCCCCGGCGGCGGCCATCCGCAGCACCCGCTGGGCGGCGTCGGGCAGCCGGTCCACCCGGGCCAGCAGCAGGTCGCGCAGTGTCTCGGGCAGGGTGCCGCAGCCGACCGGGCCGCCGGCCGCGGCCAGCTCCTCGATGAAGAACGGGTTGCCCTGGGTGCGCTGGTGGATGTCGTCGACCGCGCGGGCGAGCGGCTCGACGCCGAGCAGGTCCGCGAGGATCGCCCCGGTGCCGTCCCGGTCGAGGCGGCCCAGCTCGATCCGCTCGACACCACGGGCCCGGTCCAGCTCGGCGAGGAAGGGCCGCAGCGGGTGACCACGGTGCAGCTCGTCGGTGCGGTAGGTGCAGACCAGCAGCAGCCGGGCGGGGCGGGCGGCGCGCACGAGGAAGGCGATCAGGTCGCGGGTGGACCGGTCGGCCCAGTGCAGGTCCTCGATCACCAGCACCAGGGGCTGCCCGGCGGCGAGCCGCTGGAACAGCTCGGCGACCAGGTCGAACAGGTAACCGCGCGGAGCGTCCGGGACGAGTGCGACGGCGGGCGCGGCGACGCCGGCCGACCCCCGGGCGAGCTCCGGCAGGAGGCGGGCGAACTCGGCCTCGTACCCGTCGAAGACGCCGGGGCCGTCGCGGCGCAGCACCGCCCGCAGCGCGGCGGCGAACGGCGCGAAGGGCAGCCCGGCCTCGCCGAGTTCGAGGCACTGGCCGACCAGCAGCCGCGCCCCGGCCTCGGTGGCCGACCGGCCGAACTCCTCCAGCAGCCGGGTCTTGCCCACCCCGGCCTCGCCGCCGACCAGGACCGTGGTCGGTTCCCCGGCGCGGGCCCGGCCCAGGGCGTCGCGCAGGGCCGCGATCTCCCGCTGACGGCCCACGAGGACGGTGCTGGCGGCGCGTACGGTCACGGCTCCGAGCATGCCACGGCCCTCGCCGCCGCCGGCTCCGCTGACCGGGCGGTCAGCGGAGCGCACCTGGCGCGGGGCGCGGGGCGGGTGATCGGCACGCTCGGGCCTGTCGCTGGCCGGCCCGCACGCCGTCGTCCCGTCCACGGCCGGCCCGCACGCCGTCGGCCCCCGGCGGGTCGGTGGCGACCGCCGGGGGCGCGGGGCCGCTCACCGACGCGCGTCGCCGGCGCGTCCCGGGTGATGCCGCCGACTGAGCCAGTCGCGCGTGGTGCGGCGCGGCAGGGCCCGGGCGAGCCGGTCGACCGCGGCCTCGGCGTGCAGCTCGGCGGCGTGCGTACGGTGGATCGAGAGGATGAAGTCTGCGTCGTTGCCGAACATGTGGGGCTCCCTGCGGTCGTCTTCGGCTGTCGACTCCGACTCTGCGCGCGAAGGCGCCCCGGGGGCATGGGTCCGCCGCCCGATCTTCGCCCGCCTGCCCTCCTTACTCCCGCCCCTCGTCGGCGGTACGGCGGCGTAAGGTACTCAGCCCGGCCGCGGACAACGCGACGTGCGGCGACCACTAGACTCTGCGGCATGGCAAAGCCCCAGGAGAAGGTCTCGTTCGGCCAGCGGCTGAAGCAGATCGGGATGGTGTTCAAGTTCACCGCCAAGCAGGACCGGTGGTTCGCGCCGTTGGCCGCCGCCGCGGTGCTGATCCCGCTCGCGCTCACCGTGGTCGCGGTCCTGATCTGGGGCTGGCTATGGCTGCCGCTGGGCATCCTGTTCGCCCTGCTCTGCCTGCTGATCGTGCTCAACCTGCGGTCCAACAAGGCGATGATGAACGCCGCCGAGGGGCAGCCCGGCGCGGCGGCCCAGATCATGGAGAGCATGCGGGGCGACTGGCGGGTCACCCCGGCGGTCAGCTCCACCACGCAGATGGACATGGTCCACCTGGTCATCGGCCGGCCCGGCGTGATCCTGCTGGCCGAGGGCAACCCGCAGCGGGTGCGCGGGCTGCTCGGCCAGGAGAAGCGGCGGCTGGCGAAGGTGATCGGCTCCGCCCCGCTCTTCGACTACGTCATCGGCCAGGAGGAGGGCGAGCTGCCGATCCGCAAGCTGCGGATGACGCTGATGCGGCTGCCGCGCAACCTCAGCGGCAAGGACGTCAACTCGCTGGACAAGCGGCTCAAGGCGCTCACCGCCCGCCCGCAGATGCCCAAGGGCGCGATCCCGAAGAACATGCGACCCGCGCGGGGCGCGTTCCGCCAGACGCGCGGTCGCTGACCCCCGACGCGTACGCGAAGAGCCGGGCCCGTGCGAAGGGCCCGGCTCTTGCCGTCTGTCAGGGGCGGGGGGCGTCGGTGACGACGGAGCCCGCCAGCCGGTCGTGCAGGCCGCGACGGTGGCCGTCCATCAGCAGGGCCGGGACGACCAGGGCGAGCAGCAGGCCGCGCAGCAGGGCCCGGGCCACCCCGATGCGACCGCCGTCGACCCAGGCGACGCAGCGGATCTTCGTGATGAACATGCCCGGCGTCTGCGCGAAGAGCCCGAGGAAGAAGCCGTACTCGACGATCAGCACCAGCACGGGCGCCCATCCGTCGCGGACCGGGTCGGCGAACCCACCGGCGACGAGCAGGCAGAGCACCCAGTCGATCACCAGCGCGCCGAACCGGCGCCCCAGGCTGGGCGGGGTGAAGGCGGGATCCGTCGCGGGCGGTACGGGGCGATCATGCGGCTTGGTCACAACGGTCAAGGGTATCCAGGGCGTACGGACGGATCGGGGACGGTCGCCCGCAACCGGGCAGCAAAAAGGGGCGAAAGCGAGCAAGTGTCAATAGAATGGCACAGCCGGGGGTGTCCCGTCGCACGGTCCGGCCCGCCCGAGCGGCGCGGATGACGCTCCGCGAGGGACGTAACACGGCAGAAACACTCAAGACATGGCCGGGCAACCGCGCCGCCATAGCGTCGCCAAGAGCCTAGCCACCCGTGGACGTGCCAGGAGGACGTGTGTTCGCCAATCCCGAGGAACTCCTGCGATACCTCAAGAACGAGGACGTGAAGTTCGTCGACGTACGTTTCTGTGACCTGCCCGGCGTGATGCAGCACTTCAACCTGCCGGTCGAGTCTGTCGACGATGCCTTCTTCACCGAGGGCCTGGCCTTCGACGGTTCGTCGATCCGCGGTTTCCAGGCGATCCACGAGTCGGACATGCTCCTGCTCCCGGACGTCGCCACCGCCTTCATCGACCCCTTCCGGGCGCAGAAGACCCTCGCGCTCAACTTCTTCATCCACGACCCGTTCACCCGCGAGGCCTACAGCCGGGACCCGCGCAACGTGGCGAAGAAGGCCGAGGCCTACCTGGCCGCCAGCGGCATCGCCGACACCGCGTACTTCGGCGCGGAGGCGGAGTTCTACATCTTCGACTCCATCCGCCACGAGACCTCGGCGCACCAGTCGTTCTACTACATCGACTCGATCGAGGGCGCCTGGAACACCGGCCGCGAGGAGCCGGGCGGCAACCGCGGCTACAAGACCGCGTACAAGGGCGGCTACTTCCCGGTGCCGCCGGTCGACCACCTCGCCGACCTGCGCGACAGCATCGTGCGCCGGCTGGTCGACAGCGGATTCACCGTGGAGCGCTCGCACCACGAGGTGGGCACCGCCGGCCAGTCCGAGATCAACTACCGGTTCTCGACGCTGCTGCACGCGGCCGACCAGCTCCAGCTCTTCAAGTACATCGTGAAGAACGAGACCTGGGCCAACGGCAAGACCGCGACGTTCATGCCGAAGCCGCTCTTCGGCGACAACGGCTCCGGCATGCACACCCACCAGAGCCTGTGGCTGAACGGCGAGCCGCTGTTCTACGACGAGACCGGCTACGCCGGCCTGTCGGACATGGCCCGCTGGTACATCGGCGGCCTGCTGCACCACGCCCCGTCGCTGCTGGCCTTCACCAACCCGACGGTCAACTCGTACCGCCGGCTGGTGCCGGGCTTCGAGGCGCCGGTCAACCTGGTCTACTCGCAGCGCAACCGCTCCGCCTGCACCCGCATCCCGGTGACCGGCAGCAACCCGAAGGCCAAGCGCGTCGAGTTCCGCGTGCCGGACCCGTCGGCCAACGTCTACCTGGCCTTCTCGGCGATGATGATGGCCGGCCTGGACGGCATCAAGAGCAAGATCGAGCCGCCGGCGCCGATCGACAAGGACCTCTACGACCTGCCGCCGGAGGAGTGGGGCGACGTCAAGCAGGTGCCGGGCTCGCTGTCGGCGGTGCTCGACTCGCTGGAGGCCGACCACGACTACCTGCTCGACGGTGGCGTGTTCACGCCCGACCTGATCTCGACCTGGATCGAGTGGAAGCGGGCCAACGAGGTCGACCCGGTGCGCCTGCGCCCGACCCCGCACGAGTTCGCCATGTACTTCGACTGCTGACGCACTTCGACTGCTGACGCGGCAGGAGAACCACAGGAAGGCCCCGGGTCCGCCCGGGGCCTTTCCGTCTGTGCGCCCGCCGCACCGACCCTCCGCCGGGCGGTGCGGGCCGGAACGTTCCTCCGCTCGGCGTGTAACGGACGCCGACATACCTTCGTGTCCATTATATTGCGGGGCGTGGACACACCACTGCGCGAACCCACCTTCCTGATCCTCACCGCACTGGCCGGCCAGCCGATGCACGGATACGGCCTGATCCGCGAGGTCACCGCCCTCTCCGACGGGCGCGTGTCGCTGCGGCCGGGCACCCTCTACGGCGCGCTCGACCGGCTGGTCGACGCCGGCCTGGTGGAGGTCGACCGCGAGGAGGTGGTGGACGGCCGGCTGCGCCGCTACTACCGCCTCTCCCCCACCGGCGACGCCACGCTGACCGCCGAGACCGAGCGCATGCGCCGCAACGTCGAGGCGGCCACCGTCCGCCTGCGCGCCCGCGCGGCCCGGCCGCTCGCCCCGCGTACCGCCGGGGGGTTGGCATGAGCGAGCTGGAGCGGCGCTACCACCGCCTGCTGCGCGCCTACCCGGCCGAGTACCGCCGGGCGCGCGGCGCGGAGATCGTCGGCACGTACCTCGACCTGGCCGGCCCGGAGCGGCGCTGGCCCTCGCCCGCGGACGCCGCGGACCTGCTGCGCGGCGGCCTCCGCCAGCGGCTGCGGGCCGCCGGGGCCGCCGACCTGATCCCGGGCGTACGCCTCGCCGCCGTCCTCGCCTTCTTCACCGCGACCGCCCTGGCGGCGGTCTGGTCGGTGCTGGAACTGCACCCGCCGCGAGCGGAGTGGGGCGTGCCGAACGCCGGGCCGTTCGTCTCGCTGGGGATCGGCGTGTGGGCCGCCTGGCTGCTCGCCGCGGTGGCGCACGCGGTGGCGCCGGGCCGCTGGACCCGCCGTGCCGTGGCTCTCGCCCTGCTGTCCACCGTCGCGGTCGTGCCGGTCGCCGCCCTCGCCGGCCTGCCCCGCCCGCCGCTGTTCGTGCTGCTGCCGCAGGTCGGGCTGGGGCTGGTGGCGCTGGGCCTGCCCGACCGGCTGCCGGCGTCGGTACGGGCGGCGCCCCTGATCGCCATCGCCGCCACCGGCCTCGCGAGCGTCAACGTCCTGCCCCGGAACGACCTCTTTCTCAGCTACTACAGCTGGACGGCGAGTCAGATCCTGCCCGGTGCCGCCGTGGTTCTGCTCCTCGTGGTGCTGCTGCTCGGGGCGGGGCTGGCCCTGCGGGCCGACCATCGGGGCGGTTGGGCGCTGCTGGTGCTGCTGACCCCGGTCGGCCTGCTCTTCCTGCGACCGCTGGGCGGCGCGGTCGACGGCAACATGCGCGGTGCGCCCAACCCGGGCTGGCCCGTGCTCGCCGCGACGGCCGTCGTGGTCTGCCTGGCCGGCCCCGCGCTGCTGCCCCTGACGATCGCCCTGCGCAAGCGCCGGCGCGGACCGGGGCCGGTCGCGAGCGGCGACCGCTGCCCGACCTGCGGGCGCACCGCCGAGCGTGCCCCTTAGACCAGCGGCAGCGGCACCCGCGCGGCGGGTGGAACGCCATGGCTGTCATCGGAGAGTTTTGACAACCATGGCGTTCCACCCGCCACCGCCTCGGCGGTGAGTGGCGAAGCCCGGCCTCCGCAGTGGGCGAGGCGCAGCCGCGGTGGTGGGAGGGCGGTCAGCGGAGGGCGGTCTCCCACGTCTCAACGTGGGCGTCGAGGTGGTCGGCGGTGGCCAGCCAGTACGGGCCGTCCTCGGTCCAGATCCGGGCCCACGGCTCGCGCCGCTCCTCCGCGCCCTCGCGCAGCAGGTCGTACATCGCCCGGGCGCGACGGCCCAGCAGAGCGGCCAGGGCCGGGCGGGACGCCTCGTCCAGGCGGTAGCCGTCGGCGAAGGCGCGCAGCCGGGCCGCCGACTCGGCCACCGGCCGGTCCGGGCGCAGGCCGGCCATGCTCTGCGCGGCGTACGCGACGTCCCAGAGCCGGGAGCCCGGCGCGGCGGCGTCCCAGTCGATCAGCACCCAGCCCCGGTCCGCCCTGATCAGGTTCCACGGGGCCACGTCGTTGTGGCAGACGAGTTCCTCCCGGTCCGGCGGGATGAGCCGCTGCCACGCCGCGCCGGCCGGCGGGACGAACCCGGCCAGCGCCTCGTGCAGCTCGGCCAGCATCCGGCCGATCGTGAACAGGTCCTCCGCCGGGTACGTGCCCGACGCCGCGCCGACCTCGCCGGGGACGTACTCCAGCACCTGCCGGCCCCGCGCGTCCCGGCCCAGCGGTCGGGGAGCCCCGGAGAATCCCACCGCGTGCAGGTGCTCCAGCAGGGCGTCCACCGCGTCGCTCCAGGGGCCGACCGGGCGGCGCACGGTGTCGCCGACGCGCACCACGCCGGCGGTGGCGTTGCCCGGCAACGGTTCCTCGGCTGCGCTCATCCCCTGATCATGGACCCACCGGCCGAGGCACACCGCACGGCCCGCCGGCCGAAGCACGCGGCGCGGCCCGCCGGCCGAAGCACGCCGCGCGGCCCCACCGGCCGGAACGCGCGCACGAACCCGCCCGGCGGGGGCGGCGCCGCACGGCCCCGCCACCGCCGGCACGGCCCCGCCGGCCGGAACGGGGTCCTCAGCCCGGACGCGCGGCACCGGTGCGGCGCAGCCGGAGCAGGCCCCACACCGCCAGCCCGAGCGCCAGCGCGGTCATCACCAGCGCGCCCGGGGCCTTGGTGAACCGGGCCAGGTTGGTGCCGTCGGGCAGGGCGAGGAAGGCCGCCGCCGCGCAGGGCGCCACGATCCAGGTGGTCCGCCTCGCGGCGACCGCGAGCAGCGCCAGTGGCCAGGTGGCGTACCAGGGGTGGAAGACCGGGGCCAGCACGACCGTGGCGGCCAGCGCCAGGCCGGCGCCGAGCAGGGCGGCCCGGGGGCGGGCGGCGTCCAGGCGGGCCACCCGCTGCCGGACGTCGTTGAGGCGGCGCAGCCCCGACCAGGCCCGCCACCACAGCGCCGCCACCAGCACCGCGAGCAGCAGCAGCGCCGCCGCGCGGGTCGCCGGCACCGCGCCCGGCTCCCGGCCGGCGAGCCCGCCCGCGTAGTCGACGACGAAGCCCACCGCCGTCGGCGGGGACGTCCACTGCTCGGAGTCACCGCTGCGGCTCAGCCCGCCCGCCCAGCCCAGCCCGAGGCCGGACAGCAGCGAGGTGACCGCCACCGCGCCGAGCGCCCCGCCGGCCAGCCAGCCGGCGTCGCGCAGCAGCGCCCGGACGGTGTAGCGGCCGAGCACCGCCGCCAGCGCCGCGAACGGGAGCACCACCACGGCGGTCGCCTTCACGGTCACCGCCAGCCCGAGCAGCGCCCCCGCCAGCAGCAGCGGCCCCGGCCTGCCGGGGCGGCGGACGAGCACCAGCAGGCCCGGCATCAGCAGGCCGAGCATCACCGCGTCGTTGTGCGCGCCGGCGATCAGGTGCACCCCGACCAGCGGGCTGGCCAGCGCCAGCCAGGCCGCCCGGCGGGTCGGCACGCCGGCGGCCCCGGCCAGCCCGACCAGGCAGAGGGCGGCCAGCAGCACCCCGGCGACCGCCAACAGCCGGAACGCCACGATCGCGCCCACCAGGCCGCCGCCGAGAGTCACCGCGAGCGCGGCGAGCAGCACGAAGAACGGCCCGTACGGCGCGGGCGTGTCCCGCCAGATCGGCGCGACCGACTCCACCCAGGGACAGCCGGCCTCGGCGACGCCGGTAGCGTACGGGTCGACGCCGTGCGCGTACGCCCAGCCCTGGCAGGCGTACGAGTAGACGTCCCGGCTGCCCAGCGGTGGGGCGGCCAGCAGCGGCAGCGCCCACAGCCCGGCCGTCAGGTACGCCCAGCGCGTCGACGGCGCGCCCCGGCGCAGCGCCCACCAGGCGCCGACCAGCAGGGCGGTGCCGACGAGCCACAGCGCGACCGCCCACGGCCCCCCGCCGGGGCCCGGAACACCGGTGGCCCGGGGCAGCGCGCCGCCGAGCCAGCCGGCGACGGTCAGCAGCACCGCCCCGGCCAGGCCGGCCCAGCGGGCGGACCGGGCGGCACCGGGGGACGGCGGCAGAGGCCGGAGTGGCGGGCCCTCGGGCGGCGGCGGGGGTCCGGGCGGCTGCGGGGTGCCGGGCGGGACCGGCGGAGCGCCGGGAGCGGTCACCGGCGTCCCTCTCCTCAGTCCACGGCGGCCGGCCGGCGGGCCGCCCGGGCCGACCGTACCAAGCGGACCACCACCACGATCACGAACAGCGTCATCAGCGGCGCCCCGACGGTCTTGGTGTACCGGGGCAGCCCCGTGCCGTCGGCGAGCACCAGGAACGACGAGACGATCGCGACGACGGCAAACCACCCGGTGCGCCGGGCCGTGGCCGCGAGCACGGCCAGTGGCCACGTCCAGTACCAGGGGTGGTAGAGCGGGGCGAGCGCGACGGTGGCGGCGAGCGCCAGGCCCGCGTGCCAGATCGGCTCCCGGGTGCGCGCCCGCCACCACAGCCAGAGCAGCACCAGCGCCAGCGCCGCCATGCCGATCCCCCGGGTGGCCGGCAGCGGGTCGCCGTGCCAGCCGAACGGCGCGGCGAGGTAGGCGACGGTCTGCCCCACCGCCGTCGGCGGCGAGGTCCAGGCGATCACCAGGCCGCCCTGCTCCAGCCCGGTCACCCAGCCGAAGCCGAGGCCGGTGGCGAGGGTCGCGCCGACCACGGCGGCGACCGCGCCGCCGACCACCCACCCTCCGTCGCGCACCAGCGCCCTGATCGAGTACGCCCCGACGATCGCGGCCAGCGCCGCGAACGGCACCACGACCAGCGCGGTCACCTTGATCGCGACGGCGAGGCCGAGCAGCACTCCCCCGCCGAGCAGCGGCCCGGGGCGGCCGGGGCGGGACACCACCACGGCCAGCCCGGCGACGAGCAGCCCCACCATCAACGCGTCGTTGTGCGCCCCCGAGATCAGGTGCACCCCGATCAGCGGCGAGCCCATCGCCAGCCAGACCGCCCGGCCGGCCGGTACGCCGCAGCGGCGGGCCAGCACCGGCAGGCAGGCCGCGGTCAGCCCCACTCCGGCCAGGGCGAGCAGCCGGAACAGCACGATGCTGCCGACCAGCGACCCGGTCGCCTTCACCACCGCCCCGGCGAGCAGCACGAACAGCGGCCCGTACGGCGCCGAGGTGTCCCGCCAGATGTAGGAGATGGTGTCCAGCCACGGGCACGGCAGCGCCGAGACACCCTGCTCGTACGGGTTGAGACCGGCGGAGTAGCTGGCCCCCTGGCACGCGTACGCGTACACGTCCCGGCTGCCCAGCGGGGGCGTGAGAAGCAGCGGCAGCAGCCAGAGCCCGACGGTGAGCAGCGCCCAGCGGGTCGACGGCACCCGGTCGCGCAGCGCCCACCAGGCGTACGCCATCGCGCCGGTGCCGACCGCCCAGGTGGCGATGATCAGCGGGCCGTACGGGCCCTGCCAGATGCTGACCGGGGTGGGGCGCAGGTCGCCGTCGGGGAACGCGCCGCCGAGGAACGCGGCCACGGCGAGCAGCGTCGAGCCGGCGAGGCCGAGCCAGCGCGCGAGGTGGTGAGGCACGCCCGACATGCTGCCAGTACGGTGGTCGCGGTACGGAGGTGGGCATGCGGCGCAGTCGGGTGGTGGCGGTGGCCGCCGTCTCCGCCGTGCTCCTCGGCGTGGTCCTCGTCGCCCTCCCGCCGACCGGCTCCGACCTCGCCGCGCAGGTCGCGCGGGCCGACTTCTTCACCGCGCACGGCCTCGCCCCGGTGGACCTGCGCTGGTACGGCGGCGTGCAGCAGTTCGGCTACAGCCTGCTCTCGCAGCCGGTGATGGCGCTGCTCGGGGTGCGGGTCACCGGCGCCCTGGCCCTGGTGGCGGCGACGACCGCGCTCGCGGCGCTGCTGGTGCGTACCGGGGTGCCCCGCCCGCTGCTCGGCAGCCTCGTCGGGGTGCTCACCATCGCCGGCAACCTGGTCTCGGGCCGGGTGACGTACGGCCTCGGGGTGGCCTTCGGCCTCGGCGCACTGCTCGCCCTCACCCTCCCCCGGGGCCCCGCCGACGCTGAGGCAGACGCCGGCCCGGAGCGGGGGGCGCGGTTCGGGCGGCTCGGGCTGGCGGCGGCCGGTGCGCTGCTGGCCTCCGCGACGAGCCCGGTCGCGGGCCTCTTCGTCGGCCTGGCCGGGGCGGCGCTCCTGCTGACCCGCAGGTACGCCGACGGGCTGGTGCTCGGCGTCGCCGCCGCGCTGCCGCTCGGGCTGACCGCCCTGCTCTTCGGCGACGGCGGCTGGATGAACATCAGCCGCACCGACACGGTCCGCGCCGTGCTGACCAGCCTGCTCGTGGCCGCGCTCGTGGGCTACCGGCCGGTGCGGGTCGGGGCGTTGCTCTCGGCGGCCGGGGTGCTGGCGGCGGCGCTGGTGCACACCCCGGTCGGGCTGAACGCCACCCGGCTGGCCGTCATGTTCGCCCTGCCCCTGCTGGCCGCCGCCGCCCGCCCCCCGGCCCGGACGACCGCGTGGCTGGCCCGGTTCGCCGCGTCGTCCGCTCCGCGCCCCGTCGGGGGCGGGCGGACCGGAGTCGGGGGCGGCACGCGGGTCCGGGGTGGCGTCGCGCTGGCCGCGCTGCTGGCGGCGGTGTGCTGGTGGCAGCCGCCGGTGCCCCCCGCCGACCTGCGCAGCGTCGACGACCCGACCAGCCGGGCGGCCTACTTCGCGCCGCTGCGGGCGTTCCTCGACGGGCAGCGGCTCACCGGCCGGGTGGAGGTGCCGCCGACCCGCAACTACTGGGAGGCGGCGAGGCTGGGCGAGGTGCCCCTGGCCCGGGGCTGGCTGCGGCAGGCCGACATCGACCGCAACCCGCTCTTCTTCACCACCGTGCCGGGGGCCGCGGGCACCGGGGTGCCACTGACCGCCGCGAGCTACCGGGACTGGCTCACCGACAACGCGGTGCAGTTCGTCGCGGTGCCGGGCGCCCCGCTGTCCTGGGTGGGGCGGGCCGAGGCCGAACTGGTCGCGGGCGGGCTGCCCTACCTGACGCCCGTCTGGTCCGGCCCGCACTGGCGGGTCTGGGCGGTGACGGACCCGGCCCCGATCGTCGGGGCGCCGGCCGAGCTGGTCGCGCACGACGGCGCCTCGGTGACGTTCCGGGCGCCGGCCGCCGGCACGGTGCCGGTCCGGGTGCGGCACAGCCGCTGGCTGACCGCCTCGGGCGGGGCCACGGTCGCCGCCGCCGGCGACTGGACGGCGGTGACCGTGCCGCGCGCCGGGCAGTACCGGCTCGGCAGCTGACCAGTCACCCACCTGCGGCACCGGGGACGGCTGCCCAACTTTTGCCGATCCGGCAACATTCTTTGCTCCCGCGCCGCCGCCGCGCCACGATCGACGTGGCAGGTACGCAGGCAGCGCAGCAGGAGGACGACGTGCACCACGACGCGACGACCGGCGAGCACCGGCACGACGACACCCCGGCGGCCACCGGACACGACGGGCGGCAGCACCCCGACGTGGACGAGGAGACCGCGCGGTTCTGGGAGGAGCACTACGGGCGGCACGAGCGGGTCTGGAGCGGCCGGGCGAACCCGATCCTGGTCGATGTCGCCAGCTCGCTGCCGGCCGGCACCGTGCTGGACCTCGGTTGCGGTGAGGGCGGCGACGCGATCTGGCTGGCCGGGCGGGGCTGGCGGGTGACCGCCGTCGACGTCTCCGAGACCGCCCTGGCCCGGGCGGCCGAGGAGGCGACCGCCGCCGGGGTCGTCTCCCGCATCGAGTTCCGCCGGCACGACCTCACCCGGACCTTCCCGCCGGGCGAGTACGACCTGGTCTCCGCGCAGTTCCTCCAGTCGCCGCTGGAGTTCCCCCGGGCGGAGCTGCTGCGGTCGGCGGCCCGGGCCGTGGGCCCCGGCGGCCGGCTGCTCGTCGTCGAGCACGGCGAGGCCCCGCCGTGGGGGCGGCACGACCACGCGCACGCCCGCTTCTCCACCCCGCAGGAGACCCTGGCCGCGCTCGACCTCGACCCCGACCGGTGGGACACCGAGCGGCTCGACGCCCCGCGCCGGCAGGCCACCGGCCCGAACGGTGAGACCGGCGAGCTGGTCGACCACGTGGTGTTGGTGCACCGCCGCGTCTGAGGTCCGCGCCGGCGGCGGGACCCGCCCCCGCCCCGGAGCCGACCGGCGGGGCGAGCGCCCCGGCCGGGCCCGCTCGGCCGGGCGGCGGGCTCAGGAGTCGAGCACCCGTTCCATCGCCGCGCGGGAGCGGCGGCCGGTGCGCAGGTACTCGTCGAGGAACTCGCCGGGGTCGTCCCGGCCGAGCAGCCGGACCACCCCGGCCAGCTCGACGCCGTGCCGGGGCAGTTGGTCGCCCTCCCGGCCGCGGACCAGCATCAGCGCGTTGCGGACCTGCGCGGCCAGCGTCCAGCCGGCCGCCATCTCGACGGCGTCCGTCGGATCGACCAGGCCCGCGTCCTGGGCCGCCGCGAGGGCGTCGAGCGTACGCGTGCCGCGCAGCGCCGGGATCGCCCCCGCGTGCCGGAGCTGGAGCAGCTGCACGGCCCACTCGACGTCGGCGAGGCCACCCCGGCCGAGCTTGGTGTGGGTGGTCGGATCGGCGCCCCGGGGCAGCCGCTCGTGCTCCACCCGCGCCTTGATCCGGCGGATCTCCACCACCTGCTCGCGGGTCAGCCCCTCCGCCGGGTAGCGCACCGGGTCGACCATCGCCGCGAACTCGGCGCCGAGGTCGGCGTCGCCGCAGACGAACCGGGCGCGCAGCAGCGCCTGCGCCTCCCACACCTTCGACCAGCGGGCGTAGTACTGCGCGTACGCGGCGAGGCTGCGCACCAGCGGACCCTGCCGGCCCTCCGGGCGCAGGTCGGCGTCGACGCCGAGCGGCGGGTCGGGCGCGGGCATGCCGAGCAGCCGGCGCAGCTCCTCGGCGATCGCGCGGGCGGCGCCGGCCGCGCCGTCGCCCGCGCCGGCCGGGGCGTCGTAGACGAAGAGCACGTCGGCGTCGGAGAGGTAGTTCGACTCGTACCCGCCGAGCCGGCCCATGCCGATGACGGCGAAGCGCAGCCCCGGCACGGGCGGCTGGGCCGCGCGGGCGGCCCGCAGCGCGGCGGCCAGGGTGGCGTCCGTGACGTCCGCCAGGGCGGTGCCGACGGCGGTCACGTCGGTCAGGCCCAACGCCGCGCGCCCGCCGTCGGGCCGGGGTGGCGACGGGGCCAGCGAGCCGGCCCGGCTCAGCAGGTCGGCGCAGGCGATCCGGACCAGTTCGCGGCGGCGCAGCGCGCGGATGGCCCGGGTGGCCTCGACCGGGTCGGCGTGCCGGGCCGCGGCGGCGGCGAAGCCCTCGCAGAGGACCGCGCTGGGCCGGGGGGTCAGCTCGCTCTCCTCGGCCAGCAGCCGCAGCGCCTCCGGCTCGCGGGCCAGCAGGTCGGCGGCGTACCGGGAGGAGGAGAGCACCCGGGCCAGCCGGCGGGCCACCGGCCCCGAGTCGCGCAGCAGGCGCAGGTACCAGGGGGTGCTGCCGAGGGAGTCGGAGACCTGCCGGTAGTTGAGCAGGCCGCGGTCCGGCTCGGGGGCGTCGGCGAACTCGCTGAGCAGCACCGGCAGCAGGGTGCGCTGGATGGCGGCGGTGCGGCTCACCCCGCCGGTGAGGGCCTGGAGGTGACGCAGCGCCCCGGCGGGGTCGGCGAAGCCGAGGATCTCCAGCCGGTGCCGGGCCGCCTCGGGGGTCAGCCGCAGCCCGTCGGCCGGCACCCGGGCCACCGACTCCAGCAGCGGCCGGTAGAGCAGCTTGGCGTGCAGGCGGCGTACCTCGGCGGCGTGGGTGACCCACTCGGCGCGGAACTCCTCGACGGCGCTGCGGCCCGGCGTGGCGGTGTGGCCCAGCGCGGCGGCCAGCCAGCGCAGCGCGGCCGGCTCGGTCGGCACGGTGTGGGTGCGGCGCAGGCCCTGGAGCTGGAGGCGGTGCTCGACGCCGCGCAGGAAGCGGTAGCCGCGCAGCAGCGCCTCGCCGTCGGCCCGGCCGACGTAGCCGCCGGCGACCAGCGCGCGCAGCGCCGGGATGGTGCCGGGCACCCGCAGCGACTCGTCGCCCCGGCCGTGCACCAGTTGCAGCAGCTGCACGGCGAACTCGATGTCGCGCAACCCACCAGGGCCGCGCTTGATCTCGCGCTCCAGCTCCTTCGGCGGGATGTTGTCGATGATCTTGCGCCGCATGGCGCGGACGTCCTCGACCGCCTCGGGCCGCTCGGCGGCCCGCCACACCAGCGGGGCGAGCTGGTCGATCCACTCCCGGCCCAGCGCCAGGTCGCCGGCCGCCGGCCGCGCCTTGAGCAGCGCCTGGAACTCCCAGGTGCGCGCCCAGCGCCGGTAGTAGGCGAGGTGGCTGGCCAGCGTCCGCACCAGCGGCCCCCGGTTGCCCTCCGGCCGCAGGGCCGCGTCGACCGGCCAGGCGACCAGCCCGCAGACGTGGATCAGCCGGGTGGCGACCGTGGTGGCCGCGGCCAGGTCGTCGTCCTCGGCGGCCACGAAGATCACGTCGACGTCGGAGACGTAGTTCAGCTCGTCGCCGCCGCACTTGCCCATCGCCACGACGGCGAGCCGGGGCCGGGGGGTGCCCTCCGGCAGCTCGCCGACCGCGATCTCGTACGCCGCCGCCAGGGTCGCGTCGGCCAGCGCGGAGAGCGCGGCCATGGTCTGCTCCAGGCCCCGGCCGCCGGTCAGGTCGGCCGCCGCGATCCGCAACAGCGCCAGCCGGTACGCCCTGCGCAGCACCGCCACCGGCTGCCCGTCGCCGGACAGGTCGAGCCGTCCCTCGGCGGTCGGCGCCAGCCCGTCCGGGGCGGTGCGCAGGGCCGGCCACTGATCGGAGTTGGCGACCAGGTGGTCGCCGAGCGCGGAGGAGGCGCCGAGGACGGCGACCAGCCGCCGGCGCAGGCCGGGATCGTCGGCGAGCGCCGCCAGCAGCGCCGACGCGGCCTGTTCCGGGGCGGTGCGGCGCTCGGCCTCGACGATGCGGTGCAGCTGGCGCAGCGCCAGGTCCGGATCGGCGGCCCGGGAGAGCGCGGCGAGCAGCTCCGAAGCGCGGTCGTCGGTGGGCTCCTGCACGTCCGGCCGCCACAGCCCCAGCCCGTCCGGGCCGAGCAGGTCGGCGGCGCGGGTGGCGCCGGCACCGCCGTCGGTGCCGAAGCCGTAGCGGGCGAGCCGTCCCGCGGCCCTGGCCGGCCGGCTCATCACTGCCCGAGCAGGGGCAGGCTGCGGCGGGGCTCGGCGTCGTCCAGCTCGCCCAGGGCCAGCGCGGCGAACCGGGCCGCGAACGGCTGCCAGACCTCCTCGACGTCGACCATCACGTCGTGGCAGGCCGCCACCACCAGGTCGGGGTCGTAACCCAGCTCGGCCAGCAGCCTCGAGTCGGCGGCCCAGTCGGCGATCATGGCGGTGTCGCACTCGATGTGGAACTGCAATCCCCAGGCCCGGTCGCCGAGGCGGAACGCCTGGTGGGGATAGCGGGTGGAGGCCGCCAGCAGGGTGGCGCCGCGGGGCAGCTCGGTGATCTCGTCGGAGTGCCACTGGAACACGTCGGGGATCAGCGGGACGTAACGGAACAGCGGGTCGGTGTCGGCGGCGTCCCGCTTGCCGACCACGCAGGGGCCGACCTCCGGGCCGCTCGGACTGCGCACGACCTCGCCGGCGTGCGCGGTGGCGAGCAACTGCGCGCCGAGGCAGATGCCCAGCGTCGGCACCCGGTGCCGGACGGCCTTGCGCAGCAGCCCCTCCACCGCCGGGAGCCAGGACGCGGCGGGCGACCCGTCCGGCAGCGGGTACGGCGGCAGCCCGCCGCCGAGCACCACCAGCGCGGCGTACCCCTCCAGGTCGGCGGGGATCTCGTCACCGGCGTGGGCGCGGACCACCCACAGGTCGAGGCCCGCCTCGGTCAGCCACTCACCCAGCCGGCGGACGTCGTCGGTCGGGTCATTTTCGATCACCAACGCGGTAGCCACGACGTCGAGGCTAGCCGGTGGCCCGGACGGACCCGGAACGCCTCCACCGGCGCGGCGGCGACGGGTGGCCCGGTGCGTGCCCGCCGCCGCACGTACGCGACTAGGCTCTGCCGCTGTGTCCGACCCCGCCCGCACGACGCCCGCCACCGCCGTACGACCGCCGGCGCTGCGCCCCGGCGACACGGTGATGCTGGTGTCGCCCTCCGGGCCGACCCGGCCGGAACGGGTGGCCCGGGGCGTCGAGCTGCTCACCGGCTGGGGACTGCGGCCGGTGCTGGCGCCGAACGCGTACGCCCGGCAGGGCTACCTCGCCGGCGCGGACGAACTGCGCGCCGCCGACCTGAACGCCGCGTTCGCCGATCCCGAGGTGCGCGGGGTGATCTGCACCCGGGGCGGCTACGGCGCGCAGCGGATCGTCGACGCGATCGACATGGCCGCCGTACGCCGCGACCCGAAGGTGGTCGCCGGGTTCTCCGACATCACGGCGTTGCAGTTCGCGCTCTGGCGGGGCGCCCGGCTGGCCGGCGTGCACGGCCCGGGGGCGGCCTGGCTGGACGAGCGCACGCCGCTGCGCTCGGCCGAGTCGCTGCACGCCGCCCTGATGACCACCGAGCCGGTCGCGGTGAGCGCCGTCGCCGAGGAGGAGACCTTCGCGGTACGCGTGCCCGGCCGGGCCACCGGCCCGCTGCTGGGCGGCAACCTCTGCCTGGTCGTGGCGTCGCTGGGCACCCCCGACATGCCGGACCTGACCGGCGCGATCCTGCTCGTCGAGGACGTGCAGGAGCCGCCCTACAAGGTCGACCGGATGCTCACCCAGCTCCGCCGCGCCGGTGCCCTCGACGGGCTGGCCGGCGTGGCGGTGGGCCAGTTCACCGACTGCGCGGACGGCTGGTCGGTCGGCGTCGCCGACGTGCTCTCCGAGCGCCTCGGCGACCTCGGGGTGCCCGTCCTCGGCGGCCTCCCGATCGGTCACGGCCCCGGCCAGCTCACCGTCCCCGTGGGCACCGAGGCCACCCTCGACACGGAAACCGGCACCCTCACGGTCACCCCCGCCGTCCGCTGACCCGCCCACTCCCTCCCGCGCCCCCCGCATGCCCCGCGCCCCCGCGCCCCCGCATGCCCCGGCGATCATGGGGTTGGCAGCAGCGATACCGACATTCCGCACCGCCAACCTCATGATCACCGGGTCAGGGCGGGGGTCAGGGGCCGGGGTCAGGGCCGGGGGGTCAGGGGCGGGGGGTCAGGGGCCGGGGGTCAGGTGGGCGAGGGCGCCCGTTTCCAGGGCGGCCCAGACCGTGGCGTCCGGGGCGACCGTGAGGCCGTGGGGTTCGGAGGCCGGGGTCGGCAGGTCGTGGGTGGTGATCGCGCCGCCCGGGGCGACGTGGCCGATGCGGTTGCCGCCCCACTCGGTGTACCAGCAGCCGCCGGCCGGGTCGGCGACGATCGCGTGCGGCCGGGCTGACCGGTCCGGCAGCGGGTACTCGGTGATCCGCCCGTCCGGGGTGATCCGGCCGAGCTGACCGGCGCCGATCTCGACGAACCAGAGCGCCCCGTCGATGCCGGCGGTGATGCCGACCGGCGCGGCCCCCTCGGTCGGCAGCGCGTGCAGGGTCACCGCGCCGTCCATGCCGATCCGGCCCACCGCGTTCGCCTGGTTGAGCGTGAACCAGACGGCCTCGTCCGGCCCGGCGGCGACCATCGAGGCGAAGCCGCCGCTCACCGGCAACGGGAACCGCGTCTGCTCCCCGTCGACGGTCACCCGGCCGATCGCGTCAGCGCTCATGGCCGCGTACCAGAGGGCGCCGTCGGGACCGGCGGCGATGCCGCAGGGGCCGGTCCCGGCCGGAAGCTCGACGGCGCTCAGCTCGCCGTCGGTGGTGATCCGGCCGATCCGGTCGTCGCCGGAGCGGGTGAACCAGAGGGCGCCGTCGGGGCCCGGCGTGATGATCAACGGTCGGCTGTCGGCCGCCACCGACCAGGTGCGCAGCTCGCCGCCCGCGTCCATCCGGGCGATGCCGCCGGCATGGACCAGCGTCAGCCAGAGCGCGCCGTCGGGGCCGACCGTGATGCCGTACGGGCCGCCGCCCGCCCCGGTCAGCGGGACTTCCCTGATCTTCGCGGACGTCGTCACGAGGGTCACCTTCCGTCACCTGCTCCGCCCCGGCGGGGCCCTGCCGACCGCCTACCCTCGCCGCCCGCGCACGCCGATGCAACCCGTTTGTCCGGTCGGTCGGCCCGGATTGCCAGCTCGCTGACAGGGTCGCCACGGCATCCCCTCAGCCCTGCCGGTCACCGTCGGTGAGGTCATCGCACCACCCATCGACGAGCTGGAGGACGACATGCCCCGCACCACGAGGAAGAAGCACCTGCTGGCCGGGCTGGCCGCGGCCGGCGTACTCGGCGTGGGCCTCGCCGCCCCGACGGTCGCGTTCGCCGCGGACGGCGACACCCCGACGCCGGCTGCCAGCACCGGCGCCGCCGAGGACGGCGACCGCCAGCAGCAGCGGGCCGACCGGCAGGCGGAGTTCGCCGGGAAGCTGGCCGCGGAGCTGGGCGTCGACACCGACAAGGTGACGGCCGCACTGGAGAAGCTGCGCGAGGAGCACAAGCCGGCCGACCGTCCCGAGAAGGGCGACCGGCCCGGCAAGGGCGACCCCGCCGACCGGCAGGCCGCGATGAAGGAGCGCCTGGCGCAGGCCGTCGAGGACGGCAAGCTCACCCAGGAGCAGGCCGACGCCGTCACCGCCGCCGCCGAGGCCGGCGTCCTGCCCGGCCCGGGCGGCCGGGGCGGCCACGGCGGACCGGCCGGCAAGTGACGTACGCCGTCCGCCCCGGCGACCCGGCCGGGGCGGACGGTGCCACCGCCCGTGCTGTCGGCCGGGCCCGTCCTGACCGTGCCGTCGACCGCGTCGGGCTGGGACGTCGACCGTCAGGCGTACGTCGACGGCACCTCCGGCGGACGGCGCGGCCGGTCAGGCGGCCCCGGCCGGTGCGGCTCAGGCCCCCGGCGGCGGGGCGTAGACGCCGAAGTGGTTGCCGGCCGGGTCGGCCAGGTGGGCGAAGGTGAGCCCGTCGTCGTTGGACTTCGGCGGCACCAGCACCTTGCCGCCCGCCCCCTCCGCCCGCCGGACGGCGTCGGCCACGTCAGCCACCTGCACATAGAAGATCGCGTAGTTCGGGCTCGTCCCGCCGGTGTCCCGGACCGCCCCCTGGAAGGATCCCTCCGGTCCCGGCTCCGCCACCCGGTACGACGCCTCCGGCGTCCCCTGCTCGCTGAACGCCCAGCCGAACAGGTCGGTGTAGAAGCGCCCGGTCTCCTCCGGCCGGTCGGTGCCGACCTCGAACCAGTTGACCCCGCTGGTGATCGTGGACATGTGTCGCCTCCCGTTCGCACGCCGGCCGTCCGGCCGGCGCCGTCAGGAGTCAGCCTCCGCCCCGTCCGCGACAGCGTCCTGTCGGTGTTTCCGACGGAGCCGACCGTTACCCGGTCGGGTCGGTGAGCGGACGCAACCGGTCGACCAGGTCGGGGCGGCGGGAACCGTGCCGGGTGCGGAAGCTCTCCACCTCGGCCACCGACACGGGATACCGCCGCACGCCCGCCTCGTAGGTGCGGACCACCAGCTCCGCGGTGTCGATGCTCAGCCAGTCGAGCCGACGGCCGCCGGCGGCGGCGAACCACTGCGCGCCGGCGATCAGGCCGTCGACCTGCTCACCGAGCCCGAGGTCGGTCTGCGGGTCGCGGCCGAGGAAGGCAAGGACGCAGCGGGCCGCCGACGTCAGCAGGGAGCCGACGATCGTCGCGTCCCGTTGGAGACGACGCAGCACATCGACGACGAACTCGGCGGACAACTCGTGGTCGGTCGAGATCCGATCCAGCACGAACCTCGCCACCGGCGGCTGCGGTACTTCGTCCTCCTCGTCCACCGTGGCCAGCAGGCGTTCGTAGGCCCGCTCCCGCTCCCGCTGCGGAACCCGTGCGCCGAGGATCGGAAGGAGCGACACGTCGAGCAGGAGCCGGGCTCCCGACCGGTCGCCGTCCGCGAACGTCCAGAAGCCGTCGACCGTATCGAGCGGATCGCCCAGCGGCCCCAGCGCGTGCAGCGCCGTGTCGAGGACCGGGTCGCACTCGAAGTGCGCGGCCCGGGCGAGCAGGGCGAAGTCGGTTCCGGTCGTCAGGTAGTAGCTCGCCGCGTCCTCCGCGGGGCTGTCGTCCCTGGAGCCGGCGATGAACCAGCGAGGATCGTCCGCCGGCGGCGGTGACTCGTCCCGGCCTTCCCCGAGAGAGAGGACGAAATCTCGTCGGGTCCCTGTCCACGTCCGGCTGACCCGCACGACGCTCAGGAGGCTGTCGTACTCGCCGTGGCTGAGCTGGGAACGCCAGAAGAGAGCCTGTCGGTTCCACCCGGACACCCCGTCGTCGCCGTCCGGATGGAGCTGGGTCCCCCGCAGCTGCCCGCTCGCGGCGAGCAGCAGCACGAGCAGGTTCACGCCGTACACCGCGTGGCGTGCCGGAACCGACAACTGCCGAGGCTCATACGACTCGAAGTGCCGAGCCGGTCGCCGACCAGGCGCCGCCCGGAACAGGCGCAGCAGCATGTCGACCAGGGCGTCCCGCCGGCTTTCGCCCCACGACGTCAGGATCTCGACGAGGAAGGTGACGATCGGGGTGCGTCCGGTCAGTGTCGCGAAGGACAGCAGGGCGTGGAGCGGGTCGTCGTCCGGCGGCGTGGCTCCCAGCAGGGCGCTCGCCTCCCGGGCCGCCAGGTCGTCGAGCACCAGCGCGGTCGTCCGGGCGATCAGGAACTCACCGAAGGTGGCGTGCAGGAACTCGTAGGTGCTGGCCCGGGCCTCGTCTCGCATCGCCTGTGAGCGGTGCACGAAGAAGAAGCGGCCCAGGACGATCTCGGCAGGTCGCAGCGGGGTACGCAGGTGTCCGTCGGTCGCGACGGCCGCCGGACGGCTGCCCAGGAACGGCAGCGCGGCGAGATCCGACTCGAAGTCGTTCTCGGTGACCCACTGGACGCCCCGGTTGAACATGCCGAACGCCACGATCGACAACCTGCGCAGCTCGTCCTCCGTCGCCCGGTCCAGGTCCCGCTCGGACAGGCCCGGCCGGTGCTTCATGACCTCCCGGCGGGCGAAGCTGCGCAGCAGGCGCTCGTAGAGCTCGCCCCGGCGCAGCTCGCCGGCCGATCGCAGGTCGTTGCCCTCGGCGTCGTAGAGCGCCAGCATCAGCAGCAACAGCGGCTGTTCGGCCAGCTCACGGTGGGCCAGCACCGTCGCCGGCTCCAGCGGCTGCACGCCGAGCGCGCGGAACGCCCCGTCGTTGACCCGGTTCCAGGTGGCAGTCCAGGCCCGTACCCGCTCGCCGTCGAACGGCTCCAGCCGAACCGCCACCGTGCCGGGCGGCGGCTGCGCCCGGTCCGCGACGCTGGTGCGGCTGGTCACCAGCACCGCCACCGGCCGCCCCTGGTCGGCCTCGCGCCGCTGGAAGGCCGCCACCCGGCGCAGGTAGTCGGACTGGTTGACCCCGGTGGCCTGGAGCAGCTCGTCGAAGCCGTCGAGCAGCACGACCGGCAGCGCGTCACCGGCCGACCTGGACAGGCCGGGCCAGTCCACCCGCTCGCCGGTGTCGTTGCGGACCGCCTGCTCGATCTGGTCCTGGAGCTCCCCGGCGGCGTAGACGTCCCGCAGCACCACCCGCACCACCATGAAGTCGGCGGCCGGCAGCTGCGCGGCGAGGACCCGGGTCAGCACCGACTTGCCGGAGCCCGGCTGGCCGAGCACCAGCAGCGGGGCGCGGGTGGCGTTCGGCGAGGTGAGGTGCACGACCAGGGACTGCCACAGGTCGTCACGCAGCCTCCGCCCATCCCACCACGCCTCGTCACTCGGTCGCGCGTGGGCGGGCAACTCCTCGATCCGACACAGCGGTGGCACGTACGCCTGGCCGAGCGTCGGCACCGTGAGCCCGGTCGGCACGTCCCCGGACGAGATGATGGGCCGTCCCAACTCGCCCGTGTACGCCGCGGCGAGCGCCGCCCGGCGGTCGTCGGGCGGGCGTCCCGTGGAGAGGGCGCGAAGGGTCCGCCGCATCTCGTCCAGCCCCACCGAGAGGGCACGGACCTGCGTCCGGGTCGCCTCGTGCTCGTACAGACCGATCCAGAACGACACCTCGACGAAGTCCACCGCAAGCTGGGTCAGCAGATCGCGGTGCCGGTCGACGGCGGCGCGGGGCAGCCCGAGCAGCCCCTCCTCCGTCGCCTGTCGCCGCCACCCGTCGGCGGCCTCCCACACCGCCAGGCCGCGCAGGAGGTGCAGCAGCCGGCCGACGAGCCCGTCGTAGTAGGCGACCAGGGCCTGACGGAACGCGGGATAGGGCAGTTGCGGCCCGGGCAGCGGCGCCGCGGTGGCAAAGAACGCGTCGGTGAGGGCCGCCTCGTGCACCGCTCCTGAGCCGGCCAACGACAACTGCTCGGCCTTGCTGATCCGGGCGCTCGCCACGTCGAAGGGCAGGTCGATCTCGCTCAGCACCTCGAAGAAGGCGGTCACCGCGACGACGGCGTGCGCCGCCTCCAGGCGCTGCGTGCGGCCGTACCGGGACAGCCCGGAGCGCTTCTCGGACACGCCGCGCACCAGTTCGTGGCCGAGCCGGACGAACTCCGCCTTCGCGTCGAAGATGCCCAACGCGTCCGGCGCGCCGGCTGCGGAGGCGCCGAGCAGCGACCAGCCGGTCAGCTTGTCGAACCAGTCGACGAACCTGCTCTTCTCCCCGCCCAACAGGCGTACGGCGTCGGCGTAGCTGAGCGCGTCGGGCACGTGGTGACCTCCTGCGGAACATACGGAAGAGCCAGCATGCCGTGCACGGGAGGACCGCGCTGTCCCGTGTCAGACCAGGCTGAGCCGGCGGACCCGCTCCGTGGGGATGTCCAGGTCGTCGGCGGCCAGCTCGCGCTCCGGCACCCGCTCGGCCAGGGCGGTGACCGAGGTGATCCGGTCGACGCGAAAGGCCCGGATGCCGTCGCGCAGCCGGCACCAGCCCAGCAGGTACCAGTGCCGGGGGTTGCCGAGGTAGCCCAGCGGCTCCACGTCACGCAGCGAGCCGGCGCCCGCGCGGTCGGCGTAGCGGATGCGCAGCACGCGCCGCGCGCGCACCGCGTCGGCGACGGCGGCCGGGACGGGCGTCACCGGCCCGTCGCCGATCAGGTGCACCCGGGCGGCGAGCCGGTGCGCCTCGGTGGCGTCGGCGGCGGGCATCACGGAGATCAGCTTGCGCAGGGCGGTGCCGGCCGCGGCGCCGAACGGGGTGCCGCGCATCCGGTGCAGGGCCACCGCCATGGCGACCGCCTCGACGGGGGTGAGGTTGACCGGCGGCAGGGTGCGTGCCCGGTCGAGCGCGTAGCCGCCGGTGCGGCCCGGCTCGGCCCAGATCGGCACGCCCGACTCCTGGAGGGCGCCGATGTCCCGCTCGATGGTGCGGGTGCTCACCTCGAAGCGGTCGGCGAGCCAGCGGGCGCTGCGCGGCCGTGGCGACACGGCGCGCAGCTCCTCGACCAGGGCGTAGAGACGGTCCGTCCGGTTCACCCCCGCAACCTACGACGGGGGTGTGACGGAGTGGCTCAGGCGATGCAGGCGCAGACGATCAGCGCGGCGCCGAAGTGCGTGGCGGCGCTGACCCGCGCCGCCGGGTGCGGCTCGTCCGAGCAGATGATCTCGCCGAGCTTGCCGGGGGTGAGCAGGTCCAGCACGAAGAACGCCAGCGCCATGATGACCAGCCCGACCAGGCCGAAGACGACAGTCGAGGCGAGCCCCTTGGCGAAGTCGCTGTAGCTGGTCAGGATCGCGGTGAACACGATCCCGGCGATGCCGAGCTGGTTGGCGGCGAGCAGCAGCGCGGCGTTGCCGTTGCGCCGCACCCAGATCAGCTCCCGCAACCTGCCCGGGGTGAGCATGTCGACCAGCCCGAACCCGGCCGCCATCAGGGCCACCCCGACGACCCCGAACACCACGCTCTGCCAGGCTCCGCTGAGCAGGTCTTCCAGCACCGACTGCCTCCCGAACTCTGCGCCCGGCGGGGATGCCGGCGCGGTGACCGAGACGATAGCGGCACCGCGCCAGCGGCGGGAGCCCGCTCCGGCCCGGGAGGACAGACCTACAGCGACAGGTAGCGCTGCCGCTCGTAGGGGGTGACCTCGCGGCGGTACTGCTCCCACTCGGCCCGCTTGTTGCGCAGGAAGAAGTCGAAGACGTGCTCGCCGAGCACCTCGGCGACCAGTTCGGAGCCGGCCATCACGTCGATCGCCTCGGACAGGTTCTCCGGCAGCGGCTCGTAGCCCATCGCCCGCCGCTCGGCGCTGGTCAGCGACCACACGTCGTCCTCGGCGCCCGGCGGCAGCTCGTAGCCCTCCTCGATGCCCTTCATCCCGGCGCCGAGCAGCACCGCGAAGGCGAGGTAGGGGTTGGCCGCCGAGTCCGGCGAGCGGACCTCCACCCGGGCCGAGTTCGGCTTGCCGTAGGCGGGGACCCGGACCAGCGCGGACCGGTTCAGGTGACCCCAGCAGACGTACGCGGGACTCTCGGTGACCCGGTCCGGCAACGCCTGCGGGAACAGCCGCTTGTAGGAGTTGACCCACTGGTTGGTGACGGCCGTGTACTCCCGGGCGTGCACCAGCAGCCCGGCGATGAACGCCCGGGCCACCTTGGACAGCTTCATCGGGTCGCCGGCGTCGTGGAACGCGTTGCGCTCCCCCTCGAACAGCGACAGGTGGGTGTGCATGCCGCTGCCCGGCTGGTCGGTGAACGGCTTGGGCATGAAGGTGGCCTGCACGCCGGTGGAGAGCGCCACCTCCTTGACCACGTGCCGGAAGGTCATGATGTTGTCGGCCGTGGTGAGCGCGTCGGCGTAGCGCAGGTCGATCTCCTGCTGGCCGGGGGCCACCTCGTGGTGGCTGAACTCCACGGAGATGCCGATCCGCTCCAGCGCCAGCACGGCCTGCCGGCGGAAGTCGCGGGCCACGGCGTGCGTGGTGTGCTCGAAGTAGCCGCCGGTGTCGACCGGGATCGGCACCGAGCCGTCCAGCGGGCCGTTCTCCAGCAGGAAGAACTCGATCTCGGGGTGGGTGTAGAAGGTGAAGCCCTTCTCGGCGGCCTTCGACAGCGCCCGGCGCAGCACGTGCCGCGGGTCGGCCCAGGACGGGCCGCCGTCGGGGAGCAGGATGTCGCAGAACATCCGGGCGCTCTCGCCGCTGACCCCGCCCTCGAACGGGAAGACCTGGAAGGTCGTCGGGTCGGGCATGGCCACCATGTCGGACTCGAAGACCCGGGCGAAGCCCTCGATCGCCGAGCCGTCGAACCCGATGCCCTCCTCGAAGGCCGCCTCCAGCTCGGCGGGGGCCACCGACACGCTCTTGAGCGTGCCCAGCACGTCGGTGAACCACAGCCGGACGAACCGGATGTCCCGCTCTTCCAGCGTACGGAGGACGAACTCCTGCTGACGGTCCACTTCCACCCCTCGCGACACCTTGCGCACCTGCGACCGGGGGGTCGACCCGGCCTGACCGACCAGTCTCCACCGGCCTCGTTACGCCGACGTTACGCGACCGGCCGGCGGGCGTCCCGTCCTGTCCCGTGGCTCCCGTGATCTCGCCCCGCCCCGCGTGTCGGGCCCGCACGGCTGGGGCAAGATGAGGACATGCCCACCCTGCGTCTCGCCCTGTGCCAGGTCAACCCGACCGTCGGCGACCTCGCCGGCAACTCCGGCCTGGTCCGTGAGTGGACCCGCCGGGCCGCCGACAGCGGCGCCCAGATCGTCGCGTTCCCGGAGATGATGCTGACCGGCTATCCGGTCGAGGACCTGGTCTTCCGCCGGTCCTTCGTCGCCGCGTCGAAGGCCGCGCTGGAACGCCTCGCCGCCGATCTCGACGCCGACGGGTCGGGCGCGCTGCCGGTGCTGGTCGGCTACCTGGACGCCGACGGCCCGCCGCAGGTGAGCGGCGACGCGGAGCCCGGTCGGGGCGCCCGCAACGCGGCGGCCCTGCTGCACCACGGTCGGATCGTCGCCACCTACTTCAAGCACCACCTGCCCAACTACGGTGTCTTCGACGAGGACCGCTACTTCGTCTCCGGCGACGCGCTGACCGTCGTCCGCGTCGGCGGGGTGGACGTGGCGCTGACCATCTGCGAGGACCTGTGGCAGGCCGGCGGTCCGTTCGCCGCCGCCCGTCAGGCCGGGGTCGGCCTGGTCCTCTGCGTCAACGGCTCGCCGTACGAGCTGAACAAGGACGACGTCCGGCTGCCGCTGGTCCAGCGCCGGGCCGCCGAGGCCGGGGCGCTGATCGCGTACGTCAACATGGTCGGCGGGCAGGACGAGCTGGTCTTCGAGGGCGACTCGATGATCGTGGGCGCCGACGGCGCGTTGCTCGCCCGGGCCCCGCAGTTCGTCGAGCACCTGCTGGTGCACGACGTGGAGCTGCCCGCCGCCGGCGAGCCGGCCGGACCGGAGCAGGTGCTGGCGGACGGGATGCGCGTGGTGCGGGCCGAGGCCGGGGACATCCCGCCGACGCCCGCCGGGCCGGCCGCCACCGGCGGCACGATCGCCCCGGTGGCCGACGAGGCCGAGGTGTGGCAGGCGCTCGTGCTGGGCCTGCGCGACTACGTCAACAAGAACCGGTTCCCCTCGGTGGTGCTGGGCCTCTCCGGCGGCATCGACTCGGCGGTCGTGGCCGCGCTGGCCGTCGACGCCCTCGGGCCCGACCGGGTGGTCGGCGTGTCGCTGCCCAGCCAGCACTCCTCCGAGCACAGCCGGGAGGACGCGGCCGAGCTGGCGAAGCGGACCGGGCTGGACTACCGGGTCGAGCCGATCCAGCCGATGGTGGACACCTTCCTGGCGAACATGTCGCTCTCCGGGGTCTCCGTGGAGAACCTCCAGGCGCGGGTACGCGGGGTGATCCTGATGGCGCTGTCGAACCAGGAGGGGCACCTGGTGCTGACCACCGGCAACAAGAGCGAGCTGGCGGTCGGCTACTCCACCCTCTACGGCGACTCGGTCGGCGGCTTCAACCCGGTCAAGGACGTCTGGAAGACGCTGGTCTGGCGGCTGGCGAAGTGGCGCAACGCCGATGCCGCCCGCCGGGGCGAGACCCCACCCATCCCGGAGAACTCCATCGGCAAGCCGCCGAGCGCCGAGCTGAGCCCGGGCCAGCTGGACAGCGACACGCTGCCCGACTACGACGTGCTGGACCCGATCCTGATCGGCTACGTCGACGGCGACCTGGGCCGCGACGGGCTGGTCGCGTCCGGCCACGACCCGGCCGTCGTCGACCGGGTGCTGCGGATGGTGGATACCGCCGAGTACAAGCGCCGCCAGTCCGCGCCAGGGGCGAAGATCTCGATGAAGGCCTTCGGGCGGGACCGGCGGTTGCCGATCACGAACCGGTGGCGCGAGGACGGCTGAGCCGGTCGCTCCCGGGCCGGCGGCGGCCCGGGAGTGACATCCTCCACTGCGCTCTGCCGCGGGCCGGTCGTCGGGTGCGACGATCGCGGCGGAACCCGGGGACCGCGCACGCGGCCTCGAGGAAGGAGAGAGTCATGGTGGAGTCCACCCCGCCCGAGGTGACCGCCCTCTACGGCGGCCCGGCCACCCGGCGGGTACGCACCCGCGACCTGGTCGCCGCCAAGGAGCGCGGCGAGCGGTGGCCGATGCTCACCTCGTACGACCAGTACACGGCCTCGATCTTCGACCAGGCCGGCATCCCGGTGCTGCTGGTCGGCGACTCGGCCGCGAACAACGTCTTCGGCTACGAGACGACGGTGCCGGTGACCGCCGAGGAGCTGCTCCCGCTGGTCCGCGCGGTGGTCCGGGCGACCCGGCACGCGCTGGTCGTCGGCGACCTGCCGTTCGGCTCCTACGAGGAGGGCCCGACGCAGGCGCTGCGCACCGCCGTGCGGTTCATGAAGGAGGGTGGCTGCCACGCGGTGAAGCTGGAGGGCGGCCGGCGCTGCGCGGCGCAGATCGCCGCGATCACCGGCGCCGGAATCCCGGTGATGGCGCACATCGGCTTCACCCCGCAGAGCGAGCACGCCATCGGCGGCTACCGGGTGCAGGGGCGCGGCGACGCGGCCGACGACGTGATCGCCGACGCCCGTGCGGTGGCCGAGGCGGGCGCGTTCGCCGTGGTGCTGGAGATGGTGCCGGGGCAGGTGGCCAAGCGGATCACGGCGGAGCTGCCGATCCCGACCGTGGGCATCGGCGCCGGCGCGGACACCGACGCCCAGGTGCTCGTCTGGCAGGACATGGCCGGTCTGCGTACCGGCCGGGCCCCGCGCTTCGTGAAGCGCTACGCCGACCTGGCGGGTGCCCTGACCGACGCGACCCGGCGGTTCGCCGACGAGGTCCGGGGCGGCGACTTCCCCGCCGCCGAGCACACCTTCTGACACCGGCCGGCCGACTTCCGCCCGGACGCCGCGGGACCGGCGTCCGGGTGGGAGGGGCGGTACGCGGCACCGGCGCCCACCGCCCCTCCCACCCGCCTGCCTCGTGGCCCACAATCGTCCGGTGTTCGACTTCGGCATCCCCGGCTACCAGCCGACCTGGTTGCACGCGCGGCCCGACATCGAGACGGCGCACGGCGCCCGGCTCGCCGCGCTGGTCGGCCGTACGCTCACCCGCGTCTGGCTGGTCTGGGACCTGGACGAGGACGAGTGGTTCGCGGACTGTCCGGTGCTGCTGGACTTCGCCGGCGAGCAGGTGGAGGTCAACCACCAGAAGTTCGATGATCTCTCGATCACCTGGAACTCGGTCTCCCCGGGCGGCCCGGTCGCCTGGCCCGCCTCCGACGACTTCCGGCTGGCCTGGCGTGCCGAGCCGCTGCCCGGGTTGGCCGCCCTGCCGGGCCGCCGGTTGCGCGAGGTCGCGCTGTTGGAGTGGCGGGGCGCGACGGGCGACCTGGCCAACGGCAGCCTCGCACTCGGCTTCGCGTTCGCCGACACCGATCTGGTCGTCTACAACGGCCTCGACGAGAACGCCCTCACCGTCGGTCCTCCGGACCCCCGCTACCGCCGCCACCCGCTGAGACGCGCGAACAGGCCGTTGGCTCCTGTCCCACCAGGCGGGGCTGCCGATCTTGGCAGGAACAGGCCCCTGGAGGGGCCGTTTCCCACCAAGATCTGAAGCGACGGACGCGGCCCGCCGTCAGAGGTCGGTGACGCGGATGCCCGCGTGCGCCTTGTAGCGCTTGTTGATGGCGATCAGGTTGGCGGTGAACGCCTCGATCTGGTGGGCGTTGCGCAGCCGGCCGGCGTAGATGCCGCGCATGCCGGGGATCCGCGCGGCGAGCGCGGCGACCACGCCCACCACTTCGCGGTCCTCGGTGCAGATCAGCACGTCGAGGTCGATCCGGTCGATCTCCGGGTCGGCCAGCAGCGGCGCGCTGACGTGGTTGAACGCGGCGCAGACCCGGGAGTCGGGCAGCAGCGCGGCGGCCTGCTGCACGGCGCTGCCCTCGGCGACCGTGAGCGCGTACGGGCCCTGCTTGTCGAAGCCCAGCGGGTTGACGCAGTCGACGACGATCTTGCCGGCGAGCGGCTCGGCGAGCGCGGCGACGGTGGCGGCGTGCCCGTCCCACGGCACCGCGATGATCACCACGTCGCTGCTCCGGGCCACCTCCTCGTTGTCGGCGCCGGTCACCCGGGCTTCGGCGGGCACGCCGGGCAGGGCCGAGATCTCCTCGGCGGACTGCGCGGCCCGCTCGGCGGATCGGGACCCGATCAGCACGGTCTGGCCCGCCCGGGCGAACCGGTAGGCGAGTCCCCGCCCCTGGTCGCCGGTGCCGCCGATGATGCCGACGGTCAGCCCGGACACGTCGGGCAGCGTGCTCGCGTCGTAAGCCATGCCGCCATCCTCGCAAACCGTGCGGCCCGCCAGCACCGGTGGGCGCTGTGACAATCCCCGCTGCACACGCCGCCGCCCGGCCCAACATGGCACGGCGGCACGGGCGCCGCAGGGCGGGAGCGCGGCGCGGCGGCACCGGCCGGCGGGACGGAAGCGTGGCGCGGCAGGACGGGAGCCCGGAACGACGGGGCGGGAGCGCGGCGGGACGGAGCGTCAGGCCAGTTCGAATGCCACCGTGCGGGCGACCGGGTCGGCGGTGACCAGCCGGACCCGCACCCGCTCGCCCAGCGGCAGTTCGCCGAGGCAGCGGGCGCGCACCGGCGGGTCGTCCAGCGCCACGGTGCCGCCGGGCCGCCGGCCCGGGCGGGCCTTCCCGTCCGGGGCCGCGTCGACGTCCAGCACCGCCGCGTCGAAGGTCTCCCCCACCCGGTGCTGGAGCAGCACCGCCTCGGCCAGCTCGATCGCGCCCCGGGTGGCCGCCGAGGCGGTCCGGTCGGTCGTGGCCATCACCTCGGGCAGCCGGGGCAGCGCCGCGCGGACCCAGTCGGGCACCGCCCGGCCCTCGTGCAGCGCCAGGCAGACCTCCGTGGCGTAGCGGTCGGCCAGTCGCCGCAGCGGCGCGGTGACGTGGGCGTACGCGGCCGCGACCCCGCCGTGCTCCCGCTGCTCGGGCGGCGCGCCGTCGAAGGCCGTGTACGCGGCGCCCCGCATCAGCTCGGCGGCCTGGTCGACGAAGGCGGCGGCCCGGGGCTGCGACGGGTCCAGCCCGGCGATCACCTCGCCGGCGCCGGCCCCGTCCGGCCAGTGCACGCCCAGCGGGGCGGCGGCGGCCCGCAGCCGCGTCACCGCCTCGGACTTCGGCGCCGGCATCGTACGCAGCAGGCCGATGCCCCCGGCGAGCATGAGGTCGGCGGCGGCCATCCCGGTCAGCAGCGAGATCTGGGCGTTGTGCTCCTCCATCGGCACCGGCCCGCGCAGCACCAGCCGCCAGCCGTCCCCCTCCGCCTCCACGTCCTGCTCGGGCAGCGGCAGGTTGATCGCTCCCCGGCGCAGACCGCGCGCGGTGAGCCGGGCCCCGATCTCGGGCAGCAGGGCGATCGGGTCGGGCAGCCGGCCGGCGTCGGCGGCCGCCTGGACCCCGACGTAGTCCAGCTTGGCCCGGCTGCGCACCAGCGCGCGCTCCAGCGTGACCCCGACGGTGTCGCCGTCGGCGTCCAGGTCGATCGTCCACACCACGGCGGCCCGGTCGACGTCCGGCAGGAGGCTGGCCGCGCCCTCGCTGAGGGTCTCGGGGTGCAACGGCACGGTGCCGTCGGGCAGGTAGACGGTCTGTCCGCGCCGCCAGGTCTCCTCCTCCAGCGCGCCGCCGGGGCGGACGTGCGCGGCGACGTCGGCGATCGCGTACGACACCCGGTAGCCGCCGCCGGGGCGGCGGGCGAGGTGCATCGCCTGGTCGAGGTCGCGCGAGGTGGCGGGGTCGACGGTGACGAACGGGATGTCGGTGCGGTCCGCGGCGGGCCGGGGCGGCGCGGCCGCCGCGGCGTCGGCCTCGCGCTGCGCCGCGGCCGGGAACCCCTCGGGCAGTCCCAGTTCGCGGCGCAGCGCGCCGAAGTCGATGCGGGGTGCGAGTACGCGTCGGATCACCACGGGGTCAATCCTGACAGTGTGGCGGATGATCCGCTTCCCGGCGAGCGCCGTTCACCGCGTCGCGGTCAGCCGGTCGCCCTGCGCGCGTTCGCCCGCACGCCACGGGGAGCGGTGGCCCGGGCAGCGGTCGTCGGGGCGGGCGCCTTGCGGGCGGTGACCTTCTTGGCAGGCGCCTTGGCGACGGTCGTCTTCTTCGCCGGGGCCTGCTTCGCCGCCGCCTTGCGGGTGGTGGCCGAGGAGGTCGCGGTGGCCTTTCTGGCGGGGGCCTTCGTCGCGGCGGCCTTGCGGGCGCCGCCGGTGGGCCGGGTCGCGGCCGTCTTCCTGGCCGGCGTCGTCTTCTTGGCGGTCGCCTTCTTCGCCGGGGCCTTCGCCGCCGTCGTGGTCTTCCTCGCCGCCGAGGTGGTGGTCTTCCTCGCCGCCGTCGTGGTCTTCTTCGCCGCCGAGGTCACCTTGCGGGCGGGGGCGGTTCCGCCAGCGGGGGCCTTCTTCGCCGGCGCGGTCGCCTTCCTCGCCGTGGTGGCGGCCTTCGTCGCCGCCTGCCGGGCGGGTGTCTTCGCCGAGGTCGCCTTCTTCGCCGCCGTGCTCCTGGTCGCCGCCGTCGTCCGCTTCGCCGCGGCGGGAGCCTTCTTCGCGGCGGTGGCGGTCGTCTTCTTCGCCGCGGCCGTCGTCTTCTTCGCCGCGGCGGCGACCCCGGTCGCCGCCTTCTTCGCGGGGGCCTTCTTCGCGGGCGCCTTGGCTGCGGGGGCCTTCTTCGCGGGGGCCTTGGCGGCGGTGGTCTTCTTCGCCGGGGCCCGTCCCGCGCCGCCCGTCGCCTTCTTGGCCGGTGCCTTCTTCGCCGCCGTGGTCGTGGCGGACGGGCGCGCGGTCCGCGTACCACCCGCGGTCCGCTCCGCCGCGGCGGTCTTCCTGGCGGTCGTACGTCTGGCGGCCGGGCGGGTGGTGGCCTGCTGTGCTTCGGCCATCTCGGTTCCCTTCCTGGGGACGTGCTCTCGCCCTCGCGGAGCACCAAGTACCTCGGCGCGGGCCATCCCGCGCCGCCTATCTGTCCTCCCCGGCCCAGCGGGCGTCCTCGGCCTCCCACGCGTCGTTGCGCTCCCGCACCGTCTGCAGGGCGTTCTCCGCGTCGGCGGCTGAGGCGTACGGCCCCAGAACGTGCCTGGCGGGGCACACGTCGGCGTCGGTCTCGACCCGGTGGTGCCGGGTGCACCAGTAGAAGTGCCCACCGCTTCCGCTGTCGCTCATGGGATCACTGTGCACCGCGAACCACCCGGCCGCCACCGGAACACCACAAGTCGCCGACGTTCTCCACAGTAGACGTGCTCCCGCCGTCAGGGGCTGGAACTGCGAAAACAGGGCCGGTCGGGTGCGCGGTGCCCACCCCGCCGGCCCGCGACGGGGCAGCCGCGGGGCGGGCCCGTGCCGCACAATCGCCCCGTGCGACACGGGGGTGGGACATCGGTGTGGCTGCGGCGCGTACTGACGGTGGCGGTGCCGGCGATCGGGCTGGCGGTGGTCGGGACGGCCATCGGGCTGCCGCTGCTGCGGGACCGGTCGCAGCAGCGGCTGGAGCAACGGGCCGAGCGGGAGGTGACCGCCACCGCACAACTCGCCCGCGCGCGGTTGCTCGCCGACCCGACGGCCGGGGAGTCGACGCTGCGGCAGGCCGCCGACGCGGTGGACGGGGTCGAGGTGCTGACCGTACGCAGCGACGGGCCCCGCGCGGAGGCGACCGTCCGGCTGGTCTTCCGCGTCCGGGTCGCCAAGACGGCGGCGTCCGTCTTCGGTTGGCAGCGGGCCGACTCGGCGGCGTGCTTCGCGCTGGCCGTGCCCGCCGACGCCGGCCCGGTCGCCCTCGAACGGCTGTCGTGCCCCGACTGACCCGATGCGACAGGGCCGGGCCGCACACCGCACGGCCCCGCACGGCAACCGACAGCCGTCGCACCCGCGTCCGGTGGGCATCGGCTGAACGGCCGGTTCCGGCGGGCGGCAGCCGTGGGCAGGATCGGGCGTCGTGATCGACACGATGTCCGGTACGGACTGCCCGGCGTGCGGGTCCGGCACGGTGTCGCTGGGCGACGCCGCGCCCTGGTGCCCCGACTGCGAGTGGAACCTCGACGCGTACGACGACCGCCGGCGGCGCCCCGAGTTCGGCTGGGCCTGGGTGGACAGGTGGACCTACCGGCTCGCGTTCCGGATGACCCGCGGCCAGTACGTCCGACTCGTCGGGCGACCGCTCGACGCGAACGGACGGGGGCGCGCCGGGCTGCTGACCGCCGCCGCGTCGCTGGTGCTGATCGGCGGCGTGGGCGCGCTCGCGGTCACCGGCATCTGGCTGATCGTGGCGTTCCCGTTCCCGAACCTGGCGGTCCTGCCCGGCGTCGCGCTGCTCGGCCTGGCCGTGGCGCTGCGGCCCCGGTTCGGCCGGCTCGACCCGGACCTGGAGGTCGTCACCCGGGAGCGGGCACCGCAGCTGCACGCCCTGATCGACGAGGTGGCGGCGGCGGTGGGCGCGCCCGTGCCGGACGTCGTCGGGGTGGACGGCGACCTGAACGCGTACGCGGGTCTGGTCGGGGTACGCCGGCGGCGGGTGCTCTGCCTGGGCCTGCCGTACTTCGGCGTGCTCGGCCCGCAGGAGCGGGTGGCGCTGCTCGGCCACGAGTTGGGCCACTTCGTCAACGGCGACCCCCGGCGGATGCTGCTCAGCCAGCCCGCCTTCACCATGCTCGGTTCGGCGGCGGACCTGGTCCGCCCGGTGGACACCGTCTCCGCCGTCGGTTTGGTGGAGATGGTCGGCGAGGCGCTGGGCAAGGCGTTCGGCTGGGTGCTGTCCCGGCTGCTGTTCGGCGCGCACCTGGTCCTGCTCAGCGTCGCGCTGCGGGACAGCCAGCGCGCCGAGTACCTGGCCGACGAACTGTCGGCCCGGGTGGCCGGGTCGGTCGGCGCGACCGGCCTGCTGGACGTCGCGCTGGCGAGCGGGTCGACGGCACTCGCCGTACGCCGGGAGGCGCGGGCCGGGCACGGCGCGGACCGTTGGCGGGCGGCGGCGGCCGAGGCCCGGTCGGCGGCGGCCGACCGGCTGCCGCGGCTGCGTCAGCTCTCCGTCCGCGACGAGGCATCGCTCTTCTCCAGCCACCCGCCCACCGGCCTGCGGCGGCGGATGCTGGAGAGCCGGCCCGCGCGCGACGCGGCGGTGGTGCTCACCGAGGAGCGGATGGCCCGCATCGACGCCGAGTTGGCCAGGGAGTACGCCCGGGTGGCCCGGGAGATCAGCCTGTCGGGGTGACGCGGGGCGATCCGCCGGACGAGGGGCGGGTTAAGGTCGCCGGATGGGCGTTCCGGACCACATCCTGCGGCTGCGCGAGCGCGTCGGCCACGACCTGCTCCAGCTACCGAGCGTGAGCGCGGTGGTGCGCAACGACGCCGGCGAGTTGCTGCTCGGCAGGCGCGCCGACGACGGGCGCTGGTCGGTGGTCAGCGGCATCGTCGAGCCGGGCGAGCAGCCGGCCACGGCGGTGGTCCGCGAGGTGCGGGAGGAGACGGGCCTGGAGGTCGAGCCGGTCCGCCTGAGCAGCGTCGTGTCGCACCCGCACACCTACCCCAACGGCGACCGCTGCGAGTTCTTCAACCTCGGCTTCCACTGCCGGCTGGTCGCCGGCACCGCCCGGGTCAACGACGACGAGTCTGTGGCGGTGGAGTGGTTCCCGCCGGACCGGCTGCCCGCGCTCGACCGGCACGCCCGGTTGACCGTCGCGCACGCCCTCGACACCGGGGCGAGCGCGTGGTTCCTGCCCGCCGGGACGGCCTGGGCCGAGTCCGATGACTGACCTCGACCCGCCCCTGCGCCGCTACCTCGCCGATCTGGTCGCCGCCGCCCGCGACGTCCTCGGCGACGACCTCGTCGGGGCGTACGCGGCCGGCTCGGTCGGGCTGGGCGCGTACCAGCCGGGACGCAGCGACGTCGACGTGGCGCTGGTCTGCGCCGACGCCCTCGACCTCGGTCGCAGGCAGGAGCTGGTGGCGCGGCTGCGGCACGAGGCGCTGCCGTGCCCCGCGCGCGGGCTGGAGCTGGTCGTGTACCGCCGGGAGGTCGCCCGCTCCGGCACGCCGGAACCGGGGTTCGAGGTCGAGCTGAACACCGGGGCGCGGATGCCGTTCCGGGCGACGTGGGCCGCCGCCGACCGGCCTGCCGAGGACGGCCTGTTCTGGTACGGCCTGGACCGCAGCATCCTGCACCAGTGCGGGTACGCCCTGCTCGGGCCGCCGGCCGCCGAGGCCTTCGCCGACCTCTCGCCCGCCGACCTGCGCCGCCTGCTGACCGACGCGCTGCGCTGGTGGCTGGCCCTGCCGACCCCGCCCGGCGACGGTCCCGCCCCCGGGGCCGAGGACGCGGTGCTCGGCGCCTGCCGCTCCCTGGTCAAGGTCCGCCACGGCGTCTGGCTGGCGAAGGTCGACGCCGGCCGCCGGCTGCTCGCCGGCGGCGGCCGGCCGGTCGACGCGACCGACGGCGACGCGGCTGCCGACCCGACCGGCGGCGCGACCGCCGACCTGATCGAACGGTCGATCGCGGCGCGGGCTGGCGGGCCGCCACCGAGCGGTCCCGAGGCCCGCGCCTTCCAACGCGGCGTGCTGGACGAGATCCGCGCGGCGGCGGTGTGACCTGCGGCCCGGGCCGGGCCGGGCTTGGCAGCGGCCGGCCGCGACCGGTCGCCCCGCCTCGCGGTCGGGTCAGGACGGACGGACGACCGGTTCGGGGACGGCGTGGTCGGCGGCCGGCTCCGGCCCGCCTCGGGCGACGCGGATCGCCCAGGCCAGCGCGTAGGGAGTGCAGGCGAGGTAGAGCAGGGGCTCCAGGAGGACCGCGTCGGTGATCAGGAAGATCTCCTGTTCGATCGGTCCGGGCAGACCGAGCGCCGAGTCGGTGTAGCAGGCGAGGAGCCACAGCGGCGCGAAGGTGGGGTCCACGCCCTGCGGCACCCCGTCGACGACGGTCCCCGTGCCCACCGGAACGTGGCTCAACACGGCGACGACCGTCGCCAGGTCGGCCACGACGATCGCGCCGAGCACGCCGACGCACCACGCGAGCCGAACCCGGCCGCGCCCGGCCAGCCTGGTCGTCACCCGTAGGACCAGGGCCAGCCCGGCGAGCCAGAGCACCAGCCCGGGCGCGACGCGGGCCAGCGCGTCGGCGTCCTCGATCACGGCTCGCCCGGCCGCCGCGAGGGTCAGCGCGACGGGGACCACGATGCCGACGGACACGCGCCAGCCTCCGGCGGGCGCGCCGCCGCGAGCCAGCCGTTCCGCGCACACGGCCAGCCCCACCGCTCCGCCGAGGGTCAGTACGGTGGCGATCGGCAGTTGCAGGTCGAACGCCCACCCGACCCGCCAGCTCAGCCACTCGACCACGACGTTCATCGCGAACAGGCTGACGAGGACCACCCCCACGCAAGCCGACGGGGCGAGCAGCAGCGGAAGGGTCGTCCGGAGCAGTCGGCGGGCGATCGGCGCGCGGTCGGGGGCGTCGACGCCGGAGCGGCGTACGGCCAGGCTGGCGGCGAAGCGCAACATCCGCACCCGCTGTCCCCGCTCGGCGAGGACCTGCAGCTCGGCGGCCCACTCCTGGCCGAGGTCGGCGCGAAGCTCGATCGGCCAGCGGCGCCGTGCGACCGCGAGCAGCATCGCGGCCACGCGACGGCTCACCATGCCGGCGCCCCGGTGGGCTCGATGCCGCCCCTGGACGGGCGGGGGTCGGGGGCCAGGGCCCGCAGCTCGGCCAGTGCGCGCCGGGCGGCGGCCACCCCCTCCACCGTCAGCCGGTAGTAGCGCCGCGCCGGCCGGCCCACGCTGGACGGGTCGACCGCCTCCCACTCGGCGGTGAGCCACCCGGCCGACCGGAGCCGGTGCAGCACCGGGTAGAGGGTGCCGCTGGGCAGGCCCGTCATGGCGATCAGGTCCAGGCCGTAGCGCTCGACGTCCGGTTCGGCCAGCAGCGCGGCGAGCACCCGCGCGACCGGGATGGTGATGCGCACGGCCGGACTATATCGAAAATCTACATAGGTGGGGGCCCTGCCGGTCTCCGACAGGGCCCCCGGTGTCAGTCGGTGACGGGCTCGACCGGGATCCAGAGTTCGGCGTCCGCCTGCGTGCCGTCCGCCGACAGCCGGGTACGCGAGATCTCCGGTCCCGGCCGGCTGCGGTACGGGTTGGACGGGAACCACTGGGTGAACACGTCCCGCCACAGGTACTGCACCGCCTGCGGGAACGCCCCCGAGGTCTCGAAGACCGCCCAGGCGCCCGCCGGCACGGGCAGCGCGTCCAGGTCCTCCGGCGCGTCCGCGCCCGTCACCACGCCGTACCAGTAGTCCAGTTCGGTGCCCTCCGCGCGGCTGTCGGCCACGTCGGCGCTGACGTTGACGACGCCCTGCGGCTCCTGGTCGGACAGGGCCTCGATCCGGCGTACCGTCTCCGGCGGGATGCCCTTGACGAAGGCGACGATCGCCGGGTTCATCCCCTCGTGCACCAGCGGCACCCGGGCCTTGCGACCCACCAGCTGGAACCCGTCCTTGTGCACGATCCGGTATCGCATGCTGCTGCTCCCTTCGACGACGAGTCGGAAGGACATCCGGGGCTGGGACTGCAACGCCGCCCCCGTACGCCGGGCCTCGCCGGGGCCCACGCCGTGCACGGCGTGGAACGCCCGGGCGAACGCCTCGGTGGAGCCGTAGCCGTAGCGAACCGCGACGTCGAGCAGCGTCCGCTCCCCCGCGAGCACCTCCGCGCCCGCGACCGTGAGCCGCCGCCGCCGGATGTACTCGGACAGGCCGACGCCCGCCAGCGCGGAGAAGATCCGACGGAAGTGGTACTCCGACGTCACCGCGATCCGCGCCAGTTCGGCCACCTCGATCTGTTGGTCGAGGTGCCGCTCGATGTGCTCCATGGCCTGGTTGAGCCGCTCCAGCACCCGGTTCTCCTTCCCGTTCCGAACAGCAACGCTAGGCGCGCGGGAGGTTGGCGCACCCGACATGCTGTGCCCGGATCGGTCGCCCCGGTTGCGGCACGGGCATCATGGCTCAGGAAAGACCCGGATCGGGCCCGCCGCCGTTGGTTCGTGGCTGGTCGAAGCGGTGCCGGGCGAACGCGTCCACCCTGCCCCAGCGGCCCGGGATGTCCAGCAGTGCGAGCCGGTCGAAACCGGGCGGCAGCGCCGGGGCCACGGCGAGATGGTCCTCGTGCGGCTCGATGCCGAGCATGATCCGGATGAGCAGCAGGGACGCTCCGCTTGACCACGCCTGCGGGCTGCCGGCGGTGGGGTACCGGACCGGGTACCGCGTGGTGTGGCGGTCGAATCCGCCGAAGGCTTCGGGCAGCCGGCCCTGGAAGTAGGTGGCGGCGTCGATGACGCCCTCGGCGATGCGTCCCGCCTCGTCGGCGAATCCGTAGCGGCGCAGACCCCAGGCGATGAACGAGTTGTCGAAGGGCCAGACGGTGCCGCGGTGGTATCCGAGCGGGTTGTAGCGGCCCTGCCCCTCGGCGAGGGTCCGCACTCCCCAGCCGGAGAAGAGCGCCGGCCCCATCAGGTGCTCGGCGACCCGCGCCGCCCGCTCCGGCGGCACGATGCCGCTCCACAGCAGGTGCCCGATGTTGGAGGAGAGGCTGTCGACGGGAGTGCCGTCGCCGTCGAGGGCGAGCGCGTAGTAACCCCGGTCGTCGAGCCAGAAGTCCCGGTTGAAGCGGTCGTACAGCGCCGCCGCCTCGCTCTCCAGCCGGTCCGCGTAGGCCGGGTCGTTCCAGAACGTACGGGCCAGCCGCGCCGCCCGCTTCTTGGCGTCGTAGGCGTAGCCCTGTGCCTCGCAGGTGGCCCTGGGGAAGCCCGGCAGCCGGCCGTCGGCGTAGGAGATGCTGTCCCAGGAGTCCTTCCAGCACTGGTTCTCCAGGCCGGTGAGCCGGTTGCGCCGCTCGTACCAGAGGTAACCGGTGGACGTCAGGTCGGCGTACTGGTCGATCCACGCCAGGGCCGCCCGGGCCTCCTGCTCCAGCTCCATCACCAGCGCCGTGTCGCCGCTCCACCGTTCGTACTCGTCGAGCAGCACCACGAACAGCGGCGAGGCGTCTACGGTGCCGTAGTACGGCGAGTGGGGCTGCTCCTCGAACGCGGCCGACTCGCCGTAGCGCAGTTCGTGCAGGATCCGGCCGGGGTCCTCCTCCAGGACGTTGTCGGTCCGGGCGCCCTGCAACGAGGCGAGGATCCGCAGCGTCGGCGGGGTCAGCGACGGGGTGAAGGGCAGGGTCTGCAGGCAGGTCAACAGGCTGTCCCGACCGAACAGGGTCATGAACCAGGGCAGCCCCGCCGCCGGTACGGCCGCGCCGCCGAGCGAGAGCGGGGCGAAGCGCAGCGCCGCCAGGTCCACCAGGCTGCGGTGGTACACCTGTTGCAGTGCGCTGCTGTCGGTGTCCAGCTTCGGGGCCTCCGCGAGCCACTCCCGCACGCTCGTCGGCAGGGTGGCGGGGTCCGGGCGCAGCGCGCGCACCGCGGCACGGAGGTCGACACCGTCCGGACGCAGCGCCCGCATGACCACCCGCAGCTCCGTCGACCAGCGGGCGCCGGGCGGCAGCCGGAGCGTGAAGCGAACGCCGCCCTCGTCGAAGTCGGCGGGCTCACTGGCCGAGACGGACACCTCGCGCTGGAACGTGCCGCGCCGGTAGCCCAGACGCAACTCGTCCGGACCCACGTGGAGGTAGTGGCTGCCGGCCTTCTGGCGGACGTCGAACTTGATGTCGAAGATGTCGGCGAAGTCGGCCGCCACCTCCAGCCGCACGTCGAGGTCCATCTCCTTCTCGCCGTAGTTGAACAGCGTCAGCGACTCGGTCAGGTCCGGTCCGATCCGCCGCCGCCGGATCGCCGACACGTCGGCCTCCACGTAGTCGGTCTGCCCGCCCGGCACCACGAAGAACGCCGCCTCGTAGTACTGGCTGTCGTCCACCGACAGGGCGGTCAGCCGCTCGCCGTTGACGGTGAGCACCCATCGGGACAGGAAACGCGAATCGGCGGCGAACAAGCCGACCGGGGTCGCGGGTGACGACTCCACGTCACCGCTGGAATCCGAGACTATGAAGGTGCTGCCGTCGATGCACGACACGGTGCCCGGGATGTCCTTCACCGGGTCACTCCCCGCGACCGGAGACGGCCTGCTGCCGTGAGGCGGGGGGCACCGGGAACAGCCGCCCGATCCGCATCGCCAACGCGAGGTTCCCGTCGACCATGATCTCCCCCCGGGCGATCCCGGCCAGGCCGTTCATCTCACCCCGCGACATCGCCTCCGCGACGTCGGCGGTGACCGTGATGACCGTTTCCGCCGGACCGTCGCTCTGCGTCACCCGGAGGCGTCCATGATCGATGTCCAGTAGCCACTGCTCCATCCGGTCCCCCTCCCGGATGTCGAACCGGACTGTGCCACGGACCTTGCACAACCGCGGATCGTGACCGACATCCGCCAACTGCTCGAAGAAGGCACTGGTCGCCGTCATACGACCTCCCCGCCACTTGTCAGGAGCGCTCGCCGACTACCCGTCGTACGAGGGCACTAACGCTCCCACCGGTGTCGTGCCGGCGGCGTCGTGGATCTCGCGCCGCGCTCCACCCGTCGGCACGGACGCCCTCGCCAGCGGGGGTGAGGGCTCAGCGGCGGCCGCACCAGGCGCGGGCCGGCGGGGTACGGACCAGGATCCCGCTGACCAACAGCGCCAGCACCGCCAGCAGCCCGCCCGTCGTCGCCGCGACGAAGGCCGGGTCGACCGGGGGCGTGATCAGCGACCCGAGGCGCGGCCCGTAGAGCAGCATGATGCCGGCCCCGACCAGGAACGCGACCGCGACCGTCGCGGCGAACCCGTGCACCACCCGCCACGCCGTCGGGCCGCCGTGCCAGAGCCCCCGGAGCACGGCTGCGGCCCCCGCCGTGCAACAGGCCAGGGCGAGCCAGTTTCCCGCGCCGCCGACCTCGCCGAGCAACGCGACGGCCACGACGATGGTGTACGCCCACCAGAGCGCGAGCAGCACCATGCTGATGACGATGCTGGGCGGCCGCCGCATCGGCTCCCGACCGGCGGGCGGCGGGCCGGGTTCCGACGGCTCATCGGTCATCGCCGGATCCTATGCGCCCGGACGGGCAGCGCCTCTCGGCTGCCGGCTCCAGCAGCGACCGGTGATGAGGGCGGCAGCGGCGTCGAGCCGCTCCCGCTCGCCGCTGGTGAGCGCCGGGTCGTCGCGCCGCATCGCCACGGCCTGGTCCAGCGTGGTCAGCACGCGGCCGCCGACGCGGTCGACGAAGGCGGCCAGCAGCGTTGCGGCCGGCGACGCCAGCGGATGCGCCTCCTCGACGGCCACCTGGGCGATGATGATCGCGGAGAGCGCGACATCGAGGTCCGCCGGTCCCTCGGTGGCGTTGCGCCAGTCGATGACGACCGGCCCCCGTGACGTCAGCATGACGTTCTCCGGGTGCAGGTCCAGGTGCAGGATCCGGTCGTCCTCGCCTTGACCGAGCCGGGGCGGCAGCGCGTGGAGCCGACGGTGCAGATCCGCCAGGCAGGTGGCCGTTTCCGTGGCGTCGAGCTCACCGGCGAGGAATGCCGACAGCATGGTGGGCCCGTCCAGTCTTTCCATGACGAGATCGGCTCCCCGCGCCTGGTACACCCTGGGCACCGGGAAACCGTGACTCGCCACGTGGGCCATGACTGCGGCCTCTGCCGCCACGTCTCCACCTTCCCGGTAGCGGCGAAGGACGCGTCGGTCGTCGATGACGAAGACGTCGGCGTCTCGGCCCGACGCCAGAGGGGTCGGATGTTCGCAGCGGTCAGCCACCCCGGCCGGCCTCGTGTCACGCATCAACCGACGTTACGACGCAATGCTTATGCCTGCTGCCCGTCGCGGCGGTTCTGCTCCGCGGATCGCGGAAGCGGCCCGGAAGCCGAGCGCCATCGAGGTCCGGGCTTCCGACTGCCGCACCGGGCCAAGCCCCGCACCGGCCAGCCAGCCCTCGGGTTAACGTTCCCGGTGCAGCCAGGCCAACAGGTCCGGTGGGGCCATCTCGGCCGCGCGCCGGTGGTAATGGCTGAGTTCGTCGGTGCTCAACAGTGCTCGTCCCGCACCCGACCGGCCCCTTCGGAAGAAGGCCTGATGGTCTTTGAGCACCCCCATGGCATCGGGCACCAGGGCCTGGGACCGCTCGCGCATCGCGCCGAACGTGGCGGCCTCCACCAGTGTCGCCCACCGCTCGGCTGGCACCTCGACACCCAGCCACGCGGCGATCCGCCGCATCTATCCACCCAGGTCGGCCAGGAGATCGTCGTAGTGCACCAGCAGCACGTTCGGCTCCTCCCGGCGTCGCCAGGCATCAGTCAGATGCCAGAGCACACCGGGCAGCGAGTCCAACGCCTCCTGCGGATCGCTGTCACGCTCGGTCCACCGCACCAACCAGGAACGCAGGGGAAGCCGTGCCGGCGGTGCATCGCCGGACTGCGGTTCGCCGGTGATCTGACGCAGTCGTTCCCGGTCGATGTTCTCGCCCTGGTGGTACAACGACACCGCCATGTCCAACGGATGCCGCGCCACCACGATGTACGACACGTGCGGCTCGATCGGCACCCCGTCCAGCGGCGTGTGCGTCTTGATGAAACGCCGATGCTCCTGGGCGGCGAGATGGTCGTACACCTGCCGCTGCGGAGCGGTCAGCCAGTCGAGCCAGGGGGACAACTGCGCCAACGGCGCCGGCAGGTCGGCGGTCTGGAAGATCAGCAGCGCGCAGATCATCTGCATCCAGGTGGTGCCGCTCTTCGATCGGGTGCTGATGACGATGTCGCCGCGCCGGAACGGGAAAGCGAGCCACCTGCCGCTGTCCTCCTCCGGGGATCGATAACGCACCGGGGTCGCCATCCGAGCGAGCCTAGAGGCCGGACGCACCTGCCCGCTTCCTCATTTCCGGGGGCCGCGCTGCGCGCCTCGGTCTCCGAACCGGAGGGCCTCCGCGGCTTCTTTGAAGATCATGTCGCGCATCGGGTGTGTGACACCTCGAGGAGGCCAAGACAGGAAGTTCACGCTCGCGAGAGAGTTGCCGTCGCAACACGACCTCGTCCAGCGGTTCAACGTCGCCCGCGGGCGATCAAGGCCGCCCTACGAGAGTTGCGAGACGAGCGCCTGATCGTCACCCGCCAGGGCAGCGGCACCTCCGACCGCGCCAAACGGAACGCACGGCCTGGTGCAGGGCAGGGCCCTCAGTCGCGAACTACAGGTAGGCGAGGCAGACAGCGCGCAGGGTCTGTCCGGGCTCGGGCGCGGCCTGCCGCGCGGCGCAGGTGGGCGGCGAGTTCGCTGAATCCGTCCAGGGCCTGGCCGGGCCACGGTTGTAGGTCAATTGACAGATAGCGGATGAGCGAGCTCCGACCCTCCACGGCAGGAGCGTCTACAAGGGCGTGGCCGACTGCGTTGCGCGTTGTCAATCCGCGGGTGCCGGCTCGGTGGACCGTGGCGTAAAGAAGCGGATGATGTCGTCGGCCGCGGTGGGGGACAGCATCATTGCCTGGACTCGCGCGGACATTTCGGCGATGGGGTGGATTCTGGTGAACATTGCCTCCTCGTACGCCTGGATCGCCGAGTCCGGGCCGGCGGGGTTGGCGGCGAGTTCGCCGGCGAGTTCGGCAGCGTCGAGCATGGCCTGATTGGCACCCTCGCCAACCGGTGGCATGAGGTGCGCGGCATCACCGATGAGGGTGACGCCCGCCTGGTGTGCCCAACGTGTGCCGATGGGCAGCACCTCGATCCTCCGAGGCGTCGGCGCGCTGTCGCCGGCTTCGATGAGTGCGGTGAGATTCGAGTCCCAGCCGTCGAACATGTCCAGCAGAGCGCGCTTGCTGCGGTAGGTGTCCAGGTGCCGATCGTCCGCGCGGAGGGAGATGCCGACTCGGATGCCGCCATCGCCGAGGCGTTGCGCGGCAAGGATCTGGTTCACGCCGATGCACCACAGGTTCCCGGGGCCGACCAACTCGGCGAGATCCGGGTGGCGCCGGTCGGCATCGCTGATGCTCAGCTCCACCAACGTGGCCACGTAGGACAGTTTCGCGTCGGTGAGCAGCGGCCGGACGACCGAGCGCGCGCCGTCCGCGCCGATGAGGACGTCGCAGTCGGCACGGCGGCCACCGTCGAACGTCAGCCCGAAGCCTCCGTCGGGTCGCGGCGCCGCCGCGACGAGCCGGTGCTGCCAGGCCACCGTGTCACCGGGGAGCGAATCGAGCAGAAGATCGCGCAGTGCGGCGCGGTCGATCTCGGGGCGTCCGGAGAATGAGCCGGGTTGTGGCGTGTGGTGCACGAGGGTGCGTCCGGCCGGGTCGAGGATGCGATGTTCCTCGCCCTCCGGCCGCGCCTCGGACCGGAACCGGCCGGCGAGGCCCGCCTGGGCCAGGGCCCGCTGCCCGGACTCCGGGTGCAGGTCGAGCGATCCGCCCTGCGATCGCACGGATCGGATCGGATCGCGTTCGTACACCACCGCGTCGATGCCGTGCCGGTACAGGATTCGAGCCAGTGTCAGGCCGCCCAGACCACCGCCGGCGATCGCGATCCGCATCATCATCTCCGTTACCGTACGCTGTACCTCATGGATACGCCGTACGGTAGCGCGCCATTGCCCGTCTGGGAACGGCCCGAGCCTCAGCCGCGAGCGGCGCCGGTGCCGCTGAGCCGCGCAAAGATCGCCGCCACGGCTATCCGGCTCGCCGACGCACACGGTCTCGACGGCCTGTCGGTTCGCAAGATCGCCAAAGAGCTCGGTGTCGGTCCGATGCGGCTCTACGACTACGTGACCAACAGATCCGAACTGCTCGACCTGATGGTCGACGCCGTGTATGCCCAGATCGCCGAGGCCGGTCAGCACTCCGAGTGGCGCGCCACGGTACTGGCCATCGTCCACCGGACCCGCGCAGCCGCTCTTGAGCATGAGTGGTTCGCCGACCTGCTCGGCGCAAGGCCGCACCTGGGACCTCATGCGCTCGCCGTGGGCGAGTCGACCGCAGCGGCGCTCAGCCGGGCCCATGGCGTACGCGGCATCGACGACCTCCAGCGGGCCATGGGCGCCCTCAACGCGTTCGTCATCGGGGCGCTCCGCAGCGAGGTCACCGAACGACGCACCGCCCGTTCCACTGGCACCGACGTGTCCGCCTGGCAGGCCGCCCTCGGGCCCTACCTGACACGCATGCTCGAAACAGGTCGCTACCCCACCATCGCCCGGCTCGTCGTCGACGGCGCCCATCTCAACGCCGAGGAGACCTTCCAGCACAACCTGATCACCACCCTGGACGGCATCACCAGCCATTTCCAGACGTGACCACCTGCTCCGAGTCCAGCCATCCGCTGAAAGCAGCGTGCTGGACACGGGCCAGGCCCGGTTTGGTGCCCGAGTCAACTCAGACGTGGCGGCTCTACTGCGATTCTGGATGCCCCGGTGTTGCTTCAGGGCTGCTCGTGGTTCTGCGCGGATGATCGCATCTCACGCGCGTACCTGACCCGCGTCCTATGCGCCGAGACCAGGGCAACGGTAGATAGCAGATTGCGAGTGCACCCACAGCCAGGCGATGTGGCCATCCCACCTAGCCCGGAGAGCCACGAGTGGACGAACGAGCTTTTCCGGACAGACCCGCCGGCCGAGGGCCTCCAGCCCGGCGACCACTGCCGCGTCGGGATACCGCCGACCCTGGTGCACGTCACGGAGGTCCAGGACTTCGACCCGCCGCTGGAGACAGGACGACTCCCACGGCCGCGTACCTACGTCGTGGTCCTCCGCGAGGGCCAGTCGCAGGATCCGACGCGCGAAGAGCGGGGGTACGAGATCGACCCGACGACGACATCCCGATCCAGATCGACCTCATCTTCCGCCCCTACTCATTCCTTCATCCCGGTGACGAGCTGGTCGACCAGCACGAGCGGGCATGGAGCTTCAACGGCCCCTGGACTGGTACGCGTTCGACCGGGGCGAGCCCAGCACCCCTGCCTGGCCTCTGACCCTCCTGACACGTGGCAGCACCGTCGGCCCGAACGCCGCTGCTGTGGTCAGCCAGGCGACCAGCGAGGGCTCGCACGAACAGGAACTCGCACAGTGGAAGGCACTGGCCAAAGCCGAGCCGACACGGCGCATGACAGAACTCGGATGATCGCAAGCAAGCGGCCCGCCCTCTCGCTCTGATCACGTCAAGCATCTGGTGGGAATCAGGTGTAAAGCAACAGCCCTACCGCCGCCGGCAACGCGCCAGAGCCCCATCACGTCCGTCCCGGGAGCCTTCACGGTGGGACAGCGCGCGCCAGGACGAGGGCACCCCCGCTCAGGCCGCCTCCAGGCCGTCAACCAGCCACCCGACGATGACCGAAGTCAACCAACGGCGCCAACAAGACCAGCTCAGAACCTTGATCGAGGCTCTGAGCTGGTGGGTGACGGACGAGTCGACCTGTACGCCGGATTATGACGGTGAGACATCCGCTGACCTGGGGCGGAGCCTGGCGACAACCGCTGTAGGCCGTCGCCAGGCCGTCAGGGCTTCTCTCCCGACGCGAAGAGGTTGTCGATCGCGTTCCGGGTGCGTTCCTCGCTGGCCGGCATCAGGTGTGTGTAGACCCGGAGCGTGAAGCCGGGGTCGGCGTGGCCGAGGTACGACGCGAGGGCCTTGATGCTCTCCCCCGCGTCGAGCAGCGACGAGGCGTAGAAGTGGCGAAGCGCGTGCATCCCGGTGGCCCGGGTCGGCGTGATGCCGGCCGCCACGACAGCCGGTCGCCAGCTCTTGTCGTCGAAGGTGCGCCGGTTGATCGCACCCCGCCGGGTAGTGGTGAACAGCAGCGGCACCGTGGCCCGTTCGTCGCTGGCCGGGTTCTCCCACGGCAGGGTGAGCTTCATCGGGGCGAAGTCGTCGACGTGCTGCCGCAGGACCAGGGCGACGGAATCAGGCAGCGGCACCCGGCGGTCACGATCGTTCTTGGGTAGCCCGAAGACCAGCCGGGACCGGACGAGCTTGACCTGACGCGAGACGTGCACCCAGCCCGCTTCGAAGTCGATGTCGTCGACGCCGAGCCCCAGGATCTCCCCCTGACGCAGCCCGCATCCGGCGCCCAGGTCGACCATCGGCCGATACCGCTCAGCGAGGCCACCGCGGATTGCCGAAACCTGGTCATACCGCCACGGCACCACCCGACGCTGAACCGGTCGCGGCGGCTTCACCGACTTTGCCGAACACGGATTCTTCGCGATCCGTTCGTCGTCGACTGCCGCGCCGAGGATGGTCCGAAGGTGCGCGAACACGACGGCCCGGGTCGCCGGAGCCAGCTTCCCGACCATCGCGGCATCCCACTCCCGAACGTGGCCCGGTTTGATCGCCGCCAGCTGCTTAGACCCGAAGAACGGCAGCAGGTGCTTCCGTACCCGGAACTCCGTGCTCTCCCGGGTCGACTCGTCGAACGAGCGCGTCCGGAGCCAGGTTTCGGCGTACTCCATGAAGGTCATCCGCCCGGCAACCGGGTCGACGTAAGAGCCCCGGAGCTTGTCCGTCTCGGTCGAGACAAGGAACGCCTCAGCGTCCCGCTTGGCCCGGTCGGGAAACGACTTGCTGCGCTCCCGGCCGTCCGGTGCGATGTACCGGACCCGGTAGCGGTGGCCCGTACCGAACAGCTCCGACTTGACCCGCTCGGTCCGCCCGGTGGGGTGCCGGATGGTCTTGTACCAGCGATCTTCGATGTGTGCCATCTATGCCGCCGCCTGAGCTTTGAACCAGGCCCGCACGTCGGCCGCGTCGTACCGCAGGTACTTCCCCACTCGGGCAGCCGGCGGACCGTAGTTGACCTTCCGCCAGCGGTAGACGGTCGCCACTGGGACCCGCAGGAACTGAGCCACGTCCTCCACCGACCAGACCTCAGCCATCGGAATCCCCTCCCCTTTCTGGTGCGTGCTTCTTCCGTGCGGCGCGGATGCGGTCACCGATGGCTTCGGCGAGTTCGAGTTGCTCGCGGGAGTCGTAGCCGATGCCGAGGATGTGCCAGTCGTTGACGACCAGGACCTCGGCATCGGCGGGTAGGCCCGCTTCGGTGAGCGCGGTCTGAAGCTGGTGCGCGCGGCGCTCAGCGCGCAGGTTCTTGAAGGTCGTGCTGTAGATGCGGGACTTGGTGAGGAAGTGGCCCCGGAAGCCGAGCATGTGCGCCCAGTGGCGCAGCTTGAGATCGGCGTACTGGTCGAGGCCGCCGAGGTCCCACGCGGTTTGGATCATGGCTCGGTGATGGCCGGACACCCGCAGTTGATCGATGTGCCCCTGTGAGCGGATGCGCCGGTCTCCGGTCTCGGTCGCGCCGGTGCCCTTGGTGGCGTACTTGGCGATGTAGCCGGCAAGCCGGGTGTCGTTGACCACCTGGTCGCCGTCGTCGTCGCCGTTGAGGACGTCGATGTCGGTGGCGGTGATGTCCTTGACGTCGACCTGTTTTCCCCACCGCAGGGGAAGGGTGGTCCCGTCGGGTCGGGCGGTGTCCAGCTCGACGGAGGAAGCCGCGGAACGGACCGCGTCGGCCAGGACGTCAGGGGTGAGCCAGGCAGGGGGTGACGAGTCCGGGCCGGATGGGCCGTCCGCACGGATGACCGCGTGGAAGTGGACCAGGCCCCGGCCCTGATACTCGGCGACCTTGGCGTAGGAGATCCGCAGGTGTGCCCCGGATGCGCGGACGGTGAGCCCGCCAGCGGCGGCGACGGCCCGGCGTAGGGCGATGGTGAACCGGTGCCAGAGTTGGCCGCTGTGCGCCTGCCACAGCACCGCGCCCGTGTAGTCGTAGGCGCCCGAATCGATCGGGCTGCCCAGCAGTCGATGCCCTTCCGGGTGCCAGCGCCCGCAAGAGCAGGGCCGCTTGCCGGGCCGGTTGTGCACCGCGCCGAAGGACGGGGCGGTGAGGGTGACGAAGAGCCGGGTCGATCGGGCCACGGTGTCGGGCACGCCCTTGCCGCCGTTCATGCCCGCGTGGATGAGGTGCCAGGCGTCGGCGGCGTACCGGTCGGCGCAGGTGGGGCAGACGGCGGCGCGGCGGGTGCCGCAGGAGGCCCACACCCGGCCGTATCGGGATGCGATCAGGTCACCGGTGCCGAGGTGCCGGACTTCCCACTTGCCGGTGAGCCGGACAGGCTGGAGGCAGCCCTTGACGCTCTCGACGCCGGCCCGCCATTCCTTGTAGGCCGGCGAGCGCATCCACCGGGTGAGCGCAGCCTCAGCGTCGTAGCCGTGCGCCGGTCGAGGTGCGTGCGGTGGTGATGGCATGGAATCCCTCCAGAGACAGGCCCGCCGTGCCCCGAGGTGTGGAGCACGGCGGGCCGGAGCGAGTGAGAGAAGAGGCGCGAGTCAGTGCGCGTAGCCGTTGGCGGTGACCGGGGTAAGCCGGTCGACGACCCGCGCCGCGATCGGCAGCGGCAGCCGGGTGGCGCGTTGGACGTCGACGGCCGTGACCGGGTCGGTGGAGTCCGCGACGAGCTGCCGGATCTGCGCTTGCATGCCGGCCGGGATGCCCAGCCCATCCAGCTCGACAGCCGGAGCCGGGACCGGTGCCGGGGTCTGCTCCGGTACGGCCTGGGTGATCGGGTTGGAGGAGATCACGGCCTCCGGCATCACCGAGACGGCCACGCGCTCGACCGGGGTGATCGGTGGCGGAACCACGGACGCGGAGACGGCCGGAGCTTCCACCGGAGGAGTCGGGGTCTCAACCGCGACGGCCGGGACCTGGTCGACGGTGTCGGTCGCGCTGGCCTCAGGCTTGGTGAGCGTGATCGCGCGGCGTGCCTGGGTGCAGCGTGCTTGCACGATGGGCATGACTTCGGCCAGGAAGAACACCAGGACCGGCACCATGATGTGCGCCGCGAGCATGCCCGCGCTGATGCCGCCTTCCCGAGGCCACAGCGCCGGAACGACGTTCATGACGAGGGTCGAGCCGAGGAGGAACCGTTTCAGCCAGTCGACGGCCCCGGAGTCGATGTCGATGCCGCGTGCGATCATCGCGGCTTCCCACCGGAGCACGGTGATGAGGATGCCGACGAGGCACGGTTCGACGCCCCAGCAGCCCCACCAGACCGGGTCGGCCGGGGTGAGGTGCCCGGCGAGGAAGTCCTGAACGCCGGTGGTGGTGAACACCGACCCGACCGCCAGGAAGATCCACAGCGAGCGGGTCACGGACACCCGGAGCCGTTCGATGTCCACGATGTCAAGCGCGGCGTCCTGCTCCAGGTCGTGAAGCTGCCGCGCCACATCCAGACGCTTACTGAGCCGGCGGACCGGACGAGGCAGCCGAGCCGGTTTGTCGTCGCGCCCCATGTCGCTCACCGCTTCCCCGCCGTGGCCAGTTCCGAGACCGGCCAGCCGGCGACCCGGACGAGGTCGGCAATGTCGGTGTCGTCGCAGTAGGCGGCCCTGACCCGCACCGGGGTACGGGAACGCTGCTTGACGACGAAGCCGATGCCGGCCGTGCTCGGGTGGTTGGGGATCTCGTCGGCCAGCGCACCCCGGCGCCGCATGTCCTCACCGAGGACCATGTCGACGTGTCCGGCCGAGGTGGTCCGCAGGCAAACCCGCAGGGAGAACAGGTCACGCTGTGGGATGACGTCCTTGGTGGGTTCCTGAAGCGCGCCGATCACGCTGCCGCCCAGCGCCCGAGCCTGCGACAGGATCAGCGGCAACGCCGCCTGTGCGCCCTTGGTGAGGGACCGGTCGCCGTACCCGGTCACCGCGCCCAGCTCGTCGACGACCAGGACGTCAAGCGGAGTCTCCCGCGACATGGTGAAGGTCCGCTGGCCCTGCTCCGCAAGAACCTTCTTGCGTGCCTGCATCGTGGCCCAGAAGCCCTGGATGACCTCCACGATGTCGCCGTCGGATTCGGCGTACCGGTGCGACACCGGCTGGAGGGCGTTGAGTTCGGTGCCCTTGGGGTTGACCACGTGCACGCGCACCAGGCCGTCACGGATCAGCGGAGCGCACGCCCGCAGCGCCATCCAGGTCACCGAGTTCTTCCCCGAGCCGGTGGCCCCGCCGATCAGCCAGTGTTGCCCGATCAGCGGCGCGTACCAGTCGGTGCCGTGCTCGGTCTCGCCCAGGTACACCCGCGACAGGTCGACCGCCTCGGAGTCAGCCAGCAGGTCCGGCGGGATGATCGCCTCGGTGAACGGCTCCGACCGCTGCACGACCAGCGCGATGACCTGGGGACGCACCCGCTCGACGCCGACCCGCTCAGCCCGCAACGCCACGGCAAGAGCGTCAGCGGCTTCCTCCCACATCGTCGGCGTCTGCCCGAGCAGCAGCCGCACGTAGACCGTCTCAGTGGACGGGGAGTGCGACCGCACCCGAATGATCCGAGGATGGTTGATCACGCCGGTCGTCCGGTGGACGGTCACCAGGTTGCACGCTTCCGTCACTCGACCCCACCACGGGCCGAGGTAGGCCCGCGACAGCCACCGCCGACGCACAGCCCGCAGCCGAGGAGCGGCCCACCGGGACCACGAGTCCGGGTGACCGCGGTACCAGCCCACACCGGCCGCCACCGCACCCGCGACCACACCACCGGTCGCCGCCGGCCCGAACTCGACCAGGGAGGCAGCCGCAGCGGCCGGAGTCGCTACGAACCCCGGGTGCCGAGCAGCCCAACCCGCCACACGCCATTCCCAACCCTGAACGCGCTTACCCATCTCTCGCACCTTCTCTCACCAGTCCGAATGCAATTTCGTCAAGTTGTGTTTCGGGACAAGGAAAGGCCCGGATCGGATCACCAATCCGGGCCTTCCCGTCGAACAATTACGGTCAGCGGACCGTGTCGAGCATCTTCCGCGCGAGCGTCGTTGCCCGCTTCGCCTTCTCCGTCTCCTCCATCCACGGGGTCGCGTCTTCCAGGAGGATCAACAGCACCGCCACCGCCCGCCGCAGTTCGTCGTAGTGCTTCATGTAGCGGTACCGCTCCGGCATTCCCTTCATCGACCGTCGCAGCAGCCGCATAGCCTGGTCGACGCCGTCGTAGGTGTCACTGATCCGGTACGACATCAACTCACCTTCCACGGCTTGGCGATCAGGTCCGCCTCGTACGTCTTGACCCGCAGGTGGAACGCCCGCAGCGTCTCCACGGCCTGCTTGTGCGCGTCCTCCAGGTCCTCGATCCGGGCCGCGAACTGGTACAGCGTCCCCGGCGGCGGTTCACACGCCTTGATCAGGCTGTTCACCCCGTCCAGCAGCAGCGCCAGCCCCTGCACGTTGCCGACCAGCGCCTCATACCGAGCCCTGCCGGTCCACGACTTCACGACCTCCGGCACCAAATCCATCCCCTGCCCCTTTCCGCCCGGGAGCCCACACGATCGGTGGACACCACCCGCCCCCGGGAAGCACGAACCCGAGGGACGGATAGAAACCACCGGCCGGCGGTCACTCCCGACCGGTCAGCCGCCATACCCGCCTCCACCGACGCGTTTCGCGGCGAACCAATCCGACGTTGATGGAAACTGACAGCATCAGCAATCCGACAAGGATCAACTCGAAGTCCGACATGACAACCTCCTTTCGATTCTCGAATAGCGTCATTCAACCTGTTTCAGGCAAGGCTGTATCCACTGTGGAATTCTCAACGAACGAGACGCCCGGAAATGAGGACGGCAAGGACCGCATTCCCGAACGAAAGTGCCCCGACCCGACTCGAACGGGTCGCCCACCAGACAGGGGCGGGGCGGCGAGGCTTTCTACCTCAGCGCATGACCGGCTTGAGGCCCTGCGCCTTCCACGTCAAGCCGGACCGCCCGTCCCGCTCCCAGTGCGACACCGTGGCCCCGACCAGTTCCACCAGGTCGCCTTCCTCCACCTGCCCCGGGTCCGCCGAGAGCGTGATCCGAAGCTCCTCGCCCTTGCCCCGGTAGCCGTCCTCGGTCGCAAGGGGCTTCGCGAACACCGCCACCGTGTACAGCGGGTCACTCGTGCCGTAAGCCGTGATCACCTTGCCGTCCTGATCCGCCTTGATCGACGGCTCCTCCACCACCCGCAGCTTGAAGCCAGCCAGGTTCACCGGGATGTTCCGCATCTCTGGTCTCCTTTGATCTTGATCGGTCTCACCGCGCGTAGCGCGAATCCAACGGAGTTGCCCGCCTGACTCGACGTTCGCCAGCTTGTCGCACCTGGCTAGTCAAGCAAGGTCTAGAAGGTAGCTGTGCCTGGCTAGCCAAGTCAAGGGCGCGGCGAGGAAGTTTCCCTACTTGGCTAGTCAGGGCTAGTCTGAACCTGTGAGCGAGAACCTTGATTTCCTCGGTGAGCTGGACCCTGATGACCCGAAGCAGGCGTCGCAACAGATCGCGAACAAGCTGCGAGCCGCCATCCTCACGCGCCGGCTCTCCCCCGGCGACAAGCTGCCGTCACAGCCCGACCTAGCAGCGCGCTACGGCGTCGCACGAGAAACCGTCAAGCGAGCCTTGGACCTGCTCCGGGCAGAACGACTGATCGTTACCCGGCAGGGAAGCGGCGCCTTCGTCCGCGCTCAGACACAGCGGGCCGTCGAGCTGCGCCCCCACATCGAAGCCGCATTCGAGCGACCTCACGTCAGCATCGACTTCGCCGGGTTCTCCGGGGAGACGCTGAGGGACGCGCTCGCTGAGGCGCTCGACAAGGTCCGGGTCGGGCGACTGACACCAGAGACGATCACCGTGCGCGTCCTGATCTCCGACATGACCGTCCCCATGGCACTCCCCGCACGAGCCGAGACCCAGGTCGACGATCCGGCCGTACGCGAGCGAGCGGAACGGATCACCCGCCGGGCAGCGGACGGCATCATCGACCAGGTCACCGAGCTGGGCGACCTCGGGCTCATCCGCTCAACCACGGTCGAGGTACGGATGCACCGGGCATCCCCGCTGTTCAAGCTCTACATCCTCAACGGCGACGAAGTCTTCTACGGCTTCTATCCGGTCGTTGAGCGCACCGTGTCGATCAAGGGTGAACCGATGGCGATCTATGACCTGATGGGCAAGGATGTGCCGCTCTTCCACTACGCGGTCACCGACGACGATGCCTCCCACGGCACGCAGTTCGTGGAAGCGTCGCGCCAGTGGTTCGACTCGGTGTGGTCGACCATCGCCTACCGGTACGACGCATGAACGCCGACCTTGGCCGGCTGTTCGACGAAGTCGGTGCCGTGCTCCTCGACTTCGACGGGCCGGTGTGCAGCGTCTTCGCGGGCTATCCAGCGCCGAGGGTCGCCGCGGAACTGGTCGAGGTGTTGCACCGGCGCGGCATCGAAGTCCCGCCGGATCTCGCCAGCGAACCGGACCCGCTTGAGGTACTACGCCGCATCGGGGCCGCCGGCGACCAGAAGGTCACGCAGGCGGTAGAGGATGCACTGTGCGCGGCTGAGCGCCAGGCCGTCGAGACCGCCGAACCGACGCCATACGGCCGGGAAGTCGTCGTCGCTGCCCGGCAAGCCGGCCTCCCCGTGGCGGTCGTCAGCAACAACTCTGCCGGTGCCGTGAGCGCCTACCTGGCAGCGCACCGCCTTGCCGTCCATGTCTCGCCGATCGTTGGCCGGGCCTACGCCGCCCCGGAGCGGATGAAGCCCAACCCGGAACCGATCCGGCAGGCTGCGCACGCGGTAGGTGAGCCGCCGGCCCGGTGCGTACTGATTGGCGACTCACTCTCGGACATCGACGGCGCGCGAGCAGCCGGGACACTTGTGATCGGGTACGCGAACCGCCCGGCCAAGGTCGGAAAGTTTCAGGAAGCCGGAGCCGACGTAGTGGTCACTAGCATGCGGGAGATCGCTGACGTGTTGGTCGCGCGGATGAACTCCTAAGGCTGGGGAGGACTGCAACCTTCGCCCTCGTTAGCGTGCGTTTCATAAGCCGTTTCAGGGCCACTCGTTGATCGCGGTGCCTGGGCGCACTACCTACGCTGGGCACGTGAACCTGCGACAGAGGAAGAAGCGCACGAAGCGACTGATGGAGGCAGTGCGACGCGAAGACGCCGCAGCCGTGAGCGCTCTCCTTCGCGCCGGTGCGGACCCCAACGTTCCCGACCGTGACCGCACCACTCCGCTGTATCAGGCATCCGTCAACGGCTCGGCTGAACTCGTGCAGGTACTTCTGGCAGCCGGCGCGGTACCCGACACCGAGAGCGGAGGGGACATGGAGGGAACGCCCCTATGCGCTGCCGCGGCCTGGGGATACAACACCGTCGTTCACCTACTCCTCGTCCACGGTGCAGACCCGAATCTGCGCGAAGACCAAGGAACCGGCTACTCACCACTGGATTGGGCGCTACGCGGCGATCATTCACAGGCGGCCGGCCTGCTCCTGGCCGCAGGCGCGAAGCGCGCTGCTCATACCGACGCTGACATCTGAAACACGGCCTGGTGCCCACCGCCTCCACCACCACCGCCGGCCCCGTCACCCAAGGCGCCGTTCTCGAAGATGGCGTGAGAGTGCCGATCCGGCACACCGTGGCCTCGCTCGAAGGTGTCCCGGTTCGGTCGGAGTGAATTCCTGCGTATTGACCGCGCCGCCCGCACCGCGTCCTGGCGCTGCTGTTCCTTGGTACGCGGTCTGCCGCGCCGGGAGCGCCGGAGCCACGCCATTGAGACCAACGCAACGACGGTTGCGATCGCGAGGACCATCCATCCGTAGGTCGGCATGAACCAATCTTATGAGCTGGTCGCCAGTGACTTGGCCGTTGGCCGGAGCGTAGTGTGTTCAGACTTTCTTTACTTGGTCAAGGGCGGGCCTGCGGCCCGCCGCCGTGTCGCGCCGGGGCGCGCGTGCGGCCTGGCGGCCGGTCACGCCCCGGCGCACGGCGCAGCAACGAGAGAGCCACAGAGGCCGCCGCCGGCCGAACAGGGCAAGGCTCCCGGCGAGCCAGGTCAAAGCGCCTCCGGCGGGGGCCTCAGGCTCCGGGATGGCTGGGGACCGTCAGCGGCTCACGGTCCGCGGTGGTTGAGGTGGCTGCCATCCCGTCACCGCCGTCCCAGGCAAGCCGAGCAGACCTGCCCCGGGGCGCCAAGGTCGTTCGTCCGGCAGGGCGCTCCACCTTGTCACCCCGGGGCAGGCCCGCTCCACGAGGTGTGGGACGACGGTGACGGGATGGCAGCCCGGGGGCAAGTGCGGCGCCGCCGAGCCAGAAACCGACCACAACCCCGACGTAGATAGATGCAAAGCGATGAAGGCCCGTCCAAGATCAGGCCGTCTCCAGGCCGTCAGGCCGTCGCCAGGCCGTCAAACGTCGGCCAAAGTTGACCAACGACGACCATCGACGCCCGGACATAGAACCAGCTCAGGGCCTTGGTCGGGGCTCTGAGCTGGTGGGCGACGGACGAGTCGACCTGTACGCCGGATTCTGTGACCGGCGCGCGCCCCGAGGGGCTCGCGCCGGCGGCGGCCATCCATCTAGGCCTGCCGTCGCCGGCAGGCTCGAGCGGCCTACCCGCAGACATCGGGCGGGCAGCCCTCAAGCGTCTGCGCCGGGTCGTCATCATGTCTGATGACGACCCTTGCTTGGCCTTGCTCCGGGTGGGGTTTACCGAGCCACCCCGGTCACCCGGGGTGCTGGTGGGCTCTTACCCCACCGTTTCACCCTTACCGTCCCCGATGGGGTCGGCGGTCTGTTTTCTGTGGCACTGTCCCGCGGGTCACCCCGGGTTGCCGTTAGCAACCACCCTGCCCTGTGGAGTCCGGACGTTCCTCGGCGGCGGGCCGGAGCCCGCCGACGCGACCGCCCGGTCGACTCGTCCGTCGCGCACCCATCCTAACGACGCCACGGCCGCGTCTATTGCCGCCCCGGGACGACCGGCCCCCGTCCTGCCGGGGGCCGGGTACTAGCCTCTGGTGACCATGGATGTCTCCGACGCCGCGCTGCTGCTCGCCGCCGGGCTCGCCGCGGGCACGGTCAACGCGGTGGCCGGCGGGGGCTCGCTCATCACCTTCCCGGCGATGATCGCGGTGGGTTTGCCGCCGGTGCCGGCGAACGTGAGCAATTCGGTCGCGGTCTTTCCCGGGTACGTGGCGAGTGTGGCGGGCAGCCGGCAGGATCTGCCGCCCCGGCGGACGCTGGCCACGCTGGTGCCCACCACGATCGCTGGCACGATCGCCGGCGCCCTGCTGCTGCTGGCCACCCCGGCCCGGGCGTTCGAGCTGGTGGTGCCGTTCCTGGTGCTCGGGGCCACGGCGGTGCTGGCGTTCCAGGATCCGCTGCGCCGGCTGGTCGGGCATCCGCGCGACCTGGCGCCGCGCCGCCGTACGGTCACCGTGCAGGCCATGGTCGCGGTCGGCGCGGTGTACGGCGGTTACTTCGGCGCGGCGCTCGGGGTGATGCTGGTCGCGGGCCTGGCCCTGGTGCTGGACGCGACGCTGGCCCGGGTGAGCGCGATCAAGAACCTGCTCTCCGCCCTGGTCGGGTTGACCACACTCGTGGTGTTCGCGCTGTTCGGGCCGGTGAACTGGGCGGCCGTCGCGGTCGTCGCGCCGGCGACGCTGGTCGGCGGGTACGCCGGCGCGCGGCTGGTGCGCCGGCTGCCGCCGGTGGTGCTCAAGGTGCTGATCGTGGTCTTCGGCACGTCGATCGGGCTCTACCTGCTCTGGCGCGCGCTGCGCTGAGCCTCGGCGGCGCAGGTACTCACGGTTGGCCCGCGAGCTGTAGGCCATGTGATCAGCGCGCTACCGGCGGGCGGCAGCGCTGCGCTGGCGTGCCGATTCGTAGAGCACGACGGTCGCGGCGGCCGCCGCGTTCAGGGAGCTGGCGGCCCCGGACATCGGGACCCGGACGAGCTGGTCGCAAGCCTCACGCCAGCCGACGCTGAGACCGGTGGTCTCGTTGCCGATCAGGGTCAGCGTGGGTTGCGTGAAGTCGTACTCGGCGGCCTCCAGTGCGCCGTGCTCATCGGCACCCACGATGCCGATGCCGACGCCGTCGGCGCGCACGTCGGCGACCCAGGACAGCACGGCCTGGTGTGAGGGCGCCCGGACCACGGGCAGCGCGAACAGCGAGCCGGTGCTCGCCCGCACCGCCTTCGGGTCGTACACATCGGCGGCATGGCCGGTGACGATGACGCCGGACGCGCCGAAGGCGTCTGCGGACCGGATGAGCGTCCCGATGTTGCCAGGGCTGGTGGGCCGGTCGAACACGACGGTGAGCATGGTCGGCCCGGCCGGGATGCGGCACAGGTCGTCCTGCGGCAGCGCGACCACGGCCAGCAGCTCCGGAACCGTGTCCGCCTTGCCGCCCAGCATGTGCATCAGTTCACGGGAGACGGCGAACCTCTCGGCCCGGACGGTGTCCAGGGCCTCGCGTGCCCAGCCGGAGAGCTGGACGTCGGCGTCGTAGAGCAGCTCTCGAACCTGCCAGCCGTGTTCGATGGCCATGGTGATCGGGCGCACGCCCTGCACGAGGAACTCGCCGCGACGCTGCCGCTTGGTCCGATTGCGGAGCAGTGCCTCCCACTGCTGGAATCGGGCATTGCGGCCACTCACCCGCACCCTCACTGTTGTCCCCGCCTCGCCCGTACCTCAGGATCGGGGGTGTCCTGCCCGAGTCCTCGGCGAATCGCGATCTCCACGGGCGAGTACGCACCGTCGGCCCGTTCCAGTTCGTACGGCGCGGCCGGCACCAGCGGCGGCTGGGCCATGAAGCGCGGCCGCGTCCCGTGGTGCGGTTGCGCCGCGTGCACCAGGAACGGATGGCACAGGAAGACGTCGCCCGGGGACCCGGTGGCCAGGGCGAGTGGCCGGTGGTCGGACGCCGCCACCAGCTCGGGCGCGAGGTCCAGCCCGCTCGCCCCGTCCTCCCCGTACTTCTCCAGCACCTTCGGCACGTCGAGGTGTGAGCCGACCCGGATCCGTGTCGGGGCGTCCTCCGCACCGATCTCGCTGAACAGGAACAGCATCAGCAGCGCCCGGCCCCGGGAGCGAACGTTCGTGAAGTACCAGCTCGCACCCTCCGGCAGATAGCTGCCCTCGATGTGCCAGCCCGCGTCGTTCGGCTCGTCCTTGTGCGGGAAACGCAACGGGAACGTGCCCAGCGAGTAACGCGGCTCCCAGCGTCCCGCGCCGACGAGCAGGTCGTACGCGTGATGGAGGAACGGTGAATTGGGTGCGGCGGCGAACGGCCCCTGCGCCATGCCGGGCACCCAGTGCACGGGCTGCGTCCAGGTGGCTGGGTCGTCCGGGTCGCAGCCCGTCTCCCGCCACAGCAGCCGCGCACAGTCCGCGGCCACGCGCGGTGCGACGGCGCCCGCCAACTTCACGAAGCCGTCGCGAAGGAACCGGGATACCAGTGTCGTGTCGTCCATGCCCCCATCGTGTGGCGGCACCGACCCCGATCACCCGACACATTCCGCTCCGCTTCTGTCGGGGCGTGCCGCAACAGCGCCGGTCACGATACGGAGGCACTGTCGCACAGCACCACAGCTTCAGGTTCCGCCCAACTGCCGAAGGGAGCGAACGCATGGAAACCCGCATCGTCGACCATCCCGCGTTCCGGCTCGTGGGGCACGCTGCCCGGGTTCCACTGATCCACCGAGGCATCAACCCGCACATCCAGCAGCACATGCGACCCGCGAGCTCTGGCTGCCCGTCGAGCCGGCGTAGCGACGGGGTGGAATATCCGGGTGCCCAGGCCCGACGGTGGCAGGCCGCGTGCCCGTCCGGATCCGGTCCTGGCGGGCATGGCCTACAGCTCGCGGGCCAACCGTGAGTACCTGCGCCGCCGCGGTATCAAGGCACGCCGCAGCGATCAACGAGTGGCTACCCGCCTCTGGAATACGGCCTAGTGGTCGTGGAGCGTGAAGAAGAGCGTCCGGTGCTCGACGTCCAGGAATGCGGCCCGCCACCGCGTGGACGGATTTCCCTCGTCGTACGACCGGCTGTGCAGCCAGCGGGGCGCGGTCGGCAGGAACGGCGCGAGAGCGGGCCACGCGTCCGCCGGGCTGGTGAGGGGCGCCTGATCCGGCTCGGCGGGCGCGTACGGCACGAAGCCGTACCGCTGCGCCAGCGTCCGCGCGTCCTCCGGACGCAGCCGGACCACGCCCTGGTACGCCCAGTCCGTCGGGCCCGGGGCGCGGCTGCACGGGTCGCCCGACGCGCGCAGTTGCCAGTGGATCTCCGGATAGTCGCCGAGGTCCGGCAGCTCCTGGGGCGGGTCCCACCGGTCGGTGCGCACCTTCGCCTCCTCGGCGCGCACCGTCTCCCGGCACTCGGGCGTCTCGTCCGGGTCGTCGCTGACGGTCAGGACCGCGGCCCCCACGCACCCGACGACCGCCAGCAGCAGCAGCGCGGCGGAGCCGCCGAGGACGGCCACCAGCGCGCGTCTCGTCATGGTCGTCAGCGTACGAAGGGCGTCCACTCCCGCCGCGTCGCCCCCGGCCGGTACGGGCCGGGGGCGACGCGATCCCGAGAGACGCTCAGGCGACCGGTTCCGGGGCCGCGTCGGCGTCGCGGTGCGGGCCGGGCACGACGCGCGGGTCGCCCTCGTCGGCGAAGTAGTCGTCCGACGTGGTGCCGTCGCCGCCGTCGCGCACCTTCGCCGCCCGCAGCACCACCGTGAGCAGCGCCGCGACCGCGAGGTTGACCAGCACGGCCACGATCCCGACGTAGATCGTCTTCGGGGTGTCGAAGCCGAAGTCGGCCAGCGGGAACGCCGAGCCGCCGAAGTGCTTGCGGCCGGTGGCGGCGTTCGGGATCTGGTAGAGCATCCACATGCCCAGCCCCATGCCCGCGATCCAGCCGCCGATCAGCGCGCCGCGGTGGAACCAGCGGGTGTAGAGGCCGAGCGCCACCGCCGGCAGCGTCTGGAGGATGATCACGCCGCCGATGAGCTGGAGGTCGATGGAGAACTGCGGGTCGAGGAAGACGATGCAGGCGACCGCGCCGACCTTCACCACCAGCGAGGTGATCTTGGAGACGTTCGCCTCCTGCGCGGGGCTGGCATCCCGCTTCAGGTACTCCTTGTAGATGTTGCGGGTGAACAGGTTCGCCGCCGCGATCGACATGATCGCCGCCGGCACCAGCGCGCCGATGCCGATGGCCGCGTACGCGACCCCGGCGAACCAGTCGGGGAACTGCTGGTCGAACAGGACCGGCACCACCGTGTTGCTGTCCACGGTGCCCTCCTTCGACCCGGGCAGCGGCTTCACCCCGGCCGCGATGGCCATGAAGCCGAGCAGCGCGATCAGGCCGAGCAGCAGGCTGTACGCGGGCAACGCCGACATGTTCCGCTTGATCACGTCGCGGTTCCGGCTGGCCAGCACGCCGGTGATGCTGTGCGGGTAGAGAAACAGCGCCAGCGCCGAGCCAAATGCCAGCGTGACGTACTGGAGCTGGTTGTTGGCGTTGAGCAGCACTCCGTCGTTGGGGTTCGGCGACGCGTCGAACTTCGCGTCCGCGGCGTCGAAGATCTCGCCCCAGCCGCCCAGCTTGTACGGCAGGTACAGCACCGCCACCAGGATCACGATGTAGATCAGCGTGTCCTTGACGAACGCGATCAGCGCGGGCGCGCGCAGCCCCGACTGGTACGTGTATGCGGCCAGGATCGCGAAGGCGACGATGATCGGCAGGTGCCGGGCCAGCGTGCTCTCGCCGGTCACCCCCATGGTCTTCAGCACCGCCTCGATGCCGACCAGTTGCAGCGCGATGTACGGCATCGTCGCCACGATCCCGGTGATCGCGATCAGCAGCGCCAGCACCGGCGAGTCGAACCGCTTGCGGACGAAGTCCGCGGGGGTGACGAAGCCGTGCCGGTGCGAGACCGACCAGAGCCGGCACAGCACCAGGAACACCAGCGGGTAGATGACGATGGTGTACGGGACGGCGAAGAAGCCGGCCGCGCCGGCACCGAACATCAGCGCCGGCACCGCCACGAAGGTGTACGCGGTGTACAGGTCACCGCCGACCAGGAACCAGGTGATCCAGCCGCCGAAGTTGCGCCCGCCCAGCCCCCACTCGTCGAGGTGGGCCATGTCCTTCGGGGCCCGCCACCGGGCCGCCACGAATCCCATCCCGCTGACCAGCAGGAAGAGCGCCGAGAAGACGATGATCTCGGTGAGGTGGTCGCGCCACATCAGCGATCACCCGCAGCCGTGTCGCCCGGCCCGGCCGCGGGCGTGCCGGCCCGCTTCTTCGTCATCTGGTAGACCAGCGTGGTGGTGGCCACGCCGAGCAGGATGTAGACGAGCTGGAGCCAGTAGAAGCGCGGGAAGCCGAGGAACCGGGGCGAGTCGGCGTTGAAGAAGACCGGGATCAGGGGCACCACGATGGGGATGAAGAGCAACCAGTTCCAGGGGCTGTGGTCCTTCGCCCTGGAGCGCACCGCTGTCGGCGCCTCCGGTTCGGGTGCGGCCATTGCGACAAACCTCCGCGTGTCGTAGATCGGCACTGATGACGGCCGGAGGCTACGACCCTGTGAGCCGGGTCACGTTCGACGGGAGGAAGTTGCTGCGCCGAACGGCGGGCGGCGTGCGCCGAACGGCGACCCCGGGCGGCCGGACGGCCGGCCGCCCGGCTCAGATCGCGGCGAGGTGCGCGGTGTCGTTGACCGTACGGACGGCGACGCCGCCGTCGGGCCACGTGTCGAGCACCGAGATGCCGGCCGCGTCCAGGAACAGCCGGTGCAGGAAGCCGTCACTGGCCGCGAGGGCGTCGCGCAGCACCAGCTTGATCGGCGAGACGTGCGAGACCACCACCACGGTCTCCCCCGGGTACGCCCGGCAGAGCCCGTCGACCGCGCGACGGCAGCGCTCGGCGACGTCGACGAACGACTCGCCGCCCGGCGGGGCCACCCGGGTCGAGGCGAGCCACGCGTCCATCTCGCCCGGCCACTCCTGGCGTACCTCGGCGAAGGTGCGCCCCTCCCAGGCCCCGAAGTCGCACTCGATCAGGTCGTCCTCGCGGCGCACCGGCACGCCGCCGACCGCCCCGGCGATCGCCTCGGCGGTCGCCGTACACCGGGACAGGGGGGAGCTGACCACGGCCGCGACCGTCGGGGCCAGCCCGGCCACCCGGGCGGCCGTGGCCCGGACCTGGGCCCGGCCGCGCTCGGACAGCGGCACGTCGCCGCGGCCGGAGTAGCGGCGCTGCTCGGTGAAGGCCGTCTCGCCGTGCCGGACCAGGATGAGCCGGGTGGCGGTGAAGCTCGGCCGCGGCTCCCAGGAGGCGGGCGCGGTGGCCGGGTCGGTGCCGGTGGTGGTCGCCGACGCGGCGCGGGCGGCCACCTCGCGGGCTCTCGCGCGGGCCGGCGAGTCGGGGCCGGCGACCTCGCGCGGCGGCTCCACGACGCGCGGCGGCGCGACGGCGGCCCGGGCCGGCGCCTTGCCGGCGGCGGCGTCCATGGCGGCGTTGGCGAGGGCGTCGGCGTGCCGGTTGCGTTCCCGGGGAATCCAGTGGAACCGTACGGCGGCGAAGCGGTTCACCAGCCCGGCGGCCTGCGCGGCGAGCGGGCGCAGCCCGGGGTGCTTGATCTGCCAGCGGCCGCACATCTGCTCGACCACGAGCTTCGAGTCCATCCTGGCCTCGACCTCGGCGGCGCCCAGCTCGGCGGCGGCCTCCAGCCCGGCGATCAGCCCCCGGTACTCGGCGACGTTGTTGGTGGCGACGCCGATCGACTCGCTCCGCTCGGCCAGCACCTCACCGGTGTCCGCGTCGCGGACCACCGCCCCGTAGCCGGCCGGGCCAGGGTTGCCCCGGGATCCGCCGTCGGCCTCGACGACGACCACGCGCGGCGCCACGGGCTACAGGCCGGACTCGTTGGTGCGGACCATGATCCGCCGGCAGTCCTCGCAGCGGACGACCTCGTCCGGGGCCGCCTTGCGGATGCGGGACACGTCGGCGCCGGAGAGCTCCAGGCGGCAGCCGCCGCACCGGCCGGCGGTCAGCAGCGCCGCGCCGAGCCCGGTGTCCTCGCGGATCTTGTCGTACAGCTGCACCAGGTCGGCGGGGAGGTCGCCCGCCAGCGGCTGGCGGGCGCCGCGCTTGAACTCCTCCTCCTTGGCGATCTCGGCCAGGCTCTCGTCGCGGCGCCGCTCGGCGGCGTCGCGCTTCTCCCGCACCTCCGCGAGCCGCTTCTCGATGCCGTCCAGCACGCCCTGGGCCGTCTCCCGCTGCTCCATCAGCTCCAGCTCGGCGTCCTCCAGGTCGCCCTGGCGGCGGTTGAGCGAGACCAGCTCGTGCTGGAGGGCCTCCAGCTCCCGGGCCGGGCCGGTGCCGGCGGCGAGCCGGGCCTCGTTCTTGGACTTACGGGCCCGCACCTGGTCGACGTCCTTCTCCATGCGGGCGATGTCCCGGTCCAGGTCGTCGACCGCCACCTGGGCGCGGACCCGCTCGTCCTCCAGCGCGGACAGCTCCCGGGCCAGCGCGTCCAGCTCGGCCCGCTCGGGCAGCGAACGGCGCCGGTGGGCGAGCTGGGCGAGGGCGGTGTCGATCGCCTGGAGGTCGAGCAGGCGGCGCTGGACCTGGGGGTCAGCCTTCACGGTCGGGGCTCCTTGTCGTCCACCGCGGGTGGGGCGGCGTGTATGGTCCACGGGTCGGTGGCCAGGTCGGACACCAGCGTCTCGACACCCGTCGCCTCCCGCAGGAGGACGGCCAGGTCGTCCAGCCACGGTCGTTCCGTCGCCCAGTGGGCGGCGTCGAGCAGGGCCGGACCGTCGGCGGCCAGGTGCTCGCCGGCCGGGTGGTGGCGCAGGTCGGCGGTGAGGAACGCGTCCACCCCGGCCGCGGTCGCGTCGGCGAGGAAGCCGTCCCCCGCGCCGCCGCTGACCGCGAGGGTACGAACCATACGCCCGGGATCCCCGGCGGCGCGAACTCCCCAGGCCGTGGCGGGCAGCACGGCGGCGGCGTGCCGGGTCAGCTCCGCCAGCGTCATCGGCTCCGGCAGCTCGCCGATCCGGCCGATCCCCCGGCCGTCACCGTGCGCGGACGAGCCGGGTGCGGGCCGGTGCAGCGGGCGCAGCCCGGTCAGCCCGAATCGGGCGGCGAGGGCGTCGGAGACCCCCGGGGCGGCCACGTCGGCGTTGGTGTGCGCGACGTACAGGGCCACGTCGGATCTGATGAGCCGGTGCACGATCCGGCCCTTGTAGGTCGTGGGGGCCACCGAGGAGACGCCGCGCAGCAGCAGCGGATGGTGGGCGACGATCATGTCCACGCCGGCGTCGAGAGCCTCGGCGACCGTCTCCGGCACCACGTCGACCACGCAGAGGACCCGGCGCACCGGGGCGCACGGCTCGCCGAGCACCAGCCCGACCCGGTCCCAGTCCTCGGCCCAGGCCGGCGGATAGCGCCGTTCCAGCTCGGCGACCACGTCGGCGACGGTCGGCGGGACTGCGTTGGTGCTCACGGCGGGCCAGCTTACCGGCGCGGGCCGTGGCCGGGGGTGTCGCCCACCGGGACGACGGCGTGTCCCGCCGTGGTCCCGGTGCGCCGGAGGGTCCCGGGCTGACGTCGTACGCCGGCCGGGGACCCTGCGGCGCGCGTCAGGCGACGGGGCAGAGCCGGTCCCGTACGGCGGCCAGGCCCAGGGCCCACGGGAAGGCGTGCACGTGCCGCTCACCGGTGCCGGGCGGATGCAACGGGAAGACGTGATCGCCGAAGAGCACCGTGACCCCCCACTCGGCGAGCCGGGCGATGCCGGCCCGGAAGGCCGGGTGGGCCGCCATCGCCGCGTTCGTGTACGGCACCGCCACCACCGGCACCCCCAGGCCCTGCGCCTCCACCAGCAGCCCGAGGGCCAGTGTGTCGGTGATCCCGGCCGCCCACTTGTTGACGGTGTTGACCGTCGCCGGACAGACGATCATCGCGTCGGCCTGCGGCAGCACGTCGAGGTCGCCCGGATTCTTGTAGTGGGTGCGGACCGGATGGCCGGTCTGCCGGGCCAGCGCGGCCCGGTCGACGAACTTGGCGCCGTCCGGCGTGGTGACGACGCAGACGTCCCAGCCGTCCTGCTGGGCCAGCTCGACGAGCCGGCCGACGTGGCGGGCCAGCGGTGAACCGCAGGCGATGACGTAGAGCACCTCGCGGCGCTCGCTGCTGCTCGGGCGCGGACCGGTCATCAGGCCGCCTCCGCGCTCATACCCCTACTCCCATGTGCTCAGCCAACTCCGCAATCGGAGAAGGCGGCGCACCACGTGTGCGACGCAGGATGTCCGACATCACCTCGTGCGCGATCGGCCGGCAGCGGATCTCCGACGGGGCGAGGCGGTCACCGCGCAGCAACATCTCGCCGGCGTTGGCCACGTCGCCGACGTGGGCGAAGCCCCGGGCGATGTCGAGCAGGTGGTGGGCCCGGCGCTCGGGCAGCAGCGCGTTGAACGCCGGCTCCTGGATGCGCTGCCGGTGCACCTCCACCGCCCGGCCGCCGTCGCCCAGCTCGACCGCCGCCGCCGCCCGGTGCAGCTCCACGTTGGTCGGCCCGAACGAGGTCCAGTAGTGGTTGTGGTCGCCGCCCAGCAGGGTGGCCGCCTCGTGCGCGCCGTTGATCAGGTCGTCCACCGTGGCGGAGTCGCCGATCCGGGCGGCGGCCATCGCGCCCTGGAGCAGCAGCATCCCGTAGACGGAGAGCAGCGCCGGGGTCGCCTCGGTGCCGCCGCCCGGGGCCAGCCGGTTGGCGATGGTGACGTTGAGTTCGAGGGCGGGGCGGGGCCGGCCCATCGCCACCAGCGCGTTGCAGACCCGGGTGGTGGCGATGCCGGCCAGCAGCGGGTCGTTGGCACGCTGGGCAACCGCCATCGAGCGGTCGGCGGCCAGCCAGGCCAGGTCGCACTCGCCCAGTTTGCGCAGCACCGACGAGGCGATCTGGTAGACCTGCCCGAGCAGGTGTGCCGCCTCGACCGCCTGGTCACCGCCGTGGCCGGCGTCGGCGGCCTGGGCGTCGCGCAGCAGCTTCGGCAGCGCCCGGGTGAGCATCCCGTAGCGGCCGTACTGGTAGGTGAGCCAGGCGTGGTTGACGGCCTTGCGCATGTCGGCCAGGGGCGGCGGGCACGGCGCGGCGTCGAAGTACGCGCTCATCGAGTCGTACCGCTCCAGGGCCGCCCGGATCTCCTGCACCTCCACCTGGTCGATGCAGTTCAACGCGTCCGTACGCCGCTCCGGGTCCTTGCCGAGCAGCAGCTGCACGTCGACCTGGAGGATGTCGGCGATCTCGTAGAGGACGGAGAACTTGTCCAGCCGGCGCACTCCGCGCTCGACCTTGTCGACCCAGCTCTTCGACTTGCCCAGCCGGTCCGCGAAGACCTGCTGCGACATCTTGCGCCGCCCCCGCCAGTAGGCCACCCGCCGCCCGATGGGTAACTCGTCCATCCACCCGTTCCTTCCCCTGTGCCTGCTCGAGCGGGCGTGCCGGCCGGTCCTGCCGGATACGGCGATCGATCCGTACGTCTTCAGGTTTTCGCTGGTCGCACAGCGTGTGCGTCAGCCGTACAGCCAGTTCTCGTAGTTTTCGTGCAAGTTGCATCAGCCGTTCGTCAGCTCAACGATCGCGGGTTACGGCAGTGACGGTGCTCGACATGCGACCTGGGCACCGGCCGGGTCCGGCGAGGGGAGATGGCACATGTGGGGGAATGTCGCGCCGCGCGTCGTTCAACTGTCCCCGTTGGAACGGGTGCGGCTGCGCCGGGTGGCCGTGCGGTACGCCCTGCACGGCTGGGACGTCACCCCCGGCGCCTGCCTCGCCCGCAGCCGCTTCGTCTGCGGGCGGGCCGGCTGCCCGACGGTCGGCTGCCACCCGGCCCTGGAGAACTGGGAGCACGCGGCGAGCGCCGACCCGGCCCGGGTCGCGACCTGGTGGCGCACCCGGCCGCACGGGGTGCTGCTGCCCACCGGGCGGGCGTTCGACGTGCTGGAGGTCCCCACGCACCTCGGCCGGCACGTGCTGGACGCGGTCCGGACGCACCCGGCCGGCGTCGGCGTACGCGGGCCGGTGCTGGTGACCCCGACCGGCCGCTGGATGTTCCTGGTCCGCCCCGGCGACCCGCTCCGCCCCGAGCTGGACCACTGCTTCCACGTGGTCCGGCACGGTCCCGGCTCCTGGATCCCGGCCCCACCGACCCGGCTGCCGGAGGGCACCGTCCGGTGGGCGGTCGCGCCCGAACAGGCCCGCTGGCAACTGCCCGACTCCTATCTGGTGCAGAACGCGCTGATCGAGGCCCTGCGGGCCACCGGGGTCACGGTCACCTCCGACCTGCTCCCCGGTCACCTGCCGCTGCCGCGCCGGGGCATGTGACGGCGGCTCGACAGCGACGCCGGAGGGCCGGCGCTCGTTGAGCACGGCGACGGCGCACCCGCGCCGGGAGCGGGGGTTACATGTCCACCGACGACACCGCGCGCCAGCCGGACGGCGCGGAGCCGCCGCCCCGGCACCGGCCGCGCCGCCGCTGGCCGGTCACCCGTCCCGTCGGCTCCCGCCCGGGCCGCCCCCGCCCCCTCGGCTCCCGCCCCGCCACCACCCGCCCCTTCCGCTGACACTCAGCCGGCCAAGGGCAGGGCGGTGGAGTGCAGGAGGCGGGCGTCGTCGGTGACGACCGCGTGCTGGTGCCCGGGCAGGCCGTCCAGCCAGCCGATGCCGGCCGGGCCCATCGCGACGGCCGCGGTGGCGTACGCGTCGGCCAGCCCCAGGTCCGGCCCGACCACGGTGACCGAGCGCAGCCCCCGGGCCGGCACGCCCCGGCGCGGATCGCGCACGTGGTGGCCGCGCTCGTAGACGCCGGACGTGGCCACGGCCAGGTCGGTGCCGGTGAGCACGAGGCAGGTGGACATCGCGTCCCACGGGTGGCGGACGCCGATCCGCCACGGTTGCCCGGTCGGGGAGTGGCCGCGTACCCGCACGTCGCCGCCGGCGTTCAGGCAGTGGTTCGCCGCCCCGGCCGCGAGCAGCCGGTCCGAGGCGATCTGCACCGCCCAGCCCTTGACGTAGCCGGACGGGTCGAGCCGCCCGGTGGCGTACGCGTCGAAGAAGCCGTCGGTGGCCTTCCACAGGTCGGCGCAGCACGCCAGCACGGCCCGCAGGTCGGCGCCGGCCCCGGAGAGCGGCAGCTCGCCCCGGTCGACGCGGCACACCTCGCTGTCGGCCCGGTACGTGCTGAACCGGGCGTCCACCTCGCGCAGCCAGGCGAACACCTCCCCGGCCAGCGCGTCCAGCTCGGCGGCGGGCAGGTCGTCGGCGAGGTCGAGGCTGATCGCGGTGCCCATGACCTGCTCCACGCGGCGCAGTCCCGGCCTGGTCGCCGGCGGACCCCCGCCCGGCCGCCGCCCCGCCGCCGACACCGGCACGTCAGTTCGCCCGGTCGATCGCTGCCTGCAACGACCTCTTGTACGAGGTGCTGGTGGCGGTCGCCCCGGAGACGGTGTCCACGTCGGCGCTCTGCCGCTGCACCACCAGCCCGGAACTGCCGCTGTAGCGGCCGTCGACCTGCTCGCTGCGCTGGTCGGACTGGGCGGTCTCCTCGGGCAGCTCCAGGGCCACCACGTCGACGATCCGCGTCCCGGAGAGGGTGATCTGCACCTGCACGTTGCCGTACTCGTTCTCCACCACCGGCCCGGTGACGGTGCGGGTGGTCGGCGCGGGCGGCGGTTTGGTGGTGGTGCGCGGCGCGGACGGCGCGCGGGTGGTGGCGCTGGGCCGGCTCGCCGGCGCCCGGGTGGCGGTGCGACCGGGCCGGGGGGACGCGCTGGTGCGGGCCGGCGACGGCGGGGCGGAGACCTTCCCGCCGCCCGGGGTCGGGCCGGCCGGCGCGGGGACCACCGGCGGAGGCGCCGCCGGCAGGTCCTGGGCGACCGGGCTGGTGCCCGGCGAGCCCTTCAGCACCACCATCGCGGTGGTGCCGGCCGCCAGGCCGGTGATCGCGAGCAGGGCGCGACGCATGGAAGCCTTCCTACAGCTCGAACGTGGCCAGGTGGATCTGCCGGCGGGGCACGCCGGCCTCGCGGAGCACCCGCAGCGACTGCTCGACCAGGCCGGGCGGCCCGCAGAGGTAGACGTCGCGCCGGGCGAGGTCGGGCACCAGCCGGCGCAGCCCGTCCGGGCTCATCACCTGGCGGGGGCCGGGATCATGGCGGGAGCCGACGACGTACCAGATCGCGGTGTCCCGGGCCTCGGCGAGCCAGTCCAGCTCGCGGTGCAGCAGCACGTCGCCCGGGGTGCGGGCGCGGTAGATCAGCGCGGCGCCGGGCGGCAGTTCCTCCAGCATCGCCCGGATCGGGGTGATCCCGCTGCCGCCGGCGATCAGCAGGGCCCGTTCGCGGGTCCGGTGGGCGGCGGTGAAGGTGCCCGACGGCCCCTCCGCCCAGACCCTGGTGCCCGGTTCGAGGTCGCGCAGGTCGGCGGTGTGCGCGCCGACCACCTTGACGGTGAGCCGCAGCCAGCGGCCGTTGGCGGCGGCGGAGACCGAGAACGGGTGCGCCTGCCACCAGCAGCCCCGGGCGAGGAAGCGCCAGCGGAAGAACTGCCCGCCCAGCAGTTCCAGCCGCTCCAGCCGGTCCCCGGTCAGGTAGATCGAGATCGTGTCCGGGCTCTCCGCCACCACGTCGGCGACCCGCAGCCGGTGCCGCAGGTTGAACGCCAGCGGCGCGATCACCCGGCCCCAGAGCAGGGCGGCGAGCACCAGCGCGTACATCGCGATCCAACCGGTGCGCACCGGGCCGGGCCGGAACAGCTGCGCGCCGTTGCTGAACTGGTGGGCGAAGCCGAGCAGCAGCACCGCGTAGCTCGACAGGTGCAGGGCGTGCCACAGCTCGTAGGGCAGCGCGGTGCGGATCGCCCGGACGCTGGTGAGGCCGACCAGCACCAGGATGCCGGCGGCGGCGAACGCGGAGACCATGTCCTCGTAGTCGCGCAGCAGCACGCCGGCCTCGGTGAGCACCGGGTTGTCCTCCAGGTCGGCGTAGCCGACCAGGATCAGCGACGCGTGCGCGAGCACGGCGACCAGCAGGGTGGCCCCGACGTCGCGGTGCCAGCGGGCGATCCGCTCGCCGCCGGCCCACCGCTCCAGGATCGGCAGGCGGCTCATCATCAGCACCTGCACGAGCAGCAGGTAGCCGGCGACCAGCCCGGTGATCCGGCCGGCGGCGGTGAGCGTGGCGGCCGTCGACCGCAGCGATCCGGCCGGGGTGTCCAGCCACCAGGGCAGCACGCTGACGAGCAGGCCGACGACGAGCAGCGCGGCCAGCAGCCGCCGGCCGCCGGGTCCACGTCGCGGCGGCACCAGGGGGCGTACGTCCGCAGCCGGCCGGCCGCCGCGCCGGGACGGGTTCGTCCCGGCGCGGCGGCCGGCGGCGTGGGTGCGCGGGTACGTCACGCGTACAGCTTCATCGGGCGGTACTTCTGCCGGGGGAAGATCTTGTCCACCTCCGCGTTGGTGAGCCCGAAGCGGCCCTGCGCGACGGCTCCGTAGACGTTGAACATGTTGTTGTACTCGGGCACGTCGCCGGAGTCCAGGTCGTCCAGCCCGTTCCAGGTGCCCAGCAGCGAGCCGGCGAGCTTGCGGCCGGAGAGCACGGTGACCACGCCGCCGTGGCCGTGGTCGGTGCCGCCGCCGTTCGAGGCGACCCGCCGGCCGAACTCGCTGGAGACCATGATGGTCACGTCGGCGGACTTCTCCCCCAGGTCGGTGAAGAACGCCGCCATGGCCCCGGCCAGCTCGTTGAGCCGCCGGTGCAGCTGACCGCCGTCGCGGGTGCCCTGGTTCTCGTGGGTGTCGTAGCCGCCCATCCCGACGGTGGCGACCCGGACGTTCGCCCCGCCCTTGATGAGCTGCGCGAGCTGCTGGAACGCGTAGCCGACGCCCTTGTACTCGACGCCCTCGGCCGGCTGGTACGGCTTCGCGGCGAGGCGCTGCGCGGTGGCCAGCGCACCCAGGCCGTCCTGCACGGCCTCCTGCACCGGGTGGTTGATCCCGGTGAAGAGCCCCTTGATCGCCTTCTCGGTCGCGGCCCGGTACCGGTCGTCGCCGTTGAGCCGCAGCGAGCCGACGCTGTTGAGGGAGAGCGCGCCGTTGTTGCCGACCAGCGACCGGGGCAGCGTGCTGCCGATGCCGACGCTGCGGAACGCGGTGCCCGTGCCGAGCGCGTCGACCAGGCTGTCCAGCCAGCCCCGGCCGCCGGTCTCGCTGGGCAGGCCGCCGAGGTTGCAGGCGTCCGCGGCCTGGAAGTGGCTGCGGGACAGCCGCTCGTCGGAGACCGCCGGAACGAAGCCGAGGTTGCCGCTCTTCAGCCACGGCTCCAGCGGCTTGAACGCGCTGGTCAGCTTGAAGCCGCGGCCCAGCGCCAGGGAGTCGTTGCCGAGCAGCAGGTCGGGGCGGGCCTTGGCGAGCACCGGGTCGTCCGCCGGGGCGACCAGGCTCAGCCCGTCCAGCCCGCCGTAGAGGAAGACGTGGATCAGGGTGCCGGTCTTGGTGGCGGCGAACGAGGCCGAGGTGGTGACGAACTGGGCGGTGGCGAGGGCGGTGGCGGTCGCGGCGGCGCCGGCCACGAACGTCCGCCGGGTGACGCCGCGACCGTCCTGCTGGGCCTCCTCCAGGTCCTCCAGCCGCCGGTAGCGGTCGGCCTCGGCGGCGTTCTCGGCGGCGACGATGTCGGCCTCCGCCCGCAGCAGCGCCTCGGCCGGGTCGTCGGCCAGCCGCCGCAGGTCGGGGCATTCGGGGTGCAGGGGGAACGTGTGCACAGTCTTCTCCATCGGGTGCCTCACCGGAGGTGGTGCTGGGGGGAAGCGAGGATCGCCCGCGCTACGGCGGTGACGGCCCCGTCGAACGTGGCGTCGACCTTGTCGCCGGCCGACACGCCGGCCACGCCGAGGATCAGGGACCGCTCCCTGGCGCTCAGCTTCTGACCCACCAGGCGCAGGGCCAGCGCGTCCACGTACGCCCCGGCGGTGGCCGGGGGCCTGGCCACCAGCTTCTCGGGCGGGGTGTAGGTGAAGACGGTGCGTCGGCCGGCGAGCAGCTCGCCCGCCTCGTTCCAGCCGTGGACCATGGTGCCGGCGGAGGTCCAGGCCACGTAGACGTCCGGGTAGCCGTCGGGGGTGGGCTGGCCCATCGGGTACTGGCCCAGCTCGCGCATCCTGTCGTGGATCTGCCGCAGCCCTCGGGCGTACGGGGTGCGCTTGTTGTCGCCGTTGTCGTGCTTCGGCGACGCCTCCGGGGACACCCCCAGGGCCCGGTACGTGGCGACCAGGTACTCCATCGGCCGGCGCACCTTCTGCCCCACCGCCGCCCAGAACTCCGAGGAGCTGAACAGCGTCATCAGCACCGGCTTGATCATGCCCTTGTTCAGGGTGTACGACTTGGCCAGCCGCTCCACGAGGGACTTCGGCGGGGTGTCCGAGACGAATCGGGTGGCCAGGCTCTGCGCCACGTACTTGGCGGTGGACGGGTGCAGCGCGATGTAGGTGATGTACGCGTCGATGGCCGCCTCGGCCTTCTTCGGGTCCTTCGAGTTGTTCGCGTGGGTGAAGCCGAGGACCTTCACCTTGCCGACGTAGTGCCGCTCGGGGCGGAACACGTACTTCCCGTCGTTGACGCCCCGGCCGGTCTGGAGCAGGGCCGCCTGCCGGACGTCCTTCTCGGTGTAGCCGCCGTCGACGCCGACCGAGTACAGCTCCAGGTTCTCCCGGGCCAGGTTCTCGTTGACCGCGTCGGCGCGGGAGTCGTTCTGGTTGAGGTAGAGCAGCAGCGCGGGGTGCCGGTTCGCGGCGAGCAGCATCTCGGGGTAGCTGCCGAGGGCGTGCGCCCGGACGACGTCCCGGTCGAAGGACGCGCGGTACACCTCGCCCCCGTCGAAGTCCGCGGCGACGTGCAGGAAGTCGTTCCAGAAGTCGACCATCACCTCGAACAGCTGCCGCTTCGACCAGATCTGCCGGGCGATGGTGGCGTCCACCATCTCCTTCTCCGGCTGCGCGCCCCGCTCGTTGAGCTGGTCGCGCTGCTCGCGCAGCTGCGCGGTGCCCAGCTTCAGCGTCGGCAGGTCCGCGAGCTTCAGCTCGGCCCTCGTCGGGGCGATCTTGTCGGGGTCGAGCTGCCAACGCAGCCAGCCGTCGATGCCCCGCTCCTTGATGTCGGCGACGACCTGCGGGGTGGCGCCGAAGGTGGCCCGCCGGGCCAGGTGCAGGACCGGGTCCTTGGCGAGCACCGTCTTGACGGTCACCTTGGTCTCCGCGGCGGCGGCGGCCGGCCCGGAGAAGGTGCGGCCGCCGGCCGGGGCGTTCTTCTTCAGCGCCTCGCCGGCCCGGGAGCCCATGTAGCTCTCGTTCTGCTCGGTGTAGGTGCGCACCGTGCTCGGCTGCTGGCCGCTCGGGCGGGTCGGGGTGCCGTCGGTGACCGTGGTGCCGGTGGCGTCGCCGGCCACGGCCTCGTCGCCGAAGAGGCTGCGGATCTGCGGGGTCATCGCCAGGGCGGCACCACCGGCGACCACGGCCGCGGTGCCACCGAGGGCCGCGAGGGCCTTGCGGCGGCCGACCTTGCGGCCCGGCTCGTCGTCGTCCAGGTTGGGCAGTCCGGGGCCGGCCGACGGCGCGCCCGCCTGCCGCGCGAAGCCGTCCGGGCCGACCCACTGCGGCCCGCGCGCGGCCGGGTGCCCGGCGTGCGCGTACTGCTCCCGCGGGTCGGCGGGGTGTCCACCCTGGTGCTGCGTGCGCGGGTCGTGGCCGTACGGGGTGGAGGGGTGGGTGTCGCGGTGACCGTCGGCGGCGGGGTACTGACGCCCGTCCCAACCGCGATCGTCCCGCGGTCGCCGTGGTGGCACATTCTGGTCGGCCATGTACCAATCCGTTTCTGCTGCGCCGCGACGACTGGCACCGGGGCACGGGTGCAGGTGCGGCGACTGGTGCCTGAGGGGGTTGTCACCGGAAGGTAATCAAGCGTTCAGGGGCCTTCAAGCAGCACCGGAAGGCCCCGGGAGGGCACTTAAGGCGCCGCTCAGCGCGGGTCGGCGGCGCCGGAACTCGGGGCGGCCCGGCACGGACCTCGCGAGCAGGGCGTACGCGGCACGGCACGGGCCGGATCCGGCCATCTGGGCCGAGCCGACGCGGGACGGCACTTTCATCGCCACAGGCAAATTTAAGGTTCGGCTAAGCCTGCGCTGAGGCGCTCCCCCGCTCGCCGCAGGGCTGGGGGCGCGGCCGGAGGGCGCCGCCCGGGCGGGGCGGCAAAGTAGCAGCAGGACGGGAGCGTGAGCCGCCGCCGCAGCGGGTATGCCGCCGAACCGCTGAACACGTGAGGGGAAGGCACATGCTCAGCAAAGAGGATCAGCGCAGGTTCGAGCAGATCACCCGTCAGCTCCGGGAGAGTGATCCGGCGTTCTTCGCCCGGCTCGACAACCGGGCCCGGGCCCGGCGCGGCCGATGGCTGATGCTGTTGACGATCGTGCTGTGGGCCTCGCTGCCGGCGATGACCGTGCTGGCCGGGCGACTGGCCGGGGCCGTCTGCGCGGTGGTCCTGGTGGCCAACGCCGCGCTCATGTGGCGGTTCCGCCGCCGTTGGCTGTGACCCGGGGCCCCGTACCGTTCCGCCGGCGGTCTCACCGGCCGAGGAGCCGGTACGCCCGCCGCAGCCGCTCGAGGAGGCCGGGCCCGCCGATGGCGGGGGCCGGCGCGCCCAGCTGCCGCAGCAGCAGGTCCGGTCCGGTCGACAGGCTGGGCGGCCGGTCGGGCAACGGAACCGGTGGCAGCCAGAACCGGTCGACCGCCTCGGCCAACGGCGCCGTCGGCAGGCCGGCGAGCGCCCGGGACGCGCCGACCGGCGGGACGTCCACGGTGTCCCGCCCGGCTCCCGCAGCACCGTCGTCCCGTGTGGACGGTGTCGGCGTCGGCTCGGCACCGTCCGTGGTGGACGGTGGTGACGCCGGCACCACACCGTTCGTCGTGGACGACGCGGCCGGCGGCACGCCCTCGGTCGCGTCCGGCTGGTCGTCGACGCCGGCGGCGCCGGCCCGCAGGACGCGCAGCCGGTCGAGCAGCTGCGTCCGGCTCCGGCCCCGCCAGTGCAGCAACTGGAACGGGTCGGCGTCGAACGCCTCGGCGAGCAGGTAGAACGTGGCCGCGAGGTGCTTGCAGGGCACGGCGAAGTCGGGGCAGCTGCACCGCTGCCGCAGCTCCGCGACGCCGGCGGGGAAGAGTGGGGCGCCGGCGCCCGCGAACAGCTCCTCCAGCTCCGGGGGCAGGTCGCCGGCGAGCAGCCGGGCGCTGAAGAACGCCTGGGCGGCCAACTCCGCCTCGACGCGGGCCCAGAGCGCCTCCGGGAACGGCGGCAGGGCGATGCTCACCTCGTACGGCTGCGCGCGGGAGCCCTGCACCACGGCGTCGACGGTGCCGGGGGCGACGTCCAGGCGGACCACCTGGCCGGCCCGCGCGTACGACCGGCCGCGGGTCAGCCGGGTGCCGAGGGCGAACGACTCCAGCACCTCGAGGAAGCGCCGGGACCACCAGGACCGGCCGATGGCCCCCCGGGTGCTGCGGGCCCTCAGCCCGCCGTCGACCCGGCGCGGCCGGCCGTAGTCGGCGAACCGGCCGTTGGCGTCGCCGTCGCTCTCCGGCTGCCCGCTCACTCCACCACCGCCCCGGCCTCCAGGGTGAACAGCTCGCGCAGCTGCGTCGTGGACAGCTCGGTGACCCACTGCTCGCCGGTGCCGACCACCGAGGCGGCGAGGCTGCGCTTGTCGGCGATCAGCGCCGCCACCTTCTCCTCCACCGTGCCGGCGCAGACGAACTTACGGACCTGCACCCGGCGCCGCTGGCCGATGCGGAACGCCCGGTCGGTGGCCTGGTCCTCGACGGCGGGGTTCCACCACCGGTCGACGTGCACCACGTGGTTGGCCTCGGTGAGGGTGAGGCCGGTGCCGCCGGCCTTCAGCGACAGGACGAAGATCGCCGGCCCCCGCGGGGACTGGAACCGGGTCACCATGGCGTCCCGGTCGGCCTTGCCGACCCCGCCGTGCAGGAAGAGCACCTCCCGGCCGAACCGGGCCGACAGGTGCCCGCGCAGCATGCCGCCGAACTCGGCGTACTGGGTGAAGAGCAGGGCCCGCTCCCCCGCCGCGAGCACCTCGTCCAGGATCTCCTCCAGGCGGGCCAGCTTGCCGGAGCGGCCGGGCAGCGCCGAGCCGTCGCGCAGCAGTTGCGCGGGGTGGTTGCAGACCTGCTTGAGCCGGGTCATGGCGGCGAGCACCAGCCCACGGCGCTCGATGCCGTCGCTGGACTCGATCCGCGCCAGCATGTCGTCGACGATCGCCCGGTAGAGCGAGGCCTGCTCGGCGGTGAGGTTGCAGAGCACCTCCATCTCCAGCTTCTCCGGCAGGTCGGAGATGATCGAGGAGTCGGTCTTGAGTCGGCGCAGCACGAACGGGCCGGTGATCCGGCGCAGCCGTTCGGCCGTCTCGGCGTCGCCGTGCCGCTCGATCGGCTCGGCGTACTGCTTGCGGAAGGTCGCCGCCGGGCCCAGCAGCCCGGGGTTGGCGAACTGCATGATCGACCAGAGGTCCGCCAGCCGGTTCTCCACCGGCGTGCCGGTGACGGCGATCCGGTGCCGCGCGGGCAGCGCGCGGACCGCCTCGGCCTGCCGGGTGGCGGCGTTCTTGATGGCCTGGGCCTCGTCGATGACCACCCGCCGCCAGTCGATCCCGGCCAGGTCGAGCGCGTCGCGGGCCGCGACCGAGTAGGTGGTGAGGACCAGGTCCGCGCCGTGCACGGCCGCGCCGAACGCCTCGCCCCGCGCCCGCTCCGCGCCGTGGTGCACGTGTACGCGCAGCCCCGGCGTGAACCGCGCCGCCTCGCGCTGCCAGTTGCCCACCAGCGACATCGGGCAGACCAGCAGGGTCGGGCCGGCGTCCGGCGGGTCCCCGGCGAGCAGGGCGAGCAGTTGCACCGTCTTGCCCAGCCCCATGTCGTCGGCGAGCACCGCGCCGAGTCCGAGGGACTGGAGGAACGCCAGCCAGGCCAGCCCCCGGCGCTGGTACGGCCGCAGCGTGCCCTGGAACGCTGGCGGCGGGTCCAGCGGGGCGAGCCGTCGCTCCACCGCCCCGGCGAGCAGGTCGCCCAGCGCGCCGTCGGCGCTGACCTCCAGCACCGGCAGCGCGTCCGGCTGCTCGGCGTCGGCCAGGCCGAGCCGGAGCAGGTCGGCGACGGTCAGCTCGCCGGAGGACCGGAGCAGCCGCAGGCCGGCGGCGAGCCGCTTCGGGTCCAGCTCCACCCACTGCCCGCGCAGCCGCACCAGCGGGGTCTTCAGCGCGGCCATCGACGCCAGTTCCTCGGCCGTGAGCGGCTGGTCGCCGAGGGACACCTCCCAGCGGTAGTCGACGAGGGCGTCCAGCCCGACGCCCCCGACGGTGGCGGCGACGGTGCCCGGGGCGGTCCGGCTGCGGGCCTGCAACCGGGCGCCGAGCCGGGACGACGGGCGCCGCCACCAGGACGGCAGCAGCACGGCGAACCCGGCGGCGTGCAGCACCGGCGCGCCCTCGCGCAGGAACCGGTGCGCCCCCTCGACGTCCAGCTCCAGGGCCTCGGGCGTGGCCGTACGCAGGGCGGTGTCCAGCTCGGGCCAGAGCCGGCTGGCGCGCCCCAGCTCGGCGAGCAGGGTCTCCTGCGGGTCGTCGCCGCGACCGGCCAGCCCGGCGACGCTCTCCGGCGCCCGCCAGACCTGCCCGGCGTCGACGTGCAGGCTCGGCTCGTCGGCCGCCTGGAGCCCGAACTCGACCCGCCACCGCCCGGCCGGCCGCATCGTCGCCGCCGGGTCGGCGGGCACCACGACGACCGGCTCGGTGACCTCGTCGGCCGGCGGCTCGACCAGGCGGAAGCTGGCCCGCACGGCGCCGCCGGCCGCGTCGCGCTGCCAGGCGTCCAGTTCGGCGCGCAGCGTGTCCAGCGCGGCCGGGTCGGCGGCGAACTCCCGCACCGGCCCGGTGAGCGCGGCCAGCCAGGCCGGCACCGCGCCGTTCGGGCGTACGCCCCGGGCCAGCACGGTCTCCGCCAGGGCCGCCCGGACGGCGGCGTCGGTGAGTGCGTCGAGCGCGTCGGCGACCAGCGCGCCCGGCGCGTCGGCGGCGCCCGGCGCGGGCCGGTGGCGCCCGGCGGGCGGGCCTGGTCGCGCGCGGCGACCGGACAAGGTGCCCGCCCCGGCGGCGGCACCGGGGTCGCCCGGTCCGTCCGGCCCGGTGGCGGCGCGGGCGGCCGGGGGCAGGGCCAGCGCCAGCGCCCGGGCCCAGGTGGCGTCCGTGCCGGTCAGCAGCGGTCGCCACACCGCCCGGGCGACGGCCTCCGCCCGTGCCCCGTCCGGCCGGGAGCGGGCCGTCGGGGGCGCCTCGACGAGGCCGGGCAGGACCCGGCCCCGGGCCGCCAGGTCGACCGCGAAGTCGGCCAGCTCGGCGAGGTGGCGCAGGGTCGCGCCCGGCACGGCGGCCACCGCGTCGACGCCGCGCAGCAGGGCCAGGGCGGCGTCGGGGGCGTACCGGAGGACGGGCACCCGCCAGCCGGCGAGGGTCACCGGCCCGCGGACCGCCCCGGCGACGTCGGCGCGGACGAGTTCCGGGGAGTCCAGCGGTGCGCCGGCCCGGGTGGGGAGGGTGAGCAGGGCGGTGCCGAGGTCGGCCGGCTCGGCCGTCGCGGCCAGCGCGGCGGCCAGGGCGGCCTGGTCGGCGGCGAACGGGTGCAGCCGTTCCCGGGGCGCCCGGCCCGGGCGGCGCGGCGCGTGGGCCGGCAGCGCGCTGTCCTCGGCCCAGACGGCGAGCCCGCCGCCGGACCGCCAGACCCCGTGGACGACCAGCACGCGTCCCCCTCCTCGCGACGACCCCGGCGAGGATATCGGTCCGGGCCCGGCGGCCCCGACCAGCACACCGTCGACCGTCCGGACGAGCGGGCGGCGGGCGGCCCATGGGCCCCGTGTCCGCCGGACGGCGGGATAGGGTCGGGCGCGTGCACGACCTCCTCGTGATCGGCGGCCTCGGCGTCGACGTGCGGGTGCGGGTGCCCGCGATCCCGCTGCCGGCCGCCGACTCCGTCACCGTCGACCCGATCGACCTGCGGATCGGCAACACCGGCGCCGGGGTGGCGCTCGCCGCGCACGCGCTCGGGCTCCGGGTGGCGGTCGTCGACGTCATCGGCGCCGACCCGGCCGGCGACGTGGTCCGCGCCGCGCTGGCCCGCACCGGCGTGCACGCCGTGCTGGGCGACGCCCCGGCCGGCACCCGGCGGTCGGTGAACATGGTCGACCCGGCCGGCCGGCGGATGTCGCTCTACGACCCGCGCCCCTGGCACGGGCCGGCCCCGTTCCCGGCGGCCGAGGTGACCGCGCTGGTCCGGCAGGCGGCCCACGTGCACCTGTCGATCATGGACTGGACGCTTCCCCTGCTGCCCGCCCTGCGCGCGGGGCTGGCCGACGGTGCCGTCCTCTCCACCGACCTGCACGACTGGGACGGCGGGAACGCCTACCACCGGCCCTTCGCCGAGGTGGCCGGCCTGGTCTTCGTCAGCGGGGTCCGGCTGGGCGCGGGAGCCGGCGCGCTCGCCGCCGCGCTGGCGCCCCGCACGGTGCTGGTGACCCGGGGGTCGGAGGGCGCCGAGCTGCACACCGGCGGGGGCGAACCGACGGCGGTGCCCGCCGCCGTGCCGCCCGCACCGGTCGTCGACACCAACGGCGCGGGGGACGCCTTCGCGGCGGGCGTGATCGCCGGCCGGCTGCGCGGCGCGGCGCTGACCGACGCGGCCGCGTACGCGGCCCGGGTCGCCGCGGCGGCCTGCACCCACGACGGCATGGAGTATCCGCCCGACCTGCTGCCCCGTCGCTGATCCCGCTGCCCGTCGCCGCGCGGCGCGCCCTGGTCACGTCGCCGCGCCGCCCGGGCGGCGGTCAGAGCACGCCGGTGGCGCCGTCGGTCAGCTCGCGGAGGATGTCGGCGTGCCCGACGTGCCGGGCGGTCTCCTCGATCATGTGCACGAGGATCCAGCGCAGCGACACCTCACCGAGCTGCGGGTGGGGCACCACGTGGTCGAGGTCGAACCGGCCGGCAATCTCCCGGGAGCGGGCGCAGGCCCGCTCGTACGCGGCCGCGAGCCGTTCGACGGTCTCCCCGTCGGTGAGCGTGAAGCTCGCCTCCGCGTCCTCCTGCGAGGTGAGGTAGACGTCGCCCGGGCCGGGGGCGAGCAGGCACGGGAACCAGTTCCGCTCCACCAGAGTCAGGTGTCTGACGAGGCCCGCGACGGTGGTGGCCGAGGGCACCAGCCGGCGGGCCGCGTCGGCGTCGGAGAGCCCGCGCAGCTTGCGCAGCAGCACGCCCCGGTGGAAGTCGAGGAACGATTCGAGCACGGCCCGCTCGTCGCCGGTGCGCGCCAGCACCGGGCCGAGCGTGGGATCGATAGCCATCTCCGCCATCCACCGACCCTAGTGCCGCCCCGCCCCGGCCCGCTGCCCCGCTATCCGCTGCGGGGTCTCCCCGGGCGGGGCAGGATGGGGCGCATGGCATCAACGGCAGAAATCCCCCTGGTCGGTGGCGTGGCCGACGGCGAGACCGTCACCGTGGAGCTGGACCCGAACGGCCGCCCGCCGCTGACCCATCACCACCTCGGTGCGAAGGGGCTGGCCGAGGCGGAGATCTACGAGCTGGAGTCCGTGGATGCCGACGCCGACCGGTGGTGCTACCGCTGGCGCGGGCCGGCGGTCTAAGCCGGCGGGTCAGGCCGCCGGGGCCAGGCTGCGGGCGCGCAGGCTGTCCAGCACGGCGCGGGTGACCTGGGAGGTTCCCCGGGCCTCGTCGCACACCTCGGCCACGCGCCGGGCGGTGGCCTCGGCCCGCTGCTCCCGCTCGTCCCAGAGCCGGTCGACCTCGGCCAGCAGCGGGCCCTCGACCTCCCGCTCCACGCCGCGCAGGGCCGGCACCCCGAGCCGCTGGGCGAGGTCGAAGACCTTGCCGGCGTACGGCAGGGGCAGGAACGGCGTGCCCGCCATCGCGGCGAAGATCAGGAAGTGCAGCCGCATGCCCACGGCCAGGTCGAAGTGGCGCATCAGCCCGAGCACCTGCTGGGGCGAGTAGGTGCCGTGCAGGATCCGGCCCCGCTCGGCGGCGACCATGTGCGACAGCACGCCGTGCGAGTGCCGGATGTCGTCGCGCTCCATCGGGACGAAGAGCACGTAGGCGTCGATCCGGTGCACCAGGAAGTCGCCGATCTGGGCGAGCAGGCGGTGGTAGCCGTCGACGTCGAGCCGCTCGGCGGCCCGGCCCGGCTCCCGTACGCTCATTCCGACCAGCCGCTTGCCGGCCGGCACCCCCTCCTCGCGGAGCAGGTCCGCCGGGAAGTCCTCGGGTTCGATCAGGAACGCGGGGTCGGCGGTCACGGTGATCGGGTTGAGCAGCCCCGCCTCCTCCAGCACCATCCGGGACTCCTGGTCCCGTACGGTCACCTGGGTGGCGCTGGCCAGGGTCTCCCGCACCATGCCGGTGTCCACGCCCTCGCTGAGCGGCCCGACCCCCACCGCGTACGTCAGCAGCGGCAGGCCCCGTTCCTGGGCCACCCGGACCACCCGCAGGTAGCGGCGGGCCTCCCGGTCGTAGAGGATGCCGCCGCCGCCGAGGATCAGCACGTCGAGCTGGGCCAGGACCAGCGCCGAGTCGGTCCGGCTGATCCCTTCCCAGGGCACCGCCTCCACGTCGGGATGGGCGACCCTGGTGTGTTCCGGGTTCCGGGAGAAGACGATGATCCGCCCGTTCGGCTCCTGCTCGCGCAGATCGGCCAGCAGACCGGTCAGGATCGCCTCGTCACCGAGGTTGCGACCGCCGTACGAGCCGAGCACACCGATGGTCAGTCCGCCACCATGCCTCATCCGTCGCTCCTCCCCAGGTGCGTCCGGGGCCGGGGTTCCCGCTGCGCCGGGGAACACTCCTGACGGGCTCAGCCGGCCGGGGAGATCCGCTTCGTCATCTGCTGCGCGGCCACCCGGTAGCCGAGGCTGTGGTAGAGGTGGATGGCCCCGGTGTTGGAGCCGAAGACGTTCAGCCCCAGCTCGGGCACCCCGAGGGCGGCGAGTTCCGCCTCGACGAGCTGGATCATGCGCCGCCCGTGCCCCTGTCTCCGGTGTCCGGGATGCACCTCGACGTTGTTGAGCCATGCGGTGTGGGCCCCGGCGGGGCCGCCGGGGAGCCCGACCCAGATCCAGCCCACCTCGACGTCGCCCACCCGGGCCGTGCGGAGCAGGGCGCCGGCGCTGTCGACGCCGTCGGGGAGCTGTTCGCGCAGCTGGGTGGTGGCCCGCTCCAGGGCCTCGGGCGGGGCCAGGCCGCGATCGGTGACCATCGCCTCGGCGTACGAGCGCACGAGCGGCTCCCGCACCCGCGCGAACTCGTCGGCCGTCATGGGTCTCAGTTCCACCGCGTCTCCCCTGTTGCCGGTCACCGGTCGGCGGCGCCGACCAGCCGGGACGCGAACGCCACGACCACGTCGTCGGGGTCGAATCCCGCCTCGATGGACGTGCCGAGCAGGTCGAGCAGCAGCCCGTCCATGGCGTAGTGCAGCAGAGCGACCTCGAACGCGCCACCCGGTAATCCGGCGGCGAGGTGGAACGCGACGTCGTCGCGGTAACCCCGGCGCAGCGTGTCGCCGAGGATGCGGGCCAGGTCGGGGCGGCGGGCCGCCTCCAGCCGCAGCTCGATCAGCGCCCGGGTGAGGTCGGGCTGCCGGGTGGTCCGCTCGACGATGTAGCGCAGGTAGTCCGTGAACAGCTCCAGCGACGGCTCACGGGCCCCCAGCTCGGCCAGGACCCGCTCGTCCGGGGCGAACCGCTCCATGATCCGCTCGCCGAGCGCGCCGAGCAGCGCGTCGCGGGAACGAAAGTAGTTGGAGGCGGTGCCGGTCGGCACGCCCGCCTCGGCGTCGACCGCCCGGTGGGTCAGGCCCCGTGCCCCGGTCGCCGCCAGCACCCGCAGCCCCGCGTCGGCCAGGGCCGCCCGTCGTTCCACGTTTCTCGCCACGGGGAACACCCTAGCAAGAACCACTATGGGTGTAGTAGCTTCATCCACGACACCAGTAGTGATTGGGGATCGGTTTGCGCAAGCTCGTGTACTACGTCGCCAGCACCCTCGACGGCTTCATCGCCGGCCCCGACGGGTCGTACGACTTCCTGCGGTTGGATCCCGACGTGGCGGCCCACCTGACGGCGAACTGGCCGCAGACGCTCCCCACGTTCGCCCACCCGCAGTTCGGCATCGAGGAGCCGGCGGGCCGCTTCGACGCGGTGCTGATGGGCCGGGCCTCCTACGAGCCGGGCCTCAGGATGGGCGTCACCAGCCCGTACGCCCACCTGAAGCAGTACGTCTTCTCCCGCACCCTGCCACCGGCCGCCGAGCCGGAGGTGGAGATCGTCTCCACGGATCCGGTGGAGTTCGTCCGGGAGCTGAAGAGCCGCCCCGGCCGCGACATCTGGCTCTGCGGCGGTGGCCAGCTCGCCGGCCAGCTCCTGCCCGACGTCGACGAGCTGGTCGTCAAGCTCAGCCCGTGCGTGATCGGCAGCGGCGTCCCGCTCGTCGCCCGGGGGTTCGACCCGCGCCGCTTCGACCTGGTCGACACGCGTCCGTTCGACAGCGGAGTGGTCATCCTCCACTACGCCCGCCCCGCCGGGGCGGAGTAGCCGGACGGCCCGGACGCACCGGCCGGGGCTTCCGTCAGCGCCCGGTCCGGGCGCCCGTCCGGCGTCAGCCGGGCGGCGACACCGGGTGGGTGAGGAACGGCAGGACGGCGGCGGGCAGCGCCGGCGAGACGAAGATGTCGTAGTGGGTGAGCCCCGGCAGCACGGCGAGCCGCGACGCCGGGCGGTCGGTGCCCTCCCCGCCGGCATCCCGGCGGCCCCCGCCGAGCAGCCCGAAGAACTCCACCATGTGCGCGGCGCTGACCGAGTCGGCGTCGGCGAAGACCAGCAGGGTGGGCACGGCCAGGGCGGCCACCTCGGCCGACCAGTCGTAGTCGCGACGCAGCAGCTCGCCGGTCTTCGCCCAGAGTCGCGACCAGTCCCCCGGTCGGGGCGCGACGCGGGTGTAGAGCTCGTACGGCGGAGTGCCCCGCATCCGCTCGCCCGCCTGCTCGTCGGGCTCGGGCATGCCCGCCAGCACCTCCGGATACCAACCCTGCCGCCGGCACGGCGCGGAGACGACGACCAGCCGGCGCACCAGCGCCGGGTGCTGGATCGCGGTACGCAGCGCCACGCCGCCGCCGAGCGAGTAGCCCATCACGTCGGCCTCGGCCAGGCCGAGGTGCACGATCAGCGCCGCGATGTCGTCGGCCATCGACTCGTAGCGCAGCGGACGGTCGACGTCGGCGGTGCGCCCGTGGCCCTGGAGGTCGACCGCGATCACCCGACGACGCGCGGCCAGCGCCGGCAGGATCGGCGCGAACGTCTCCGCCGCCCCGAAGCCGCCGTGCAACAACAGCAGCGGGCGGCCGGTGCCGTGCTCCTCGTGCCACAGGCGCAGCCCGTCGACCTCCGCGTAGCTCATCGCCCCATCCAACCCCGGGCCGTACGACGCACGCGGGCGATTGGCCGTCCGGGCGCGCCCGCCGCCGCTCCCGAGAGCTACAGCCGCTTGCGCATCCGAACGGCGGTCGCCTCGAAGCCCATCTGCTCGTAGAGCGTCCGCGCGGGAAGGTTGAAGCCGAAGACGCTCAGGCCGAGCTGACTCCGCCCGCAGCGACATTCGTTGATGCTCCTCTTCCTGAGCCCCGAACCGTCGACGGCCGGCCGGCTATCCCGGCCGGACGCACGGGTCGGTGACCGGGTAGGTGGGGCTTTGCGCCGTACGGCCGTCCGTTGTGGTCGCCCGCACCGACCAGGTCAGCGTCGCCGCGCGCAACTGCCCGACGGTCCCCCGCGCGGTCGATCCGTCCGCCGTCAGGGCCCGCGCCGACGTCCTGCCTCCAGCGGGTGTCCAGCGCACCTCGGCGGCGACGATCGTGGCACTGCCGGCGGCCCGCACCACGAGGCCGTACGTCTCCGGGCCGCACCGCACGTGGGCGGTGGCGGAGACCGTGAACGGCGCGGCGACCTGCGGCGCGCCGGTCGGCCGGGGCGCGACCGGGGGCCTGCTCGGTGCCGTGGTCGGTGCCGGTGCGACGCCGCCGCCCGGCGCGACGTCGGGCGCGTCGGTCCGGGCTGCCCCGCCGCCGCGCGTCGGCGCGACGGCGGAACCGGACGCCGGACCGGCAGCACCGGCCGACGGCGGGTCGGCAGCCCGGGTGCCGGTGTCCGTGGCCGTGCCGGACGGCGGCGCGGGGGCGGGGGGCACCGGTTCACCGGCCGGTGATCCGAACGCCTCGGACACCGGTCGGCCGGAGCCGTCCTGCGCGGCGGTCGGGCGCCCGGGTGCCAGTGCCCAGGTGCCGAGCGCGGCGAGGAGGACCAGCAGGGCTGCGGCCCCGGCCCCGGCCAGCCTCCGACGGCGCCGGTCGCGGCTCGCCGGGGAGGCCGTCCGCACGGCGTGTGCCGCAGCCCGCGGCGCCGCCCCACCTACCGGGAGCGCGGCCGCACCGCCCAAAACCGCCGCCACGCCGCCCGAACCCACGGTCACGTCGGTCGTCGCCGTGGGCGCGTCGACCGCCTCGTCCACCGGGCCGGCGACCGCCGGCCCAGAATTCCCGTCGGTCGCCGGCGCCGGGTCGGCCGTGCCCCCGCCCGCCGGAACGGCGTCCCCGCCGGGCGCCGGATCGGCCGTGACCGCACCCGCCGGATCGGCGTCACCGCCGGGCACCGGATCGGCCGTGACCGCACCCGCCGGATCGGCGTCACCGCCGGCCGCCGGATCGGCCGTGACCGCACCGGCCGGATCGGCCTCCGCGCCCGGCGCCGGGTCGGCCCCGACGCCGGTCGCGCTGGTCTCGGCCAGTCGCGGCCACACCGTGTCGGCGACGACCAGGAAGGCCGGGGCCGTGTACGCCGACAGCAGCGCGGCCGGACTGAGCTGTTCCCGCCGGAGCAGCCCGCACACGGCGCAGCTCTCGATGTGCCGCGAGACCCGCTTGCGCAGGGTCGGGGTGAGCCGGCCCTGCCAGCCGTCGATCAGGCCGGCGAGGGTCGGGCAGTCCCGGGCTCCGGTGCGGGCCACCAGCAGCGCCCCCAGCGCCCGTTCGAGCTGTGAGCGGGCGCGCGACAGGCGGGCGTGCGCGTGGTTCGCGGGCACCCCGAGGGCCGCGCCGATGTCGGCCGACGACAGGTCGTGGCGGATGGCCAGGTGGACCACCTCACGGTCGCCCGGGTTCAGCGCGGCGACGGCGGTGTGCACCAGGTCGCGTACCTGATCGGCGTTTACGCCCGTGCCCGGGTCGGCGGTGTCGGCCGCCGGTTCGTCGGCCTCCTCCAGGGGCAGGGAGCGGGACCGCTCCCGCAACTGCCGGAGGCACTCGTTGCGCACGATCGCGTACAGCCAGGAGCGCAGCCGGTCGGGCTCGCGGAGCTGACCGATGCGCTGGCTGGCGGTGAGGAACGCGTCGTGGACGGCGTCCGCGGCGGCCTCCGGCTCGCGCAGCATGGTCCGGGCGTACGTGTAGAGCCGGTCGGCGTACCGCCGGTACATGCCCTCCAGCCCGGCCCGATCACCGCGGCGCACCGCCTCGACCAGTGCGGTGTCGTCCCGTGCCGCCGTGTCCATCCGTCTCCCTCGCTGCTCGTCGACGGGTCCAGTAGAACCGCGGATTTTTTTCTTCGGGTCTTTCTGTTGGCATCCCGACCCGACCGCGCTCCTACCGGTGTCAGCAATACCGAACAGCCCCGAGAAAGGTAGAGACACCATGCGAGAGGGATCGAACCGCACCCGGTGGACGCGTCGGACGGCCGCAGTGGGGGGAGCCGCGCTGAGCGCGCTCGTACTCGGCCAGCTGGCCCTCGCCGGGCCGGTGGCGGCGGTGCCCGGGCTGAGCGTCAAGACGACGACCGGCCCCAGCAACAGCTCCGCGAAGACGCAGAACACGACCTGCCCGGCCGGCACCAAGGTCATCGGCGGCGGTGGCGCGATCACCGGTTCCGGCCTCGGGCAGGTCGGCATGGACATCATGCGTCCGCTGATCGGCGGGGACGCGTACTCGGTGACGGGCCGGGAGGACGAGAACGGCGTCGGTGGCAACTGGGCGGTCACGGCGAACGCGATCTGCGCCACGCCGCCCGCCGGCCTGGTGATGGTGTCCGGCAGTTCGGCGCCCAGCTTCGGCACGTCGAACTGGTTCGAGAAGTCCTGCCCGGCCGGCAAGCACGCCATCGGGGTCGGTGGCGCGGTCGTCGGGGCGGCGAACAGCGAGGTCGTCCTGGAGGACCTGCGCATCCACCAGAACAGCGTCGTGGTGGCGGGTGCCGAGGACGGCACCGGATTCGCCGGCAGCTGGTGGCTGGACGCGGTCGCGATCTGCGCCGACCCGCTGCCCGGCGAGCAGCGCGTGATCGACGACAGCGTCTACAGCTCCGCCGCCACCCGGTCGGTCACGGCCACCTGCCCCGCCGGGACGCGGGTGCACGGGGTGGGCGGCGAGATCCTCGGCGGCGACGGGCAGGTGCGCCTGACCCAGATGCGGGCCACCACCTCGACCGTCGTCACCGTCTCCGCCGCCGAGGACGAGGACGGCTTCAGCGGCAACTGGAAGGTCCGCGCGTACGCCGTCTGCGCGAACTGACCCACCGATCGGGGAACGGGGACGGACCGCCGGTCATCCGGCGGCCCGTCCCCGCACCGGTCGTGGTTCGTCGCGGCAGCCACGCCCTTGGCCTGCGGCTCCCCGGCCTCGACGCTGGGAGCCGTGATCGGCGAGGCGGAAGCGCTCGCCTCAGCCACCGTCCGAGGCTCGGGGCCGGCCACCGCGTCACCGTGACCGGTCAGCCGGTGCGGCGCAGGCGGCGGGAGCTTGCCAGGGCCAGCCCACCGAGGGTCACGGCGATCAGCCCCACCACCAGCGCCACGATGGCCCCGCCCAGCCCGTTGCCGGTGCCGACGGCACCGTCGGAGGTGGCCACGACCAGCCCACCGAGGGCCATGCCGAGCAGCCCCGCCGCCACGGCCACGATGACGCCGAGTCGCCCGGAGCCGGTACCGAAACGACCGGCGGGGCGAGCCAGAGCCAGCCCACCGACGACCACACCCGACAGCCCCAGCACGACCGCCACGGTGGCCCCGAGCCGCCCTGAGCTCATGGCGGTGACGCCGGCGGCGACCGGCTGGGCCGAGCCGTCCGCGGCCGCCGGTACGGCAGACGCGAACACCCCGAGCAGGGCCGCCCCGACCACGGCAAGCACACGTCGGACTGACGACAGGGCTCCTGATGACCTCATGTCGCTCTCCTCTTTTCCTGCGTCCCGTTCCGGGATCCGGTGTCGCCCGATCATGTCGCCGCGCGTACCGCGGGTCGTCCCGCAGCCGGATGCACTTCACGCCGCCGTCGCTGGGGCATCCGGCTGCCACGGACGCCGCAGGCGCCGGGAAGGTACTGCGGGCGCGGTACGCGAGCGCTCGTTCGCGAGCAGGATTCGCCTGCAACGGCATCCGATTAAGGTGCGCGCATGAGCACAGGGCGGTCCGAGATCCGGGCTGGCGTCGGAGACTGGGCGATCGCCGTCGGTGTGGCAGCGGCGCTGCTGGTCACCGGGCTGTCGGGGAACTCCGCCACGAACCTCGATCTGCTCGGCTACGCGCTACTGACCGGCGGCGGTCTGGCGCTGGCGGCGCGCCGTCAGGCGCCAGTTGCCACCCTGGCCGTCACCGGACTGTGTGCGGTGGGCCACCAGGCAGCTGGCTTCGACGTACCCGCCGTCGCGTACCTGTTCGCGGTGTACACCGCCGTACGGGCGGGGCACCGGCGCATCACGGTGGCGGCAAGCGTGATCATGCTGGCCGCTCTCCCCCTCGCGGCCCTGGCCTCCGGCCTGCACGACACGGGCGAGGCGTTCGCGCAGGCCCGAGGCGCCCTCGAGTTGGCCTGGCTGATCGCGGCCGGGGCTGCGGGTGAAGCGTTGCGGCAGGCAGAACGGCGGGCAGAGGAAGCCGAGCGCACCCGGGAGGAGACCGCGCGGCGCCGCGCCGACGAGGGACGGCTGCACATCGCGCGGGAGCTGCACGATTCGCTCACCCACCAGATCTCGATCATCAAGGTGCAGGCCGAGGTCGCCGTCCACGTGGCCCGCAAGCGCGGCGAACACGTGCCGGAGGCCCTGCTGGCGATCCAGCAGGCCGGACGTGAGGCCACCCGGGAGCTGCGCGCGACGCTGGAGGCGCTGCGCGGCGACGACACGGCCCCGCCGCGAGGGCTCGACGACGTCCTCGAACCGGTGGAAGGGGCCCGCACCACCGGCCTGCACACGACACTGACTATCGGAGGACAACGACACGACGTGCCGGCCGCGGTGGACCGGACCGGCTACCGGATCGTTCAGGAATCGCTCACCAACATCGTCCGCCACGCCAACGCCGCCACCGCGTCGGTACGGATCGACTACCGTCCGGACACCCTCGCCATACGGATCGACGACGACGGCAAGGCCACGCCGGGCACCGCCCCGGTGTCCGGCGTCGGGCTGCTCGGGATGCGCGAACGGGTCAGCGCCCTCGGCGGCAGCCTGCGAGCGGAGCCACGCGGCAAGGGCGGGTTCACCGTCCAGGCTGAACTCCCCGTGGACCGGACCTCATGATCCGTGTCCTGCTGGTGGACGACCAGCCGCTCATCCGCAGCGGCTTCCGCGCACTCCTCGACCTCGAGGACGACATCCAGGTGGTGGCCGAGGCCGCCGATGGGGAACAGGGCCTCGCCCTGGCCAAGGAACACCTGCCTGACATCGCTCTCATCGACATCCAGATGCCGGTCGTCGACGGCATCGAGGCGACCAGGCGTATCGCCGCGGACCCGGCCCTGGCCGGGATGCACGTCGTCATCCTGACCAACTACGGCATGGACGAGTACGTCTTCAACGCGCTGCGCGCCGGCGCAGCCGGATTCCTCGTCAAGGACATCGTGCCGGAGGACTTCCTGCACGCCGTACGCGTCGCCGCGCGCGGCGACGCGCTGCTCGCACCGTCGATCACCCGCAGGCTGATCGACCGGTACGTCACCCAGCCGCTCCCCGCCGGTCTCGACAGGGGACTGGCGGGCGTGACCGCCCGCGAACGCGAGGCCGTCGCCCTGGTCGCTCAGGGCCTGTCCAACGACCAGATCGCCGAACGCATGGTCATCAGCCCGATGACCGCGAAGACCCACATCAATCGGGCCATGATCAAGCTCCACGCCCGGGACCGAGCCCAACTCGTGGTCCTCGCCTACGAATCCGGCCTGGTCACCCGCGCAACCGCTGACACCACCGGTCATGGGCGATCAGCGGTCGCTGAGCCGCGCGAGTGGCCGCCGGCGGCGGTGCCGAGCGGCGGACGGCGCGATCCGCCATCCGATGCTCCTGTCGACCCGACCCCCGCCGCCATGGTCTTCGGGCCGATGTCGGTTCTGGTGGTGACAGGTGGGCGCGGCAGGTTTCGAACCTGCGACCCCTCGCTTGTAAGGCGAGTGCTCTCCCACTGAGCTACGCGCCCGGAACGCCCGTACGGCGGGCCGGAGGGTGGCAAGCTTACCCTGCCCTCCACCGGCCCGGTCGTACGGCGTGCCCGGTTGGTCAGGCGGCGACGGCCTCGGCGAGGGCCTTGCGCCAGCCCTGCTGGTCGCGCGCCTCGCCCGGCATGTTCATCTCGGCGAAGCGGACCACGCCCGCCTTGTCGATCACGAAGGTGCCCCGATTGGCGATGCCGGCGACGTCGTTGAAGACGCCGTACGACTGGGCCACCGCGCCGTGCGGCCAGAAGTCGGCCAGCAGCGGGAACTGGTAGCCCTCCTTGTCGGCCCAGATCTTGTGGGCGTAGACCGAGTCGACGCTGACGGTCAGCACCTGGACGTCGTCGTTGACGTAGTCGTTGAGGTTGTCCCGCACCTCGCACAGCTCACCCTGGCAGATCCCGGTGAAGGCGAGCGGGTAGAAGACCAGCAGCACGGTGCGCTTGCCACGGAAGTCCGAGAGCCGGACCTCCTGGTTGTTCTGGTCCTTGAGCACGAAGTCCGGCGCCTCGGCGCCAACCTCGATCGGCATGCGAGCTCCTCAGGATGGGGTCGGATGGGCAACAGCCTGCCACACCCGGCAGCGGGCGCCGCCGGGTGATCGCCGGCGTCCGCTTACTTCTTGCCCTTGGCGCCACGGCGCAGGACGAGGCGGGCTCCACTCCAGTCCCGGCCGGCGTTGACGGTGGAGGTCTGCTGGAGGCCGGCGGTGGGCGCGGACTCGGCGACCTCGCTCGGCTCGACGTGCCCCTCGCGCCCCGCCTTGGGCGTGAGCAGCCACACGACACCGTTGTCGGCCAGCGGGCCGAGGGCGTCGACGAGAAGCTCGAAGAGGTCACCGTCGCCGTCGCGGTACCAGACCAGCACCGCGTCGACCACCTCGTCGGTGTCCTCGTCGACCAGCTCTCCACAGCGGTCGGTCAGGGCGTCACGGAGATCCTGGTCGACGTCGTCGTCGTACCCCATCTCCATGACGACCATCCCCGGTTCGATCCCGAACCGGTCCGCCAGGCTGCGTACCCCGTCGGCGGCCTGACCAGCGGTCGCGCTCACTGTCGCGTGCCTCCTCATCTCATCCCTGCCCGCGGCGCCGCGTCGGCGCCGTCAGGCAAAGTCCACACAGTTGTGGCTCCCCGCGCAAGTGGCGCACCGGGTGGAACGGAATTTACCGTGCCAGAAGCGTGCGGGCACCCTGGGTAATTGCTTCCTCGGAGACCAGAACCTGACGGGCCGCCGGACCTAATGGTACAAACGAGTCAACTCCGGCCACTCGCCGCGCTGCCCCCACATATCCGGCATCCACCAGGGCCGCGATGACCCCCTCGCCGACCCCGCCGGAGCGGCGGGTCTCGTCCACGACCAGCACCCTGCCGGTCGCCGCCGACTCCCGGATGACGTCGGCCACCGGCAGCGGGGACAGCCAGCGCAGGTCCACCACCCGGGTGCCGATCCCCTCGTCGGCGAGGGTCGCCGCCGCGCGCAGCGACATCGGCACCCCGTTACCGAAAGTGATGATCGTGACGTCCTCGGCGGAGCCGACGCCGTAGACGCGGGCCCTTCCGATCGGCACGTGACCGCCGGTCCACGCGCCGGGCTCGGCATAGTTGGCCAGCCACTCACCGTCACCCTCGGCGTACAGGTCGCGGGTGTGGTAGAGCGCGATCGGCTCCAGGAAGACGCAGACGCTGCCGTCCACCGCCGCGCTGGCCAGGCAGGTACGCAGCATGGGCGCGGCGTCGTCCGGCCGCGCCGGCACCGCGATCACCAGGCCCGGCACGTCCCGGAGTACGGCCACCGAGTTGTCGTTGTGGAAGTGCCCGCCGCCCTCCTGGTACGCCAGGCCGGCCACCCGCACCACCATCGGGTTACGGAAGGCACCCTGCGAGAGGAACTGCATCGTGGCGGCCTCGCCACGCACCTGGTCCTCGGCGTTGTGCAGGTACGCCAGGGACTGGATCTCGGGCACGGGCAGCATCCCGGCCAGCCCGGCGCCGAGCCCCAGCCCGAGGATCGAGGTCTCGTCGAGCAGCGTGTCGAAGACCCGGGCCGCGCCGAAGCGGTCGCGTAGCCCCTCGGTCACCCCGTGGACGCCGCCCTTGGCGCCGACGTCCTCGCCGAACACGGCCATCTGGGGATGGTCGAGCATCCCGTCGGCGAGCGCGGCGTTGATGCTCTGCGCCAGCGTCAGCGGACCGGTCAGCTCGGGCGGCCGGCCACCGAACGCCTCCGTACGGGCGGCGGCGCCGGGGCCTGCGGCGCGGGCCGCCGCGTCGGCCACCGCCCGGGCGAGGCGGACCGGCCGGCGCGGGGCCAGCGGGGCCAGCACCTCCGCGGGTGCGGTCAGCTTCGGCTCGTCCAGCACCTCCTCGGCGATCCGGCGCACCTGCCAGCCGATCTCGTCGTAGCGGGCCAGCAATTCCTCGCCGGTGGCGACCCCCGCCCCCACCAGCAGCCGCGCGGTACCGGCCAGCGGATCGCGGTCGAGGTCGGCGGCGATCTCCTCGGCGCTGCGGTAGGCGGTCTCGGCGTCCGCGCCGGCGTGCCCCATCAGCCGTACGGTCGACAGGTGGAGCACGGCGGGGCGGCGGTGCCGGCGCACCCAGGCCGCCGCCTCGGCCGCCACCTCGTACGCCCGCACCAGGTCGTCGCCGTCCGCGGCGAAGTAGCGGACACCTGGCTTGGACCGCAGCGTGGTCTCCACCCACCCCTTCGGGGAGCGGACGCTGAGGCCGAGGCCGTTGTCCTCGCAGACGAAGAGCACCGGGATGCGCAGGCCGGTGTGGTCGTACCAGCCGGCGGTGTTGAACGCGGCGGTGGCGCTGGCGTGGTTGACCGAGGCGTCGCCGAACGAGCAGACCACGATGGCGTCCGACGGCCAGGACGCCTGCGCGGCGTCCCCACCGCTGCCGACCCGCACCCCGTCCCGCCGGCCGGAGGTCTCCAGCCGGCGCAGCCGCTCCACCGCCAGTCCCATCCCGACGGCGCGGGGCAGGTGCGAGGCGATGGTGGGGGTGGTCGGAACGACGGCCAGGTCGGCTCGGCCGAAGACCTTGTGCCGCCCGCCGGCGATCGGCTCGTGGCTGGAGGCGACCATGCCCCGCAGCACGTCGCGGGCCGCCTCGGCGTACCCCGGGCGCAGCGGCCGGTCCACGACGGACCCGGAGCCGCCGGTCGGCTCCTCCGGGTCGGGGGCGTCGGGCGCGGAGGGGTCGCCGGGCCCGTCCGGGTCGGCCGGCGCGGCCTCGACGGGCCGGCCGACCGCAGCCGGCTGGTCGACCCCCTCCTGCTCGGCCCCGGCCCGCTCGCCCGGCGTCGAGCGGGCGGCCTGGTCGGCGCGGACGCAGTAGAAGGCACCCGAGCGGTAGTGCAGCAGCGCCGGGTCGGTAGCGCGCAGCGCGGCGGCGAGCGCGGCGTTGCCCTCGTGGCCGGCGGAGCCGATCGTGTGGAAGCCCTCGCCGAAGCTGTGCAGCCACCGGCCGGCCAGGTCGAGCTGGCGGCTGGTGGCCTGCGCGTCGAAGAGGTCCAGCGCCCGCGCGCCGGTCAGCGTCGTGTCGTCGGTGACCGGCCGTGCGGGGTCACGCCGCTGCGGCGGGGTGGCAAGCGCGGCCAGCGTCTCCCGGAACCGGTCGTCGAGATCTTGCGGGGTGGTCACGTCGGACAGCATTACCGACGAGCGGCCCGTGCGCCCACTCGGACACGAATGACGCGGTGTGGTTCAGTCGTCGTCGCACCGCTCGGGGCAGCCTCCGTCGGAGACCTTCCAGACCAGCTCGCGCAGGGTCGCCAGCTCGTCGACGGTGAGCCCGGCGAGCAGCCGGGAGTCCGTCATGACCTGGTGCACCCGGGCCCGCACCTGCCGCCCCGGCCCGGTCACCACCAGCGTCTTCTGCCGCCGGTCGGCGGGGTCGGGATGCCGCTCGACCAGCCCGGCCCGCTCCAGCTTGTCGACCAGGGCGGTCACGTTGGAGCGGTCGCAGCCCAGCCCTTCGGCGAGGTCGCGGGCCGGCAGCGGCCGGTCGGGGTCCAGTTCGTGCAGCGCCCGCGCGGTCGCGGGGGTCAGCCCCAGCTCGGCGATCTCCAGATCCTGGTGGTGGCGCAGCGCGGCGGCGACGTGCGTGATCCGGCGCACCACGTCGCCGGCCAGCGCCGCGCGGTCGGCGGGATGCGGCGGGGTGGAGGGGGCGGTGTGCTGCGCCATGCCCCACATCCTACTTGCGGTCAATAGTTTAGTAGCTCTACTGTTTAGCTGCTCACGCAAATCGCGTCGAGCGCCGAACGGAGGCACCCCGCCATGTCCGACTTCTCGGTCCTCGCCATCTCCGGCAGCCTGCGCCACGCGTCGTACAACACCGCGCTGATCCGGGCCGCGCAGCGCCTCGCCCCGGAGCGGCTGACCATCGAGCGGTACGAGGGACTGGGCGCCATCCCGCCCTTCGACGAGGACGTCGAGGCCACGCCGCCGGCGCCCGTGGTCGACCTGCGCCGGCGGGTGGCGGCGGCGGACGCGCTGCTCATCGCCACCCCGGAGTACAACTACGGGGTGCCCGGGGTGCTGAAGAACGCGCTCGACTGGGCGTCCCGGCCGAGCTTCCCGGTCACCTCCTGGGTGTCGCCACTGGCGCACAAGCCGGTGGCCATCATGGGCGCGGCGCCGACCGGAATGGGCACCGTACGGGCCCAGCTCCAGCTCCGGCAGCTGTTCCTGTGGACCGACTCCACGGTGCTCAGCAAGCCGGAGATCATCGTGACCAACGCGCACGAGAAGATCGCCCCGGACGGCACCGTCACGGACGAGACCACGCGGGCGCTGCTGCGCGGCCTGCTCGACGCCCTGACCACCCGCATCCGCATCAACCAGCTCGCCGCCGCCTGACCGCCGCCGCCGGAGACGGCGGTCACCTGCACCCCTTGCCTCGGCGCCGCCCTCGCGCGTATCTTCTGTTCAGAACGTATTGAACATTTGAAACGGGGAGCCAATGACGGAAGTGTCCGCCCAGCGCCACTACGCCGAGGAGGCCGCCGTCGTGCTGAGCGGGCTCGGCCTGCCACCGGCGTACGGCAAGCTGCTCGGCTGGCTGCTCGTCTGCGACCCGCCGTGGCAGACCAGCGCCCAGCTCGCCGAGGGACTCGGGCTCTCCAAGGGTTCGGTCAGCACCGGCATGCGGATGCTCGAGACCAGCGGTCTGGCCCGGCGGGTGCCGGTGCCGGGCCATCGGGGGCACGCCTACGAGGTCAGGCCGGACGCGATCATCCGGATCGCCGCCGACGCCGCCAAGTTCCGGGTGTTCCGCCAGCTGATGGAGCAGGGTCTGACCGTCGTCGGCGGGGAGGACGCGCCCGGCAGCGAACGGCTGCGGGTGATGCGCGACTTCTACGCGTTCGTCGAACGCGAGGTGCCGAAGCTCGTCGAACGCTTCGAGTCCGAGTACGCGAAGAGGGGAGGCAGGGATGGCTGACCCCGCCATCGAGACCGGGAAGCTGGTCAAGACCTACGGGCGCAACCGTGGCCTGACCGGGCTGGACCTGCGGGTCGAGCGCGGCGAGGTGTACGGGTTCCTCGGCCCCAACGGAGCCGGCAAGTCCACCACGATCCGGCTGCTGCTCGACCTGATCCGCCCGACCAGCGGCCGGGTCAGCGTCCTCGGCGCGGACCCCCGCCGCGACGGGGTCGCCCTGCGCCGCCGCATCGGCTACCTGGCCGGCGACTTCGTCGTGGACGGCCGGCAGAGCGCCCGGGAGCTGCTCACCTACCTGGGCAACCTGCGCGGCGGGGTGCCCGGGGCCCGGATCGACGAGCTGGCCGCCCGGCTCGACCTGGACCTCGGCCGGCGGATCAGGGGGCTCAGCAAGGGCAACCGGCAGAAGGTCGGCGTGGTGCAGGCGTTCATGCACGAACCGGAGCTGCTGATCCTCGACGAGCCGACCAGCGGGCTGGACCCGTTCCTCCAGCAGGAGTTCCTGTCGATGGTGCGGGAGGCACGTGCCGACGGCCGGACGGTGTTCATGTCCTCGCACGTCATGAGCGAGGTGCAGCAGACCGCCGACCGGGTGGGCATCATCCGCGAGGGCCGGCTGGTCACCGTGGCGCGGGTCGAGGAGCTGCGCGAGCGGGCCGTACGCCGGGTGGAGGTCACCTTCGCCGAGCCGGTCGTCGCGGCGCAGTTCGCCGCGCTGCCCGGCGTGAGCGAGGTGACGGTCACGGGAACGACCCTGCGCTGCCGCCTCGACGGGCGGGCCGACGCGCTGGTCAAGGCGGTCGCCGGGCACACCGTGGTCGGGCTGCTCTCCGAGGAGCCCGACCTGGAGGAGCTGTTCTTCGGTTACTACTCCCGGGAGGAGTCCGCCCGTGCTGCTGCGTGACCCGTTCACCAAGGCCCTGCACGACGCGCGCCGCTCACTGCTCGGCTGGACCGTGGCGATCGTCGCCGTCGGGGCGATGTACGCCTCGTTCTGGCCGACGATGCAGACGCCGGAGATGACGAAGGCGTTGGAGGCGTACCCGGAGGGGCTGCTGGAGGCGTTCAACTACAGCGACCTCACCAGCGCCGCCGGCTACCTCGGCAGCGCCGTGTACGGCCTGCTGGTCCCGCTGCTGGTCGCCGTGTTCGCCATCGCCGCGGGCGCCCGCGCGGTGGCCGGCGACGAGGAGGCCGGCACGCTCGACCTGGTGCTCGCCCATCCGGTCGGCCGGACCCGGCTCGTCCTGCTCCGCTTCGCGGCGGTGGCGGTCGGCATCGTGGTGGTGACCGTCCTGCTCGGCCTGGCGATGGTCGCGCTGAGCGGCCCGGCGCGGTTCGACGGCATCACCGTCGGCGGCTTCGCGGCGATGACCCTGCACCTGGCCCTGTTCGGGCTGGCCTTCGCCGCGCTCGCCTTCGCCGTCGGCGCGGCGACCGGGCGGCGGGCCGCGGCCCTCGGCACCGGCGCCGCGGTCGCCGTGCTCGCCTACCTGGCGAACTCGGTCCTGCCCCGGGTGGAGGGGCTGACCTGGGCGCGGGAGCTGTCCCCGTTCCACTGGTACCTGGGCGGCTCGCCGCTGGTCGACGGCGTGCAGCCGGTCGGGGCGCTGCTGCTCGCCGGTGCCACCGTGGCGCTGGGCGCCGTCGGCGCGGTCACCTTCGCCCGGCGCGACGTCGCGGTCTGACCGGGTGGCCGGGAACGGGCGGTCAGCCGGGGAGGAACGAGAAGCGGACGGTCCGGGTGGGGTTGTCGCCGTTGGGGTCGACCAGGCAGACCGACTGCCAGGTGCCCAGCGCCAGCTGGCCGTCGACGACCGGCAGCGTCGCGTACGGGGGGACGAACGCCGGCAGCACGTGGTCGCGCCCGTGGCCGGGCGAGCCGTGCCGGTGCCGCCAGCGGTCGTCGGTGGGCAGCAGGTCGTCGAGCGCGGCGAGCAGGTCGTCGTCGGAGCCCGAACCGGTCTCGATGATCGCCAGCCCGGCGGTGGCGTGCGGCACGAAGACGTGCAGCAGACCGTCGCCCTGCCCGGAGACGAACCGCTCGGCCTCCGCCGTGATGTCCCGGACGGTCGGCCGGGCCCCGGTCTGGACGGTGATCACCTCACTGCGCATACGACGCATTCTGCCCCAGCAGGTCAGTAACCGCCGCCGGAGTCCCCGCCACCCGACCAGCCGCCGCCGGAATCCCCACCGCCCCACCAGCCGGAGCCCGCGCCGGCGTCGGAGCCGTGGTCGCGGCTGTCGTAGCCGACCCCGGCGTCCCCGGCGGGCCCGACCGGTGTGAAGCCGACCCCCGCGTGCCGCCCGCCCGTCGGGCGGCGGCGACGCGGGCCACGCCGGGCGCCACGCAGCACCGCCAGGCCGAGCACCGCCAGCAGACCCCCGACCAGGACGATCGCGAGGAGGGCGCGGTGTCCCTCGCGCATTGCGATCCCGCCGCCGATCACCCCGGCCGCTCCGACCACCACCATGACCGCGCCGACGCGGGCCAGCCCTCTGTCCATGCCGCGCAGGGTAGGGAGGCCGGGCAAGGGGCGGGCTGCCCCGCCCGCCCGGGACGGGACGCAGCACCGGTTGCGCAAAGTTACCGGCGGGTACCTGTGTCGCGCGTCGCGTCTCCGGGCGGTGGGCGTGACGGCGGGTGCCACCAGGGGGCAGGATGGCGCTAGAGACCTATCCCACACAGAACCGAGGGAACGCCTGTGGCTACGGAACGCAAGCGCCCGGTGATCACCGCTGGTCTGCCGAGCCAGCTTCCGGACATCGACCCTGAAGAGACCAGCGAATGGGTCGAGTCGCTCGACGGTGTCATCGACGAGCGCGGGACAAAGCGCGCCCGCTACGTCATGCTGCGCCTGCTGGAGCGGGCCCGCGAGCGCCAGGTCGGGGTGCCGTCGCTGACCACCACCGACTACATCAACACCATCCCGCCGGAGCGCGAACCGTGGTTCCCGGGCGACGAGCACGTGGAACGGCGGATCCGGGCGTACGTCCGGTGGAACGCGGCCATGCTGGTGCACCGGGCGCAGCGCCCCGAGATCGGCGTCGGCGGGCACATTTCCACCTTCGCCAGCTCGGCCTCGCTCTACGAGGTGGGCTTCAACCACTTCTTCCGGGGCAAGGACCACCCGGGCGGCGGCGACCACATCTTCTACCAGGGCCACGCCTCGCCCGGCATGTACGCGCGGGCGTTCCTGGAGGGGCGGCTGACCGAGCACCAGCTCGACGGGTTCCGCCAGGAGCTGTCGCACCCGGGCGGCGGCCTGCCGTCGTACCCGCACCCCCGGCTCATGCCGGACTTCTGGGAGTTCCCCACGGTCTCGATGGGCCTGGGCGGGCTGAACGCGATCTACCAGGCGCGGTTCAACCGCTACCTGCACCACCGGGGCATCAAGGACACCTCGGACCAGCACGTGTGGGCGTACCTGGGCGACGGCGAGATGGACGAGCCGGAGACGCTCGGCGCGATCGGCGTGGCCGCCCGCGAGGAGCTGGACAACCTCACCTTCGTGATCAACTGCAACCTCCAGCGGCTCGACGGGCCGGTGCGCGGCAACGGCAAGGTCATGCAGGAGCTGGAGGCGTTCTTCCGGGGCGCCGGCTGGAACGTCATCAAGGTGGTCTGGGGCCGCGAGTGGGACCCGCTGCTCGCCGCGGACACCGACGGCGCGCTGGTCAACCTGATGAACACCACGCCCGACGGTGACTACCAGACCTACAAGGCGGAGTCCGGGGCGTACGTCCGGGAGCACTTCTTCGGCCGCGACCAGCGGACCCGCAAGATGGTCGAGGACCTCAGCGACGACGAGATCTGGAACCTCAAGCGGGGCGGGCACGACTACCGCAAGCTCTACGCGGCCTACAAGGCGGCGATGGAGCACACCGGCCAGCCGACCGTCATCCTGGCCAAGACGATCAAGGGCTGGACGCTGGGCTCGCACTTCGAGGGCCGCAACGCCACCCACCAGATGAAGAAGCTGACGCTGGAGGACCTGAAGACCTTCCGCGACCGGCTCTACCTGGACATCCCGGACAAGGCGCTGGAGGACAACCCCTACCTGCCGCCGTACTACACGCCGGGCGAGAAGTCCGACGAGATCGCCTACCTCAAGGAACGGCGCCAGCAGCTCGGCGGCTACCTGCCGTCGCGGCGCTCCGGCCAGAAGCGGCTCGCCATCCCCGGCCCGGAGCGCTTCGCCGACGTCAAGCGCGGCTCGGGCAAGCAGAAGGTGGCCACCACGATGGCCTTCGTCCGTCTGCTCAAGGACGTGATGAAGGACAAGGAGTTCGGCAAGCGCTGGGTGCCGATCATCCCGGACGAGGCCCGCACCTTCGGCATGGACTCGCTCTTCCCGACGCAGAAGATCTACTCGCCGCACGGCCAGCGCTACACCTCGGTCGACCGGGAGCTGTTCCTGTCGTACAAGGAGTCCATCGGCGGGCAGATCCTGCACGAGGGGATCAACGAGGCCGGCTCGGTCGCCTCGTTCACGGCGGCGGGCTCGGCGTACGCCACCCACGACGAGCCGATGATCCCGATGTACATCTTCTACTCGATGTTCGGGTTCCAGCGCACCGCCGACGGGCTGTGGGCCGCCGCCGACCAGATGGCCCGGGGCTTCCTGCTCGGCGCCACCGCCGGCCGGACCACGCTCAACGGCGAGGGGCTCCAGCACGAGGACGGCCACTCGCACCTGATCGCCGCGACCAACCCGGCGGTGGTCGCGTACGACCCGGCGTTCGCGTTCGAGATCGCGCACATCGTGGAGAACGGCCTGCACCGGATGTACGGCGAGGCGCAGGAGAACGTCTTCTACTACCTGACGATCTACAACGAGCCGATCCTCCAGCCGGCGGAGCCGGAGGGGGTGGACGTCGAGGGGCTGCTCAAGGGCATCTACCGCTACTCCCCCGCCCCGTCGGTGGGCGACGACGCGCCGAAGGCCAACGTGCTCGCCTCGGGCACCGGCATGCAGTGGGCGCTCAAGGCGCAGCAGCTGCTGGCCCAGGACTGGGGCGTGGCCGCCGACGTCTGGTCGGTGACCTCCTGGACGGAGCTGCGCCGGGACGCGGTGCAGTGCGAGGAGCACAACCTCCTCAACCCGGGCGCGGAGCAGCGGGTGCCGTACATCCAGCAGAAGCTGGCCGACGCCGACGGCCCGAAGGTCGCGGTCAGCGACTGGATGCGCGCGGTGCCGGACCTGATCGCCCGCTGGGTGCCCGGCGACTACACCTCGCTCGGCACGGACGGGTTCGGCATGTCCGACACCCGGCACGCCCTGCGCCGGCACTTCCACGTCGACGCCGAGTCGGTGGTGGTGGCGACGCTGCGGCAGCTCGCCCTGCGCGGCACGGTGCCGGCGAGCGTGCCGGCCGAGGCGGCCAAGAAGTACGCCATCGAGGACGTGAACGCGGCCCCGGTCGGCGAGACCGGCGGCGACAGCTAGGACGTACGTGACGAAGGGCCCGGCGCACCCGCGCCGGGCCCTTCGTCGTCCGACGAGCGAGGCGGCGGTGGTCCGGAGTCCCTGGCGGGGACACCGGGCCACCGCCGTCGCGGGTGACGCCAGGACGTGCCCGGCTCAGCCGACGGCGGCCAGATCGGTCAGCCGGGCGAGCGAGTCCTCCAGGTCGGCGCCGACCCTGCGCAGGCCGAGGCGGAGCAGGGCGGCCTTGACCGGACCGGCCGGCCAGCGCACGACGATGAGTCGCACGATCGTCCCGCCCTCCTCCTCGTCCGCGGTGAGCTGGACGTAGATCTCGGTGCGCGCCTCCGCCCGGGCACCGGCGCCCTTGGCGCGTTCGCGCCAGCCGATCAGGGTCGGCGCCTGATAGGCGATCACCTCGGCCTCATGCGCGGCGCCACGTCCGGCCTGGACGAGTTGTCGTCGTCCGAAGCCCTCTCCCGAGAGCACCTCGGCCGCACGGACCCCCGCCAGCCAGGCCGGCAACTGCTCGGCCCGCTGCACGACGTCCCAGACCGCTTCCACTGGCGCCATCACGTGCGCACTGCGTTCCACGAGGATCATTTCCGTCTTTCCTCCAGTGAGGACATCCCACGATATCGGCACTCTATGCGCAAATTCGGACGTACTGGGACGGGTTTGGAAAAGACACGCCGAAATCCATTGCGCTGCGACGCCGGAAGACCTATGGCGCATCGATCGACGGCGCTCTAGAGTCGCGAACACGATTCACGTACGCCGGGAGGGCGCATGTCGACCGCAGCGATGCCCGAGTTCCCCGCCGGATTCCGCTGGGGAGTGTCCACCTCCGCCTACCAGATCGAGGGCGGCGTCGACCAGAACGGGCGGGGAGCGTCCATCTGGGACACCTTCGCCCACACCCCCGGGCGGATCGCCGACGGCAGCACCGGCGACGTGGCCTGCGACCACTACCACCGGCACGCCGAGGACGTCGCGCTGCTGGCCGGGCTGGGCGTCTCGGCGTACCGCTTCTCGATCGCCTGGCCCCGGGTGCGGCCCACCGGCGACGGCCCGGTCGACGGGCGCGGCCTGGACTTCTACGACCGGCTGGTCGACGACCTGCTCGCCCACGGCGTCGACCCGGTCGCCACGCTCTTCCACTGGGACCTGCCGCAGGCCCTCGAGGACGCGGGCGGCTGGCTGAACCGGGACACCGCCCACCGCTTCGCCGAGTACGCCGACGCGACCGCCGCCCGCCTCGGCGACCGGGTGAAGCTCTGGATCACCCTCAACGAGCCGTTCATCCACATGAGCCTCGGCCACGGCACGGGCGAGCACGCCCCCGGCCGGACGCTGCTCTTCGACGCCTTCCCGGTGGCCCACCACCAACTGCTCGCCCACGGCCTCGCCGTCGCCGCGCTGCGGGCACGCACCACCAGCCCGATCGCCATCGCCAACAACTACTCGCCCGTGCGGCCGGCCGGGGACACCGACGCCGACCGGGCGGCCGTCGCCGCGTACGAGGCGCTGCACAACCGCCTCTTCACCGACCCGCTGCTCGGCCGGGGCTACCCCGACGGGCTGGGCTTCGACACGGGCGTGGTGCGCGCCGGGGACCTCGACGTGATCGCCGCGCCGATCGACGTGCTGGGCGTCAACTACTACAACCCGACCGGCGTACGCGCCCCGCAGGAGGGCTCGCCGCTGCCGTTCGAGTTCGTGCCGCTCGACGGATACCCGCGCACCGCCTTCGACTGGCCGGTCGCCCCCGACGGGCTGCGCGAGCTGCTCGGCTGGCTGCACCGCACGTACGCCGACGACCTGCCGCCGATCCAGGTCACCGAGAGCGGCTGCGCGTACGACGACACGCCCGACGCCGACGGCCGGGTGCACGACCCGGAGCGCATCGCCTACCTCGACGGGCACCTGCGCGCGGTACGCGCGGCGATGGCCGAGGGCGTCGACGTGACCGGCTACTTCGTCTGGTCGCTGCTGGACAACTGGGAGTGGGCGGAGGGCTTCACCAAGCGCTTCGGCCTCGTGCACGTCGACTTCGACACCCGGGCGCGTACGCCCAAGTCCTCGTACGCCTGGTTCCGTGACCTGATCGCCCGGCCGTGACCACCGTCGATCCGACGCCCGCGTCGCTGCCGGCGGCGCTCGCCGAGCCGACCGTGCCGGTGCGGCGGGGCTGGATCGCGCTGATCTTCGCGGCGAACCTCGGGGTCTGGATGGCGTTCTTCACGCCGATCCAGGTGCTGCTGCCGCAGCAGCTGGGGCGGATCGCGCCGGCCGACAAGGAGACCGCGCTGGCCGTGGTCACCGGCCTCGGCGCGCTCGCCGCGGTGCTCGCCAACCCCCTCGCCGGGGCGCTGTCGGACCGGACCTGCCTGCGGCTGGCCGGGCGGGAGTTCGGCCGGCGGCACGTCTGGACCGCCGGCGGCGCGCTGCTCGGCGCGGCGGCCCTGGTGCTGCTGGCGCAGCAACGCACCGTCGCCGGGGTCGCGCTCGGCTGGGTAGCCGCGCAGGTCTGCTTCAACGCGATGCTGGCCAGCCTCACCGCCGCCGTGCCGGACCGGGTGCCGGTCGCCCAGCGGGGCGGCGTCTCCGGCTGGGTCGGCATCCCCCAGGCGCTGGGGCTGGTGCTCGGGGTGGTGCTGGTCACCGCCGTGGTGAGCGGCACCGCCGCCGGCTACGTGGCGATGGCGGCGGCGGTGCTGCTGCTGGCCCTGCCGTTCGCGCTGCTCACCGCCGACGACCCGCTGCCCCGGGCGCACCGCCCGGCGCTGCGGTGGCGCGCCCTGCTCGCGTCGATGTGGATCTCGCCGCGCCGCCACCCCGACTTCGGCTGGGCCTGGATCACCCGGTTCCTGGTGCAGCTCGGCAACGCCCTCGGCACGCTCTACCTGCTCTACTTCCTCACCGACGAGGTGCGCCACGTCGACCCCGAGGGCGGCCTGCTGGTGCTGATCCTGCTCTACACGGCCGGCCTGGCGGCCACCGCCGTGGTGGCCGGGCGGCTGTCGGACCGCTCCGGCCGGCGCAAGGTCTTCGTCATCACCGCCGGCGGGATCATGGCGGTCGCCGCGCTGCTGCTGGCCGTCGCGCCGGTCTGGCCGGTGGCCGTGGTCGCCGCGCTGCTGCTCGGCGCCGGCTACGGCGTCTACCTGTCGGTGGACGCCGCGCTCATCACCCAGGTGCTGCCGGCCGCTGCCGACCGGGCCAAGGACCTGGGCGTGATCAACATCGCCAACTCCGCCCCGCAGGTGCTCGGGCCGGCGATCTCCGCCCCGCTCGTGGTGCACCTCGGCGGCTATCCGGTGCTCTACGCGGTCACCGCGGCGGTCACCGTGCTGGGCAGCGTCCTGGTGCTGAAGATCCGCTCGGTGCCCTGAGCCGCACCCCTGGCGGAATCCGGTCGCGGGCCGCCGTAGGCTGGGGACGTGACGGTACGTGTACGCTTCGCCCCCTCCCCGACCGGTATGTTCCACGTCGGCGGCGCCCGCTCGGCGCTGCAGAACTGGATCTACGCCAAGCAGCAGGGCGGGGTGTTCGTGCTCCGCATCGAGGACACCGACGCGGCCCGCAACAAGCCGGAGTGGACCGAGGGCATCCTCTCCGCGCTGGACTGGATCGGCATCGAGCGCGGCAGCTACGAGGGCCCCCACTTCCAGTCCCAGTACGCCGGCGAGCACCGGGCCGCCGCCGCGCGGCTGCACGAGTCCGGCCGCGCGTACTACTGCGACTGCACCCGCGAGACCGTGCAGGCCCGCACCGGCTCGCAGTACCAGGGCTACGACGGCTTCTGCCGCGACCGGGGCCTGACGGCCGGCGAGGGGCGCGCCCTGCGCTTCCGCACGCCGGACGAGGGCGAGACCGTGGTGGTCGACCTGATCCGCGGCGAGCCCACCTTCGAGAACAAGCTGATCGAGGACTTCGTCATCGCCCGGGGCGACGGCTCGCCGGTCTTCCTGCTCGCCAACGTGGTCGACGACATGACCATGGGGATCACCCACGTGATCCGGGCGGAGGAGCACCTGCCCAACACCCCCAAGCAGCAGCTCCTCTGGGACGCCCTCGGGGTCAAGCCGCCGATCTGGGCGCACGTGCCGGTGGTGGTCAACGAGAAGCGGCAAAAGCTCTCCAAGCGCCGGGACAAGGTGGCCCTGGAGGCGTTCCGGGACGAGGGCTACCTGGCCGAGGCGATGCGCAACTACCTGATGCTGCTCGGCTGGGCGCCGTCGGGCGACCGGGAGATCGTCCCGTGGCCGGTGATCGAGGAGGAGTACCGGCTGGAGGAGGTCAACCCCTCCCCGGCGTTCTTCGACGAGAAGAAGCTCCGGGCGTTCAACGGCGAGTACATCCGGGCGCTCTCGGTCGAGGAGTTCGTCGAGGCCTGCCGGCCGTGGCTGACGGGCACCGGCACCATCGCCCCGCCGCCGTGGCAGCCGGAGGAGTTCGACGCGGACGCCTTCGCGGCCGTCGCCCCGCTGGCGCAGACCCGGATCGCGCTGCTCAGCGAGATCGTGCCGAACGTCGACTTCCTCTTCCTCGACGCGCCGCTGATCGACGAGGCCGCCTGGGCCAAGGCGATGAAGGAGGGCTCGGCGGAGCTGCTGGACGCCGCCACGGCGGCGTTCGAGGCGCTGGAGTCGTGGGACGCGGAGACGCTGAAGTCGACGCTGGAGGCGGTCGGCGCCGAGCGCGGGCTCAAGCTCGGCAAGGCCCAGGCCCCGGTGCGCGTCGCGGTCACCGGCCGCACCGTCGGGCTGCCGCTGTTCGAGTCGCTGGAGGTGCTCGGCCGCGAGCGCGTCCTGAGCCGGCTGCGCGCCGCCCGGGTCCGCCTGGTCTGAGCCGCCGCGCGGGCCACACCGCGCCAGCGCGACGTACCCCTCGGCGCCCGGACCGTCCGGTCCGGGCGTCGATGCGTCGAGCCGTCCGGCGTCGGGGCGGGCGCCGCTCAGCGACGGGCGGAGCGGCGGCGCAGCAGCAGGCCGGCCGCGAGGGCGGCGAGGAGAAGCACGCCGCCGAGGGCCCACAGCCAGCCGCGCCCGGCCGCGTCGTCGCTCTCCTTCGCCGCCGGTACCGCGGATCCCGGCGAGCCCGCGCCCGCCGGATCGGGCACGGCCGAGCTCGGCGCGGCGCCGGGCGAGGTCGGCGCGGCATCGGCCGAGGGCGGTACGGCCGACGCCGGGGCGGTCTGGCCTGCGGTGCCCGCACCGGTCGGCGACTCGGCGGGGGTGCCGGTGGTCAGGGTGAACCGCACCTCGCCGGAGACCGGGTGCCCGTCGCTGGACGCCACCCGGTAGTCGACGATGTAGAGCCCCGCCCGGCCCGGCTTGAACGGCACGCTCACCCGCGAGCCGGAGAAGGTCGGCGCGCCGCCCAGCGCGGCCACGTTGTCCGGACCGGTGACTGTGATCTTCGTCGTATTCGGATCCACCTTCGCCAGGAAACGCAGCTCGATCCGGGACGGCGCCTCGGCCACCCGGGCGCCGTTGCGCGGATCGCTGCCGGTCAGCGAGTTGTGGGCGGCCGCCGGCGCGGCTGGCAGCAACAACGACACACCGAGCGCCACGCCGAGCACCACTGGCCAGGTGCGCGCCACTCGTGGGAACCTGCCCCCCATGAACCCCTCCGTAAAGGTACGATCCGCCCGCTGATCAACGGCTACCGTTCATTGGTCGGGCCGGGATCACAGATAGTTCCAATTACTGTTCCACGAGCTGCAACCGATCGACGTTCTGCGCAGTCTTGAGGGTGGCACCCTGCACGGGTTCGGTCACCCCCGTCAGCCAACCAACGCGTGACCTGCAGCAAGCCAGCCATCGAACGGGGCGAGGAGGCGGCGATGGTCCGAACGATGCGGCGGTTGGTCGCGGTGTTGGCGGGCGGGCTCGCGGCGGCGGTCCTGTCGCTCGGTCCGGCCGGGACGGCGACGGCGGCACCGAAGCCCCCACCGGCCGGAGTGGAGATCACCGGGCAGGGGTTGGCGGAGCCGCTGCGGCTGCGCGCCGAGGCCCAACCGGCGCACGTGGTGGCGATCATCGACCAGGTCAACTTCCTCGGCCGCACGGGGCAGCCCAAGGGCCCGAAGACGGCCGACCTCGGTCCGAAGTACACGGTCGTGGTGTTCGCCGGTGACGTACCGAAGCAGACGTACGACCTCTACCCCAAGGCGGTCGGCGGGCCGCGCGTCTACCGCCCGGCCAAGCAGCCGGACGCCCGCAAGACCGTCGCGGGCTGGTTCCTGGGCCGGCTCAGCATGTCGGAGACCCTCCGCACGGCGGGCGTGCCGCTGGAGCGGCAGTTCGACACCGTCAGCGGGGGCGTCGGCGGCGGCGAGCGGGTCATCCCGGAGGACGCCCTCAACCCGGCGAAGGACATCGACGAGGCGCTCGGCGAGTTGCAGCGGCTGCTGCTGCTCAACGTCGCGGTGGTGCTGGTCATCACGTCGGGGCTCGCCGGGATCGCGCTGCTGGTCCGCCGCCGCACCCGCTGACCCCGCGCCAGCCCGACCGTCACCCGACGCCGCTCCGCCCGTGCCGGCCCCGCCCGGGGCCGGGTCGGCGCGAGCCGGGCCGGCACGGGCCGGGCGCGGGCCGACGTCCCCGGCCGACGCGCACGGCCTCCGGCCGGGTCAGACCTCCAGGACCACCTTGCCGCGGACGTGCCCCGCCTCCACCAGGCGCTGCGCGTCCGCCGCCTGCGCCAGCGGGAACGTCCGTTCCACGTGGACGGTCAGCCGGCCGGCGTCCACCAGCCCGGCGAGCATGCCCAGGTCCACGGTCGACGGCTTCACGAACAGATAGCTGCCGCCCAGCCGGGTGACGTGCTCCGGGTCGGCCGTCGAGATCAGCCGCGCGGGACGGGTGATCAACTCGGCCGACACGTCGAGCGCGTCGCCGCCGAACAGGTCGAGCACCACGTCCACCCCGTCGGGCGCGACCGCGCGGACCCGGTCGGCCAGCCCGTCGCCGTACGCGACCGGCTCGGCGCCCAGCGACCGGACGAAGTCGTGGTTGGCCGCGCCGGCCGTGCCGATCACGCGGTCGGCGCCGAGCGCGCGGGCGATCTGCACCGCCAGGTGGCCCACCCCGCCGGACGCCCCGTGCACCAGCACCGTGTCGCCGGCGCCGGTGCGGGCCGACTGGAGCGCCTGGTACGCCGTGAGACCCGCCAGGGGCAGGCCGCCCGCCTCGGCCCAGGACGCCCGTACCGGCTTGGCCGCCAGCGTCCGCTCGGGCGCCGGGACGAGTTCGGCGTACGTGCCGTACTGGACGTGGTCGCGTCGGACGTAGCCGACGACCTCGTCGCCGACGGCGAACCCGGTCACCGCCGGCCCGACCGCCTCGATCACCCCGGCCGCGTCCCAACCCGGTACGAGCGGGAAGTGGCCCGGAATCGCACCGGCCAGGTACCCCTCGCGCACCTTCCAGTCGACCGGGTTCACCCCGGCCGCCCGGACCCGTACGAGCACCGTGTCCGGGCCGACCGGCGGGTCGGGCAGGTCCCGGACGGTCAGCAGGTCGGCCGGGCCGTACGTGTCGATCGCGATCGCCTTCACCCCGACCACGCTAGCGGCCGGGCGGCGTCGCCGTGGTCAGCACCAGCGGCGTGGCGGCCGCTCGCGGCGGGTGACGCGCTGCCGGGGGCGGACCGGGCCGTGCCGGTGCGCGCCGGCCCAGCCGGGCAGGTCGCTGCGGCAGCCCGGGACTTCCGCCGGCTCGGCCTCGCCGGTCGCAGCCGGCTCGGCGACGCGCTGCCGGGGCACCGTGACGTCGTCCTCGGGGCGCTCGGGCGCGCGGGCCGGGTGCTCCGGCGAGTGGGCCGGGAACCCGCCGGGCAGTCGGCGGTGCTTGGCTGCCGCCGGCTGCTCGTGGTGGCCCGGCCGGCAGGGCTCGCCCTGGGCGCAGCCGTGCTCGGCCTCCCCGTGCGCCATCGGAGTCTCCTCACGCTCGCCCCGCCCGCCGGGGTCGCTCCGACGGGCCCTGTCACCGTACTGGCCGGCACCGACGCCCCCCGCAGCCACCCGACTCCCCCACCCCGCACACCCCCCTCCCGTCGCGATCATGGAGTTGTGGTGCGAATTTCGTACGCCGGTGCTGCTTTCGTCCCCCACCACGACTGCATGATCGGCGGGAACGGGCGGGGTGGGGGTGTGGTGGGATCGGGGGGTGGGAGCGGGGAGTCGGGTGGGGAAGTGGGTGGGGGCCGGGACGGGTGGGCGCGATCTTCTGCTCGCGTGCGCGTCCCTGGTCGGCGGGGCGGTCATGTACGGCCTCGGCACGCAGCCCCAACTGTCCTGGCACCCGGGCCTGCCGGAACCGCTGTTCCTGCTGCCGCTGGCGGTGGTCTGCGTGGCCGTGGGCCTGCGCCGGGTCGCCACCCGGGCCAGCCTGGCGCTCGGCACGGTGGCGGTGCTGGCCGACCTCGCGATGGGCGGCTCGCTGGCCACCGTCCTCGTCTACACCCAGGTGCTCTACGACGCGTGCGTGTTCGGCTCGGCCCGGACCTGGCGCCGGCTGCTCCAGGTCATGGTCGGGTTGAGCGTCCTCGGCACGGCGGTGGGGATGCTGCTCAGGGGCGACTGGCGGGGCGTGGGCTTCGGGGCGCCCGTGGTGCTGGCCGGGGTGCTGCCGGTGCTCACCGGGATCAGCGTGCGGCAGTACCGGGACCAGGCGGTCGCCGAGCGGGCCCGGGCCGAGCAGACCGCCCGGCTGGTGGAGCTGGACCGCCGGCAGGCGGTCGGTGCGGAGCGGGCCCGGATGGCCCGGGAGCTGCACGACGTGATCGCCAACCACCTCAGCGCGGTGGCCATCCACGCCACGGCCGCACTCTCCGTCCCCGGACTCGACCGGTCGCAGGTCGAGTCGGCGCTGCGCGTGATCCGGGAGAGCAGCGTGCAGGGGCTGGGCGAGATGCGGCAGATGATCGGCCTGCTGCGGGAACCGGCGGAGGGCGGGACGGCCGCCGACGCGACCGACGAGACGACCCGGGCGCGGCTCAGCGAGGTGGACGCTCTCGTGGACCGGGTCCGCGCCGCCGGGCTGACCGTACGGGCGACCCGGCGCGGCGAGCCCCGCGCGCTGCCGGTCGGGGTGGACCTGGCCGCGTACCGGATCGTGCAGGAGTCGCTGACCAACGCGCTCAAGCACGGCGCCGGCGAGGCCGACCTGCTGGTCGCGTACGAGCCGGCGGGGGTGGTGGTGGGCGTGGAGAACCCGGTCGGCGCCGGCCGTGGCACCCTGACCGGCGCGGGCGCCGGCCTGATCGGGATGCGGGAGCGGGCGGTGCTGCTCAACGGCCGGTTCGCCGCCGGTCCGGCGGGGGGCCGCTGGCGGGTACGGGTGGAGCTGCCGACGGAGGTGGCGCCGTGAGGGGACGGGGCGCGACATGGCCGAGGTGATCCGGGTGCTGCTCGCCGACGACCAGCCGGCGGTGCGGGCCGGGCTGGCGCTGATCCTGGCCGGGGCGGCCGGCGTCGAGGTGGTGGGCGAGGCCGAGGACGGCGCCGAGGCGGTCCGGCTGTGCCGGGAGCTGCGCCCGGACGTCGCGGTGCTGGACGTGCGGATGCCCCGGCTGGACGGCATCTCGGCCACCCGGGAGATCACCGCCGACCGGCTCGCCGACGTGCTCGTGCTCACCACCTTCGACGTCGACGAGTACGTCTTCGGGGCGCTGCGGGCCGGCGCGGCGGGCTTCGTCCTCAAGGACATCGACGCGGAGGGGCTGGTGGCGGCGGTACGGACGGTCGCCCGGGGCGAGGGGTTCATCGCCCCGGCGGTCACCCGCCGCCTGATCACCGCGTTCGCGGCGACCGCCCCGGCCACCTCCGCCGCGGCCCCCGGGGCGGTGGACGCGCTGACGCCCAGGGAGCGCGACGTGCTGGCCTGTCTCGGGCTCGGCCTGTCCAACCAGCAGGTCGCCGACCGGTTGGCGATGGCCGAGAGCACCACCAAGACCCACGTCAGTCGGATCCTCGCAAAGCTGGACCTGCGCAGCCGGGTGCAGGCCGCCATCCTGGCCCAGGAGCTGGGACTGCCCGCCCCGCCGCCGGCCTGACCGCACCGCCGCCCGGGGCACGGCCTTCGTCCTGACGGGCGGGCCGCCCGGGGGTCACGGCGGGTGGACCGCCCGGGGCACGGCGGGCGGGCCGCCCGGCGCGGAGCCGCAGGTCGGGGCGTGTCAGGCTGGGGCGGTGAGCGAGCCGGGCGGGACGGAACTGTCGGCCACGCTGCGCCGGATCGAGCGGGCGGCGGGGGCGCTGGCCAGCGCCAGCGTGGCCCGGATGGACGAGGCGCTGCCCTGGTTCCGCGACCTGCCGCCCGACCACCGCTCCTGGGTGATGCTGGTGGCCCAGGCCGGGGCCCGGTCGCTGGTGCAGTGGCTGCGTGACGGCGGCGGCAGTGCGGACAGCACCCAGGAGGTCTCGGACGAGGTCTTCGCCACCGCGCCGCAGGCGCTCGCCCGCTCGATCAGCCTCCAGCAGACCGTCGCGCTGGTGAAGGTGATGATCGACGTCGTCGAGGAGCAGGTCTCGCACCTGGCGGCGAAGGGCGAGGAACAGCAGTTGCGCGAGGCGGTGCTGCGCTTCTCCCGGGAGATCGCCTTCGCCGCCGCCCGGGTGTACGCCCGGGCCGCCGAGTCGCGCGGTTCGTGGGACGCCCGGTTGCAGGCGCTGCTGGTGGACGCGCTGCTGCGGGGCGACTCGCCGGACGTGCTGGCGAGCCGGGCGGCGGCGCTCGGCTGGGCGGACGCCCCGCCGGTGGCGGTGGCGGTCGGCCGCTCCCCCGGCGGGGAGGTCTCCGCCGTGCTGCACACCGTCCACCGGCAGGCCCGGCGTATCGGCACGGAGGTGATCGGCGGGGTGCACGGCGATCGGCTGGTCATCGTGCTCGGCGGCGCCGCCGACCCGGTCGCGGCCACCGGAAAGCTGCTCGGCGCCTTCGGGGACGGGCCGGTGGTGGTCGGTCCGGCCGTACCGAGCCTGGACGAGGCGACCGAATCGGCGCGCGCCGCGCTGGCCGGCTTCCGGGCCGCACCGGCCTGGCCGACCGCGCCCCGGCCGGTGCCGGCGGACGACCTGCTGCCGGAGCGGGCGCTGGCCGGGGACGCGGAGGCGCGCCGACGGCTGCGGCACGACGTCTACGCCGCGCTGGTGCGGGCCGGCGGGGAACTGCTGGAGACCCTCGACGCCTTCTTCGCGGCCGGCGGCACGCTGGAGAGCGCCGCGCGGTCCCTGTTCGTGCACCCGAACACGGTGCGCTACCGGCTGCGGCGGATCTCCGACGTCACCGGCTTCTCGCCGCTCGCGGCGCGGGACGCGTTCGCGCTCCAGGTGGCCCTCACCGTCGGCCGGCTCGACCCGGTGGTCCCGGTGGTACCAACCCAGACAATGACCACGAGTGTCAACAAAACGCCACACACAGGTGATGATCGCCGCCGATTTTTGTAGGAACCCTCCAAAGGTTCTAGTGCGGTTTGGTCGAAGGCGGCACAGCGCTACCCGCGCGTATCCGGGAGAGTCATAGACGTGCTCGCCGTACTCTCACCCGGCCAGGGTTCCCAGAAACCCGGCTTCCTGACTCCCTGGCTGGACCTCACCGGCGCCGAGGCACGTCTGCGCTGGTGGTCGGCGCTGGCCGGGGTCGACCTGCTGCACCTCGGCACCGCCGCCGACGCGGACGAGATCAGGGACACCGCGCGGACCCAGCCGCTGCTGGTCGCCGCCGCGCTGCTGGCCGCCGAGCACCTGCCGATGTACGACGTCACGCTCACCGCCGGCCACAGCGTCGGCGAGCTGGGCGCGGCGGCGCTCGCCAGGGTGCTCCCGGCGGAGGCGGCGATCACCCTGGCGGGCGTACGCGGCCGGGAGATGGCCGCCGCCTGCGCCCTGGAGCCGACCGGGATGGCCGCCGTGCTGGGCGGGGACCCCGACGAGGTGCTCGCCTCGATCGTCGCGCACGGGCTGCACCCGGCCAACCGCAACGGCGCCGGCCAGTTCGTCGCCGCCGGCGCCGTCGAGGGGCTGGAGAAGCTCGCCGCCGAGCCGCCCGCGAAGGCCCGGGTGATCCGCCTGAAGGTGGCCGGCGCCTTCCACACGCCGTACATGGCCCCCGCCGAGACGGCGCTGGCCGCCGTGGCCGCCGGGATCACCCCGACCGACCCGGCCCGGATCCTGCTGTCGAACCTCGACGGGGCCGCGGTCAACCACGGGCGCGACATGGTGCAGCGCCTGGTCCGCCAGGTCACCGCGCCGGTGCGCTGGGACCTCTGCATGCGTACCCTGGCCGACCTCGGGGTGACCGGCGTGGTCGAGCTGCCCCCGGCCGGCACCCTCGCGGGCCTGGTGAAGCGGGAGCTGAAGGGGGCCGGCGCCCCCGAGGTGGTCACCCTCAACACCCCGGACGACCTGCCCGCCGCCCGGGACCTGATCGCCCGGCACGGGATGGCGCCGGGCCACGAGCCGACCATGCAGTTCCGCGTGGTGGTGGCCCCGTCGGCCGGTACCTTCGAGCCGGCGCGGGAGCTCGCCGAGGGCGACACGCTCCGCGCCGGCCAGGTCGTCGGCCACGTGACCACCCGGCAGGGCCCGGTCGAGGTGACCGCGCACGGCAGCGGCGTGCTCACCGAGTGGCTCGCCCACCACGACGACCCGGTCGCGCCGGGCCAACCGCTCGTCCGCATCGGAGGACACGCATGACCGGCAGCCGGATCGTCGCGCTGGGGCACTACCAGCCCTCCCGCGTGGTCACCAACGACGACATCGCCCAGCTGGTCGAGACCAGCGACGAGTGGATCCGGGACCGGGTCGGCATCGTCACCCGGCGGATCGCCGACGGCGAGACGGTCGCCGACATGGCCGCCGCCGCCGCCGGCAAGGCGCTGGCCAACTCCGGGCTCACCGCCGCCGACATCGACCTGGTCGTGGTGGCGACGTGCAGCTCCGCCGACCGCAGCCCGAACGTGGCCTGCCGGGTCGCCGCCAAGCTCGGCATCACCGCGCCGGGGGCGTTCGACCTCAACACGGCCTGCTCCGGCTTCGCGTACGCGCTGGGCACCGTGGACCACGCCATCCGGGCCGGCGCCTCGCGCAACGCCCTGGTCATCGGCGCGGAGAAGCTGTCCGACATCGTCGACTGGACGGACCGCTCCACCTGCATCATCTTCGCCGACGGCGCCGGCGCCGCCGTGGTGTCGGCAGTCGGCGAGGGCGAGCCCGACGGCGTCGGCCCGGTGGTCTGGGGCTCGGTGCCGGAGCGCGGCGACGCGGTACGCATCGAGGGCTGGCGCCCGTCCATCCAGCAGGAGGGCCAGTCGGTCTTCCGCTGGGCCACCACGGAGCTGGCGCCGCTGGCCCGGCAGGCGTGCGAGCGCGCCGGGGTGGACCCGTCGGAGCTGGCGGCCTTCGTGCCGCACCAGGCCAACGCCCGCATCATCGACGGCATCGTCAAGCGGCTCGGCATCCCCAACGCGATCGTCGCCAAGGACATCGTCGAGTCCGGCAACACGTCGGCGGCGAGCGTGCCGCTGGCCCTGTCCAAGCTGGTCGAGCGGCGGGAGGTGCCGTCCGGCGCCCCGGTGCTGCTCTTCGGCTTCGGCGGCGGCCTGACCTACGCCGGTCAGGTCGTCCGCTGCCCCTGAGAAGCCCCTCCGGCCGCTGCGCCGGGGAGTGACGGCCGGCGTCGTCGGCCGTCGAATGATCCACGATGAGAGGAACCAACCGCAATGACCCGTGACGAGATCACCGCCGGCCTCGCCGAGATCCTCGAAGAGGTTGCCGGGGTGAACCCGGACGACGTGGCCGAGGGGAAGTCCTTCACCGACGACCTGGACGTCGACTCGCTCTCCATGGTGGAGGTCGTGGTGGCGGCCGAGGAGAAGTTCGGCGTCAAGATCCCGGACAACGAGGTGCAGAACCTGAAGACCGTCGGGGACGCCGTCAGCTACATCGAGGCGCAGTCCTGATCATGGCTCACACCGACGTCGTCGTCACCGGGCTCGGCGCGACCACCCCGCTGGGCGGGGACGTCGCGTCGACCTGGGACGCCATGCTCGCCGGCCGCTCCGGGGTGGGTCCGCTCACCCAGGAGTGGGCCGAGCAACTGCCCGTCCGCATCGCCGCCCGGCTCGCGGTCGAGCCGACCGGCCTGATCGACCGGGTCAAGCTGCGCCGGCTCGACCGTTCCGAGGCGATCGCGATCATCGCGGCGCAGCAGGCCTGGGCGGACTCCGGCCTGGCCGACTCCGGGCTGGACCCGGAGCGGCTGGGCGTCAGCGTCGGCTCGGGCATCGGCGGCGCGCTGACGCTGCTCGCCCAGGACGACATCCTGGAGGCGTCCGGCCCGCGGCGGGTCTCCCCGCACACCATCCCGATGCTGATGCCGAACGGCCCCGCCGCCTGGGTGGGGCTGGAGTTGGGCGCGAAGGCGGGGGTGCACTCGGTCGCCAGCGCCTGCGCGACCGGCGCCGAGGCGATCGCGCTCGGCATGGACATGATCCGTGCCGGCCGGGCCGACGTGGTGGTGGCCGGCGGCACCGAGGCGGTCATCCACCAGCTGCCGATCGCCGGGTTCAGCTCGATGCGGGCGATGTCGACCCGCAACGACGAGCCGGAGCGGGCCTCCCGGCCATGGGACAAGGGCCGCGACGGCTTCGTGCTCGGGGAGGGCGCGGGCATCCTGGTGCTGGAGCGGGCGGAGCACGCCGCCGCCCGGGGCGCCCGGGTCTACGCCCGGCTGGCCGGCGCCGGCCTCACCTCCGACGGCTACGACATCGTCCAGCCGCATCCGGAGGGCGAGGGCGCGATCCGGGCGATCGCGAAGGCGATCGCGGACGCGGGCGTCGCCAAGGCGGACATCGTGCACGTCAACGCGCACGCCACGTCGACCCCGGTCGGTGACGTCGCGGAGATCACCGCGCTGCGCGCGGCGCTGGGTGACCACCCGGTGCTGACCTCGACCAAGTCGATGTCCGGTCACCTGCTGGGCGCGGCGGGCGCGCTGGAGTCGATCGCCACCATCCTGGCGATCCGCGACGGTGTCGTACCGCCGACGATCAACCTGGACGACCCCGACGACGGGCTCAGCCTGGACGTGGCCGCCAACGAGGCGCGCCACATGGACATCCCCGCCGCGCTGAACAACTCGTTCGGCTTCGGCGGTCACAACGTGGCTCTCGTCTTCACGCGGGCCTGAGACCACAGCCATGGAGGCTCACGTGACCACCACCGCCGTTGGCGTGGACGCGTCGTCCGTCGCGGACCACCGGGATCCGGAGGTTCGGCTCCGGGCGTTGTTCGACGCGGGCTCGTTGCGGTTGTCGGTGCCACGCGACACCTCGGGTGTGCTGTGGGCGCGGGGTGAGATCGACGGTTCGCCGGTCGTCGCGTACGCCACGGACGCGACGCGGATGGGCGGGGCGATGGGCACCGAGGGGTGCCGGCACGTCGTGGACGCGATCGACACCGCGGTGCGGGAGCGGGTGCCGGTGATCGGGTTGTGGCACTCGGGTGGCGCGCGGTTGGCCGAGGGCGTGGTCGCCCTGGACGCGGTGGGTCAGGTGTTCGCGGCGATGGTGCGCGCCTCGGGGCGGGTGCCGCAGATCTCCACGGTGCTGGGCCCGGCGGCCGGTGGCGCCGCGTACGGGCCGGCGCTGACCGACATCGTGGTGATGAGCGGCGCGGGCCGGATCTTCGTGACCGGCCCGGAGGTGGTACGCAGCGTCACCGGTGAGCAGGTCGACATGGCCCGCCTCGGTGGGCCCGAGCCGCACGGCCGCCGCTCCGGGGTGGTCCACGTGACCTGCGCCGACGACGAGACGGCGCTGGTCGAGACGCGCAAGCTCGCCGCGCTGCTCGGCCGGCAGGGGCGGCTGTCGCCCGACGACGTGGCCGCCCAGGACGAGGGGGCACACGACCTCACGGCGAAGATGCCGGTCGAGACGAACCGGGCCTACGACGTCAAGCCGGTGGTGAAGGCGCTGCTGGACGCCCCCGGGGTGGAGCTGCACGCCAAGTGGGCGCCGAACGTCGTGACCACCCTGGGGCGCTTCGCCGGGCGTACCGTCGGGGTCATCGCGAACAACCCGCTGCGCCTGGGCGGCTGCCTGGACGCCTCCAGCGCCGAGAAGGCCGCCCGGTTCGTGCGCATGTGCGACTCCCTCGGCGTGCCGCTGATCGTCCTGGTCGACGTCCCCGGCTACCTGCCCGGCCTGGGCCAGGAGTGGGACGGCGTCGTGCGCCGGGGCGCGAAGCTCCTGCACGCCTTCGCCGAGGCCGTCGTGCCCCGGGTCACCCTGGTCACCCGCAAGGCCTACGGCGGGGCGTACATCGCGATGAACTCCCGCTCCCTGGGCGCCACCGCCGTGTTCGCCTGGCCCAACGCCGAGGTCGCGGTGATGGGCGCCGGCGCCGCCGTCAACATCCTGCACCGCAAGAAGCTCGCCGCCGTCCCCGCCGAGGAGCGCGAGGCGCTGCGCGCGCAACTCGTCGAGGAGCAGACCCGCATCGCCGGCGGCGTCAACCGGGCGCTCGAGATCGGCGTCGTCGACGACGTCATCACCCCGGCCGAGACCCGCCGCCGCATCGCCGAGGCCCTCGCCGCCGCCCCCGCCGCACGAGGCGCCCACGGCAACATCCCCCTCTAGACCGACCACGGCATCGGTGCGGCCACCGCGTGGCAGCCGGCCGCGCCGCGGCCGGTCGACGTGCCGCCGAAGGGCTCGCGCTCAGGCCCTTCCGCGTCGCTCAGCCCCGGTTGCGGGGGTGCTGGCGGGCGGTCCGCTCGTTGCCCCGGCGGTAGTTGCCGGTCCAGCGGGCCATCACGAGCTGCGGGTCGCCGTCGACCTCGGCGAGGAACTCCGCCGCCCGGCCGCCGCGCAGGGTGCCCGCCGCCCGGCCGTGGTGGGTGATCACCACCGTGCCGTCGGACCGTTCGACGTACGCGAAACCCTCAGCCGTTGCCATGTGCGCGAGGGTGCCAGGCGGCGCGACCGGACGCGACCCGGTTTTCCCGCTTGACTCTCCAGCGGCTGGAGGCAGGAGGCTTCTCGACGTGGACGACCGCACCGACCTGTTCACCATCGGGCAACTCGCCCGCCGGACCGGCCTGTCCGTCCGGACGATCCGCTTCTGGTCCGACCTCGACCTGCTCCCGCCCACCGCGCGCTCCACTGGCGGTTACCGCCTCTACGACGCCGCGGCCGTGGCCCGGCTGGACCTGGTCCGGAGCCTGCGGGAGCTGGGGATCGGCCTGGACGACGTGCGCCGGATCCTCCAGCGGCGGATGAGCGTCCGGGAGGTGGCACAGGCGCACAGCCGCGCCCTGGACGCGGAGATCCGCACGCTGCGGCTGCGCCGGGCGGTGCTGCGGTCGGTCGCCCGACGTGGCAGCACGACCGAGGAGTTGAGACTGATGAACGACCTGGCCCGCCTCTCCGCCCAGGAGCGGCAGCGGATCATCGACGAGTTCGTCGCCGAGGTCTTCGGCGGCGTGGAGCCCGGCCCCGGCGGCGACGGGCTGGCCCGGGCGATGCGGACGCTCCCCACCGACCTGCCCGACGAGCCCACCGACGAGGAGGTGGACGCCTGGATCGAGCTGGCCGAACTGGTCGCCGACCCCGCCTTCCGGCTGCGGGTACGGGCGATGGCGGTGGCCGGGGCGGCGGCGACGTCCCCGCCGCCGGCGATGCCCTCCGTCGAGCCGGCGCGCGCCGCGCTCGCCGCCGGGATCGCCCCGGATTCCGGACGGGCGCGGGCGGTGCTCGACGAGATGGTGGACCCGGGACTGTCCCGCGCCGAACGGCTCGCGCTCGCCGACGGCATCGCGGCCTTCACCGACCGGCAGGTGGAGCGGTACTGGCAGCTGATCGGGGTGCTCAACCGGCGGCCCCCGTTCCCGCCCGCGGTGCCCGCCGTGGAGTGGCTGGTGGCCGCCCTGCGCGCGGCACCCTAGATCAACCGGGTTGACGGCGCCGGTCCGCGCCGCTTTGATGAGCCGGCTCTCGTCGTCAACGGGGAATGGACATCATGCAACGTCGTACCCGCGTCGCCGTGCTCGCGGCGCTGACCGCCGCGCTGACCGCCGGCTGTGCCGAGGGGAAGGAGTCGCCGTCGGGCGCCGGCCCGCCGTCGGCCTCGCCGGGCCCCACCGGCTCGCCGGTGACCCCCGGCCCGCCCTGGCACGACGAGGTGGTGGCGGCTCCCGCCGGCACCACGGTGGGCGGCAAGGGCACGCCCTGCGAGCTGCCGGTCACGTTCTCGGTGCCCGCCGGGTGGAAGGTCGAGGCGGTGCGGGGCTCGGCGAAGTTCGGCGAGCCCCGTCTCGACAAGGCCCTCATGCTGTGCGAGATCGACGCCCGGCCGACCGCCGACATCGGGTTCCTGCGGGTGTGGCGGGTCGACGGGGTCGCCGGCGGCGCCCAGGAGCACCTGAAGCACTTCCTCGACGCGTACTCGCCGGAGGCCGCGGACGCGGAGTACCGGCGGGTGAAGGCCGGCACCGTCGACGCCGTCGAGGCGAGCTACCCCAAGGAGGACGGTGGCCCGGTCCACGACCGGGCCATCGCGATCTCGTCCCTCTACGGTCCGATCGTGCTGAGCCTCGACACGCCGGAGCCGGCGGAGCTGCTGCCGGCGTACCAGCTGGTGAAGCAGTCGGCCCGGATCAACCGCGACTGACGCGGCTCAGGCGCCGCAGGTCGTGGCGGGCAGGCCGGTCACCGGCACCGGGGACCGGCCGCCCGGGCGGGTCTTGCCGGCCAGCACCCCGGCGAGGGCGGTCATCGACGCCCGGCTGGAGGAGTAGGTCGCCAGCAGCGTGGGCGACTTGGCCTTCGCCAGCACGTACGGGGTGTCCATGGCGACCGTGACGGCGGCGTCGGCGCGCAGGTCGCCGGCGCCGTCGCCGTACCCGACGAGGTGCACCACCGTGCCGCCGCCGGCCACCACCTTGACCCCGGCCGCCTTGAGCGCCTCGGTCAGCGCCGCCCGCGTGTGCTCCCGCCCGCCGGAGGCGGTCACGGTCACCGGGCCCCGTACGCCGCCGCAGGCGCCCCGCAGCACCGTCACCGCCGCCGCGGCCAGGTCCTCCGCCGCCTTGCGGTGCGCCGGGCCGGCCAGCGTGGACAGCTCGGGAGTGGGCCGGTCGGCCAGCTTGAACTTCATCGTGAGCACCCGGGTCGCGGCCTCGACGAGGCGGGCGCGGGGCAGCGAGCCGTCGCGGAGCGCGGCGAGCAGCCCGTCGTACGCCTGACGGACGTTCGGCGGCATCAGGATCAGGTCGTTGCCCGCCTTCAGCGCGCGCACCGCGGCCTCGCCCGGCGACCAGCGCTTGGCCGGCGGCATGTTCATCCCGTCGGTGATCACCACGCCCTTGAAACCGAGCTGGCCACGGAGCACGTCGGTGAGCAGCTTGTGCGAGAACGTCGCCGCGGTGCCCGGGTCCACCGACCGCGCGTCGAGGTGGGCGGACATCACGGCCATCGTGCCCGCGTCGATGGCGGCGGAGAAGGGCGGCCACGCCCCGGTCTCCAGCGTCCGGCGGGGCTGGTCGAGCACCGGCAGTCCCTCGTGGGAGTCGGCGGCGCTGTGCCCGTGCCCCGGGAAGTGCTTGACGGTGGCCGCGACGCCCGCGGCCTGCAGGCCCCGGACCGCGCCCGCGACCTGCCCCGCCGTCACCTTCGGGTCCGCCCCGTACGACCGGGAGCCGATCACGGTGCTGCGGGTGGCGAGCACGTCGGCGACGGGGGCGAAGTCGAGGTTGATCCCCATCGCGGCGAGTTCGGTGCCGGCCGCCCGCCAGGCGGCCTCGGTCAGCTCCGGTCGTCCGGCGGCGCCGGCGGCGAGGGCGCTGGGCAGCAGGGTCACGCCGTCGGTGATCCGGGTGACCACGCCGTGCTCCTGGTCGGTGCCGATCAGGAAGGGCGCCGGCCCGGCGGGCAGCCGGCCGGCGGTCGCGCGCAGGCCGTCGGTCAGCGCGCGGACCTGCTTCGGGTTGTCGACGTTTGTCGTCTCCTGGTTGCCCTTGGTGGGGTCGTCGGCGCTGAAGCCGACCAGGATCAGCCCGCCGAGCCGGTACTTCTCGACCATCTGGGCGGGGGTGTCCACCCCGGCCAGCGCCTGGTTGCCGGCCGCCGAGCCGGACGAGACCCGGGTGGCCGCGTCGCCGTAGGCGTACGGCATCAGCACCTGGCCGACGAGGTCCTCGTCGGCCAGCGAGGCCACGAGGGCGGCGGCGCGGGCGGCGGGATCGGCGCCGGGGACGCTCGCGGCGGGTGTCGGGGCCGCCGTCGGGGCGGCGGCGCTCGTCGGCGCCGGGTCGGGACGGCGGTCCGCCGGCCCGGAGCACCCGGAGACGAGCAGTGCGGTCAGGGCGGCGAGCGCGACGCCGGCACGTCGCGGGATAGTCGACACGCGGCCCATCCCACCAGTTCACCCCTTATCGGGGCAACTTGACCTTCACCCGGCAGGAGGAGTCGGTCCCGGTCCGGGCCCCGGCGTCAGCCGACGCGGGTGAGCAGGGTCACCGGCGCGCCGTCGCCGGCGTACCGGTAGGGCTCCAGTTCGGCGTCCCACGCCGTGCCGAGCGCCTTGTCGAGGGCGTGCGCGAGGGCCTCGGGCGCCCGCGCGCCCGCCATGATGCTGCGCAGGCGGTCCTCGCCGAGCTGGATGTCGCCGGCCGCCCCGACGCTCGCCCGGAACAGGCCCCGCCCGGGCACGTACATGAAGCGCTCGCCGTCGGCGCCGGGGCTCGGCTCCTCGGTGACCTCGAAACGGATCATGGGCCACTGCCGGAGGGCAGCAGCCAGCTCGGCGCCCGTCCCCGGACGACCGGTCCACCCGCACTCGGCCCGGCGTGCGCCGGGGTCGACGGGCTGAGCCGTCCACTGCAGGTTGACCGGCGCGGCGAGGACGCGCGCGATCGCCCACTCGACGTGTGAGCACACGGCGAGCGGGGTCGAGTGGACGTATACGACGCCACGCGTTGGCACGGTGACCTCCCGGAGAGCGAGGTGCGTCTTCCCCTACGACCTCGACCACCCGAGTGGTTGCTGGAACACATGATGACTGGTGTGACGGATGGTGCGCCAGGGAATCGGAAAATTCGCGGGTCGGAATAGTCGGACGGGTGCCCCCGTTGACCCCTGACGACGCGATGACCAGCCAGGGATCGCGGTCGTGTACAGTTCCATCGGCGGCCTGTGCCGCGCACATCTTCCGCGGGCCCACCCACCAGGGTGTCGTCCGCACAGCCCCCGGACGTTCCGTCCTCCCGTACGTCTTGCAAGGAGTACCTCCGTGGCGAGCAACACCTCTAAGACCGCGCGCGCGTCAGTCCGGGCCGGCCAGGCTGGCCAGGGTGGCGCCCTCAGCGTGCTGGGCGAGTTCAAGTACCTCATCCCGCTCAACGGCGGCAAGCACGCCTACGTGCGGAACCTGACCAACGGCAAGACCGCGCACCTGCGCACCGACTCCGAGGCCTTCGTCGAGGAGATCCGGGTGCTGGCCGCCGCCGGCCACGCCGCGAAGATCCGCGCCGAGATCAACAACCTCAACACGACCCACCCGGGTGACGGCTGGGACGCCACCGAGAAGCGCCTCGTCGAGGCCGGCGTCTTCGAGGGCTGAGCCCTCCCCCACGCGACACCGCGACCGCCCGTCGGGATCATCCCGGCGGGCGGTTCCACGTCCGCGGACCCGGGCGAGGGTCTTCCTACGTCTCCAGCAGGGCCACCTCGCCGGTCGCCAGGTCGTAGAGGGCGCCGACCACCGTCAGCCGGCCGGCGGCGGCCGGGGCGGCGAGCCGGTCGTCGGCGCGCAGGGCGGCGACCGTACGGAGCACGTGCCGCCGGACCGCCATCGGACGCACCCGGGGGTCGTCGACGCCCACCTCGCGCACCGCCGGGGCGATCTGGTCGACGAGGTGGGCCAGCGCGCCGCCCGGTGACCGCCCGGCGCGCAACGCGTCCACGGCGGAGGCCACCGCGCCGCACCGCTCGTGCCCGAGCACCATCACCAGCGGCACGCCCAGCTCACCGACCACGTACTCGATGGAGCCGAGCACCGCCCGGTCGAGCACGTGCCCACCGGTGCGGATCACGCAGATCGAGCCGAAGGTCTGGTCGAAGATCGCCTCCAGCGGCACCCGCGAGTCGATGCAGCCGAGCAGCACCGCGTACGGCTGCTGGTCGCCCGAGGCCGCCGCGGCGGCGGCGGTGACGTCGTGGCCGTGCACCGGCTGGCCGCTGACGAAGCGGCGGTTGCCGGCGAGCAGCTCGGCCAGCGCGGCCCGGGGCGACCCCATGCCCCCCAGCTTGGCGGGCCCGCCGGAGGCCCGGAGCCGGTTGCGAATCTTCTCACCGACACGGTTGTCGTGGTCTCATGACGGGTAGCCGGTGTTACCACCGGGTATCCCCGGTGTTGCGGTTCCGTGCGGCCCTGGGGAGGTGACGATGCCGGAGCACGTCGAGGTACGTCTTGCCGACGACGTACGCCTGCACGTCGAGGCGACCGGACCGGCCGACGCCGAGGTCACGGTCGTGCTGCTGCACGGCTGGACGCTCGACGGGCGCGCCTGGCACCGGCAGCTCGCCGACCTGCGGCGACGCTTCGGCGACGCGGTACGGGTGGTGACCTACGACGCGCGCGGCCACGGCCGGTCGAGCTGCATGGCGCTGCCCACCGCCACCGTGGCCCAGCTCGGCGACGACCTGGTCGCGGTGCTGGACGAGGTGGCCCCGACCGGTCGTGTCGTGCTGGTCGGCCACTCGATGGGCGGCATGACGATCATGGAGTACGCGCACCGCCACCCCGAGCACTTCGCCGCCCGGACGGCCGGGCTGGTCTTCGTCTCCACCACCGCCGAGGGCCACACGCACACCGCCTACGGCCTCTCGCCCCGGATCGCCCGGCTGATCCGGCTCGCCGAGACCACCGGGGCCGGCGTGCTGGCCCGGTGCGGGGCCTGGCGACCGCCCCGGGCGCTGCTGCGCGCGCTGCGTCCCAGCATCCGCTGGATGCTCTTCGGCGACCGCTGCGACCCGCACGACATCCGGCTGGTCACCTCGGCGGTGGCCCGGGCCACCCTCCGCTCGATCGGCGGGTTCCGCGCCTCCATCGGGGCGCAGCACCGGCTGGACACCCTCGCCGAGCTGGCCCACCTGCCGGCCGCCGCCCTGGTCGGCGACCGGGACCGGCTCACCCCGCCGCCCTGCGCCGAGTCGATCGCCGGCGCGCTGCCGGCGACCGAGCTGACCGTCTGCCCGGGTGCCGGGCACATGCTGATGATGGAACGCCCCGACGAGGTCAACGCGGCGCTCGGCGGCGTGCTCGGGCGCGTGCTCGCCGCCCCCGGGGCCGGCGCCACCGCCGTCGCCCGGGCGGACTGAGCCGGGCCGCCGGGGAGCGCGACGCGGCCCCCGCGGGCGTGACGCGGGTTCCTTTCCCACACCGGTCGCGCCGCTGGTTGCGCGCGGGCCGTACCCTCTTGCGGTTGGCCTGGCGCGGTCCGCGCGGTTCGCGCCGCCCGCCGCCGACGTCAGGAGGAGCGAGCGGTGAGCGACCAGACCACCCTGGAACAGGAGATCGCCGTCGAGCAGCGGCATCTCGACCGGGTGTACGCCCGACTGGCCGAGCTGCGCCGGTCGGCGGTCAGCGCCGAGAAGGAGGGCTACCGGCTCGCCCGGGTGGGCAACTTCGGGGCGCTGGTCGAACGGGACGCGATGGTGTTCCACGCCGCGCGGCGGCGGCACATGCTGGACGCCGAGCACGAGGGCCTGGTCTTCGGTCGGCTGGACCTGCTCGACCGGCAGGTGCTGCACGTCGGGCGGCTCGGCATCCGGGACGACGACGCGTCCACCCTGGTGGTCGACTGGCGGGCCCCGGCCGCCGCCGCCTTCTACCAGGCCACCCCCGCGCAGCCGCTGGGCGTGGTGCGGAGACGCACGATCCAGTCCTCCGCCGAGCGGGTCACCCGGATCGAGGACGACCTGCTCGATCCGGTCGCCGCGCCCGCCGACATGGCGGTGGTCGGCGACGGCGCGCTGCTGGCCACGCTGTCGAAGGCCACCGGCCGGGGGATGCGGGACATCGTCGCCACCATCCAGCGGGAGCAGGACGAGGCGATCCGCTCCCCCGGCTCGGGCGTGACGATCGTGTCCGGCGGTCCGGGCACCGGGAAGACGGCCGTCGCCCTGCACCGGGCCGCGTACCTGCTCTATTCCGACCGCAGCCGGTTCGCCGGGGGCGGCATCCTGGTGGTGGGCCCGTCCTCGGTCTTCGTCGAGTACATCGCCTCGGTGCTGCCCTCGCTCGGCGAGGACACCGCCACCCTGCACTCGCTGGGCACGCTCTTCGCGGGCATGACCGCCACCCGCACCGATCCGCCGGCGGTGGCGGCGGTGAAGGGCTCGCTGCGGATGCGGCGGGTGCTGGAGCGGGCGGCCCGGGACGCGGTGCCGGACGGCCCGACCGAGCTGCGCCTGCTCTACCGGGGCGCGCTGCTCCGGCTGGAGCGCCGTGAGCTGGACGGCATCCGCGACCGGGCGATGCCGCGGGGCGCCCGGCGCAACGAGGTGCGCCGGGCCGGCTTCGACGGGGTCTTCGCCGCGCTCTGGGCGCAGGCCCGCAGGTTGGGCGTCGGCCGGCTGCCCGAGCAGCGCGCGTTCGAGGACGAGATCGCCGAGCGGCCGGAGTTCCGGGAGTTCCTCAAGGCGTGGTGGCCCCGGCTGCACCCCCGGCACGTGCTGGGCTGGTTGTCCCGCCCGGACCGGCTGCACCGCTACGCCGGGGGGATCCTCTCCCGCGCCGAGATCCGGCTGCTGACCGACGCGTACCGGAGCCTCGACGCCGCCGGGCTGACGATCGCCGACATCGCGCTGCTCGACGAGTTGGACGCGTTGCTCGGCAAGCCGATGCGGCCGGCCCGGGCGAAGCGGGACCCGTTCCAGCTGGCCGGCGGGGTCCGCGAGCTGAGCACCTTCGCCGACCGGCAGCGCGCCGCCCGCGACGCGGCCCGGGAACGCCCCGACGACTACCGGGAGTACGCGCACGTGGTGGTCGACGAGTCGCAGGACGTCTCGCCGATGCAGTGGCGCATGATCGGCCGACGGGGTCGGCTGGCCTCGTGGACGGTGGTGGGCGACCCGGCGCAGACGGCGTGGACGGGGGATCCGGAGGAGCTGACCCGCGCCCGGGACCAGGCGTTGGGCCGGCGCAAGCGGCACCACTTCACCCTCACCACGAACTACCGCAACTCGGCGGAGATCTTCGCGGTGGCGGCGGCCGAGATCCGTCGGCTGCACCCGGACCTCCCGCTGCCCAGGGCGGTGCGCTCCACGGGCGTCGAACCGGTCGAGCTGGCGGTGCCGCCGGCGGAGCTGGAGGCCGCGGTGGTGGCGGCGGCCGGCGCGCTGCTCGCCGAGGTCGAGGGCACGGTCGGCGTGATCACGCCGGTGCCCCGCCGCGACGAGGTGGCCGGCTGGCTGGGCGGGCTCGGCGCGCCGCGCCTACAGGTGGTGACCAGCCTGGAGGCCAAGGGCATGGAGTACGACGGGGTCGTCCTCGTCGCCCCGAGCGAGATCCGGGCCGACCCGGGGTCAGGGGTGCGGACGCTCTACGTGGCGCTGTCCCGGGCCACCCAGCGGCTGACCACCGTCGACCCGATCGGCTGAGGATCCGTTACTTGCATACATAGCGATGTCAGCATAAATTGAACGCGAATCCGGACCCCCAGAGGGAGGATGAGCGCGTGGGCGCAGGTCATGACCACCATCACGGGTCGGTGGCGAACGCCGCCCACCGCCACCGGGGCCGGCTCTGGGCGGCGTTCGGGCTGCTCGCCGGCCTGATGGTGGTGGAGGCGGTGGCGGCCTTCCGCACCGGCTCACTGGCCCTGCTGAGCGACGCCGGGCACATGTTCACCGACGTGCTCGGCATCGGCATGGCGCTCGCGGCGATCGCCGCCACCCGGCGGGCGGGCGCCGACCCGCAGCGCACCTTCGGCCTCTACCGGCTGGAGGTGCTGGCCGCGCTGGCCAACGCCGCGCTGCTCTCCGGGGTCGCGGTCTACGTCGTGATCGAGGCGGTGCGCCGCTTCGGCGACCCGCCCGAGGTGCTGGCCGGCCCGATGCTCGTGGTCGCCGTGCTCGGCCTGCTCGCCAACGTCGGCGCCTTCGCGCTGCTGCGCTCCGGGGCGAAGGAGAGCATCAACGTCCACGGCGCGTACCTGGAGGTGCTCGGCGACCTGCTGGGGTCACTCGGGGTGATCGGGGCGGCGCTACTGATCGTCACCACCGGCTGGTGGTGGGCGGACCCACTGGTGGCGGTCGGAATCGGCGTGTTCATCCTGCCGCGCACCTGGCGGCTCGGGCGGGCCGCGCTGCGCATCCTGGTGCAGGCCGCGCCGGAGCACCTCCAGGTCACCGCGGTGCACGACCGACTGGCCGCCGTGCCCGGCGTCGCCGAGGTGCACGACCTGCACGTCTGGACGCTGACCTCCGGGATGGAGGTGGCCTCGGCGCACCTGACCATGGCCCCCGGCGCGGAGGTCGGCGCGGTGCTGGGCGCCGCCCGGGCCGCGCTGCACGACGACTTCCAGATCGAGCACGCGACGTTGCAGATCGAGCCGGGAGCGTCGCCCGGGGCCTGTGGGGCGGTCGAGTGGTAATGAGGACAACCTTAAATCTGGGAGGGTATTGTGGCTTTATGCCGGATTTGACTGTTAGTGGACGCACACCGTCCGTCACCTGCGGTGCACCAGTCACACCGGCACCGGTAGGCTCGGCTTCGGCCTCCGCCAGGCGGCACCCACCGGTGCCGGCGGTGGCCGCCGCCTAATCGCCCGACGGGGCGAACCGGGGAACCAAGTTCGTGGGGTGCATCCGCGTCAGCGGTAGGGATCTTCCGTCCCGAACCCGTCAGCTAACCCGGTCGGCGGCTGACGGAAGGACATGTGTATGCCAGTGATGGCACCCGTACGACGACGTGCCGCCCGCACGGCGGCCCTGATCGCCACGATGATCGCCCTCGGCGCCGCGGTGGCCCCGGTCACCGCCGCCCCGGCGGCGGCCGCCACCCGCGCCGGCCTGCTCGCCGCGGCTCCCGGCCAGGACGAGGAGGGCGGCACGCCCGCCCTGCGGGCCCAGTTGGAGGCCGCCAGCAAGGGCTACCTCGACGCCAAGCGCGCCCTGGACACGTCGGCCAAGCGGCAGCAGCAGCTCGCCGCGCAGCTCAAGACCACCGAGGTCGAGCTGACCGCGCGCACCGCCAAGGTCGGCGAGATCGCCGGGGCCGCCTACCGCACCGGCCGGCTCAGCGTGGCGTCCGCCCTGCTGAACAGCAGCTCCCCGGACGGCTTCATGGACCGCGCCGCGGCCCTCGACGCGGTGGCCGCCAAGGAGGACCGGGCCCTGCGCGAGCTCCAGGCGACCCGGGACGAGGCCACCCGCACCAAGCTGGCCCTGGACGGCGAGATCCGGGAGCAGCGCAAGCAGGTCAGCGTGATGGCCAAGCGCAAGGAGCAGGCCGAACGGGCGCTGACGGTCGCCAACCGCGAGCAGCAGCAACAGCGGCAGCAGTCCGCGGGCGGCGGCTCCTCGCCGGGCGGCACGTCGAGCAAGACGGCGAAGGCGGCGCCACGCAACTCCGACGGCTCCTGGCCGCGCGAGTCGTGCAGCGTCAACGACCCCACCCCCGCCAACGGCTGCATCACCCCGCGCACCCTGCACGCGCTCAACCAGGCCAAGGCGGCGGGCTTCACCCGCTACGTCTCCTGTTACCGCCCCGGCGGCTCGGGCGAGCATCCGAAGGGCCGGGCCTGCGACTTCGCGGCCCAGAAGGGCGGCTTCGGCGGCGACGCCACGGGCGGCGACCGGACGTACGGCAACAACCTGTCGGCGTACTTCGTGCGCAACGCCGACCGGCTCGCCGTGCTCTACGTGATCTGGTACCGGCAGATCTGGCTGCCGAGCAGCGGGTGGAAGTCGTACAGCGGGGCCAACGGCGACCCGTCCAGCGACCACACCAACCACGTGCACCTGTCGGTCTACTGACGCCCGCGCCCCGGCGACCCGCCCGGCGCGGGGTCGCCGGGGCACGACGGCGCCGTCGCCTCCGGCCGGGCCTGGCTGCTTCGCGGTCAGCCGGCCGGCGGCCCGGGCGGGTTCGTGTCGAGGGCCGCGGCGAGGCGCGCGGCCAGCCCGAGATGGGCGGCGCGGGCCTGGCGGAACGCGTAGCCGAAGAGCGGCGCGGGCGCGGCGAGGGTGATCTCGACCTCGATGCGGACCACGCCGTCGGGCTCCGCCCGCAGCCGGGTGTGGTTGCGCACCGTGGTGGCGGGCCACTGGCGGGCCACCGTGACGATCTCGTCCGGATCGTCGACGAGGACGTCAGCGCGGTAGGTGATCGGCAGGCGCACCGGCCCGGCGGCCAGCCGATCGGTGATGGCGTAGCTGGCGCGCGCGCCGGGACGGGGTGGCACCCGACGGACCCGGACGATCAGCGGGTGCAGGTCCTCCTGCCGGGCGGGGTCGGCGAGCAGTGCCGCGGCCTCCGCGAGGGAGCAGCGCGCCTGGACGGTGTAGCTGAAGGAACTTCGCCTGAGCACGCCGTCTCCCAGCGTCGGTGGTCGCCCGATCGTCGCGCATGCCGGGCGCGCTGGCAACGCCGCGCCGATCCCGCCCGGAGTCCGGACGTCCGGCCGCCGATCCCACTACGGTCAGCTGATGAATGGTCACTGCACGTGTCGGTCGGCGGAGGGCGGGCGCATGAACGGGTACGACGGATGAGCGGGCACGTGATGGTCTTCGCGCCCACGCCCCGACTGACGGTGACCGTCGACCAGCCCAGCGAGGAGCCGGAGCTGCACCTGCACCCCGGCGGGCAGGGCGTCTGGCAGGCCCGGATGGTGATGTCGCTCGGGGTCGACGTGGTGCTCTGCACCGCCCTCGGCGGCGAGATCGGCCAGGTGCTGGAGCCGCTGCTGGTCAGCGAGGGGGTGAACCTCAAGGTGGTGGTCCGCGACTCCGGCAGCGGCGGCTACGTGCACGACCGGCGCGAGGGCTCCCGGCAGGAGATCGTGGACGTGCCCGGCCAGCCGCTCAGCCGGCACGAGCTGGACGAGCTCTACAACCTGGCGCTCGGCGAGGGCCTGCGCGCCACGGTCAGCGTGCTGAGCGGGCCGAACGAGCCGTCGCTGGTCCCGGCCGACCTCTACCGGCGGTTCGCCGCCGACCTCGGGGCCAACGGCAGCCGGGTGGTGGTCGACCTCTGCGGCGAGCACCTCGACGCCGTGCTGGACAGCGGCGTCTTCTTCCTCAAGGTCAGCCACGAGGAGCTGATCGCCGACGGCCGCGCCGACGGCGAGGACGAGGAGCAGCTCACCCGTGCCCTGTACGACCTGCATGCCGGCGGCGCCGAGAACGTGGTGGTGAGCCGGGCCGACAAGCCCGCCCTCGCCCTGGTCGACGGCGAGGTCTTCGAGGTCGAGATGCCCCGACTGGAGGCGGCCGACCCGCGCGGGGCGGGCGACTCGATGACCGCCGGGGTGGCGGCCGTGGTGGCGCGCGGCGGTGACGTGCGCACCGCGATCCGTACCGGCGCGGCGGCCGGCGCGCTGAACGTGACCCGGCACGGCCTCGGCACCGGCCGGCTCGACTCGATCACCGGCCTGGTCGACCGGGTGCGCCTCGTGCCGGCCGGCAGCCGGCCGCAGGAGCGGACCAGCCCCGACGAACTGGCCGACCGGGCGGCCGGGCGATGACGCTGCGGGTACTGGTCACCAACGACGACGGGATCGCCGCGCCCGGCATCCAGGCGCTCGCGCGGGCGGCGGCGGACCGGGGCCTGGACGTGGTCGTCGCCGCGCCGCTGGAGGAGGCGAGCGGCACCAGCGCCGCGATGACCGCCGTGGAGCGCGACGGGCACGTGGTGGTCCACGAGCACCCGCTGCCGGAGGCGCCGGGGGTGCCGGCGTTCGCGGTCGGCGGCTCCCCCGGCTTCATCGCGCTGATCGCCGTGCACGGCGCCTTCGGCCCCCCGCCGGCGGTGGTGCTGTCCGGCATCAACCGGGGCGCGAACGCGGGACGTGCGGTGCTGCACTCGGGCACCGTGGGTGCGGCCTTCACCGCCGCCGCGAACGGCTGCCGGGCGATGGCCGTCTCGCTCGACGTGCTCTCGGCCGGGGAGGCCACGGCCGCCAGCGGGGGCGCCGCGGTGGCCGCCGCCGCCCGGGTACGCGACGCCGAGCGGCACTGGGCGACGGCCGCCCGGGTCGCCCTGGACCTGCTGCCCCGGCTCACCGCCGGGCCGGTGGAGAGCGTGCTCAACGTGAACGCGCCGGACCTGCCGCACAACCGGCTGCGCGGGGTGCGCCGGGGCACGCTCGCCACCTTCGGCCAGGTGCAGATGACGGTGGCGGACGCCGGGCACGGCTTCGTCCGCACGTCGCTGGAGGAGCCGGGGCAGGCCGTGCAGCCCGGCACCGACCTGGCCCTGCTGGCCGAGGGGTACGCCTCGGTGACGGCGATCCGCGCGGTCACCGAGGTGGCGGACGTCGACCTGTCGGGCCTCGGCGACGCCTGAGCGGAGCGCCGTCGGCGGGTCAGGCTCCGGGGAGGACCTCGGGGGTGGGCGCGCCGGCGTAGTAGGGCTCGGGGGCGCCGAAGAGGCCGAGCAGGCCGGTCACCCAGAGCTGCCGGTGCACGAAGCGGCTCGGCTCGGTGACGACGAGCTTGACGCCGCTCACCTCGGCGGTCTGGAAGCCGGCGACCATCGCGCTGATGCCGACCGAGTCGATGAAGGTGACGAGCCGCATGTTCAGCTCGATCCGGCCGGGGCGCCCCTTGGTCAGGACCTCGGCGATCGCCTCGCGCACCTCGTACGCGGTGTCGACGTCGATCTCACCCCGCGGGGCGATCTCGATGACACCACCGGGCAGGACCGACTTCACGATCGACAGGCTCACGCGAGCACCTCCACTCGCCCGTCCGACGGGCGCCTCATCAGTACGCGGGCCGCGACCGAGAGTATTCCTCTGACGGCCTCGGTCGCCACCCCTCGGGATGAGCAATTCGCGGATCAGGGCACAGCAAGTCGCCCTTATCCGGACTATTGACGTTTTGTCTACCCGACGATCAGCTGCTCGCTGACGCGTCGCGCCGCCCCAGGGTAGCCGGCTCCCTCCGGCCACGCCCAACAGCCGGCCCCCGGGCGTGGCCTCTTCCGCTTCGGCCCCGGGCCTTGCCCGTTCTGCCTAGCATCGGCTCGGAGACACGACTGCGACCGGGAGGACGATCGATGTTCAGGAGACTTGCCGCGCTGGCCGGCGTCAGCGCGCTGTTGGCCCTCGTACTGGCCTGCGGCTTCGGCGGCGGCGGAGGCGATGACGACGACGACGGTGACGACGACTTCGCGCGGGGCGTGCCCGCGGCGGTCGCCGTCCGCTGAGGCCGGGCCGCGGGCCGCCCGTACGGGGGTTTGCGGAACGGCCCCACCGGGCACAGGCGGAAAAGAGCGAACCGTCACACGCCGGTGCGACGCCGAGGTCCGAAGTGGCCGCCGGCTTCGGCACCCGAGGAGGTACCCACCATGTTCGGAAGCAACCTGCTGGACCGCCGCAGCAAGCCCGAGCGGATCACGGACCAGGCGTGGCAGCACCTGGTCTCGGCGGTCAGCTCCGCCAGCGACAGCGTCCGGGACACTGCCCGTTCGGCCCGCCGGGGCGGCTCCGGTCTCGCCGACGAGGCCGGCGACCTGGTGGGCTCCGCGGCGGACGAGGCCCGCCGCCGGGCCACCCAGGCCTTCGACGCGCTGGCCGGCCGCCGGCCCGCGCTGCCCTGGACGCTGCTGATCGGCGCCACGCTGGTCGGCGCGGCGATCGGCTGGGCCGCCGGCACCGCCGCGCGGGCCGCCGGCAGCCGGGGCGACCGGGCGATGGACGACATCGAGTTCGTCGACGTCGACCGGCCCAACTCCCCCGTCGGCCTCGACGGCTGACCGGCTCGGCACGCGCTCGCGACGAACGGGCCCCGGAAGACCGCGAGGTCGGCCGGGGCCCGCGCCTGTTCCGGGCGACGTCCCGCGGCGGGCGGCCCCGTCGTCCCGCGCCCGTTCAGAGGGCGGCGACGCTCGCCGGAGCCCGCTCCGCCCGGCTCAGGGCGCGCAGCACCGCCGGCTGCCCGTGCCGGTGCACGGCGAGGCGGGCCAGCAGCGTCAGCACCGGGTCGACCACCTCGGTCGGCAACTCCGGGGTGGGCACCCCGACGCTGACCGCGAGGTCGTCCGCGTGCACGACGAGTTCCATCAGCCGGGTGACCAGGTAGTCGTCCAGGGTGAGCGACCACGGGCCACGGACCACGTGCACCACCCGCCCGGATGGCTCGGCCGCCAGCACGTCCGCCAGTTCGCGCAGCGTGTCGGCACACCGGTCGACCAGAGCGGCCGGGCCGTCGGCGGCGAGTCCGTCACCGGCGCGGCGGATGGCGACGTTCACCGTGGCGTCGACCGGGGCGCCGAGCCAGGTGCCGCGCACGTAGTGGTCGAGCAGCCCCACGGGGTCGCCGGCGGGGACGGGTGCGGCCAGCACGGCGGGGACGCCGAGCACCTGGCTGGCGAGGTGGCCGGCCAGGCCCCCCACGCCGAACGCGGGCAGGGCGCTCGGTTCGTCCCAGCGGGCCGCGACGGCGGGGGCGGCGAGCAGCTCCACCGCCGAGCGCGCGGCGGCGAGATAGGTCGTCCTGATCGGACTCACGGAGGACCCCTCCTTCGACGGGCGGTCCCCCGAGCCTATGGCCCGCCGGGACACCGGCCCTCTCGGTGCGTGCCGGGTAGGCCGCTCCCTCTCAATCACGGACCGGCCCGGGGCCACCGGCCGCTCCGCACGACCGCGCACGTCACGCCCCTGGTGGGGACGGGGTGCGCGGTCGGCGGAGGGGACGGTCAGCGGGCGGTACAGGTGACGGTGGCCGGCGGGGTGTTCGCCCCGGTCGTACTGCCCAGGAAGCCGGCGGTGGCGGTGGCGCCCGCACCGAGGGCGCCGTTCCAGCCGGCGTCACGGACGGAGACGGTCGCCCCGGTCTGGGTGTGGGTGCCGCCCCAGAGCTGGGTGATCTTCTGACCGTCCGGGAAGGTCCAGCCCACCGTCCAGCCGGCGATCGCCGCGCTGCCGGCGTTGCGGACCACCAGCTCGCCCTGGAAGCCGCCCTGCCAGGAGCCGGTCACCCGGTACGTCGCCGTGCACCCGCTGGTGGGCGGCGGGGTCGTCGGGGGCGGCGTGGTCGGCGGCGGCGGGGTGGTCGGGGGCGGGGTGGTCGGCGGCGGGGTCGTCGGGGGCGGGGTGGAGGTGGTCGGCGTCGGGTCGGGCGTGCCGCCGAGCCGGTCCGCCACCAGGATGCCGCGGCCGTTGGTGCCGAGGTAGACCCGGCCGTAGACCCGGGGGTCGCCGGTCAGGGCCTCCCCCGCGTTGCCGTACTGGTGCTGGTCGTCGTTGATCCGCACCCAGGTCGCGCCGGTGTCGTCCGAGCGGTGCACGCCGGGTCGGCCGTCGACGGTGCCGAACAGGTACAGCGCCGGGTACGTCCGGCCGGGCGCGGCCTTGCCGAAGCCGACGTTGCCGGCGGTGCTCACCGCCGCCAGCTTGGCGAAGGTGGCCCCGGAGTCGGTCGAGCGCCACAGCCCGCCCTCGCCGGCCAGCCACAGCTCGCCCTCCTTGCCGGGCAGCGCCTTGAACTTGACGTTGCCGGTGGTGGGCAGGCCGGCGGCGGCCGAGGCGGTGAAACTGACCCCGCCGTCGGTGCTGACGTAGAGCTTGCCGCCGGCGAAGGCGTAGAACTTATGGGGATTGACGCGGTCGGACTCGATGGTCGCGTTGGCCGGGACGCCCGTCGACGCGGCCCACGAGGTGCCGAACCCGACCGAGTGCACCACCCGCTGGCCGGCGTCGCCCGGCGCCCAGACGAACCGGCTGCCGTCGGCCGACGCGGCGACCGTGCCGCCGCTGTTGACGCCGGACGGCTCGGTGCCCTGGAACCAGTTCGCCCCGCCGTCGGTGGAGAACGCGACGTGGCTATCGTTGGGGCGGTCCGCGTCGGCGAAGTTGCCGGCCCGCACCATCACGGCCGGCTTCGTCTCGGCGTAGTCCAGGCTGGTGGTGCTGGTGAAGTTCGGCTGGGTGAACATCATCGGCGGCACGGCGTCCAGGTCGGTGTGCCGGAAGCCGCCGATGTCGCCGAGCGCGCTGACCAGCGGCGCCCCGGAGGGCGGGCTGACCAGGTCGAGCACCGCGGTCTCCTCCAGGCCCTTGACCATGGGCTTGATGGTGAACTGGCTGCCGGCGTCCCACTTGGTGAGGTCGGTGCTGCCGTAGATGGTCGCGCCGGTGCCGTACATGAAGCGGTTGCTGTCGTGCGGGTCGATCTCGACCGACTCGTTCATCCAGCCCAGCTTCGGGGTCTCCTCCGGCGGGGCGGGGTTGCTGCCGAAGGTCAGCCACGGCACCGAGCTGACGTCCATGGTGTAGCGCTTGGACCTGTTCGGGTAGCTGGTGAACTCCCAGATCCGGGTCCAGGTGGCGCCCCCGTCGGTGCTGCGCCAGAAGATCGCGTCCGGCCACCACGAGATCTGAGTGGCCACCATCAGGGTGTTCGGCTTCTGCCGGTCGATGGTGAGGCCGCTGTAGCCGAAGTACGCGTCGGTGCTGGTGGACGGGATCGGGCTGATCCGCGTCCACGCGCCGGTGGCGCGGTCGAACTTCCAGACGTCGCCCTTGCCGCCGTCGTACGGGCCGCCGGTGTCGCTGGTGGCGATGTAGAGGAAGCCGCCCACCGGGTCGACGACGCCCTTGTGCGCGAGGTAGCCGGTCGGCTGCCCGGCGATCCGCTCCCAGCTCGCGCCGCCGTTCGTGCTGCGGTAGACCGGGTTCTCCTTGTCGGCCACGCCGACGTAGACGGTCTGCGTGGCGGTGCCGGCCGTACCGGTGCTCTTGTCGAAGCTGACCCAGGTCAGGCCCTGGTTCTGGCCGTTGTAGCCGTTCGGGTCGCTCGGGTCGGCCCGGTAGTTGCCGACGTTGGGGAAGTTGGCCACCTTGGCCCAGGTCGCCCCGAAGTCGGTGCTGCGCCACAGGCCGTTGCCGCCCTCGGCGCCGTAGTACAGGATGCTGTTCTTGTTGGGGTCGACGGCGAGGCGCTCGCCCATGCCCCGGCCGGGCATGTTCCCGCCGTTCTTGAACGGCAGCTCGGTGACCTGCCAGGTGGCGCCCTTGTCGGCCGAGCGGAGGATGGCGCCGTTGTTCGGGTCCCAGTCGTTGGTGTACATCCCGACGGCCGCGTAGACGCGGTTTGTCTGCACCGGGTCCGTGGCGACGCTGACCACGCCGTTCCAGCCCCACTTGTCGGCGCCGACCCAGTCCAGCAGCGGCGTCCAGAACTGCCGGGCCTGCTCCCACCGGTACATGCCGCCGATGTCCGTGCGGGCGTAGATCAGGTTCTTCTCGGTGGGGTTGAAGACGATGCCGGGGACGAAGCCGCCGCCGTCGATCCGGACGTTCTTCCAGGTGTACGGCTCGGCGGCGGCTGCGGCGGCGGTGGGCGCGCCGGCGGCGGTGAACGGTGCCGCCACGACGGCCGCGGCGACGACGAGCGCGGACACGACCGCGCCGACGTAACTTCTCCGCATCTGCGGTTCCTTCCGGGGGAGACGCCGGGAGCGGACGTGGTGACGGCCACGCCCGGCAACGGGGACGTGCGGAATCGCGCCGGAGTTGCCCTGGCTCCGGTCATCGGCGCGACGGCTCCCGCACCCGAGGAACGGGCTTACCCTAGCCGATTCCACCGACCCGCTGGAAGCGCTCCCAGGAACCACCCGCATCGGGTGAGGGGCCATCATCCCGGCCGGCGCCAGGATCGGTCCCGGCGGGCCCGTGCGCACCGGACAGCTATCCGTGAGGAGTGACAGATGGCCATCGAGACGATCAGCCGCACCGACCAGGACATCCAGTCGGCCGTCCTCGACGAGCTGACCTGGGAACCCCGGGTACGGCCGCACGAGATCGGCGTGACGGTCGCCGAGGGCGTGGTCACGCTGACCGGCCGGGTGGACAGCTATGCCAAGAAGTGGGCCGCCGAGCGGGCGGCGCACCGGGTGGCGCGCGTCCGGGCGGTCGCCAACGACCTGGCGGTACGCCTCGGTACCGGTGCGGAACGCGCCGACCCGGACATCGCCGCCGCGGCCGGGCACGCGCTCGAGTGGGACGCGTTCGTCCCGCTGGAGCAGCTCGACGTGACCGTCTCGCACGGCTGGGTCACGCTGCACGGCGAGGTGGACTGGGAGTACCAGCGCCGCGCCGCCGAACGCGCCGTGGCCCGGTTGACCGGCGTACGCGGAGTCAGCAACGGCATCACCGTGCGCCCGGACGTCCGGCCGGACGGGCACGCCCTGGCGGTGCGGATCGTCGACGCGCTGGCCCGCAACGGGGCCACCGAGGCGGAACGGATCACCGTCCGGGTGCACGGCGACACCGTGGTGCTCGGCGGGCTGGTCCACTCGATGCCGGAGCGGGCCGAGGTGGAACGGACCGTCTGGTGCGCGCCGGGCATCCGCGAGGTGCAGAACCACATCGCGGTCGCCCCGGTGCTGGGCTGAGCCGGGCGCCGGACCACCCGGGCGGGGTGAGCCACCCTCACCCCGTCGCGGCGAAGGCTGGGAGGCATGACTGAGGGGACCACCCGATGACCACTCCACTCCAGGTCACCGCCCGCCTGCGGACCCCGGTGACCGGGCACGACCACATCCGCGGGCCGGTCGACGCGCCGGTGACCGTCGTCGAGTACGCCGACTTCCAGTGCCGGTTCTGCGGAGCCGCGTACGCGAACCTGCGGGAGCTGCTGCGGCAGCGGGCCGACACGGTGCGGCTGGTGTACCGGCACTTCCCGATCACCAACATGCACCCGTACGCGGAGCAGGCCGCCGAGGCGACCGAGGCGGCCGGCCGGCGCGGGCAGTTCTGGGCGATGCACGACTGGCTCTACGAGCACCAGGACCAGCTCGACCCCGTGCATTTGTCGCTCGGCATGGAGCAGCTCGGCCTGCCCGCCGACGAGGTCGCCGCCGAGGTGGAGCGGCAGGCGCACGGCGACCGGGTACGGCGGGACTTCGTGGGCGGCATCCGCAGCGGCGTCCACGCCACCCCGACCCTGTTCGTCAACGGCACCCGCCACGACGGGGACTACGACGTCGCGGACCTCCTGGCGGCCGTCGACGCCGCCACCCCCTGACACCCACCCCGCCCATCCCCGGCCCACCGGCCCGCCTCCGGGACCCGCCTCCGGACCGGCTCCGGGCCGCCTCCGGGCAGGCTCCGGGCCGCCTCCGGGCCGGTGATCATGAGGTTTGCGTACTGGAAAGCGCACTCCCGAGACGCAAACCTCATGATCACCGAAGAGGGGGTGGGTGGGTGGGTGGGTGGGTGGGTGGGTGGGTGGGTGGGTGGGTGGGTGGGTGGGTGGGTTAGATCAGGTGGAGGGAGCGGGCTCGGCGGACGGCCTCGCGGCGGCGGGTGGCGTCGAGCTTGCGGTAGATGTTGCGCACGTGGGTCTTGACCGTGTTGACCGACAGGGAAAGCTCGGCCGCGATCTCCACGTTGGACAGGATGCTCTGCAGGTAGCGCAGGATCGTCAGCTCCCGCTCGGTCAGCGGCTCGTCCAGCGCCCCCGTGCCCCGCTCCGCCGGGGCCCGCTCGGCCGGCGCGTCGGCGCCCCGGACCAGCTCGCTGACCATCGGCCAGTGCGCCGTACCGGCGTCCAGGTGCGCGGCGAGCAGGTCGCGGACCCCGGGCTCGGCGCGCGTGAACGCCCGCCGGAACCCCTCCGGCCCGGCCAGGTCGAGGGCGCGCTCCAGCAGTCGGCCGGCCCGCCGGTCGTCGCCCGCGCGCCCGGCCAGCACCGCGTCGAGCACGGCGGCGTCCAGGCGTACGGGCAGCGGCCAGCCGGTTGCCTCCGGCGACTCCCAGTCCGGCAGCGCGTACCCGGCGGCGCGCGGGTCGCCGGCCCGCAACTCCACCCGGGCGAGCGCGACGGCCAGCGGCGGGGCGGTCGCGTCGGGTGCCCGCGTGAGCAGGTCCCGGGCGGCGCCCAGGTCGCCCCGTGCCCCGCGTACGTCCGACTCGGCGGCCAGCAGCCAGTGCGTCAGCTCGCCGGCCCGGGGGCGCTCGGTCAGCCGCTCCCGCGCCTCGGCCAGCACCCGGTGGCCCTCGGGCAGGTCGCCGGCGTCCCGCAGCAGGTACGCCCGGCACAACGCCGCCACCGCCCCCACCACGGGCTCGCCGGTGGCGGGTGTGGCCAGCGTCAAATTCGCCTCCGCCTCCTCGGGCTGGTCCCTGTGCAGCGCGACCAGGGCCAGCGCCAGGTACGCGTGGGCGCAGTCCTCGCGGCAGGACCAGCCGTGGCAGGGCGGCATGGCGAGGGCGTCCCGGGCGAGGGTCTCGGCGGCCCGCAGCTCGCCCCGGACGGCGTGCAGCAGGGCCGCCCGGCTGGCGCAGACCAGCTCCGTACGCGCTCGCCCGGCCTCCCGGGCCGCCGACAGCGACCGGGCGAAGGCGAGGCCGGCGGCGGGCAGGTCCCCGTCCGCCAGGTCGACCAGGCCCAGCGCGGTGCCGGCCACCGCCCGCACGTCGGCGTCCTCGGCGACGGCGCCGCGCGGCTCGGCGGGCATCGGCGCGGCGAGCAGCCCGTCGGCGGCGCTCCCCGACGCCACCGGGTGCCCCGCTGGCCCACCGGTCGCCGCCGACGCGGGCGCTGCGGCCGACCCCGGCGACGGGGTCGCTCCGGCCGGCACCGGGGACCCGGACGGTCCGGGCGACGGGGCCGGGGACGCGGACGGATCGGGCGACGCCGGGGACGGCGCGGGGCGGGTGGCGAGCAGCCGGGCCGCGGCGGCGCGTACCGCTTCGGGGTCGTCGGCCAGCCGGGCCAGGGTGAGTTCCAGCGCGGTGACCAGGCGCCGGAACCGGTCCCGGCGCGGCGCCGGCAGGGTCCGGGCGGCCTCGACGGCGCCGCGCAGGTGCCCGGCGGCGGCGGTGGCGTCGCCGGCGCCGGCCCGCTCGGCCGCGCAGGCCAGGCCGAGCTCCGGATCGCGGCGCACCGCCTCCGGCGGCGGGGGCGCGGGCGGACGGCCGGCGGGCGTCTCCCGGTCGTACGGGACCAGTTCCGGCCAGCGGGCCACGAAGAGCGCGGCGGCCCGGTCGTGGTCGCCGCCGGCGAGCGCGTGCCGCAGCCCCTCGGCGGGCCGCCCGTTGTCGGCGTACCAGCCGGCCGCGCGCAGGTGCAGGTCGCGCAGTTCGTCGGCGGGCAGCCGGCCCAGCTCGGCGTGCAGCAGGTCGGCCAGGAGCGGGGGGCACCGGTACCAGGGCGGGCGGCTGTCGTCGCGGCGCAGCAGCCCGCCGTCACCGGCCAGGCCGGCCAGCGTCTGCTCGGCGTCGCCCCGGCCGGTCAGCGCGTCGGCGAGGCCGGCGCAGACCGCGTCGGCGACGGCGGAGCGGCGCAGCAGGTCCCGCGCGTCCGGGTCGAGCCCGGCGAGCACCTCCTCGCGCAGGTAGCCGGCCACGTCCGGCTGGTCGCCGCCGAACTGCTCGGCCCAGCGGGCCGGGTCCGGCTGCCCGCGCAGCGCCAGCGCGGCGAAGCGGAGCGCCGCCGGCCAGCCGCCGGTGCGTTCCCGCAGCCGGCGCACCCCGGCCGCCGGCAGCGCCACCCCGTGCGCGGTCAGCAGGTCGGCGACCTCGTCGCCGCTGAAGGCCAGTTCGTCGGGGCCGACCTCGGTCAGCTCGCCGGCCAGCCGCAGCCGGTGCACGGCCAGCGGCATGCCGGCGCGGGCGCCGACCACCAGCCGCAGCCGCTGCTCGGCGTGGCGGAGCAGGAACTCCAGTCCGGCCAGCGCCTCCGGGTCGGCGATCCGGTGCAGGTCGTCCAGGACCAGCAGCACCGGCCGTTCCCGGGCGGCGAGGGCCGCGGCCAGCACCTCCAACTGGTCGGGGCGGGGCGGCCGGTCGGGCACGGGCGGGGACGCCACGTCGTCGCCGGGGTCCGTGGCCGCGCGCAGCGCCGCCGCGAGGTAGGACCAGAGCCGGTCCCCGTCGTCGCCGGCCTCCACGGAGACCCAGGCCGCCCGGGGCCGGTCAGGTTCCGCCGGTACGCCCGCCGCCGCGCCGAAGTCGCCCGGCGCGGCACCGGCCGGCCCGTCGTCCCGGGGCCCTCCGGCGGCGGCGGTCACCGGCCCCTCCCCCACCCGGCCCCGGTGCGCGCCGGCCTGGCCGGCGGCCCGGTACCAGGAGGCGAGCAGTGTCGTCTTTCCCCACCCCGCCGGGGCGCGGACCAGGGTGACCGGCCCGGCGGTCCCCTCGTCCAGCGCCCGCAGCAGCCGGGGCCGCAGCACCAGCGGCTCCGGCGGCGGGGCGGGGCACAGCCGCGACGCCAGCAGCGGCGCGCCGGCCCGCCCGGGCGCGACCGCGACGACTCCCGTGTCCCGTACGTCCTCCGGCATCCGGCCCCGCCCTCCACCGATGCGTCCACTCCCCCAGGTCCCGCGGGCGGCGGTTACCCGGCGCGGGCCCGTTCACCCCTTCGGGGGGATCCGGCTTCACCCCGCCCCGGACGACCCTGGTCGTACGCGGGCGACCGGCCGCGCGCGCCGGTGCGCGTCCGGCGTGAACGGGGAACGGGAGGCGGGGCCGAGGTGAAGCGGAGAGGGCTGGCGGGCGCGACGGGGGCGGCGCTCGCCGTCGTGGCGGCGGGCCGGGCGCTGGCCGTACGGCGGCGCGGGACGGCCTGGCCCCGCGCGGCCGGTGCCGACCCGCGCCCCGCGGGCTGGCAGGTGGTGACCGTCGACCGCGCGCCCGGCGAGGTGCTGCCCGGCGGCCGCTGGCCGGAGCCCCTGCGCCGGCTCGGCGGCGCGGTGCAGGTCGAGCTGCGGCCGGCCCCCGGCTGCCGGGGCACGGAGCTGGCGGCCCGGCCGGTGCCCGGCGCGGCGGCCCCGGCGGGGCTCGCCGCCCACCTGGTCGGCGACGACCCCGGCCTGCTGGTCCGCCGGGCGCTGCGGGAGGTCAAGCAGCTCGCCGAGACCGGCGAGGTGCTCCGCGCTGACCGCCGGCCGGCCGACCGTCCGGCGGGGCCGCCGCGATGAGGGCGCTGTGCTGGGTGGGCGCGGGCGAGCTGGCGGTACGGCAGGTGCCCGACCCGGAGCTGCGCAACGGCCACGACGTCGTCGTCCGGGTCCGGCAGAGCGCCACCTGCGGCGGGGACCTGCCGCTGCTGGCCGGGCGGGTGCCGTTCCTCGCCGTCGGCGACGTGCTCGGGCACGAGTTCCTCGGCGAGGTGGTCGAGGTCGGGCCGGAGGTACGCCGGCACCGGGTCGGCGACCGGGTGGTGGTCTGCTCGTCGGTGGCCTGCGGCAGCTGCTGGTACTGCCGGCGCGACCTGCCCTCCTGCTGCGACAACGGCAGCGCCGACCCCGCCGTCACCGAGGCGGCCTGGGGCCACCCCACCGGCGGCGCGTTCGGCCAGCCCCGGGCGCTGGGCGGCTTCGCCGGCAGCCACGCCGAGTACGTCCGGGTGCCGTACGCGGACGTCGGCGCGTTCACCGTGCCGGAGCCCGTCAGCGACGACCGCGCGCTGTTCGCCTCCGACGCCGCGCCGGCCGGCTGGATGGGCGCGGACCTCGGCCAGGTGCGCCCCGGCGACGTGGTGGCGGTCTGGGGCGCGGGCGCGGTCGGGCAACTCGCGGCCCGGGCGGCGTGGCTGCTCGGCGCGGAGCGGGTCATCGTCGTCGACGCCGAGGACGAGCGGCTGCGGATGGCCGAACGGCACGCCGGCGCGGAGACGATCGACCACCGGCTCGCCGACGTCACCGCCGAGCTGCGCGAGCGCACCGGCGGGCGGGGCCCGGACGTGTGCGTCGAGGCGGTCGGGGCGGCCTGGAACGGGCACGGCCCCCGGTCGCTGGCCGAGCGGTTCACCGGCGGCGCCGAGCGACCGGCCGCCGTCCGGGAGGCCGTGCACGCCTGCCGCAAGGGCGGCTCGGTCTTCCTGCTCGGCGAGTTCACGGGCTTCGTCGACACCTTCCCGCTCGGGGCGGTCACCAACAAGGGACTGACGGTGCGGGGTGCGCGGCAGCACGGGCAGCGCTACATCCCGATGCTGCTGGAGCGGATGGCCCGCGACGAGCTGCGTACCGAGCACCTGGCCACCCACCGGCTGCCGCTGGAGCGGGGCGCGGAGGGGTACGCGCTGTTCCGGGACCGTGCCGACGGTTGCGTCCGCGCCGTGCTCAGCCCCGAGCTTCCGACCGCCGGCGGCTGAGGCGGAACGCTGCGGCGTCAAGGACGACTACGACTGCGATTCCGGGTAGCGGCCTGGCACTCCCTGCGCCGGACCGCGACGGCGCAGGGAGCATCCAGGACTGTGGGGTCTACACCGCAGCGATGTCGGCGATGACGCAGGCGATATTGTCCGGCGCCCCTTCGGCCTGCGCCAGATCGATCAGTCTCTGCACGGTGAGCGCGGGATCGGTGGCGGCGCTGAGTGCCGACTGCAGGGTGGCCCGGTCGACGACGGCAGACAGCCCGTCGGAGCACAGCAGATACCGGTCACCGGGCAGGGCGGTGCGTAGCGCGAGATCGGCCTCGACCTGCTGGCCGCCGCCGAGGGCACGCACCAGCAGAGCGCGCTCGGGATGCGCGGCAGCCTGGTCCCGGTCGAGCTTGCCTTGATCCACCTGGGTCTGCACCCAGGTGTGGTCCTGGGTGAGCAGAAACAGTTCGCCGCCGCGCAGCAGGTATGCCCGGGTGTCGCCGATGTGCACCAGGGCCAACTGGGAGCCGCTGCGCAGCAGCGCGGTCAGCGTCGTGACCGGCTGGTGGTCGTCGGTCGCCAGCGCGCGCACGGTGCGGTCGGCGTCGTCGACCGCACCGGCCAGCATCGTCAGCAGGTCGGCGGCCGGCACGTCGGCGAGTTCCAACGCTTTGAGAGCGTCGATGGCGGCCGTGCTGGCTGCGGCGCCGCCAGGCCCTCGCATGCCGTCGGCGACGGCCAGCAACCGCTCGCTGGCGTACGCGGCGTCCTCGTTGCTGTCGCGCACGGCCCCGGTGTCACACCCGGCGGCGTAGCGGACGACAAGGGCGGGATTCGCTTGAACCATGGTGGTGCCCCCTCCTGACAGGTGATCCACGAGGAAGGTGGCGAGCCGCGCGCGAGCCGCGGTATCGGCGGTGACCTCCTGCCAGTACGCGGTGATCGCCTCAGCCGCCGCCGCGGGCTCCAAGCCACACACGGTGCGGATCTTCGCCAGTGGCATGCCAAGGCGACGTAGCTGGGCGACCAGCCGGGCCAGCGGCAGCTGCCCCGGGTCGTAGAGCCGGTATCCGGACTCGGGATCGACCGCGGCCGGCGGCAGGATCCCGACCTGGTCATACAGGCGCAACGCCTTCGGTGTCAGTCTCGCCGCCCGGGCGAACGCCCCGATGGTCAGCAGCCCCACGTCGACATCCTCCTCGTGCCGATCACAGCGACCGGCACGCACCAGGGTGGGCCTTACCCAAGGGTCAAGGTCAACACCGCCTCCCAGCGGGGGTTTCCAGGTGTTGGCCGCCGTGCGTCCCGCTGGACATCGCCGAGGGTGACCGGCCGCCCGGCACGGCCGCCTCGCCGCCGCGCCGGGTGGCAGACTCGGTGGATGCGTGAGCAGCGGACATACGACGTCGTCCTCTTCGGGGCCACCGGCTTCACCGGAGGGCTGACTGCCGAGTACCTGGCCCGCAACGCCCCGCCCGGGCTGCGGTGGGCGCTCGCGGGGCGCAACCCCGGCAAGCTGGCCGCCGTCCGGGACCGACTGGCCGCCATCGACCCGGCGCTGGCCGCGCTGCCCCTGCTCACCGCCGACGTCACCGACGCGGAGTCGCTGCGGGCGGTCGCCGAGAGCGCCCGGGTGGTGGCCACCACCGTCGGCCCGTACGTGCACCACGGGGAGCCGCTGGTCGCCGCCTGCGCCCGCGCCGGCACCGACTACCTCGACATCACCGGCGAGCCCGAGTTCGTCGACCTGATGTACGTGCGCCACCACGCCGAGGCGGAGCGCACCGGGGCGCGGCTCGTGCACGCCTGCGGGTTCGACTCGATCCCCCACGACCTGGGCGTCTGGTTCACGCTCAAGCACCTCCCGGACGACGTGCCGGTCGCCGTCGACGGGTTCGTCCGGGCGGGCGGGCGGTTCTCCGCCGGCACGTACCACTCGGCGCTCACCGCCTTCTCCCGCACGGCGCAGGCGTCCCGGGCGGCCCGCGAGCGGCGGCAGGTCGAGCCGCGACCGACCGGACGGCGGGTCCGCGCGGTGCCCGGCCGGGTCGCCCGCGCGAAGGAGTTGGGCATGTGGATCGTGCCGCTGCCGACCATCGACCCGCAGGTGGTCCGCCGCTCGGCCGCCGCCCGCCCGGAGTACGGGCCGGACTTCCGCTACCGGCACTTCGCGGCCGTGAAGCGGCTGCCCACGGTGCTGGCCGGCGGGGTCGGGCTGGGCGGGCTGGTGGCCCTGGTGAAGCTGCCGCCGACCCGGCGCTGGCTGCTCGGCCGGCTCGCCTCCGGGCAGGGGCCGACGTCGCAGCAGCGGGCGAAGTCCTGGTTCCGGGTCCGGTTCGTCGGCACGGGCGGCGGGCGGCGGGTGCTGACCGAGGTGGCCGGCGGCGACCCCGGCTACGACGAGACGGCGAAGATGCTCGCCGAGTCGGCGCTCTGCCTGGCCGGCGACGACCTGCCGGCCACCGCCGGTCAGGTCACGCCGGTGACCGCGATGGGCGACGCGCTGCTGGACCGGCTGGTGCGGGCGGGGATGACGTTCCGGGTGCTGGACGCGCCGCGCTGACCTCACGTCCGCGTCGCCCACCAGCGGGCGGGTTGACCCTCGACCAGGTTGAGACGACAGGATCGGCGCCGTGGAGAGCGACCTGCGCAGCATCGGCGAGCTGGCCCGGGCCAGCGGGTTGACCGTGAGCGCCCTGCGGTTCTACGACTCGGCCGGGGTGCTGGCCCCGGCCCTGGTCGACCCAGTGACCGGCTACCGCTGGTACACGGGCGACCAGGTGGCGCCCGCCCGGCTGGTGGCCGGGCTGCGCCGGGTCGGCATGCCGGTCGCCGAGATCGCCGCCGCGCTGCGCGCCGAGCCGGCGCAGGTCCACCGCCTGCTCGACGCGCACCTGCGCCGGTTGGAGGACGGTCTCGCCGACGCCCGCCGGGAGCTCTCCCGGATCCGCACGCTTATCGATCCCGGCGAGCCCGCCACGACCACCCGTCTCGTCCTGTCCCGCGTCGACCTGGCCGCCGCCGTGGACGCGGTCCGCTTCGCCGTCGGCGCCGATCCCGACCTGCCGGTGCTGGCCGGCGTGCTGTTCGAGTCCGACGCCGACGGCGTACGGCTGGTGGCGACCGACCGGCACCGGCTCGCCGTCGCGCGGGCGGACGCCCGGGTCGACGGGCCGGCGGTGCGGGTGCTCGCCCCGGTCGCCTTCGTCGACGAGGTGCGGGCCCTGCTCGACACGGGCGCGGGGAGCACCCCCGAGGCCCGGCTGACGGTCGACGCCGGCACGATCTCCGTCTGCGTCGCCGGCCGCACGGTCGACGCCGCCGCCCTGCCGTACGACTTCCCGGACCACCGCCGGCTGCTCCGCCCGACGCCCGACGACGGGCCGGCGCACCGGCTGACGGTCGACGCCGACGCCCTGCGGGCGGCCCTGACCAGCGCCGACGCCCCCGTCGTCATCCGGCGGCACGACGGCGCCCCGCTCGCGGTGACCGTGCTCGGCCCGGACGGCCGGGGCGGGGTGCGGCTGCTCGGGGCGGACGAGCTGACCGGGGAGGCCGACGCGTTCCGCGTCGGGGTGAACGGCGGCTACCTGCTCGAGGCCCTCGACGCGGCCGGCCGGGGCCAGTTGCTGCTGGAGCTGGACGGGCCGATCACCCCGCTGGCCGTGCGCCGGCCGGACGACGTCGACGCGTTCTCCGTCCTGATGCCCATCCGGCTCTGACCGCCGCGCCGGCCGGCGCTGCGGGGGCGCGACGCCGGCCGCGCGGGGTCGCCGAGACCGGGCCGGGGCGTGACGGGCCGCGACGGTAGCATCGGTGGGTCCACCCGACGTCCGGACGGAGCGTACGGAGCAGCATGCTCGACATGGAGTTGATCCGGAAGGATCGCGAGGCGGTGGCGACCGCGCTGGCGAAGCGACTGGATCCCGCCGAGGTCAACCGCGCCCTGGACGAGATCCAGCGGCTCGACCAGGAACGCCGCGCCCTGATCAGTGGCATCGACGGCGAGCGGCAGCGCCGCAAGGCCGAGGCCCGCGCCTACGCGGCGGCGAAGCGCGCCGGCACCGAGCCGGAGGTCTCCGCGCCGGAGGCGGGGCGCAAGCAGCTCGCCGAGCTGGAGTCCGAGCTGGACGAGGTACAGGCGCGGCTGCGCACCGTGATGAGCGAGCTGCCCAACCTGCCCGCCGACGACGTGCTGCCGGGCGGCAAGGAGGCCAACCGGGTCGTCCGGGCCTTCGGCGAGCCGCCGGCCATCGATAAGGTCCGCGACCACGTCGAGCTGAGCCGGATGCTGGGCCTGGTCGACCACGAGCGCGGGGTCAAGCTCGGCGGCTCCGGCTTCTGGATGTACACGGGCATGGGCGCCCGGCTGGAGTGGGCGCTGCTCAACTTCTTCGTCGACGAGCACATCGGCGCCGGTTACGAGTTCCTGCTCCCGCCGCACCTGCTGCTGGACACCGCCGGGTTCGCCGCCGGGCAGTTCCCGAAGTTCTACGACGACGTCTACCACCTGGACCGGGAGTCCGCCCCGCGCGGCCAGTTCCTGCTGCCCACCTCGGAGACGGCGATCCTCGGGGCCTACCAGGACGAGATCCTGGAGACAGCGAAGCTGCCGCTGAAGGCGTTCGCGTACACCCCCTGCTACCGCCGCGAGGCGGCCGGGTCACACTCGGACGAGCGGGGCACCGTCCGGGGCCACCAGTTCAACAAGGTGGAGATCTTCCAGTTCTGCCTGCCCGAGCAGGCCGACGCCGCGCTGGAGGAGATGCTCCTGCACGCGGAGAGCCTGGTGGAGAAGCTGGGCCTGCACTACCAGCGCACCCTGCTGTCGGCGGGCGACGCCAGCGCGTCGATGAAGAAGACCCTCGACATCGAGGTGTGGATGCCGAGCACCGGCAAGTACAAGGAGGTGTCGTCGGTCTCCTGGGCCGGCGACTACCAGGCGCGCCGGGCGGCCATCCGCTACCGCGAGCCGGGCGGCAAGCAGACCCGCTTCGTGCACACCCTCAACGGGTCGGCGCTGGCCACCAGCCGGCTCTTCCCGGCCATCCTGGAGCAGTTCCAGCAGCCCGACGGCTCGGTGCTGGTTCCCGAGGTCCTCCAGGCCCGCCTGGGCACCGACCGCCTGACCCCCCGCTGACCCGCCGGCCTCACCCCCGCCTCCTCAGGGGGCGGGGGTGAGGCGCAGCGCGAGTTCGGGGCAGACCTTGACCGCCTTGCGCGCGCCCTCGCGCAGCCAGGTCGGCACGGGGGTGGGCGGGAAGGCGGGGTAGCCGTTCCCGTCGAGCCGGATGAAGTCCGGCACCACGTGCGCGCACAGCCCGTGCCCGTCGCAGCGGGACCAGTCCAGCGTGAGCCGCTGCGGATTCGGGTCGGGGGCGCCCGGCAGGCCCATCACCGCCCGGACCCGCCGGCCACAGCCCTCGCCGGTGGTGTGCAGCCGCAGGTCATCGGCGAACACCTCCATCGCGGAGAGCGCGAACCGGGCCGTACCGTCGGGGTGGCCGCACGCCCCGCGGCCCTTCACGTCGCCGGCGGCGGCGCGGACCACCTCCACCGGGGCGCTGCCGGAGACCGCCAGGTCGACGGCGCGGGCCAGGTCGGGCAGGCCCATCCGGCACGGACCGCACTGCCCCGCCGACTCGCCGGCCAGGTAGCGCACCACCTGGGCGGCCTCGCCGAGCGGGCAGGTGTCCGTGCCGAGCGGGACGAGGATGCCCGCGCCGAGGGTGCCGCCCACGGCGGCCAGCCCTCTGCGGGAGATCTCCGCCCGGTCGGCGGACTCCCGGGTGATCCACCTGCCGTGGTATCCGCCCGTCAGGATGCCCGGCCCGTCCGGCGCCTCGCACAGGTCGAGGATCTCCCGCAGCGGAGTGCCGGCCGCGCATTCCACCACCGCCGGGCGTCTGGCCGCGCCGGTGACGGTGAGCAGCACGGTGCCCGGCTCGTCGTCGGTGCCGAGCGCCGCGTACTCGTACGGGCCGAGCCGGGAGGCGACCGCGAGCTGGGCGTACGTCTCGGCGTTGGAGAGCAGGGTGGGCAGGCCGCCGACGCCGGAGTCGCTGGAGCGCCGCTTGGTGCCCGGCGGGATGTGCGGCAGGCCGTTGATGCCGTTGACCAGGGCTCCGCCCTCGCCGGAGATGAACCGGTGCGGCACGGTGACGATGCTGGTCGGCACCGGCATCCGGCGTTCCTCCAGCGCGTCGGTCAGGGAGTCGCGGCCCACCCCGTCGTCGGCAACCCCGACGACGATCTCGTCGGCGTCCAGCGCGTACGCGGCCAGCGCGGCGCCGTCGAGGACCAGGTGCGGGGCCCGGGTGAGCAGCACCTTGTCCTTCCAGCTCGCCGGCTCCCCCTCGGTGGCGTTGACCACCACCACCGCCGGGAGGTCCCGCCGCTCGCAGGACTCCAGCACCGCGCGGAGCTTCTTGGCGAACGGGAAGCCCGCACCGCCCTTGCCCTTGAGTTGGACGCCCTCGGCGAGCCGGAGCAGGGTGGCCGGTTCCATCGGCCCGACCGGCCCGTGCACCTCCTCGTGGGCCAGCAGGTCGAGCCGGCCGTACTCGGCGAAGCCGGCGGTGAGCCGGGGCTCGCCGACGCAGGCCACCGGGGGCACGGTCGTCCGCGTCACTTCGCCTCACCCCGCAGCCCGGCCCAGTACGCCCCGTCGACGGCGTCGGCGTTGACCCGGCGGCGGCGGGCCGACCGGCTCTCGCCGGCGGCCCGGCGTGCCCGCCGGGACGCGAGGTCGACCAGGGTCGGGGTGTCGTCGGCCGGCAGCGGTACCTCCTCGGGGACGTACCGGACCGGGGGCCGCCAGTAGTCCGGTTCGAGGTCCCGGTCGTCCTCGACGCTGTGCCGGCCGCCGCCGCTGCGCGGCGCCGCGGAGAACGCGGCGGAGGAGACCGGGTCATCGGAGACCGGCCCGACCGAGACCGGGTCCGCCGAGACCAGGTCGCCGGGCTGCCAGCGGCGAGGGCTGTCCCAGGGTTCCTCGGCGTACCGGCGACCGGCCGGCACGGGGGCCTCCTCGCGGCGCCGTCCGACCGGGGCGACCTCCTCGCGACGCCGGGAGGCCGGCGCGGGGGTCTCCTCGCGACGGCGGGGGCGTGCCGGGTCGCGGAGCGTGCCGGGCTCGGGCACGGCCGGCACGGTGAACCGCCCCGGGTCGTGACGCCGCGCGGCGGGGGCGGACCAGGTGCCGGTGAGCGCGGTGCCGGCTACCGTGGTGGCCGCCCAGGTCCCCCCGCGCCCCTCCGGCTTCGCCGCCCGGTCGGCGCGTCGGGTCAGGCCCCGCAACAGCGACCGGCGCGGGGCGTCCTCGGCCGGCCGCCCGGCCAGGGCCTGGTTCATCGCGGCGGCCTGGTGCTGCTCCCGGCGGCGCCGGCCGAGGCTCACGGAGAGGCGGACCAGCAGCGCCAGCACGACCAGCAGGACGCAGGCGAGGTAACTGAGCATCACCCAGGGCTTCGCGGGCCGCCCGGCGTTGAGCCCGTGCACGATGGCGAACGGCCAGGAGAGGTACGCGGCCGAGTGCAGCGTGCGCCAGAGCCACTTCGGACCGACCCCGGCGAAGCGGGCCCGGACGACACCGGTCCAGAGCACGCTCACCATCAGCAGGGCGGCCACCGTGCCGAGGCCGACGTAGAGGCCTCGCCCACCGACGAAGGGGACCACCGCGTCGGTGCTCCCCGCCCGGCCGGTGGCGATCTTCGTGAGCACGTGGAAGACCAGCCCGGCGACGCCGAGGATGCCGGTGGCCCGGTGCGCGGACTGGAGCAGCACCCGGTGCCGGATCAGCAGCACCAGCCGGTCGGTGGCGAGCAGCCCCATCATCACGGTGAGGCTCAACGCCACGAGGGCGACGACCCCGGCGAAGAACTCGGTGAAGAAGAAGCCGTACGCGTACGCGGCCGAGCCGACGCCGGTCAGCGTGGTGGCGGCCCACAGCGCGGCGAGCGCCGAGAGGGTCAGCAGGGCCACCGCGGGCCGGGACCGGGTGCGGGCCCCCCGGCTGGTGCTGGTGGTCCGGACGGTGGGCGGCTTCTGGTTGCGTTGTGCCCGGGCCATCTGCTCCTCGATCGTCTCGCGGCGGCGCACCACCGGCCGGCCCTGTTCCCCATCGAGTACGGACCGACGCGGCGGGCGGATCACCGGCGCGCGAAAATTCCCCGCACGGTCGTCGAACCGCCCGGCCCTCCGGCGCGTGGGCGGCCCGATCGCCCGACGCGGAACACCCCGGAAGGCATCCACACATGCCCATGCATTGACAGTGCTTGCAATGCGCTTGTAACCTTTCGGAAATTTTCAATCCGTACTGCAAGATCCCGGCACCGCCGGGCCCCCCGGCCTCGCCACCGCCCCCGTCCCCCACCCCGTCAGGAGTCCTCCCATGCAGAGACGTCGACGGTTGTCGGCGATCGTCGCCCTCGGCGTGATCGCCGGCCTGATCGTCCCCACCGCCGCGACCGCGCCCCCGGCCGGCGCGGCTCCGGCGGGCGGCAAGAAGGTCATCGCCAACCTCTTCGAGTGGAACTGGTCCTCGGTGGCCACCGAGTGCCGCACCACCCTCGGCCCGAAGGGCTACGGCTGGGTGCAGGTCTCGCCGCCCCAGGAGCACGTCCGGGGCTCGCAGTGGTGGCTGGCGTACCAGCCGGTCAGCTACCGGATCGAGTCCCGCAAGGGCACCCGCGCCCAGTTCAAGTCCATGGTCGACGCCTGCCACGCCGCCGGCGTCAAGGTGGTCGTCGACGCGGTCGTCAACCACATGTCCGGGCAGGACAACGGCGGCACCGGCTGGGCCGGCTCGTCGTACGGGCACTACGACTACCCCGGGATCTACCAGACGCAGGACTTCCACCACTGCGGTCGCAACGGCGGCGACGACATCGCCAACTACAACGACCGGTGGGAGGTGCAGAACTGCGAGCTGGTCAACCTCGCCGACCTGAAGACCGAGTCGGACTACGTCCGGACGAGGATCGCGGGCTACCTCAACGACCTGCTCTCGCTCGGCGTCGACGGCTTCCGGATGGACGCCAGCAAGCACATGCCGGCCGCCGACATCGCCGCCATCAAGGGCAAGCTGTCCCGCTCGGCGTACATCGTGCAGGAGGTGATCCACGGCGCCGGCGAGCCGATCCAGCCGGGCGAGTACACCGGCAACGGCGACGTGCACGAGTTCCGCTACGGCAAGGACCTCGCCCGGGTCTTCCGCTCTGAGAAGCTCGCCTACCTGCGCAACTTCGGCGAGGGGTGGGGACACCTGCCCAGCGGCTCGGCCGGCGTCTTCGTGGACAACCACGACACCCAGCGCGACGTCGGCGGGGTGCTGACCTACCGCGACCGGGGCATCTACGCGCTGGCCAACGCGTTCATGCTCGCCTGGCCGTACGGCTCCCCGACGGTGATGTCGAGCTACACGTTCAGCCAGCGCGACCAGGGCCCGCCCTCGGACAGCTCCGGCAGGACGCTCAACGCCACCTGCTACTCCGGCTGGGAGTGCGAGCACCGCTGGCCGGTCATCGCCAACATGGTCGGCTTCCGCAACGCCACCGAGGGCGCCAGCGTCGTCAACTGGTACGACAACGGCAACAACCACATCGCCTTCGGTCGGTCCGGCAAGGGCTACGTCACGATCAACGACGAGGACTCCGCGGTCACCGGCCGGTCGTACCAGACCGGGCTGCCGGCCGGGCGCTACTGCGACGTCATCCACGGCACTTTCAGCAACGGCACGTGCAGCGGGCCGGTGATCACCGTGGACGGCGGTGGCTGGTTCGCCGCGAACGTACCGGCCCACGACGCGATCGCCATCCACGTGGGCGCGCGGCTGAGCTGAGGCCCCGCCGATGCGGACCCCGTCCCGACCGACATTCGGCCGGGGCGGGGTTTCGCCGCCGTTCACCCGTTACAGTTAGTTTGTGCGTTTTGACCGAATGAACCGGCGACGTGTCCGCACCCTGGCCGCCGCCGTCGGCGTACCCCTGCTCCTGCTGGCCGCCGGGGTCACCGGCTGGGTGCTGATCCCCGCGGCCGCGCCCACCGCGCCGCCGGTCGTCGCCGGGCCGCCCGCGTCGACCAGCGCGGCCCCGACCAGCGCGGCGCCGGAGCGGGTGCCCGTCGCCGCGCCCGCGCCGGACGACCTGCCGGTGGTCGACTACGGCCCGGCGCCCAGGGGCTTCCCGGCCGACCCGGACACCCTCGACACCGCGCCGCTGACCGAGGGCCTGCACCCGACCCGCCGGATCGCCGCCTACACCGCCCCCGGCGGCCGGCCGCTGGCCTTCCTCGACCCCACCCTCAGCGGCGTCGAGCTGACCATGCCCATCGCTCGGCGACAGGCCGGCTGGACGGCGGTGCTGCTCCCGTCGGCCAACCGCACGCTCGCCTGGCTGCCGCCCGGCGGCCACACCACCGTGGCGCTGCCCGACCAGATCGTGGTGGAGCGCAAGCACCACCGGCTCACCTGGTACCGCGCCGGCCGGGCCGTCCGCAGCTGGGAGGTCAGCCTCGGCCAGCGCGGCCAGGAGACCCCGCTGGGCCGGACCTTCATCCTCGGCCGCACCCCGCCGCCGGAGAGCGTGTACGGCGGCGTCGACATCTACGCCCTCGGCTCGGTGCCCGACGACCCCGACTCGGTGCCGCCGGGCCTGCGCGGCGCGCACATCGGCGTGCACAGCTGGTACCACGACGGCGAGCTGGGCCGGAACACCACCAACGGCTGCATCCGGCTGACGAAGAGCGGTCAGCGGGAACTGCTGGCGAAGGTCCGCCCCGGCACCGAGGTGGTCGTGGTCGACGAACTGCCCGCCCCGCCCCCGACGGCCTGACGGTTCCCTTCGCCGGCCACCCCGCGGCCGGCCGGCAGCGCCCCCGGATCGCGTCGCGCCCGGGTCAGGGAGCGACCCGCTCGTCCGTTCCGGCCGGCGAGGACCGGCGCGGCAGGGGCGGGCGCGCCTGCCCGGCCAGCTTTCGCCACAGGAACTCCAGCGTCAGGGCCCAGACGAAGGCGCGCTGCTCGTTGTTCGCCGCCGCGCCGTGCCCGCCCTCGACGTTCTCGTAGTAGGACACGTCGTGGCCGTGCTCGCGCAGCCGGGCCGCCATCTTGCGGGCGTGCCCCGGATGCACCCGGTCGTCGCGGGTCGAGGTGACGAGCAGGACCGGCGGGTACGACCGGTCGCCGTCGATGTTGTGGTACGGCGAGTACCGGCGCAGGAACTCCCAGTCGGCCGCCACGTCCGGGTCGCCGTACTCGGCCATCCACGAGGCGCCGGCCAGCAGCCGGTGGTAGCGCCGCATGTCCAGCACCGGCACGTGCGCGACGACCGCCCCGAACAGCGACGGGTGGAGGGTCAGCATCACCCCCGTCAGCAGGCCGCCGTTACTGCCGCCCTCGATGCCGAGCCGCTCCGGCGTGGTGATGCCGCGCGTCACCAGGTCGGCCGCCACCGCCGCGAAGTCCTCGTACGCCCGGGGCCGGTTCTCCCGCAGCGCGGCGCGGTGCCACGCGGGGCCGTACTCCCCGCCGCCCCGGATGTTCGCCACCACGTAGCTGCCGCCCCGGGCCAGCCATCCCCGGCCGATGACCCCGCTGTAGCGCGGGGTCATCGGGATCTCGTAGCCGCCGTAGCCGGTGAGCAGCGTCGGCCCGGCGGGCGCGTGCGGGTCGCCCACCACGAAGTACGGCACCCGCGTGCCGTCGGCCGAGACGGCGAAGAACTGGCGTACCGCCAGGCCGTCCGCGTCGAAGGCCGCCGGTGCCCGCTTGAGCGTCTCCACCCCGCCGCCGGCCTGCCCGAGCCGCAGCGTCGCCGGCTGGAGGAACCCCTCCGAGGCGAGCAGGTAGGCGTCGTCGTTGTCCGGGTCGGTGTCGACGACCTCGCTGTGGTCGAACTCCGGCACCCCGGGCAGGGGCTCCCGCCGCCAGCCCGCCGCGTCGGGCGTCAGCACCTCCAGCCGGCTCTGCACGTCGACGAGGGTGGCCAGGATCAGCCGGTCACGGGTCCAGGACCAGCCGCTGAGCGCCGTACGGTCGTCGGGGCGGAAGAGCACCGTCATCTCCCGCTCCCCCGCGAGGAACGCGTCGAACCGGGCCGCCAGCAGGGCGCCCGCGGGGTGGATCACGCCGCCGACCGTCCACGGCGAGCGCAGCCGGACCAGCAGCCACTCCCGGTGTACGTCCCACCCGGCGTCCTCCGGCACGGCCACCGGGACCAGCTCCCCCGTCGCGGTCAGCAGGTGCCGCTCCGAGCGGAAGAAGTCCAGCCGGCGGCCCACGAAGTCGCGCTCGAAGCCGGGCGTCGGGTCGTGCCAGGCCCACACGGCGACGTCGTCGGCGTGGCCCTCGTGGACGATCCCGGCCTCGGCCAGCGGCGTGCCCCGCCGCCACCGCCGGACCACCCGGGGATAGCCGGCGGAGGTCAGCGTTCCCGGCCCGAAGTCGGTGGCGACGTAGATCTGGTCGGCGTCGATCCAGCCCACGGCGCTCTTCGCCTCGGGCAGCGTGAAGCCGTCCTCGACGAAGACGCGGCGGTCGAGGTCGAACTCCCGCACCACGACCGCGTCGCCCCCGCCCCGGGAGAGGCTGACCAGGCAGCGCCCGTAGCCGGGCCGCAGCACCGTCGCCCCGCCCCAGACCCAGTTCTCGCCCTCCTCAGCGGCCAGCGCGTCCAGGTCGAGCAGCACGTCCCACTCCGGCTCCGGCCGGCGGTACTGGTCGAGCGTCGTCCGCCGCCAGACCCCGCGCGGGTGCGTCGCGTCGGTCCAGAAGTTGTAGTAGAGATGGTCGCCGCGCCACCCGGGGTAGGGGATGCGGTCGTCCGCGTCGAGCACCTGGCGGAGCTCGGCCCGCAGGGCCGCGAACCCCTCTCCGCCGGTCAGGGCGGCCACGGTCTCCGCGTTGCGGTCCCGCACCCACCGCGCGGCGTCCGCGCCGTCGAGATCTTCCAGCCAGAGGTACGGGTCGTCGGTCTCCACGGTCAACCTCGCCACCCCGCCACTATCCCCGACGGGGAACTCCCGCCCGAGTCGGATCGCCTGTCGGCATGACGACGTAGGTGTGACCGCCACGGTCACCGTCGAGCCCCCGGGCGCTGGCTGACCTGCGCGTCGCCGGGCGCACATCGCCGCAGGCCGGCGGCATGGTGGGGAACCCGTGATCAGCGGCCGAGAAAATCTGGTCTCCCGAGACTAGACATTCTTGGTGGGGCTGGGTAGTGTTGGCTCCGTTGACGACAGAGATCAGTTGAAGACGCCGACGAAAGCAGGCCGAGCGTCGAAGCAGGGCCCGGAACTTCTCGCGGCTCGCTCGGCAACTGCGGTGGAACCACATCACCGCACGCAACACGGCAAGTGCAGGACAAGACCTTGACGTAACTCCAGGTCAGGGCAAACCGCAGGCAGGGCCGATGCAAGGTTCGGGGCTCCGCCTGATGCAGCAGGGATCCGCCGCACGTGTGCGGGGCCATGAAGTCGCGTGGGGCTCCGGCATCGGTGGATGGCACCGTAGGTAATGGAAGAAGAGGAAAGGGAGGGCTGGACGCCGTTGGATCGCCCGCCGTCAGGACGTAGTACCGGTTCTGAGGTGGACGCCGTAGTCCCATCGAACGTGAGGTGGTCTCCGGTCACGCTTATGCGATCCTCGCACCGCCTGCCGACAGCGGCACGGTGCGGAAACGAGAACCCGACGAACGTGTCGGTGGATGGTGTATTCAACCCGTAACCCTGGGCCCCGGCGCGTGTTGCGCCGGGGCCCTCGTTCACGAAGAGGAATGTATGGCCCAACCCGACGACATGCTCAACGACGACGACTACCCCGCCTACACCATGGGCCGCGCCGCCGAGATCGTGGGCGCCTCGCAGGATTTCCTGCGCCGCCTTGACGAGGCGAAGCTGATCATCCCGTTCCGCTCCGCCGGCGGACATCGCCGCTACTCCCGCTACCAGCTGCGCCTGGCCGCACGGGCCCGGGAGATGGTCGACCAGGGCACCGCCCTCGAAGCCGCCTGCCGGATCATCATCCTCGAAGACCAGCTGGAAGAAGCCCTACAGCACAACCGCGACCACCAGTGCCGCCAGCAGGCCGGCGCTCCCTGACCGCGCGCCGCACGGTCCTTCTCCGCCACGAGAAGGACCGTCTGCCGCACCTCGAAGAGCCTGCGGATGTCGCGCCGGCCTGGCATGGGCGGGGCTGTCGCGGGTAGTACCCGAAACATGAGGGCGAGTTTCCGGCTCGGCCGGATTGCGGGCGTACCGGTCGGGGTCAACTGGAGCGTCCTGGTCATCTTCGCGCTGATCGCCTGGGGGCTGTCGGCCAACCAGTTCCCCCGGACCTACCCGGACCGGCCCGTCGCCGCGTACGTCCTGGCGGGGCTCGCGGCGGCGGTGGTCTTCTTCCTCGGCCTGCTCGCCCACGAGATCTCGCACGCGATCGTCGCCAAGCGCAACGGGCTGGAGGTCGGCGGGATCACCCTCTGGCTCTTCGGCGGGGTGGCCGAGCTGCGCGGCGAGGCGCGCGACCCGGGTGCGGAGCTGCGCATCGCCGGCGTCGGCCCGCTGGTGAGCCTGCTGATCGGGCTCTTCTTCGGCGCGATCGCGGTGGTGCTCGCCGTGGCCGGGGTGGAGGGGCTGCTGCTCGGCTCGCTGGCCTGGCTGGCCGGCATCAACGTGTTGCTGGCGGTCTTCAACGCCCTGCCCGCCGCCCCGCTGGACGGCGGGCGGCTGCTGCGCGCGGCGGTCTGGAAGGCGACCGGCGACCGGACGAAGGCGTCGGTCGTCGCTGCCCGGGCCGGCTGGGTGCTCGGCGCGGTGCTGATCGGGCTGGGGCTGTGGCAGTTCCTGGCCGGCGTCGGCTTCGGCGGGCTGTGGCTGGCCCTGATCGGCTGGTTCCTGATCGGCGCCGCCGGCATGGAGGAGCGGCAGGCCCGGATGGGCAGCGCGCTGGAGGGCGTCCGGGTGGCCGACGTGATGACGCCGCAGCCGCAGACCGCGTCGGGGCAGATGACGGTGGGCGACTTCGTGGACCACTATCTCTTCGCGTACCGGCACACCGCGCTGCCGCTGACCGAGGACGACCGGCCCGTCGGCCTGGTCACCCTCGACCGGGTGCGGGGCATCCCGGCGGACCGCCGGGCCGGCACCACGCTGGCCGAGGTGGCCTGCCGCGCCGACGAGCTGGTGCTCGCCCGGCCGGACGAGCCGCTGAACGAGCTGCTCCCCCGGCTCAGCGAGTGCGCCGACGGCCGGGCCCTGGTGGTGACCGACGGCCGGCTGGTCGGGATCGTCTCGCCGAGCGACATCAGCCGGGCGGTGCAGCGCGGCAGCCTCCGCGAGCAGATGGCAGGCGACCGGCGCTGACCGGCCGCCGGCCGCGGCGCGGCCGGGTCGTCAGCAGCCCGCGCAGGCACGCGCCGCTCCCCCGGCGTCCGCCCGTCAGGACCGCGGGAGGTAGCGGTCGAGCAGGTCGGTGCGGAACGTGCCGGCCGGGTCGAGCCGGCACGCCAGGTCGACGAAGTCGGCGTACCGGGGCAGGGCCGCGGCGACCGCCGCCGGGGCGAGGCCGAACACCTTCCCCCAGTGCGGGCGCGGCGCGAACGGCGCGAGCCGCTCCTCCACCGCCGCCACCACCGGCAGCACCGCCGCCGCGTCGGCGGTCCAGGTGAAGTGGATGGCGAGGCTGTCCCGCCCGTGGTTCGGGCTGAGCCACAGCCCGTCGGCGGCCACCGCCCGCAGCTCGCAGACCTGGAGCACCGGCGCGATCAGGTGCGCCACCGGGTCCAGTGCGGCCAGCGCCGCCGACGCCGAGGCGCGCGGCACGTGGTACTCCGACTGCAACTCCGCCCCGCTGCTGGGGGTGAACCCCAGCCGGAAGTGCGGCAGCCGTTCGTGCCACGGGCCCGGCTCGCCGAGCTGCGGGGTGCAGTTCTGCGCGGGCATGCCCGGCACCGGGTGCCGCGGCGTGTCGGCCGCCGTCGTGCCGAGCCAGTCCGCCGGCAGCGGGGCCGCGTCCGCGCGCTGCTTGACCCACACCTCCCGCAGCCGCGGCGACCGCCAGTCGGTGAAGACGCTGACGCTGTACGCCGAGGCGAACGCCTCGTCCAGCGCCGCGCGGGACAGGCCGAGGCGGACGTGCTGGCGGATCTCGAAGGTCGGCACCACGTCCAGGGTGACCCGGGTGACGACGCCCAGCGCGCCCAGCGAGACGACCATCCCGGCGAAGGTGTCCCCGTCGGCCGACCTGTCCACGGTCAGCAGGTCGCCGCCGGCGGTGACCAGTTCCAGCCCGGCGACCGCGCTAGCCAGGTTGCCGATCGTCTCCCCCGAGCCGTGGGTGCCGGTGGCGACCGCCCCGGCGACCGAGATGTGCGGCAGCGAGGCGAGGTTGGCCAGGGCGTGGCCGCGCGCGTGCAGCCAGGCCGCGAGGTCCCCGTACCGCATGGCGGCCGGCACCGTGACGGCCCGGCGGTCCGGGTCGAGCGCGACGGTCGCGGGCAGCCCGGCCAGCGAGACCAAATCGCCGGTGGTGTCGCCGAGGCGGTTGAACGAATGCCCGGTGCCCACCACCCGCAGGCGGTCGCTGCCCGCCACCAGCCGGCGCAGCTCGTCGAGGGAGGAGGGGCGGTGGTGGCGGCGGGCGGCGTAGCGGACGTTGCCCGCCCAGTTGCGCCGCGGCCCGGCCCCGGCGGTGGTCACGGGGTGCGGTGGTGGTCGGCGGACCGGTCGGCGGCCGGGGCCCCGCCGAGCGCGTCGACGAAACGGTCCCCGGCGTGCCGGGTCAGCGCCGCCGCCACCTCGACGGGCTTCTCCCGGACCCGCGCCAGGTCCAGCAGTTCCACCGCGGCCCGGCCGTCGACCGGGTGGCGCGCGTCGGCCGGCAGGTCGGCCAGCGCGCCGAGCGCGGGGACCAGCAGCAGTCGCGGCGTCGACGGCAGCCCCTCCCGGGCGGGCGGCCGGGCCAGCGCCAGCGCCGCGACCTCCGCCCACGCGATCGTGCGGCGCAGCCCGGGGCGGCGGACGCTCAGGCCGTCGGCGCCGATGACGAACCGGAACGGGCGCAGCAGGCCGACCAGCACGCCCCCGCCCAGCAGCACGGCGCCGACGGCGACCAGCCGGCGCAGCAGCGCGTGCTCCCCCGGCAGCGCCAGCAGCACCCCGCCACCGATCACGCAGGCCAGGGGCAGGACCAACGCCCCCCGGTTGCGGTGCAGTTCCATGTCGTACCCCCGTTCGACGCCGTGGTCGTCGGGACGCATCATCCGACGACCACCGGCGGGACGGAAACCGGTCGATCGGGCACGGTTACCGCGCCGTCGTCGGGGAACCCTACGCCGATGAGCAGCTACCGCGATCCCGCCCCGCAGGGCGACGTGTTCCCCTCCGAGGAGGAGATCGACCCCACCGGCACCGGACCGGTGTCGTCGGGCGTGCCGCCGGTCGGGGCGTACCCGGCGGGCACCACGCCCGGTCCCAAGCCGGCGCCGCCGCCCACGCCCCCGCCGCGCCCGGTGCCCCATCCGGGGCCGGCGCCCCGGGCGGTCGCCGCCGGCGGCCGCACCTGACCTCCGGCGCGACGGGTCCGCCCCGCCGGACGGCGGACACCCCGCCGGCTCAGAGCTGGGGCCTCACCTCGGCGGCGACCAGCTCCAGGTGGTCAAGGTCGGCCAGGTCCAGCACCTGGAGGTAGAGCCGCTCGCTGCCGATCTCGGCGTACCGGCCGATCTTGTCGACCACCTCGGCGGGCGTGCCCGCGAGGCCGTTCTCGCGCAGTTCGTCCGGTTCCCGGCCGATCGCGGCGGCCCGCCGGGCCACCTCGGCGTCGTCCCGCCCGCAGCAGAGCACCAGGGCGTTGGACCAACGCAGCTCGCCCGGGTCCCGGCCGGTCTCCGCGCAGGCGGCGCGGACCCGCGCGAACTGGGCGGCGGTGTCCTCGACCGAGACGAACGGCATGTTGAACTCGTCGGCGTACCGGGCGGCCAGGCGGGGCGTGCGCTTCGTGCCCTTGCCGCCGAGCAGGATCGGCGGGCGCGGGTCCTGCACCGGCTTCGGCAGCGCCGGCGAGTCGCTGACCGGGTAGTACGTCCCGGCGAAGTCGAAGGTCCCGCCGGGCGGCGTCGCCCAGAGCCCGGTGACGACGGCGAGCTGCTCCTCCAGCCGGTCGAAGCGCTCCCCCAGCGGCGGGAAGGGAATCCCGTACGCGGTGTGCTCCTCGGCGTACCAGCCGGCGCCGATGCCCAGCTCGACCCGGCCGCCGCTCATCTGGTCGACCTGCGCGACGGTGATCGCCAGCGGGCCGGGCAGCCGGAAGGTGGCGGCGGTCATCAGCGTGCCCAGCCGGATCCGGCGGGTGTCCCGGGCCAGGCCGGCGAGGGTGGTCCACGCGTCGGTCGGACCGGGGTCGCCGCTCACCGCGCCCATCTTCAGGTAGTGGTCGGAGCGGAAGAAGGCGCCGTAGCCGGTTTCCTCCGCGCAGCGGGCCACGGCGAGCAGGTCGTCGTACGTCGCGCCCTGCTGGGGTTCGGTGAAGATCCGCAGTTCCATGACCCGAGCATAGGGAGCGCGCCGGGCCGGCGCGCCGATCCGGCCCTTCCCCGGACGGCCACGCCGGGCGGATGCCCGCCGGGCGAAGTGGCGGGCATCCGATAGCGGCGTCCCTGGCCCCCGGGTCGCCCGCCGGTCCAGAGTGGAGGCCGAGCGACGAGGCGAGGAGGATCCCATGGAGGACCAGGACCGGGACGGGCTGACGGGGGCGGTGGACGCGCTGCTCCCGGAGGTGTCCCGCCGGGCCGGGGAGATCGAGGCGGCCCGGGGCCTGCCCGCCGATCTGCTCGACTCGCTGCGGGCGGCCGGCTGCTTCCGGATGTTCGTCCCCCGCAGCCACGGCGGCTACGAGGCGGATCTACGCACCGGGCTGCGGGTGCTGGAGTCCCTCGCCCGGGCCGACGGCTCCACCGGCTGGACGGTGATGATCGGCGCCGAGACGCCGCACCTGGTGGCGATGCTGTCCCGCGACCGGTTCGACAAGGTCTACGCCGACGGGCCGGACGTGGTCGTCGGGGGCGGGTTCGCCCCGCAGGGGCGCGCCGAGCCGGTCGACGGCGGCTTCCGGGTCACCGGCCGGTGGGCGTTCGCGAGCGGCGCCCGGCACGCCGACTGGCTCTTCGGCAACTGCGTGCTGACCGGGGACGGCGAGCCGCTGCCCGGGCCGGCGGGGGCACCGCCGGCGGTGCGCTCCATGCTCTTCCCGGCCTCCCGGGTCACCGTGCACGACACCTGGCACGTGCTCGGCCTGCGCGGCACCGGCAGCCACGACATCGAGGTGGCGGACGCCTTCTGCCCCACCGAGGAGAGCTTCGACCTGTTCACCGGCGTGCCGTGCGTACCGGGGCCGGGCTTCGTGGCGCCGCTGGTCCACTTCGTCCTGCACCTCGGCGCGGTGGCGGTCGGCATCGCGCAGGGCGCGCTGGACGACATGGTCGCGCTGCTCAAGGGCGGTCGGCAGCGGCTCTACGCCCGGCAGTCGCTCGCCGACTCGCCGGCCTTCCGCCTCCAGCTCGGCCGCGCCGACCTGGACGTACGGGCGGCCCGGGCGCTGCTGCGGGACCTGGCCGACGAACTCTGGGCGGCCTGCGCCACCGACCCGGCGGCGATCCCCGCGCTGCACCCACGGATCTCCGCCGCGCTGCCCTGGGTGACCGAGCGGGCCGCCGCCGCGGTCGACACCTGCTACCGGGCGGCCGGCGGCGGGGCGGCCCGGGACTCCTCGCCGCTCCAGCGCCGGTTCCGCGACATCCACACGTTCAGTCAGCACGCGGCGGCGGCCGAGGGCTGGCTCGCCAACAACGGCGCGCGGGTGCTCGGCCGGCCGGTGGAGCTGGCCTACTGACGGCGGGGAGAGGCAACGCGCGGGCGGCGGACGGGTGTCCCGGAGCCGGGGCACCCGTCCGCCGCCGATCGACGGGTCAGCAGCGCTGCCGCTGTCCCGTGTGGTGCACGCCGACCTTGCCCACCACGGTCAGGTCGGTCAGGGCGGTGTTCGCACCGCGGTGCACGTAGCACGAGTAGCGGTGCTGGTTGATCACTTCGAGGTGGATGTGCGCCCCGCTGTCACCGTTGACCTGGTAGCAGCTGGACCAGCGGAAGCGGCCCGTCTCGCCGAGCTTGGTCCAGGGACCGACCGAGGCGCCGACGACGATCCCACCGGGCTTGTTGTTCACGTGCATCACGTCCGCCCGGCCGAGGATCTGCCCGGTCGTGGTGTCCCGGGCTTCGAGCCCGATGCGGTAGCCGCCGTCGGCGAGGTTGCGGGTCGCGCAGCCCGCCTGGACGGTGACCACCTTGACGGCGACCGGGTGCCCGGAGGCGGTCTTGGTGCCGAACGGCGAGACGATCGTGGCGCCCGGGCTGCGGTAGATGTCGACGGCCCAGTCGTTCGGGTATCCCCAGTGGCCGAAGACGATGTGGTGTGCGGTCGGCCCGGAGAGGCCGAACCGGTCCCAGGTGGACGAGCCCTGGATCGGCGGATAGACGTTGACCGTGTCCGCTGCCGGATGCGCCTGCGCGGCGCCGACCGGGGCGACCACGGCACCGACCACGAGCGCGAGAGCGGCCACCGCAGGGGCGAGACGACTGAACTTCACATGATCTCCATGGCTGTCCTGGCGCAGCGGGACTCGACGGACATCGCACCGGGTGGCGCACGAGCGGACCTGCGCGCGATCCGGCGGATCCTATATCACCATCGATGGATCTCATGATCGACGTCTGTCCGCCCGCCGCCCGGCCCCTGCGGTCCTCCCGGATCTCCGGGCGACCGTTCAGACGTACGGGCGGGTGGCGTACGCCGCCCTCAACGCGGCCAGCCCCGTCGATTTCGGCGACAGGGTGCCCCAGCCCGAGTTGAAGTAGTTGGTCCGCGCGATCCGTGGTCCCCGCTCGGCGTTGAGCTGGGCGATGGCGGCCGGCACAGTGGCGATCCAGGCCGCCTGGTCCGGCACCTCCGCCACCCGTACGCCCCACTCGGCGATGATCACCGGGCGGGAGAGGGCGACGGGGCCCAGGTCGGCCACCGCCCAGTCCTTCGTCCGGCGGAACCGGGCCAGCGCCGTGTGGGTGGGGCTGGTGGCGTAGGCGTTCCACTGGAGGAAGTCGAGCTTGGCCATCAGCGCCTCCGGGTGGGTGCGCTGGAAGCAGGCCCGGTCGAAGCCGCCCACCCCGACCGAGAACGTCGTGCCGGCGGGCAGTTGGCGGGCCTTGAACCAATTCACGATGTACGTCATCGCCTGCACCGCGCGGGCGTCCGACTGCGCCCACGGGTAGGTGACACCGGACTCGGTGGTGCCGAACTCGTGGTCGGTGTCCAGCTCGGAGGCGAGCTGGATGTTCACTCCGAAGCCCAGGGTCCGGTACTGGGACAGGGCGCGGGCGAACAGCCCGTCGCAGTGCCCGGCCAGGACCTGGCTGTAGCCGTACGCCCGGGGCCAGGTCGTGCCCGGGCGTTGCTGGATGGTCATCGCGGGCGCCGGGACGGTGTAGGTCACGCCGTCCACGGTGAAGGTCTGCGGCCCGGTGCCGGGCGCGCCGTAGTGCTTCAGCTCGAGCACCATGTTCATCTGCACCCCGGCCCTGCCGAGCGTGACGAGCCACGGCCGTTGGTAGCCGGGGAAGGTGTAGCCGTCGGCGAAGCTGCGGTACTGGGTCAACGAGCGGAAGTTGCCGCCCGCCATGTCGGCCGTGGGGTCGGCACCGCCGGAGAGGTAGTAGCCGCCCAGCACCGGCGGCGCGATCGTGTAGTCGGCGGTCGCGGTGGCGGTGCGCCCGCCGTTGTCGCGCACCGTGACGGTGACCCGGGGCATCACGCCACCGCCCGGTAGACGGCGACGGACCCGTTGTCCGACGCTTTGGTCCAGGTGCGGCCGGAGTCGTCGGTGACGGCGAGGGTGAGCGGGTCGATGACGGCGGTGACCCTGACCGGCGCGCTGCTGTTGCCCTGCGCGTCGGTCACCACGATCGTGACGGTCACCGGCCTGGTGTCGGCGTCGCCGTAGGTGACCGTCAGGACCATCTGGTCGCCGGGTGAGTAGGTGGAGGCGTTCAGGGAGGCGGTGGCGGTGGGAGCGGCCATTGCCGGCTCCTCTCGTGCTCGGTGACCGGACCGACGGGCTCGTGGCCACGGTCGGTTCCGGTGGGGAGGATGGGTCGGGCGACGACCGGGTCGCCGGGCACGCGACGGCTTGGGCCCGGGACGGGTCGTGGGTACGGCTCGCCGGCCGCGCGCGTCTCGGGGTTGCCGCGCGGCTCCGGTTGCTGCCGTGATGGGACGTCGGTGTCGGTGGCGGTGAGGCGGCTGCCGCCCGGGCATCCGGGACGGTGACTGCCGGAGTGCGACCTCGCGGTGTGGACGGCCGGCGCTGCGCTACGCCGGGGCCGTCGCGGGGTCGGGCTCGGTGACGGCGGTGTCGGCGGGGACGGTGCTGTCCCCGCCGGGCCCTAGGAATGGGTTGTGGCCCGCCATCCGCACGCCTCTGACCTGCTACAACAGTGCGCCGCGAAGGCGTTCGGCGTCCTGTCCGTTATCGGACGGCCGGCGCGTCCGGCAGGTGACTGCGCTCCGGCCGGAATTGTGCCGAAGCCGCCCTGGCGACGACCTCCTCCGGGCTGAGCGGCGCCTTCGGGTGGTGGGACAGGCACATCGGCGTGTCCACCTTGACGAACGCGAAGCCCTCCCCGGCCACGTAGAACTGGCCGCTCTGCATGAGGCCGATGTCGGGCAGCCGCCCGCCCTTGGCCTCCGCCAACTGACGGGCCGCGTCGATCTGCGCGGGAGCGTTGAGCAGCCCGAAGAACTGCGTGGTGGCGTTGCCGGAGATCTGGTTGTGCAGCCCCTTCGGCGCCTGGGTGGCGAAGACCAGCCCGAGCCCGTACTTGCGGGCCTGGGAGGCGAGAGCGATCGAGCTGGCCGTGCAGGCCGTCTGCCCGGTCGACGGGGCGAGGGTCTGTGCCTCGTCCATCACGAAGAGCCCGCCCAGCGGCCGCTCGCCCGCCGGGTGCCGCTTGATCCAGGCGAACAGGGCCATCTGGAGCTGGTTGACGAAGCCCTGCCGTTCCTGGTCCGACGTGAGCCCGACAAAGCTGATCACCGAAATGCGTGCGCGACGGCCCGGCGAGGGGGTGAGCAGCAGGCCCGGATCGGCCGGGGCGCCGACGCCCCCGAACAACGGATCGGTGACCATGGCGGCCTTCAGGGTCTCGGCCAGGTCCTGGGCCAGCTTGTCCGCCCGGCTCAACCGGCTCACCCCGTCGGGCAGTTCGGCGAGGAACTCGGTGAAGCCGGGCAGGCCCACCATTCCGCTCCTCGCGTACGCCTGGAGGGCCTCGGTCAGTACGGCCTTGCCCTGCTGGGCGACCTTCGTCGGCCGGTCCACCCCGGCACGCGGGGCGAGTGCCTCCACCGCCGAACGGATCGCCTGGTCGAACTCGTCCGGCGAGTCGCGGACGGGGGCGAAGTCCGGCAACGGCTGGAAGCTCAGCGGTCGACCGGCGTTGACCCGGGGCGTCCAGACCACCACCTCGGTGTGGTCGAGGTGGTCGCGGGCCCGCTCGGCGTCGCCGGGACCCCAACCGGCGGGCGGCTGCGGCCAGGGATCGCCCAGGCGGGCGAGGTCGTTGTTGGGATCGAGCACGATCGCGGAGACGCCCTCCCGCGCGCACTCCTCGACCAGTCGCCGGATCAGCACGGTCTTACCGGAGCCGGAGCCGGCGAAGATCACCGTGTGACGGCGTAGCGACTCCAGGTCCACCGCGAACGGCCGCGCCCCGTCGGTGGTCCGCCCCAACAGGATCGAAGTCCCGTCGACGGTGACCCGCCCGCCGTCGACCCGCGCGTCGTCCTCGCCGCCCACCTCGGCAGTCGGCCCCTCCGACCGGGCGACCGGCCCGGCCTCCGCACGGGCCGCCCCGGCGGAGTCGCCGAGGATCGTGGCGAACAGCTGCGTGGAGCCGGCCGGCCGGCGCGCGACCAGCCACTCCTGAAGAACGGAGGCCGGTTCGCCGCTCAGCTCACGAAGTGCGGCGAACACCCGCAGGTCCGCCTCCGGGACGCCGCAGCGGACGCCGCCGGCCGCGTCGAAGGCCGCCAACACCTCGGCCGTACGCTTCCCGGTCGGCCACGGGCCGTTGCGCAGCAGCACCAGCCGCCGCTGCGGCAGCGCCCGGTCGAGGCCCGCCATGGTGCAGGCCGCCTTCACCCTGGCGGTCGCCGCGATCGCGTTCGGATGGGAGATCCCGCGGAAGCACCAGTGCGCCTCGTTCTCGGTGGCCTCGTCCAGCACCTCGATCAGCCGCCCGTGCAGCGCCGGCTTGCGACCCGGCAGCGGGTCGTGCCGGTAGCTGGCGCCGGTCGGGGACTGCTCGGCGATCCAGGCCGCCAGACCGGCGGCGAGGAGCGCCGGCATGTGCTCGTCCTCGGTCCGCGGATCGAGCGCGCCCGCCACGTCCGCCCCCGCCACCAGCTCGGCGAAGCGGGCGTCGAGCTGCCGCAGGCGCACGCCGTCACCGGTGTCCGTGTCGCGGCGTGACCTCGGGCCGGTGGCGGCGCTCCCGTCCGGCGGCTCGGACCCTCCGACGACGTGGTCGCCGGCCTCGATGAGACGGTCGAGCTCGGTCACCTCGCCCCGGTCCCGACACCAGGCGACGTGCCGATCCACCCGGCGCAGCAGCGCCCGGGGCGTCAACGCCGGGGCGTCGACGAACGCCTCGGGGCTGATCGGCCAGGTCGGATACGGCGGTGCGAAACGCGGCCCGGCGAAGGCTGCGGTGAACCGCTTCGCGACGATGGCCCGACCGATCTCGGGGGTGGGAATCCGGTCGGGGAGGGTCGCCTGCCGGAACCGGTCGCCGACCGGGGTGGGTGCGCTCCTGATCAACAGCTCCCAGGTGTCCGGCAGGCACGACACCACGATCAGCGTCCGGCGGGTGACGTCACGCAGCTTCAGCAGACCGTCGGCGATGGGCCCGATGAATCTCGCCTGGGCGTCCTCCAGCCCGGCGTACTGGTCGAACATTGCCGTGCTGGTCTGGGCGAAGAGCGTGTCGAGCTGGTCGACGGCTATCACGGTGGGATCGAGCGTCAACGCCATCAGCCGGGAGACGTCCCGGACGATCTGCTGCGGGGCACGGATCGCCGGAGTCAGCCCCCACGCCGCGCGGCCGACCGGGTCACCCGGCTCGGAGATCAGATGGGCGTAGCCGACATCCTGTGCCTCGAAGTCCAGCGCGCCGTGCAGGACGAGTGCCCGCGCGGTGTCCTGGCAGTCCCGGCCGATCTCGCGATGGCGCGTCCGCAGGGCCCGCACGAAGGTGTCCAGGTGCTCCCGGGTGACCGGCTTCGTGCCGGCGACCGCGTCGCGTACTTCCGCCGGGATGCCGAGCTGGGCGGTGAGCCGACGCAGGAATGTGCGCAGCTGGGTGCCCCAGCCGATCGCGTCCCGGCCCATGCCTTCGACCAGAGCCAGCGCAACACTCTCCCAGAACGTCTTCCCGCTGACCATGTCGACCAGGAAGAAGTAGCCGCCCTCGCGCTGGATCCGGTCCCGCACCGCCCCGAGCAGGTGGGTCTTGCCGGCGCCCGCCCGCCCCTGCATGGCGACCCCGAGGGGAACGGTGGTGTCGTCGGTGCGGGCCTTGCCGACGCCGCGCAGGATCTCCGCGACCACCTTTTCGTGCAGCTCCGGCACGTCGTGCGGGCTGGGCCGCCACACGTCGTCGGGGGTGACCGCCGGATTGAGACTGACCGCCTCGAGCGCGGCCCGTACGTCCTGCGGGATCATGCCGAGCCGATCGCCAGGGTGTGGTTCTCCTCGTCCCCGATGCGCACCGCGGCCGCCCGGTCCCGCGCGGTCAACGACTTGGTGTTGGCGACCGGGATGATCCGGACGCCGTCCCGGTGGACCATCGCGCGCAACGTCGCGTCGACGGTCGCGCGGTCCTGCCTGCCGAGGCGCTCGCGCAGGTCGGCGAGCCCCACCCAGGCTCCCGGCTCCCGGGCCAGCTCGTGATAGGCGGCGCGGATCAGGGCCTCCGCGGCGTCCGGCTCGGTGGCCGCCGGCGCGGCGCCAGGAGGCGTCAGGCCGGCCGCCGGGCCTGAGGTGGCCGACGGCTGCGTGAAGAAGTCGGCGTGGCTGAGCCCCAACCGGCTCAGCGAGCGGTGCAGGTTGGCCAGCAGGGTGAAGAGTGAACGGGTGGCTGAGCCACTGCGTGCGGGCAGGGCGCCGGCGTGCAGCTGCCGCATCACCCGCCACCCCTCGTCCGTCAGCTCGTGGGAGAAGGGCCGGTGGGACCGGTCGGTCTCGACCAGGCCGAGCTTGACGAGTTTGGCGTTGTCGGCGCCGGTGAGGCTGAACCCGGCCAACTCCTTCAGCTCGTTGTTGGTCAGTTCGCGGGCCTCGACCATGAGCACCACAAGCGCGTTGATCTGGTTGGGCGTCAGGTGGGGAAGGTCCGCCGTGCTCGTCATGGTGCCTCTTCTTCGTGGGGGTGCGTGCCGGTCAGGCGACGACGGGTCAGCAGTTGCCGGATCATGCCGACCACGGCCTGGACGTCGGACAGCACCTGCTCGTTGGTGAACCGGAGCACGTCCAGCCCGAGGAGTTGCAGCCGCACGTCACGCCGCCGGTCGTTGGCGAATCTGATTCGCCCCCGATGTTCCGGGCCGTCCACCTCGACCGCAAGTCCCTCGGCCGGCCAGAAGAGGTCCAGGCGGTAGGTCTCGCCGAGCAGGTGCCAGTCGTACGTGTGGTTCCAGCGCCTCCCCCGGGCCCACTCGTGCGGCGTCAGTGCCAGCTCCAGTGCCTGCTCGGCGGCGCTGTCGCCGCGCGGCACCCCGGACAGCGGCGGAAACGTCAGTGCCGGCGGAGCCTCGCGGACGGTGTCGGGAACCCGACCCGTCTGCACCGCCAACTCGGTCAGGCTCGACGGCAGCGACACCTGAACCGGTCGGATCCGGTCGACCGTCCGCAGCTCTCGCCCGGCCAGCCAGACGGTGAGGCGGCCGTGCCGCACCAGCCATTCGGCGGCGGCGACCAACGCGCGTTCGGTGTCGGTGGTCAGCTCGTCGGTCAGGCCGATCAGCAGGACGCACCCGACCCGGTCGTACGCGGAGGCCATGACCCGGGCCAGGCCGGCAGCCCGTACCTCCGCCGGGAAGCGCGGCCGGTGCTGCCGGTGCTTCCCGCGCAGCGCGCGCTCGGCGAGGTCGGCCAGGAACGGGCCGAAGTGCTCGGAGCGTGCGGCGACGCGCAAGGCGAGGGACCGCACCGCAGCGGCACCCAGCGTGCCGGAACCGTCGAGCTGTTCGGCACCGGGCAACCAGCGGGGGAACAGCGTGAGCGCTGCCCGGTCCAACTCGTCAAGGATGGCGGCGAGCAGGTCGGCGAAGCCCCGGCGGGCCGGTACGTGGTACCGGACGACGACCGGAGCGGCGGCCGGTGCCGGATCGAGTCCCACGTGGAGCAACTCGGCGTCGATGCCGGGCAGGTGGCTGACCTGCCGCAGCGGAAGGGCCTCCCACCACGCGCCGGGAGGTACGCCACTGGCCACGGCCGAGCACGTTACCGACGATCGACCGGGCGTGCCGCCCGCCCGATCCGCTCGCCCACGTCTGCACCGCTGTGGCCGCGTACGGCCAACCGGCTGCGGCTGTGGTCCCAGAGCCTCTCTGGCCGTGTCGGGGGCGGCGGCGGGCCCGGAGTCGGCCGTACAGTGTGCCGACCGTTCTAACGAGGAGGGTTCCGTGACCCAGCCACCACCGGTGCCGGGCTCCCCGGGTTCCGGCGAGGCGCCCGGAAGCACCGACGGTGACGATCCCGGGAGCGCGACGCCCTACCTGCTCGTCATGCCGTCCACCGAGGGCGCGCCACCGCCGATGGTGTGGCCCGGGGCAGAGGACGCCCCCGCCTGGGCGATCCCCGTCAGCATTCCGGCCGGGACGCGCGGGTACGCCGTGTTCATCCCGCTGGTGCCGGCCGCCCCCACGGCGGCTCCGGTCGCCTCCGACCCGCCGGTCCCGGCACCGGCCGCCCCCGCCGCCAGGCCGGCCGAGGCGACCGCCACGAGCATCCCGACGGCCGTCGTCGAGCCGGCGAAGAGCATTCCGACGCAGGCCGCCAGGGTGGCGGCGGCGGACGCCGCGGCACCGGCTGCCGCGCCGTCACCTGACGCCGTCAGCCCGCCGCCGGAGGGCACCGACGCCGCACCGACCTCCCCCGCCCCCGCTGCGCCCACCACGAACGGGCCCACCAGCGAGGCGGCGCCCGCCACCGCAACGCCCACGACCGCCACGCCGGCGCTCGCGCCGGCCGCCACCGGGGCGGGCACCGGCCGGCCGGGGACCGCCGTCCAGCAGCCCGCCGCCACGCCGCTGCCGGCGCCGTACCGGATCGGGGTGCCGTCCGGCGCGCCGGCGCCGTACCGCGGCTACCAGCCGATCCCGCGCCCGCCGTCGTTCCTCGACACGCGCTGGCCGGGGCCGGCGCCCGCCCGGGACCGGGCCGTACCGGCCGCGATCCTCGCCGGAGCGCTGGGGCTGGCGTTCTTCGTACCGCTCACCCGCACCGGCATCGGCTGGTTCCTCGGCTGGCTCGCCCTGACCGTCGCGGTGGTCCTCGCGGCCCGCCGGACGGGCGCGGAACTGCCGCGCGCCGACCGGCGGATCCGCGCCGGCTGGGCGGTGGCGGCCCTGGCGCTGCTGTCGGTCCTGGCCTTCCGCAACGCCTGGTGGCTGGTGACGTTCTGCGTGCTCGGCACGCTCGCCTGCGCGACCCTCGCGATCGTGGGCGGCCGGCTCGTCCGCTCGATCCTGTTCAGCCTGGTGGCGGCGCCGTTCGCGGCGTTGCGAGGGCTGCCGTGGGTGCGTGGGCATCTGCACGCCCCGGCGAACCCGGGTCTGGTCCGTCGCGTCGTCGGGTCGGCCGCGGCCACCCTGGCCGCGCTGATCGTCTTCGGCGCACTCCTGTCCTCGGCCGACGGCGCCTTCTCCGTGGTGCTCGGCGAGATGATTCCCGAGGTCAACGTCGGCACGGTGTTCCGCTGGATCTTCCTCGCCGCCGTGGGCGGCCTCTGCGCCGTCGCCGCCGTCTACACGTTGGCCGCGCCGCCCGACCTGGCGACGGTGGACCGGCCCGGTACGCGCCGCTTCGGCCTCGTGGAGTGGGCTCCCGTCATCAGCGCCCTGACGCTGCTGTTCGGCGGCTTCGTGGCCGTGCAGTTCACCGTCCTGTTCGGCGGGCAACGGCACGTGCTGCGCACCGCCGGCCTCAGCTACGCCGAGTACGCGCGCAGCGGGTTCTGGCAGCTCGTCGTCGTCACCCTGCTGACGCTGGCGGTGCTCGGCGGGGTGGCCCGCTGGGCGCGGCGGGACCGGCCCGTCGAGCGCCACCTGCTGCGGGTCCTGCTGGGCCTGCTCAGCGTGCTCAGCTTCGTCATCGTGGTGTCGGCGCTGTCCCGGATGTACACGTACCAGAAGGCCTACAGCTTCACCGGCGAGCGGCTCTTCGTGATGGCGTTCGAACTGCTGCTCGGCACCGTGTTCCTGATGATCCTGGTGGCCGGGCTCCGCTGGCGCGGGGCCTGGATCCCCGGCACGACGGTGGCGCTCGCCGTGGTGATGCTGCTGGGCCTGGCCGTGCTCAACCCGGAGGACTACGCCGCCCGCCGCAACATCGCCCGGTACGAGCAGACGGGGAAGATCGACGCCTGGTACCTGCGGGCGCTCTCCGCCGACGCGACGCCGGCCCTGGCCGGCCTGCCCGACCCGGTGCGCCGCTGCACGCTGAGCTGGATCGCCGACGACCTCGACGAGCCGGACCCCTGGTACGCCTGGAACCTTGGCCGGGTCCGGGCGCGCGCGGCGCTCGACCGGGCCGGGCCGGGCGCCGTCGGCGGCCCGCGCGACTGCAGGGCCGCCGACCAGTTCGACCTGCCCAAGCGCCGCCGCTGACGGGCCCGCCGTCCCCGGGTCGACCGGGGACGGCGGGGTCGGTCAGTCGGCCGTCGCGGTCCACCACCGGTAGCGGGGGATGCCGGCCGCCGCGTACTCCAGCGCCTTCGTCATGCCCCATCCTGGACGACGAGCAGCACGAACCCGGCCGGTGCTCACGCCGGCGCGGTGCCCCGGACGGCCCAGGCCCGGGCGGTGAGCCGGACCGACCCGTCCGGCGCCACGGGCAGTCGGGTCGACAGCAGGTCGCGCAGGCGGGCGCGGTCCGGCGCCGCCAGGGACGCGACGTACGTCGGGGCGGGGCCCTGACCGCCGAGGAACGGGGTCCAGTAGTCGTCGACGTCCGCGAACACCGTGGGCACGTCGACGGGCCGGACCGCCACCGCCGTCAGCCCCGCGTCGGTCCACATCCCGCGCAGGCAGTCAGGGTCGCACACCGCGAACCGGCGGCCCTCGTCCCGTTCAGCCACGGCAGGGTCGAGCAGGGCGGCGGCGTCCCAGAAGTGACGCAGCAGCGCCATGCCCCCGGCGTAGTCCCAGACGTAGGCGGCGACCACCCCGCCCGGCCGGGTGACCCGGGCGAACTCGGCGACGGCGCGCGCCGGCCCGGGCACGAAGTTGACCGCCAGGCCGCTGACGACGACGTCGACGCAGCGGTCGGGCAGCGGCAGCGCCCGGGCGTCGCCGACCTGGAAGGCCGCCCGCACGTCGCGGACCGCCGCGCGGGCGTACGCCACGAAGCCCGGCGAGCTGTCGACGGCCGCGACGTGCGTCGGGTCGGCCAGCGCCAGCACGGTCGACGTGAGCGCGCCCGTGCCGCAGCCCACGTCCAGCCAGCGCCGGCCCGGCGGCACGGCCAACCAGTGCAGGAACTCCCTCGCGACGGGGCGGCTCCACCGGCCCACGTACGCCTCGTAGGCCCTGCCGTCCGCCCAGACCGGTTGCGCCATGGGGAAACGATACGACGCACGCGGCGTGGCGGGCCGGCGGCAGGCCAGGGCCGGTGGGGCCGGTACGCAGCGGTTCGACTCGATCAGCCAGACTCGGTCGTACCCCTGCCGGCCCGACAGCTCCCGAGCGCACCCCCGTACCCCTCGTCCGATGGTTGGAGCGCATGTCCCACACCCTCCTCGTCTGGCTGGTCGGCGGCGTCCTGCTGGTGGGCGCGGGCTTCGCGACGACCCTGCTGCCCCGGTTGCGGGCGCGGGGGCGGGAGCAGCGGACCGCCTGGTCCACCGCGCGGGTTGCCATCGACAGCGCGGCCGTCAGCCGGGATGCGGCGACGACCCGGGTGCCGGAGGCCGAGCGGTTGCTGGCCCGCGCCGAGGCGATCGCCGCCGGGCGCGGCGGGGCTTCCGCCGCGCGCGCGGCGGCGCAACACGCGAGGGAGGCCGACCGGCTGTGGCGCACGCACCAGTGACACCCCGCAGGCACTACCGGTACGAGCTGCTGCGGTGGTCGCTGCTCGGCGTCGCCGTGGTGGTGCTGGTGGTCTTCCTGCTCGCCCAGCGGCAGAGCGTCGACGTCAGCTACGGCCGGTCGCCGGCCGCCACGGCGAAGATCGACGAGGGCTCGGCCGGTGAGCTGAGCGACGCGAGCGTGCCCTCCGTGGCCGAGATGACCGCGCTGGTGGCCGCCGAGCCGGTGGTGCGGCTCCCCGGCTCGACGGCGCGCTGGAACGAGCAGCGGGTCCTCGAGGCCGCCGGCGACCGCCCCGTCCGGATCCTGGTCGCGCCGCCCGGGCTCGACAAGGACGAGCGTGACCGGGTGCGGGACGTGGAGAACGCGACCATCCGGGTGATCGGCACCGAGGTCAGCGGCGGCATCTACCAGGCCGTGGCCGACACGCTGCCCGACTGGCGGGCGCAGTTCGCCACCGCCGACGTGACGAACCTGCTGGTGGGGCTGATCGCCGCGCTGCGGGACGCGCCCGACCCGCCCGAGCACGACGAGCTGCGGTGGCGTGACCCGACCGACCGGGAGCTGGCCGCCGTCGCCGCCGACCTGCGGGCCACCGGCCTGCACCTCGGGGCCGGGGCCACGCTGACCGGTGTCCCCGACAGAGCCGCGCGCAACGCCTTCCCGGACGGCGCCCGGTACGTGGCGCTGCCCGCGCAGCCGTTCGGCGAGCCGGTGCCCCGGTACGGGCCGGCGCTGGCCGAGCTGTTCCCGGGCACGCCGGTCGTCGTGATGTACGGGCTCTGGATCGAATACCACGGGCCGGCGGCCGACGACTTCGCGGAGCTGGCCGGGGCGAGTTTCTACGGCCAGTTCGCCGGCCGGCTGAGCCGCTACGACTACCCGCAGGGCAACGTGCTGACGGCATACCTGAACCGGGTCACCGACCTGCGCTACTCGGGGCTGTTCGACCGTCCGTTGCCGTACCGGCCGATCGACCCGCTGCGGGTGGCGCTGCCGGCCCTGCCGTGGATCTTCGCGGGCTGCGTGGGGACGTTCCTGATCCTCTCGGTCCGGTCGTTGCGCCGGCCGGACGGGTTCGGGGTCCGGCGGGGCGACCCGGGGCGGGGCGGCACTCCCGCGCGGTTGGCGGGTCTCACCGCGCTCGCCGTCGAGATGTCCCTGCTCACCGACGCGCGCAGCAACCCGGCGCTGACCCGGGGCGTCGTCAAGCTCCAGGCGGCCCGCGCCGCGCTGGACGAGGAGCTGCCGGACCGCCACGCGCGTACGTTGCTCAACGAGGCGTCCGAGGAGCTGGACGACGCCGCCCGGACGCTGGGGATCGCCAGCTACCGCCCGGCCCTCTACCTCCGGGGCAGGCTGTCGTGAACCCGTCCGTACGACGTCGGCTCGGTGACCTGTTCGGCACGCCCTTCGGCATCGCCGTCCTGGCCTGCCTGGTGCTGGCCGGCTGGGCGTTGTGGTCCGGCGGGGCGCTGGACGGTCCGGTCGCCCGGCAGGTGCGCGCCTCGTCCGTGTACGTCGCACCGGGCGTCGAGCTGGACCGCGCGGCGGCCGAACGGGTCATCGGCAACCGCCGGCTGGTCGTGCTGATGCTGGAGCCGGGCGCCGACCTCAGGCAGGGCTGCCGCCAGGTCGAGCGCGCCGCCGACGGGACCGTCGTGCTGGTGATGAGCCGCGACTCCGACGAGTACGACACCTACGGCTGCGCGCTGCTGCCCGGGCGCGACGATGGGAACTTCGGCCGCGCCTTCGTGGCGGAGATGACCATCAGCCGGGGCGTCGACACCTTCGCCGACCGCCCCCTGGAGGCGCTGAAGGTCGTCACCGTCAACTACGACCTGCTGGTGAAGGCCGGCACCGTCCCCGACGGCGCGCGGACGATCAGCCCTTCGCTGCCCCGCTTCCTGCTCGCCGGCGCCGCGATCGTGGCCGTCGTCGCCGGGGCGACGGTGCTCTACGTGGGTGGCCGCCGCGCGGGCCGGCTCGCGGACGCCCGTCGCCGCCGCCGCGACGAGAACGCCGACGCCCGCGGGGCGCTCGGCGCCGCCGCGGCCATACTGGCCCAGCAGATCATCGACCTCGACCAGCGGTACGCCCGAGCGCAGCGCCAGGCCTACGTCAGCGGCGCCGAGGAGGCGTTCGGCAGGAAGTACCTGGCGCTGACGTCGGACTACGCCGCGCTGCTCGAGGGCGTCGCGGCCGTGGACGCGGACGACGAGGACGCCGTACGCCGGCTCGTCGAGCGCGTCGACGCGTTGAGCGGGCGCGCGTCGGCCCTCACCGGCTCGGCGGCCGGGCACGGGGCAGGTCCAAAGGCCGCCCGGGGCGCCGGCACGCCGCGCTCCGGCGACTGACGAGGGGCGACGAACCGCGTCGACGACGCCCCCGGCCTGATCGGTTGAGACCGTGCCGTTCACTGCGGCGCCGACCGTACGGCGGCACCGGGTTTCTCCTGGCCGCGGAAGCGACGGCGGTGCTCGGCCGGGGTGACGCCGGCGACCCGCAGGAAGGCGCGGCGCATCGTCTCGGCCGAGCCGAAGCCGCAGTCGCGGGCGATGGACGCGACGCCGGCGTTCCCCGTCTCGAGCAGCGCGCGTGCCGCGTGCACCCGCATCCGTTCGACGTACCGGGCCGGAGTGGTGCCGATGCCGCGCCGGAACAGCCGGGTCAGGTGGCGCTCGCTGACGGCGGCGCGGGCCGCCATCGCGGCGACGCTGTGATCGGCCGACGGTTCCGCCACGACCGCGTCGAGCACCCGGCGCAGGACCGGTTCATGCGGCGCGGGCCCGGCGCCCGGGGCGTCGAACTGTGCCTGGCCGCCGGGCCGCTGGAGGAACACGACCAGATGCTTGGCGACGGTCCGCGCCCGGTCGACGCCGAGGTCCTCAGCCACGAGGGCGAGCGCGAGGTCGATGCCCGCGGTCACCCCGGCCGAGGTGGCGACCGGGCCGTCCCGGACACAGATGGCGTCGGGTTGCACCGCCACGCGCGGAAACCGTGCCGCCAGCTCGGCGCAGGCCGCCCAGTGGGTGGTGGCCCGCCGCCCGTCCAGCAGGCCCGCCTCGGCCAGCACCAGCGCCCCGGTGCAGACCGCGGCGATCCGCCGGGCCGCCAGGCCGATCCGCCGCACCTGCTCGACGACGGCGACGGGTGGGCGGTGGCCGGCCTTCGTGCCGTAGCCCGCGACCATCAGCGTGTCGACGGGGGTACGGACCTCCGGCAGCGCCAGGTCGACCCCCAGGGGCACGCCGACGTCGGTGTGCACCGGTCTCCCGTCGGGCGACGCGAGCCGCGTCCGGTAGCCACCGGAGCCGTTCAGGACCTGGACCGGTCCCGCCACGTCCAGGAGGACCGCGCCGTCCCACACCACGAGGACGATCTCGTGCCCGTTCTCTGCCGTCACACTCTGTAGGTCCGCCGTACCGGCCGGCTGGTTCCCGCGGGCGGCCCCCTTCGGCACGTACGGAGCGGGATGCGGCACCGTGCCCCGCCGATACGGACCGGGGTCCCTCGCATCCGGACCTGCCTCGCGGCCCGCGGAACCGGGGCGGCGGCGTGACCGACCACCGGGACATGCGGAAGCTCAGCTCGACCGACAGGAGGCGATCGATGTTCAGCATGGACGTGAACCGGCGGACGGTGTTGCGGGCGGCGGTGGCCGGCGGGGCCGGCGTCGGCCTGGCCGCCACCGGCCTGGGCGACCCGGCCCGCGCGGGGCGGCCCACCGACCCGGACGGGCCCGCCCGGGGCCCCCGCATCGCGATCCTGCTCTTCGACGGGATCGCCCCGATCGACGCGATCGGCCCGTACGAGGTGCTGTCCCGGATCCCGGGCGCCTCCGTGGTGACCGTCGGCAAGCGGACCGGCCCGGTCCGGACGGACAACGGCGTGCTCACCCTCGGGGTGGACCGCACGCTCAGCCAGGTGCGCCGGGCCGACGTGCTGCTGGTGCCCGGAGGGAACGTCCACGGCGTCCAGACCGACCCCGACACGATCCGCTGGATCCAACGCATCCACCGGCACACGACGTGGACCGTCTCGGTCTGCACCGGCTCCCTGGTCCTGGGCACGGCCGGCCTGCTGCGCGGACTACGGGCGACGACGTACTGGAGCCTGAGGGACCAGCTCGCCCAGTACGGCGCGACGTTCGTCCCGGGCCGCTACGTCGAAGCGGGCCGGATCATGACCGCCGCCGGCATGTCCGCCGGCATCGACATGTCCCTGCACCTCGCCGCGAGGATCGCCGGCGAACGGATCGCGCAGGCACTCCAACTGGTCGTCGAGTACGACCCCGACCCGCCGTTCGACACGGGCAGCCCCGAGAAGGCCGGCCCGGATCTGGTGCGCCTGGCGCTGGAGTTGCTGGGGCAGCCCGCTCCCCGCTGACGGCAGCGCGAGGGCGGCCCGTACCCGTCGACCCGGGGCGTCGATCGCGCCGCCCCGGGTCGACGCACCGCCTCCCGCTCGCATCCGCGGCGGTCGTCACCGTCGTCGCCGGGCGACGGCGCTCCACGCCGGCGCCCACCGTAGTCGACCGTCTCGTGGCAGAGGGAGGATCGGACAGTCGGTTATCCGCCAGTTCCGTTACGTCTCCCGGAGCGTGATCGCCGAGCTGTCCGGGCGACTACCGGGCGATGAGCAGCAGCAGCGCCCGCCCACCCAGCACGTACGTGGTGGAGGCGCCACCGATGAGGGCCTCGCTGCCGGGGCTGGCCACCTGGTCGGGTCCTTCGGCCCAGGTGGAGGTGTCGGTGACCCGGTACCACTGCTTGCCCGAGGGCGGGGCGGGCAGGGTGAATGTCACGTTGCCGGACCAGCCGTTGTAGGCGGCGTAGAGACCCGAGTCGCCGAACTCGCTGCCGTCGATGCGCCAGGCCAGCGCGTGGTTGTTCGCGTTGCCCCAGTACGCACCGTCCGGTGACGTGCCTGCCGGGGTGAACCACTCGAGCTGGCCCAGTCCGTTGCCGTTGGTGTCGGCGGCGGTGTAGAAGTTCGCCGGTCGCAGGGCGGGATGTGCCTTGCGGAAGGCGAGCAGCCGGCTGGTGAAGGCGGCAAAGGTCGTCTGGTCGGCGTCCGGGGTCCAGTCCAGCCAGTTCGCGCTGGAGTCCAGGTTGTAGGGGTTGTTGTTGCAGTTGGTGGTGCGCAGGTACTCGTCGCCGCCGGTCATCATCGGGGTGCCCGCCGACAGCATGAGGAACGCGTGGCCGTTGCGGGCCGCCCTGCGTTGGTCGGCGGCCACGCCGCCCTGGTCCCAGGAGATGTTGTCGTCGGAGCCGCCGTCGGACGGACCGTACGGCCATGGTTGGTTGTTGTTCTTGCTGTTGCAGGCGTAGAGGTCCCGCAGGGTGAACCCGTCGTGGGCGACCACGAAGTTGACCGAGTTCCACGGGCGCCTGCCGTCGTCGCCGTAGAGGTCGGACGACCCGGCGAACCGGTCGGCGAGGTTGGCCGGGGTGACCGCGTCGACGCCCATCTTGTTCTGGTCGCGGCGCAGGGTGTCACGGTAGATGCCGTTCCATTCCGACCAGCCGGTCGGGAAGTTGCCGACCTGGTAGCTGTTGCCGCCGATGGCCCACGGTTCGGCGATCCAGTCGACACCGGGCCCACCGCCGGCCGGGCGCGCGGGCATCTCGGCGACCAGGCGGTTCAGGGCGGTGCCGGAATTGGTGCGGCTGTAGTTGAAGCAGCCGTGCTGGCAGGTGTTGCCCAGCACGGACGCCAGGTCGAACCGGAAGCCGTCGACGCCGAGCGTGTCCTTCCAGTAGGCGACGGAGTCGACGATGAGGTTCTGCGCGGCGGGGTTGAAGGTGTTGTAGTTGCCGCCGACGCCGGTGTTGTCCCAAGGGCTCTGCCGGTCGCCGGTCAGCGAGTAGTAGGTGGAGTTGTCCAGGCCGCGCCAGGAGAACACGTTGTAGGTGTTCTTGTCGCCCTGTGGCCCGTCCTCGCCGGTGTGGTTGTAGACCACGTCCACGAGCACCTTGATCCCGGCGTCGTGGAACGCCTTCACCATCGCCTTGAACTCGGCGGTGGGACCGCCGGGGGACTTGTCGTAGGCGTAGCGCCGGTCGGGGGCGAAGTAGTTCAGGGTCATGTAACCCCAGTAGTTGTCGCCGGCGGTGCTGGTGGGGTCGACGTCGTGGGTGTCGTTCTGCGTTTCCTGAAGGGGCAGGAACTCCACCGCCGTCACACCCAGCGACGCGAGGTAGGGGGCCTTGAGTCCGGCACCCCGGTAGGTGCCGCGGTACGCCGACGCGATCGTGGGGTCGTTCCTGGTCAGTCCGCGCACGTGCACCTCGTACACGATGTCGTCCTTGAACGCCCGGGTGGGTTTGGTGCCGACTCCCCCGGCCGTCGGCTTGAGGACGATGCCCTTGGGGGCGAACGTGCCGGTGTCGACCGCGCGGTTGGCGCCGCTTCGGTAGCCGGCCACGTCGGGACGGCTCGGGGTCTGCGGGTCGTGGCTGATCTCCCGCGCATACGGGTCGATCAGCAGCTTGTTGGGGTTGAACCGGTTGCCGGCGGAGTCGACGTCGGAGACGAATCCCGCCGTCGAGCCCTTCGTCCAGCCGGCGTGCCACGGCCAGTTCGGCCCCCAGGCGCGGTAGCCGTAGTAGACCGTGCCGGTGATGCCGAGGCCGTTCAGTTCGGCGACGCTGACCGTCCTGGCGAAGATGCCGCCGTTGCCGGTCAGCACGTAGCTGACCCGTTCCTGCGCGCCGGTGGCGGCGCTGTAGAGGTAGAGCGCGATGCGGGTGGCCGTCGCCGAGCGGACGCGGAAGGTGATGTCGCTGGCGGCCCCGTTGTAGCGTGCGCCCAGCGCCTGCCCGTCGATCGTGGCCTGGGCCGCCGGTGCGGTGACCAGGCCCGAGGACAGTACGCCGGTCAGGCCGACCAGCATCGCGACGAGCAGGGCGAGACGTCGTGGTGCGGGTCGGGTGGTCGTCCTCGGCTCCGTGGCCACGGTGGGCGGCTTGGAGCGCGACTGGGGATTCATGCGAAAGACCTCCTCGCGGGGGCGGGGGCGTGGGGCGAGGAGGTCGGCAGCGGGCCCGTCCACCGACCATCGATCAATGCAAGTCCTTGCAATGTTTCCAGGACGCTACCATCCACGAACATCAAAGTGAACGGACTCAATGCCCGACGTGCCGGCGGAGCGGGCGGACAAGCGGGGTGCCGTGCCGCCTGGAAGGCGTTGCAGGGCCGGCAAGAAGTCGACCTACCGGGGACGCCCGACCCGATGCTTCAGTCCCACTACCGCGATACCGGTGGGCGGGCGGGACTCGAACCCGCGACCGAGGGATTATGAGATCAAGATGGGCGATCCGTCGACCTGGGCACATGGTGGTCTAGCAGCGGAAACGCCTCTCGGCATCTCTCACCACTCCCCCGCTGTCCGTCGCCCTCTTGCGGACCAGGTGCGGACTGCACCGCCTAGACTCCACCCCTCGGCGATCGTAGGCTCGTTTCGTGGTGTCAGTGATCGAGACGGTGAGGCTTGTTGTCGTTGTCGCGATCCTGCTGCCCCTTTTGGTGCTCATGGTGATCGCTCTGTTTAAGCCACGAAACTCCCGGTCCGAAGACGGGCCACCTGATCTGCTTCACCCTCCGCCGGACGGGGGCGCTGGTGGCGATGCAGGCGGCGGCGGGAACTAGATTTTTCACGCGAGCGTCCCTCGCTCCTGCTGCCACACGGCGGGCGGGCTGCGGTGGGGCGAGCTGGCAGCGCTTCGGGTCCGCCGGGTGGACCTGGTTAAACGTCGGCTGCTGGTGGCGGAGTCGGTGACCGAGGTCAACGGCCGGGCGGTGTTCGGTACGCCGAAGACGCACCAACGGCGGTCGGTGCCGCTCCCCCGGTTCCTGGTCGAGCCGATCGCCGCGCAGATCACCGGCCGTTCCGGTGACGAGCTGGTGTTCACCTCCCCGGCCGGCGAGGTGCTGCGCAACAACAACTTCCGTCGCCGCGTCTTCGATCGGGCTGCGGAGTCGATCGGTCTCGCCGGCCTGACCCCGCACGAGCTGCGGCACACGGCGGCCAGTCTCGCGGTGGCCGAGGGCGCCAACGTGAAAGCGGTGCAGCGGATGCTCGGGCACGCCTCGGCGGCGATGACGCTGGACGTGTACGCGGACCTCTTCGAGGACGACCTGGACCAGGTGGCGGACCGCCTCGACCGGGCGGCGGGCCGTGCCGCTGCGGACTCAGTGCGGACTGCGGGCGTCGGTCCGGATCTCGATGCGGTGCGCCCAGATCGTCGGCAGCATGGTTGAGCAGGGCGTTTGCCTGGTGGGGCGGGCGGGACTCGAACCCGCGACCGAGGGATTATGAGTCCCCTGCTCTAACCGGCTGAGCTACCGCCCCAATACCGCGCCGGATCTTATCCCGCCCGGTGGATCACCGGCCAGCACGAAACGGCGCCGTCGCTCATCGGCGTCGCCGGCGTAGCAGCACGATGGGCAACGCGAGGATAACAGTGAGCAGCCATCCCACCGCGATGACGCCCCACAGCCAGCCCTCGTCGCTCTCGGCGGTCTCGGTGATGAACATGCCGAGGGTCAGCAGGAAGGTTCCCCCGCCGATCACCAGCGCGGCGAGGCCGCTGACGACCATCAGCGGGATCTCCCACCAGGAGCGCTTCACCGGCTCCCGCCGTGCGGAGCCGGAGCCGGCTGTCGCGGCCCGTGGCTGCGGGATGCGTGCCGGGTCGCGGGCCGGCATGACCACCTGCCGGTCGGCCGGCACCTGGGAGTCGATCACCCGGATCGCGCCGGGGTGCAGGTCGAACATGGTCGGTTCGATCCGCATCGAGATGGCGTCCTCGCCGATGAGCTGCCGGGCGCCGTCGGGCCAGGCGAGCATGAGGGCGCATTCGGCGTACCTCACCGTGAGCGGGCCGCCGTGGCCGAGCCAGCTCACGCCGTCCACGCCGACGTGCAGCTCGCCGTCGCCCTCCTTCTCCTGGTAGGGAGTGCCGGCGACCGTGTCGGCCGAGCGGGTGGGCGCCGCGGCGAAGCCGGCCCAGTCGGCCCGGTGCCCCTCGGGCACCATCAGCAGCGCCCCGTCCAGCGCCTCGCGGGCCACCTCGTGCACGTCGTCCGTGCTGACGGCCTTCAGCTCGGCCCGGTGCTCGTCGACCGTGAGGTTGCGCTCCCCGGTGAGCACGTTGAAGGCGTACGACGGCAGCCGCGCCGCGTCCACCTCGGCGGTGCCGAGGAAGTCCTCCCGTTTCGCCACGACGGCGTCGAGGTCGGCCTGTTCGATCCGGCCGACCCGGAGCTTGGCGAGCGTGTCGACGAAGCCGCCGAGCACGGCGTCCTGCTTCTCCGGCAGCGCGTCGGCCAGCGCCCGCAGCGTCGCGTGGCCGTCGCCGCGCGGCTCGTAGCCCGCCGTCGTCTGGTAGGAGAGCCCGCCGTCCTGGCGCAGCGCCCGGTACAGCTCGCGCTCCAGCACCCCGGCGAAGACGCTCGCGGCGGTCCGGCGCCGCACGACGGCGTCCAGCACCACCGCCCGCGACCCGCCGACGAAGTACGCGGGGGTCTGCGGCAGCGCCGACGACGCCGCCGGCACCGGCTGCCGTACGCCCGGGGGCAGCGTCAGGCGCAGCCCGGCGGGGACGGCCTTCCCGGCGATCCAGAGCACCGCGTTCTCCCGGGTGAACCAGCGGGCGGCCCACTGCCGCAGGTCGTCGGCGGTGAGCGCGGAGAGCCCCCACTCCGGGTAGCTGGTGATGCCGAAGTCGCGGGCGCCGTGCCGCCACAGCGGGATGTCGTCGACGGCGGCCGTGCCCCGGCTGCTGTGCTCGGTGCGCAGGATCTCCTTCTCCACGTCCAGCCGGCCGGTCGGCAGCTCGGTCAGGTTGGCGCAGACCGAGGTGAGGAAGGTGGCGATGTCCTGCGCGGAGCCCTGCATGTGGAACGTGGTGAACACCGGCGCGGTGGCGCCGTTGACGTGGTAGTCGGCCAGCCCGAGGGGGGCCAGGGCGAGGTGTTCCAGCAGGTGGGTGATGCCGCTGCGGGCCAGCGTCTCGTCGGCGGTGCCGACCCGGAAGGTCAGCCCGGCGCGCATCGGCCCGCCGGTGGGGGCGAGCAGCGTGGGCACCCCGTCCACGTCCAGTTCCTGGATCATGACTGCCCACCCTTCGCGTACGCCTTGTCGCGGAACCGCTGGAACTGCCTGGTCGCGTCGCCGTCGACGTAGCCGAACATCGCCTCGTCGCCGAGCGGCCCCATGGCCGCGAACTGCTGGGCCGCCGCCGGGTATTCGTCCATCAGGCAGAAGGCCATCGCGAAGACGCTGCGCACCCAGACCCAGCCCCAGCCGTTGCGGAACTCGGGGTGCCAGACCGACCGCTGCGCCGCCTGGTGGATCTCGCGCTGCACGTGCCCGGCCCGCAGGTGGGCGCTCGCCTCGCGGAGGTTGTCGTGGTCGAGCGCCTCCTCCAGGTGGGCCTCGACCACCAGCACCGCGTTCGGGGCGCCGGGCGGGGCGGCGTCGGCGCACTCCCGGGCGAAGCCGTGTGCCCGCTCCCAGGTGCCGCTCCACTTCGGGCAGAACTGTTGCAGCAGCGAGGCCTGGGCCGGCAGGTGGTGCGGGTGGTGCTTGGCGAGCTGGTCGTAGCGGCGGCGCGCCTCCGCCTGGCCGAGCTCCAGTCCGCGCGCGTTGGTGATCCGCTGCGTCCACGCCGCCGCGTCGTCCGGGTGCCGGGCGGTGACCTCGATGAGCACCTGCTCGGCGCGCCGCAGATGAGCGTGGAACTCGGCGAACTGCTGCCGGCTGACGTGCTGGGCGCGGTAGGACGAACGGATCCGCCAGCCGGCCCGGATCAGGTGGGCCCCGAGCAGGGCGCCGGCGAGCGCGTCGTCGGGCCGCTGGGCCAGCACCCCACGGAGAAACTCCTCGATGTCCGCGGTCTCACCGGCCTCGCCGACGAGGAAGGTCCGGCCGTGCGGGTCCTGCCCGTCGACGAACGCGCGCAGGGCCGGCCAGTCGCGCGCCGCGAGGGCCGCGCGCACCTGACCGACCTGGGGGTACGCCGCCGCGGCGTCGAGGTTGGGCGGCGGAAGGGGTGCGGGCATGGCGAGGAGCATAAGTGATCATCAACGGGGCGTGACCCTCCGTTCAGCCGGTACGCAGCTCCGACAGGACGGCCCCGGCGGCCCGCCAGCCGCTGGCGAGGGCGCCCTGGATGGAGGGGCTGTCGCGGTGGTCCCCGGCCACGAACAGGCCCTCCCCCAGCGCCACCGGCTTGCGCAACCGCCCCTGCGGCGGGGGCGCGGCCGGTAGCGCGTCGGGAATGGACACCGTGGTCAGGTGGGTCCAGTCCGCCGTGGACCGGCCGTAGAGCCGGGTGAGTTCCGCCCGCACCGTCGGCTCGGGCGGGGCCGACGGACCGACCACGGAGGTGGCGACCAGGTGCCGACCGTCCGGCGCGTACGTGGGCGCGGCCCTGCTGACCACCACCGTGTTGGCGACGATCTCCCGCCGGTCCCCGTCGACGAGCAGGATCGGCTCGTCGAGCGGCGGCTCCTGCGTGCTGTGGTAGTAGGTCGTGTAGCTGTGGGTGCGTACCGCCGGCAGGCCCGGCAGCAGCGTGGTCGCCGCCGGCGGGTCCACGGCGACCACGACGGCGCGGCAGCGCAGGTCGCCGGCCTGGGTGCGGACCCGGCCGGGCGCGACCTCGGCGACCGGGGTGTCCAGGTCGATCAGCTCCGCCGGGAGCGGGTCGGCGACGGCGTGGGGCAGCGCGGCCATCCCCTCGGCGGGCAGGCCGATCCGGCCCCGGGCGAAGGAGCGCAGCACCATCGCCAGCACGTGGCTGGAGGTCTCCAGTTCCCGGTCGACGAGGACGCCGGAGAGGAACGGCCGCAGCAGTTCCTCGATGATCGCGTCGGAGAGCCCGGCGCGGCGCAGCGCGGCCTCGGTGCTGGTCTCCGGGGCGGCGAGCAGCCGTCCCTTCGGCAGGGTGGCGCAGCCCGTGGCGAGCGCGGCGAACCGTAGCCGGTCGAGCAGGGAGCCGACGCCGGCCAGCGCGGTGCCGGGCGCACCGGTGGGTTCGCGCAGCGGGTTCACCAGTCGGGCCAGCCGGTCGCCCCTGCGCACCAGCACGCCGGACGTGAAGTGTCCGAGGCGCAGCCGGTCGACGTCCAGCAGGGCGCCGAGCCGTGGGTACGCGGTGTTGAGCACCTGGAAGCCCCGGTCCAGCAGGTAGCCGTCGACCGCGTCGGTGGCGACCCGGCCGCCGAGCCGGCCGCCGGCCTCCAGCAGCCGCCACGGCACACCCGCCCGGTGCAGCCGCCGGGCCGCGGCGAGCCCGGCCAGGCCGCCGCCGACCACGATGACGTCGGTCTCCGCGAGCATCTCGCACCTCCCGCTCTCCGTCCGCCGGGACAGCCGGCCCGGCCACCCACCCTGTGAATCGACGCACCAATCGACGCAGCGGGAGTCTAGGTCGACATCGACCATCCTGCCGGGCGAGCGGCCCGGGGGTGGGCGAAACAGGCCGTCCCGCACCCGCCGGGCACGACCACCGTCACGACGGACACGGGCGGCGGTCGGCGGACGGCGAGCACGGCGACACACGACGGCAGTGCGGCGGCGGGACGGCGCGGAAGCAGCAGCGGCGCCCGCCGGTGGCGGTGGCAGCGGCGGCGGGAACGGCGAACGCCCGCCGGCATGGCCGGCGGGCGTTCGGTGTGTAAAGCTCCCCCGTTTGGACTCGAACCAAAAACCTGCCGGTTAACAGCCGGCTGCTCTGCCAATTGAGCTACGGGGGACCGTTGCGTCGTCCGGCGCCGATCTCGCTGCGCCGTGCGACGGGGACAAGAGTACAGGATTCCGGGGGGTGTTGGTCCAGGGGGTTACCCCATGGATCGGCACCCGGACGACACGACAATAAACCCGGACAAATCGTCATCCCGGCACAAGGAGGTATGAGCGGAGAGCAGGATGGGTAGTTAGCTGCAGACAGAGAAGGCAGGCGCGACTTGGTCGCCTCCGGCGGGGGTACCCGTCGGTCGACGGCGCGTCAGGTACGGAAGGAGCCGCCATGCGCGGAAAGATGATGTTCCTTGGCGGGCTGGCTGCGGGATTCGTCCTGGGCGCCCGTGCCGGTCGGGAAAAGTACGAGGAGCTGGTGATCCGGGGCCGCAAGGTGCTCGACCACCCGACCGTCCAGGAGGCGGCCGGTGTCGCGCAGGCCCAGGCGACCCGCCTCTACAGCGAGGGCAAGGACAAGCTCGGCCAGTCGAAGCTGGGCGAGAAGCTGAGCACCAACGGGCACAAGCAGGAGCTGACCGCCGCCGACGACGCGTTCGCCGGCACGCCGGCCACTGCCGGCGCGAAGAGCTCCACCGGGTCGTCGAGCACGACCTCGGCCCCCGGGTCGACGTCGACCACCGCCACGCCCCGTAGCAAGCCGTCCAGCTCGGGCACCAACGGCAGCACCCTCTGATCGCACCTTCGAACGGGCCGGTCACCTTCGGGCGACCGGCCCGTTCGTGTGCGGGCGCTCGACGTCGGCCCGCTCGGATGCGGCCCGGGCCGGTCAGTCCTTGCTGGTGAACGCGGCGTCGAAGGCCGCCGCCGGGGCGTCGAAGGCGAGCCGGCGGACGAACTGCAACGCCTCCGGGGCGCCGACGAGGCGGTCCATCCCGGCGTCCTCCCACTCGATCGAGATCGGGCCGGCGTAGCCGATCGCGTTCAGCGCCCGGAAGCAGTCCTCCCAGGGCACGTCGCCGTGGCCGGTGGAGACGAAGTCCCAGCCGCGCCGCATGTCCGCCCACGGCAGGTGCGAGGCGAGCCGGCCCCGCCGCCCGTCCCCGGTGCGCACCTTCGCGTCCTTGCAGTCGACGTGGTAGATCCGGTCGGCGAAGTCGAAGATGAAGTTCACCGGGTCCAGTTCCTGCCAGACGAAGTGCGACGGGTCCCAGTTCAGCCCGAACGCGGGCCGGTGCCCGACCGCCTCCAGCGTCCGCTTCGTCGTCCAGTAGTCGTACGCGATCTCGCTCGGGTGCACCTCGTGGGCGAAGCGCACACCCGCCTCGTCGAAGACGTCCAGGATCGGGTTCCACCGGTCGGCGAAGTCCTGGTAGCCGCGCTCGATCATCGACGGCGGCACCGGCGGGAACATCGCCAGCGTGTGCCAGATCGACGAGCCGGTGAAGCCGACGACGGTGTCCACCCCCAGCTTCGCCGCCGCCCGGGCGGTGTCCTTGATCTCCTCGGCGGCGCGGCGGCGTACCCCCTCGGGCTCGCCGTCGCCCCAGATCCGGGCGGGCAGGATGCCCTGGTGCCGCTCGTCGATCGGGTGGTCGCAGACGGCCTGGCCGACCAGGTGGTTGGAGATCGCGAAGACCTTCAGGTTGTGCTTGGCCAGCGTCTCGCGCTTCCGCTCGACGTACGACTCGTCCGCGAGCGCCTTGTCGACCTCGAAGTGGTCACCCCAGCAGGCGATCTCCAGCCCGTCGTAGCCCCACTCGGAGGCGAGGCGGCAGACCTCGTCGAACGGAAGATCGGCCCACTGGCCGGTGAAGAGCGTGATGGGTCGCGCCATGGTGCTTCTCCCCTGTGCTGATGGGGGATTCCGTGAGTGCGTGACCGGGGCGAGGTGACCGGCCGGGCCGGTGCGGCGGCGGGCCACGGCGGGACACCGGTGGGTGCGCGTGCGCACCTGGACCCGGCCGGGTTGCGCCTCCCGCCGGTCACCGGCAACCGCCACGGTCGCCGCCACCACTCTAGAACCGCCGGGCCCACCACGAAAGCCCTCGCCCCTCCCCGCGATCCTGGGCTGTCCGCACGGTCCGCGGCCTTGCTGCGGGCATCGGGCGCGGACGGCGGGATCGCGGGGAGGAGCGGAGGGTCAGCGGATCAGGGCAGGGTCCACTTCTGGTTGGCGCCGGTGTGGCACGTCCACAGGTGCACGGCCTGACCGTCGGCCGGGTTGTTGCCCGAGACGTCCAGGCACTTGCCGGTCTGCGGGTTCTTCAGGGTGCCGTCCGCCTGCGCCGACCAGTTCTGCGCACCCGTGCCGTTGCACGTCCACAACTGGATCTTCGTTCCGTCGGCCGAGGCGCCCCCGGAGATGTCCAGGCACTTGCCCAGCGCCTTCACGGTCGAGTTCGGCGTCACCGTCCACGTCTGCGCCGCGGAGCCGTTGCAGGTCTGGATCTGGATCTGGGTGCCGTCGGCCGTGGCGCCGTTGCGTACGTCCAGGCACTTGCCGCCCAGGCCGCGGATCGGGCCGACGCCGCCGCTGCCGCCGGACCTGACCAGGGTGAAGTCGTCCACGTCGAAGAGCCCCGTGCCCGACCCGGCGAAGGTGAGGTAGAGGTCCCGGGTGCCGGACGGCACCCCGGAGAGGGTGGTCGTGACGTCGGCGAAGGTGCTCCAGCCACCCGTGTTCGGCACCGCCACCGAGCCGAGCACGGTGCCGGTCGTGGAGCCGGTACGCACCTGGATGGTGCCGCCCGGCCCGCCGGAGACCACCCGCGCCCGCAGCGACGTCACGCCGGTCAGGTCGGCCCCGGCGTACGCGGCCCAGTCGCCCGGGTCGATGTGGCCGAGGGTCTGCCCGCCGTTGGCGCCGGCCTTGGCGAACGGTGCGACCCCGCCGGCCGAGCTGAACGCCTCCGCCTGGACGGTGGTGTTCCCGCCCGGCGGGTTGACGCCGAGTTCCTTGATCCGGATGTTGCGGAACGAGGCGTCGTCGCCGGTGCCGTGGTTCTGGAGCCCGATGTGGCCGGCGAGCGAGCGGACCGGGTCCGTGTTGGTGAAGTCGTTGATCTTCACCCCGTTCAGGAAGACCTGGAGGCGCTCGCCCTCGACGAGCAGCTCGTAGGTGTTCCACTCCCCCGGCGGGTTCAGCGCCGCGTCCCGGGCGGCGACGTCGGCGGACTTGAAGGTGTAGACCGCGCCGGTGGTGCGGTCGGTCGCGTCGGTGGCGTCGATCTGGACCTCGTAGCCGTTGTTCACGGCCGACCAGGGGTCGCTGGAGGCGGGGAACCCGATGAAGACGCCGGAGTTGTCGTCGCCGGCGAGCCGCCAGTCCAGCTTGAGCGAGTAGTTGGTGAACTGCTTCGCGCTGTACCAGTAGAGGCCCATCCCGCCGACCGAGGTCAGGGTGGCGTCGGCGTTGCTGAAGCTGCCCGGCCCGGCCTGGGACCAGCCGGTGGTCGCGCCGTTGTAGAGCGCGGTGTAGCCGGTCTCGGCCCGGCAGTCGGCCTTCGCCCGGCCGGCCGCGTACCGGATGCCGCCGAGCAGGTGGGCGCGGAACGCCGGCTCGGCGTACGACGCCTGGGTGTGCCCTCCGCCGGTGTAGAAGGACCGGCCGCCGCTGTAGGTCTTGCACCAGGAGTGCGGGTGGTCGGCGCCCATCGAGCCGCCCGTGTAGGACGACTCGTCGAGGGTGGCCAGCACCCGGGCGGTGGAGCGGGCGTTGGTCTGGTAGTTGTACCACTCGTCGGTGCGGGTCCAGGTCTGCGGCAGGTGCGCGGTCGCCGCGTGCGCCCGGTTCTCCGCCTTGACGTTCGCCTGCTGGATGTGCGGGTGCGAGGCGAAGTACGCCCCGACCAGGTTGCCGTAGAAGGACCAGCCGTACTCGGTGTCGGCGGCGGCGTGCACGCCGACGTACCCGCCGCCAGCGCCGATGTACGACTCGAAGGCGCTCTGCTGCGCGCCGTCGAGCACGTCGCCGGTGGTGTTGAGGAAGACCACGGCCTCGAAGCGGGACAGGTTGGCGGTGGTGAACTGGGCGGCGTCCTCGGTGGCGGTGACGGTGAAGTTGTTGGCCGCGCCGAGGTCGCGGATCGCCTGGGTGCCCACCGCGATGGAGTCGTGCCGGAAGCCGGCGGTCTTCGAGAAGACCAGCACGTCGTACGGGGCGTCGGCGGCGCTGGCCGGGGTGGCCGGGGTGGTGCAGGCGAGGACGGCGAGGACGGCGGTGGCCGCGCCGAGGAGGGGTCGGAGGAGTCTGCGCATGTCGCTCTCCAATGCCGGGGGTGTTCAGGGGCCTGCCGGAGCGGGGAGGGGCGCGACGCCCCTCCCCGCCTCAGCTCAGGGCAGGGTCCACTTCTGGTTGGCGCCGGTGTGGCACGTCCACAGGTGCACGGCCTGACCGTCGGCCGGGTTGTTGCCCGAGACGTCCAGGCACTTGCCGGTCTGCGGGTTCTTCAGGGTGCCGTCCGCCTGCGCCGACCAGTTCTGCGCGCCGGTGCCGTTGCAGCCGTAGAGCTGGATCTTCGTCCCGTCGGCCGACGCGCCGCCGGAGATGTCCAGGCACTTGCCCAGCGCCTTCACGGTCGAGTTCGGCGTCACCGTCCACGTCTGCGCCGCGGAGCCGTTGCAGCCGTAGATCTGGATCTGCGTGCCGTCGGCGGTGGCCGCGTTGCGTACGTCCAGGCACTTGCCGCCGAGCCCGACGACCGGGCCGGTGCGGACCGCCGACCCGGTGGTGAAGGCGAACGTGTCCACGTCGTAGAGCGCGCCGGTGCCCGTGCCGGCGAACGTGAGGTAGAGCGTGCCGGTGCTGGCCGGCGCCCCGGAGATGCTGCCGCTGACCGTGGTGAACGCGTCCCAGGCGCCGGTGACCGGGACGGTCGCGGAGCCGAGCACGGTGCCCGTGGGCGAGCCGACCCGCACCTGGAGGGTGCCGCCGGCGCCGGCCGAGGAGACCCGGGCGCTGAACGAGGTCGCGTTGTCGATCCGGTACGGCTCGAACGCGATCCAGTCGCCGTTGTTGATGTCACCGACGGTCTTGCCGCCCTCGGCGGTGCCCTTGTCGAAGATCCCGACGCCGGAGGAGGTCTTGAAGTGCTCCGCCTGGCGCTTGCGCGGCTGGAGGGTGTGCTGCTTGTGCGTGGTCAGCCCGCCCGCGTCGGTGTACTCGGCGTCGAAGATGGCGAAGATGTTCGCCGCGTCGTCGTGTTCACCGTCGACCGGGATGGTGATCGAGCCCGAGCAGCCGTTCTTCGAGGTGATCTGGTGGCCGTGGTTGTCGTGGCCCAGCACGTAGGTCATCTTGACCTTGGTGCAGTCGATGGCGGCGTCCTCGGGGTCGGTCACCGTGATGCTGAACGGCACGGTGTCGCCGTAGCTGAACAGCTTGCCGTTGGCCGGGCTGTTGATGGTGACCGTGGGCGCGGTGTTGCCGACGCCGATCTGCACGTTCGCCGTGCCGGTGGCGCCCTGCGGATCGCGTACGGTCAGCGTGACCCGGTAGGTGCCGTTGGCGGTGTACGTCTTGCTGGGGTTGGCCGCCGTCGAGCTGGTGCCGTCGCCGAAAGCCCAGGAGTACGTGAGCGCCCCGCCGTCGGGGTCGCTGGACCCGGCCGAGGAGAAGTTCACGGTCAGCGGGGCCGTGCCCGAGGTCTTGTCGGCCGTGGCGACGGCGGTCGGCGCCCGGTTGCCGCCGGCGATGTAGTCGTAGCGGTAGAGCGCCGAGTTGGCGTCGCCGTTGAAGTACCCGGTGCCGTAGTCGAGGATGTAGAGCGCGCCCTCGGGCCCGAACGCCATGTCCATGATCTGCTTGCCGTTCCACGGGAACGTGTCGATGGTTCCCGGGCTACCGTCGGCGTTGAGGTGGATCGGCTTGACCCAGCCCCGGCCGAGTTCGCCGGCGAAGAACTGCCCGTCGAAGGACTGCGGGAACTTGGTGGTGGAGTTCAGCGCGGCGTCGTACCGGTAGACGGGGCCGCCCATCGGCGACTCGGAGCCACCGCCGAACTCGGGCGGGGTGCCGGCGTCGCCGGCGTACCGGATCCAGGCCGGCTTCGCCCCGGGCAGGGTGGGCAGACCGGTGTTGCGGAAGGAGTTGTTGGTCGGCCCGCCGGAGCAGTTGTACTTCGCCCCGCCGGTCCCGGCGGCGAAGTCCCACTCGGCGTACGTCTCGGTGGCGGTGTTGGTGCCGGTGCAGTACGGCCAGCCGTAGTTGCCGGGCCCGGTGACCCGGTTGAACTCCACCTGGCCGCTCGGCCCCCGGGCGCTGGTGGTGCCGGCGTCCGGGCCGTAGTCGCCGACGTAGACGATGCCGGTGGCGCGGTCCACGCTCATCCGGAACGGGTTGCGGAAGCCCATCGCGTAGATCTCGGGACGGGTCCTCGCGTCCGAGTCGACGAACATGTTGCCCGCCGGGATCGAGTACGTGCCGTTGGCGTTCACCTTGATCCGCAGGATCTTGCCGCGCAGGTCGTTGGTGTTGGCCGCGCTGCGCTGCGCGTCGTACGCGGGGTTGCGGTTGGTGCGCTCGTCGATGGGCGCGTACCCGGCCGAGTCGAACGGGTTGGTGTCGTCGCCGGTGGAGAGGTAGAGGTTGCCGGCGGCGTCGAAGTCGATGTCGCCCCCGACGTGGCAGCACATGCCCCGGTCGGCGGGCACGTCGAGGATGTCGACCTTGCTGGCGGTGTTGATCGTGAAGTCGGCGTTGAGGGTGAACCGGGAGAGGCGGTTGACGCCCTGCCAGGCCGAGAAGTCGCTGCCGGTCGCCGGCGCGTCGCCGGCCGGGGTGGCCAGCGGCGGCGCGTAGTAGAGGTAGATGTGCCGGTTGCTGGCGAAGTTCGGGTCGGCCCCGACGCCCTGCAACCCCTCCTCGTCGTGGGTGTAGACCGGCAGCGTGCCGATCACGGAGGTGGTGCCGGCCGAGTCCGTACGCCGGACGGTGCCGTTGCGGGCGGTGTGCAGGACCGACCGGTCCGGCAGCACCGCGATCGTCATGGGCTCGCCCACCTCGGCGACGCCCTTGGCGAGGGTGACCTGCTGGAAGTCGGTGCCGACGATGGGGTGGGCCTGGGCCGGGGTGGGGCCGCCCAGCGGGGCCGGGCCGGCGCCGAGGGCGACCGAGCCGGCGGTGGCGACCAGCAGCAGCGCCGAGCCGGCGGAGAACCGCCGTCGGAGCCGTTGGGTGGGGGCGTCCTGGGTGGACATGGGTGTGCCGTCCCTTCCTGACGAGTGACTGCCAGGGCGGGCGCGCGCCGTCGCGCCGGATGCCGTAGCGGGGGATGCGGTCGGCCCGCCGGGGTGTCGTGCCCGGCCGGCCGTGACCTGCGAGGGATGGAGTGGACCCCATCGATCGGAGGTCACCAGTCGATGGGTTCCCGCGCCGCCGGTTCACCTCGACGAAACAGATTCGTGATGGCCCGACATTAAATGGCAGACATCGATGTGTCCATACCTTCCGCCGGTTCGGCACCAACTTTCGTCGATCCCGTCAAAAGTCGGGGCGAGGAAACGCCCCGCTCGGCCGCTGCACCTCGCCGCCGAGGGCGGCGGGTGGCCCTCGTCGGCTCCGACGACGGACGGGGCGGTGGCTGGTCAGCGGGGACGGTCGACGGCCTGGGCGGCGAGGGCCGTCAGGGCGGCCCGGGCCTCGGCGGTCACCGGGGTGGACCCCAGGGCCGCCAGGGCGGCCTCCGCGCGTACCCGGATCATCCCCTCGATCCGCTCACGGGCCCCGGTGCCCTCGATGATCTTCCGCAGCTCGGCGGCGCCGTCGCCGTCGAGCGCCGGGTTGCCGAACAGCTCCCGCAGCCGCGCGGCCTGCGCCCGGTCGGCGGCGCCGCGGGCCAGCGCCATCATCACCGTCGGCTTGCCCTCCCGCAGGTCGTCCAGGACCGACTTGCCGGTGACCGTCGGGTCGCCGAAGACCCCCAGCACGTCGTCGCGCAGCTGGAACGCGTCGCCCAGCGGGTCGCCGAACTCGGCCAGGGCGGCGACCAGCTCCGGTCCGGCCCCGGCCAGCGTCGCCCCGATCTGCAACGGCCGGGTGACCGTGTAGCGGGCCGCCTTCATCCGGACGACGGTCAGCGCGCTCGCCACCGAACCGTCCCCGACCCCGGAGACCAGGTCCAGGTACTCCCCCGCGATCACCTCGGTGCGCATCAGCGCGTAGACCGCGTACCCCCGGTGCACCCGCCCCGCGTCCAGGCCACACTCGTGGAACATCTGGTCGGACCAGGCGGCGCAGAGGTCGCCGCAGAGCAGCGCGGTGTTGCGCCCGTACGCCTCGGGGTCGCCGCGCCAGGACGAGCGGGCGTGCAGGTCGGCGAAGAGCCGGTGCACCGACGGCCCGCCCCGGCGGCGGTCGCTGCCGTCCAGGATGTCGTCGTGGATCAGCGCGAACGCGTGGAACAGCTCCAACGCGGCAGCGGCCACCACGATCGGGGCGCCGTCGACGCCGCCCGCGCCCCGCCATCCCCAGTAGCAGAAGAGCGGGCGCAGCCGCTTGCCGCCGGCCAGCACGAACCGGTGCAGCGCGGTGAAGACGCCCCGGGGCGCCCCGTCCGGCCAGTCCCGGCCCTGCCGGTCGAGGAAGGCGGCGAGCGCGGCGTCGAACCGGACCCGCAGTCCGCTCGTGTCGGTCGGGGCGACGACGGCGGTCACGGCGCCTCCTTGGGCCGCCCCGCCGACGTCGCAGTGGACGGCGCGGCGCGACGCGGCGGCGGGACCGTGTCGGGGGCCGGCGGCGGGACCGTGTCGGGGGCCGGCGGCGGTGCCAGCCCCGCCAGCTCCAGCAGGAGTGCCTTGACCTCGGTCGCGGCGACCCGGTCCCGGGCGGCGGACGGGTCGGAGCAGAGCAGCACCGGCCCGTCGGCCGGGTCGGCCGGGAGCCGGCCGTGCGACCCGCGTACCGCCCGGGCGCCGGCGTCCAGCCCCACCACGCTCATCAGGTAGCGCATCCCGAGCTTCTTGCGGGCCAGCGCCACGGCGGCCCGCCGCTTCGCCGCGCCCGGCGCGGCCGGGTCGAAGAACAGCTCGGCGGGGTCGTAACCCGGCTTCCGGTGGATCTCCACCAGCCGGGCGAAGTCGGGCGCGCGGTCGTCGTCGAGCCAGTAGTAGTAGGTGAACCAGGCGTCGGGCTCGGCGACGAGGAGGAGCTCTCCGGCGCGCGGGTGGTCCAGCCCGTACGCGGCCCGGCCGTCGGCGTCGAGCACCTCGGCCACCCCGGGCAGCCCGGCGCAGAGCGCCGCCACCGCCGGCACGTCGGCCGGGTCGCGGACGTAGACGTGCGCCACCTGGTGGTCGGCCACCGCGAAGGCCCGCGACGTCCACGGGTCGAGGTACTCCATGCCGGCCTGGGTGTGCACCCGCAGCAGCCCTTCGGCGCGCAGCAGCCGGTTGACGTCGACCGGCCGGGAGACGTCGGTGATGCCGTACTCGGAGAGCACCACCACGGTGGCGTCGCGGGCGCGGGCGGCGTCCAGCAGCGGCCCGAGCACCCCGTCCAGCTCGGCCGCCGCGGCTGCGGCCCGGGGCGACGAGGGGCCGTGACGTTGCAGGTCGTAGTCGAGGTGCGGGACGTAGACCAGGGTCAGGTCCGGCGCGTGGTCGTCCAGGATCCGCTCGGCGGCCCGGCAGATCCACGCCGACGACGCCAGCCCGGCGCCCGGACCCCAGTAGCTGAACAGCGGGAAGGTGCCGAGCCGGTCGGTGAGGTCGTCGTGCAGCTCCGGCGGGTCGGTGTAGCAGTCCGGCTCCTTGCGCCCGTCCGCGTGGTAGACGGGGCGCGGGGTGACCGTCCAGTCCACGTCGGCGCCCATCGCGTACCACCAGCAGACGTTGGCGACCGTGAAGCCCGGCTGCGCCCGGCGGGCGGCCTGCCACAGCTTCTCCCCGCCGACCAGGGCGTGGTGCTGCCGCCAGAGCAGCACCTCGCCGAGGTCCCGGAAGTACCACCCGTTGCCGACGATCCCGTGCCCGGCCGGGAGCGCCCCGGTGAGGAACGTCGACTGCACCGAACACGTCAACGCGGGCAGCACGGTGCCCAGCTCGGCGCGGAAGCCGGCGTCGGCGACCGCGCGCAGCCGGGGCATGTGCGCCAGCAGGCGCGGGGTCAGCCCGACCACGTCCAGCACCACCAGCCGCCGGCTCATGCCATCACCCCGCTCCGCTCGGCGCCGCCATGAGCCACCCCAGCCCTGTGTGGCTGACTCGCTCGCTGACGCTCGCTCATGCCATCACCCCGCTCCGCCCGGCGTCACCGGGAGACACCCCGGCGCGGTCCCGGTGATCCGTCGGCGTCAGGCCCACGGCGACCAGCTCGGCGCGGGCGAAGGCCAGCTCGGCGGCGATGCCGGCGGCCAGCTCCGCGTCGGTGCGCGGGCGCCGCGCGGCCGGCAGCACCCCCCAGGTGTACGTCTCGACGTCGAGGTGGTCGCAGCCCGCCTCGGGCCCGGCGTAGAGCGCGGCCAGCGCGGCGCGCAGCACCGGCAGGGTGGCGCCCAGCGGCGGCTCCGGCGGAGCGTGCAACGGCACGTGGTAGTGCACCCGCCACGTCCCGGGCAGCCGCTCGGCCAGGGCGGCGTCGAGGTCGTCGGCGGCGTGGTCGGGGTCGGCCGGGTCCGCCGCGCCCGCGCAGCCGGCGGCGCGGGTCTGGTGCAGGAAGCGCGGCTCCACCCAGCGGCGCAGCGCCTGCGTCGCCTCGGCGGGCGCCTCGATGGCGGCCGAGACCTGCACCTTCACCACCGGCAGGCCGGCCGTGCGCAGCCGGCGCAGCGCCTCGGCCGGCTCCTCCCAGGCGCAGGCGAGGTGGGCGAGGTCCAGGCAGACGCCGAGCCGGTCGGTGTCCAGGCCGGACAGGGCCGCCACGGCCTGGCCGGTGCTCTCCACCACGCAGCCGGGTTCCGGCTCGAAGCCGACCCGAACCGCCCGGCCGGTCTCCCGCTCGACGGCCGCGAGACCGGCCGACAGGTCGTCGAGCCGTCGGCGGGCGGCGTCCGCGCGGGCGGCGTCCCAGGGTTGCCGCCAGGCCAACGGCAGGGTGGAGACCGAGCCCCGGGCCGCGTCGTCGGGCAGCAGGTCGACGAGCACCCGGACCAGGTCCAGGGTGTACGCGAGCCGCGCGGGCGTGGTCCAGTCCGGGTGGTAGACGTCGCCCTTGACGACGGGGGCCTGGAAGGCCGCGTACGGGAAACCGTTGAGGGTGACCACCTCCAGCCCCCGGACGGTCAGCTCGGCGCGCAGCCGGCGCCGGGCGGCCGGGTCGGCGGCCAGCGCGGCGGCGACCGGGGCGGCCAGCCACAGCCCGAGGCCGAGCAGGTCGGCGCCGAGCGCCTCGCGTACGGGCACGGCGTAGGTGTCCAGCTGGCGGAGGATGCCGGCGAGGTCCTCGGCGGGGTGCACGTTGGTGCAGTAGCCGAGGTGGACGGTGTCGCCGCCGGCGTGCCGCAGCCGCATCAGCTGCCGCCGCGCAGGATCGAGTTGCCGGCCCAGGTGCCGGCCGCCGCGTCGGCGGCGTGCTCCAGGTCCGTCAGGTCGAGCCGCCCGGACTGGCCGTAGAACTCGACCGGGTTGCGCCACAGCACCCGGTCCACGTCGTCGTCGGTGAAGCCGGCCAGCAGCATCGCCTCCCCGGTGGCCCGGGTGAGCAGCGGATCCGAGCGCCCCCAGTCGGCCGCCGAGTTGACCAGCACCCGCTCGGTCCCGTACGCCCGCAGCAGCTCCACCATCCGCGGCGGGGACATCTTGGTGTCGGGGTAGATGGAGAAGCCCAGCCAGCAGCCGGTGTCCCGGACCAGCCCCACCGTCACCTCGTTGAGGTGGTCGAGCACCACCCGGCCCGGCTCGACGCCGGACTCGACGACCACGGCGAGGCTGCGTTCGACGCCCCGGACCTTGTCCCGGTGCGGGGTGTGCACCAGGGCCGGCAGGTCGTGGGCCACGGCCAGGGCGAGCTGGGCGGCGAACGCCTCGTCCTCCTCCGGCGTCATCGAGTCGTAGCCGATCTCGCCGACCGCCACCACGGCGTCCTTGTCGAGGTAGCGCGGCAGCAGGTCGAGCACCGGGCGGCAACGCGGGTCGTTGGCCTCCTTCGGGTTCAGCGCCACCGTGGCGTGGTGGCGGATCCCGAACTGCCCGGCCCGGAACGGCTCCCAGCCGACCAGCGAGTCGAAGTAGTCGGCGAAGGAGGCGGGGCTGGTGCGGGGCTGGCCGAGCCAGAACGCCGGCTCCACCACCGCGCGGACGCCGGCGGCGGCCATCCGCTCGTAGTCGTCGGTGGTCCGCGAGGTCATGTGGATGTGCGGGTCGAAGATGCGCATCAGGCCTCCTGGATTTCGCGCAGCCGGGCGAGCAGGTCGGTCGCGTCCGCCGGCATGGCCCGCCCGGCGGCTTGCCGCTCGGCGGCCAGCCCCGCGAGCATCGCGGCGAGTTCGCCGTCGGCGCGGGCGTCGAGGTCGTGCACCACGGCCAGCGGCACACCGGTGAACACGCACTTGAGCACCGCCTGCCGCCAGGCGGCCGGGTCGAGGTGCCGGGCGTACGGGCCGAGGGCGGCGGCCAGCAGCCGGGTGTCGTTGGTGCGGATCGCGTCGTGCAGCAGCGGCGCGCCGGCCGCGCCGATCGGCAGCAGCGGCAGGGTCTTGAGCACGGCGCGCTTCTCGGCGGCGTCGCCCTGCCGGTAGCGGGCCTGCGCGTGCGCGGCGTGGTCGCCCGGCAGCGCGGTCAGCAGCAGGGCCCGGGCCGCCTCGTCGGCGCTCCAGCCGGGCGCCCCGGCCAGCGGTGCCCGGCCGCAGCGCCGCCCGGCGGCCGGGAAGAACCGGTCGATGGCCGCCGGTTCGGCCGCCACGCGCCGCAGCGCCGCGTCGAGCCAGTCGGGATCGGGTACGCCCCGCAGCGCGGCCCGCAGTGAATCCGGTGTCATCCCGTCTCCTCTCTCGTGCTGCCGACGTGGCCCCGTCACCGTTCCGGTCGCGCCGCTTCCTTCCCGTTGGCACCCGGTCCCGGTCGCGCCGCCTCCTTCGCGGCGGCGCGCAGGAAGTCGAGCGAGCGGGCCGCGACGGCGGGGGCGGCGTGCGAGTGGCGGGGCAGCTCCACGGCGACCAGTCCCCGGTAGCCGACGTCGCCCAGGGCACGCAGCACGGGCGGGAAGTCGATCTCGCCGGTGCCGAACTCCAGGTGCTCGTGCACGCCCCGGCGCATGTCGTCGATCTGCACGTTGACCAGGTACGCGGCCACCTCGCGTACGCACTCGGGGACCGGCCGCGGCTCCAGGCAGCGGCAGTGTCCGATGTCGAGGGTGATGCCGAAGCGGGCCGGATCGCCGAGCGCGCCGCGCAGCCGGCGCCAGCCGGCGATGTCCTCGACCAGCATGCCCGGCTCCGGCTCGAAGCCGAGGGTCGTCCCGGCCGCCTCGGCGGCGTCGAGGACCGTGGCGCAGCCGGCGACCAGCCGGTCCCAGGCGGTCGCGGGTTCGACGTTCTCCGGTCGGACGCCCGCCCAGAAGGAGACGGCCTCCGCGCCGAGGTCGGCACCGATCCGCACGGCCCGGCGCAGGAACTCGACGCGCCGCGCCGGGTCGTCGTGCAGCAGCGTCGGGGCGTGCTTGTGCCACGGGTCGAGCAGGTAGCGGGCGCCGGTCTCGACGACCACGGCGAGGTCGAGCGCCGCGAGCCGGCGGGCGACGGCGGCCACCCGCCGGGCCAGGGCGGGCGCGAACGGGTCGAGGTGGTCGTGGTCCAGGGTGAGCGCCACGCCCTGGTAGCCCAGGTCGGCGACGACGGCGAGCGCGTCGGTCAGCCGGTGGTTGGCGAACCCGTTGGTCCCGTAGCCGAAGCGCGGGCCGTCGCCGCCCGGGGGCCTCCCTGGGGCGGTCACGTCGGGGAGACCTTCCGGGCCAGCCGGCCGCCGAGCGGCGCGGCCGCGGCCACCGCCAGCCCCAGCAGCCCGGCCCCGGCGCGTGCGGCGAGGGCGCCCTGCAACGCGGGCAGCCCGGTGATCCCCGCTCCCACCGCCGCCCGCACCCGGCCGGCGCAGGGGTCGGCCGCCGCCCGGGCCTGGGCCGCGCCGTAGCGGGCCGCGTACCAGCCGGCCAGCAGCGCCGGCAGCGCGGCGGCGACGCCGGGGCCGGGCCGGGGGGCGCGGTCGGGCACGTCGGTGGGCGTGGCGCGGGTCGCGGCCCGGGGGCGGCGGCCCGGCCCGACCCGGTCGAGGCGCGGCCGGACGGCGGCGCTCGCGGCGACCAGGGCGGTTCCGGCGAGGGTACGCAGCGGCAGCGCGGCGTCGGCGCCGGTGACCTCCCGGCGGGAGAGCGCGGTGACCGTCCACGTGTGCGCTGCCACGGTGACCGCCGCCGGCACCGCCCGCAGCGCCCGTCCGCCCGTCGCGCCGAGCAGCACGTCCAGCCCTCGGCAGGCGGCCATCACGGCCGGGCCGGCGGGCGTGTCCTTCGCCGCCAGGTCGTACCCCCAGACGGCGGCGGCGAGGCCGGCCGCGACCGTCGCGGCGCGCCGGCCCCCGGCGGCGGTGGCCAGCGCGACCCCGGCGGCGGTGAGCCCGGCGGCGAGGCCGAGCGCGACCCCGGGGGCCACCCGGCCGCTGGGGATGGGCCGCTCGGGGCGTTCGACGGCGTCCAGCCGGCGGTCGGCCCAGTCGTTGGCGGCCATTCCCGCCCAGTAGAGCAGGACGGACGCGGCGGCCAGCGCGGGCGTACGCCGCCCGAGCGTGCCGGCTGCCGCCGCCCCGGCGACGACGTCCCCGGGCACCGACAGCGCGGCCGGCGCCCGGACCAGTTCGGCGAGGTCAGTGACGCGCGGCATCGGTGCCTCCCGCGTGCAGCCGCTGGGCGAAGCCGCACAGCCGGGTCCACTGGTCGGCCAGCGAGTGGGTGGGCGTGCCGAACGGGTCCTTGAAGAAGAAGGCGAGGTCGGTCAGGGGGCCGGCGTGGCCGGCGGCGTGCGCGGCGGCGGTGAGTCGGGCCAGGTCGAGCACGAGGGGCGCGGCCAGGGCGGAGTCGCAGCCGTGCCAGGTGAACTCCATCCGCATCCCGGTGCCGAGGAACCCGGCGAACGTGATCAGGTCCCAGGCGGTCTTGAAGTCGCCCAGCGCCTCGACGTACTCGATCCGGGTGCCGCCCTGCGGCAGGTGGCCGAGGGTCTCGCCGAGCACCCGCTGCTTGCTCTCCGCCTTGGCCGCGTTGGCCGCCGGGTCCGTGAGGGTGGCGCCGTCGCCGCCGCCCAGCAGGTTGATCCCGGACCAGGAGCGCACCGCCAGGTGCCGCATCGCGAACATCGGCGCGAGCACGGACTTGACCAGGGTCTCCCCCGTCTTGCCGTCGTGCCCGGCGTACGGGATCCCGCCCTCGGCGGCCAGCGCCACCAGGGCCGGCAGCCGCAGCCCGGTGGACGGGGTGAAGTCGACGTACGGGCAGCCCGCCCGCACTGCCGCGTACGCGTAGAGGGAGCTGGGCGGCAGCACCTCGTCGTCACCGGCGAGCGCGGCCCGCAGCGCGTCCGGGTCGGCGTGCCCCGGGTGCGGGCGGGCGGCGGGTTCGGTGGCCGAGACGTTGACCACCACCACCCGATCCAGCCCGTGCCGGCGGCGGAAGTCGGTGAGGTCGCGTACGGTCGCGGCGGCCCGGTCCGCCTGGGTGCCGACGGCAGGGGCCGGACGCAGCTCGCGTTCGACGGCGGCCAGCTCGCCGGGGAGGGCGGCGACCAGCCGGCCGGGCAGCACGCCGGCGGCGGCCAGCGCCTCGGCCCGCTTCGCCAGCGGGGTGGTGACGACGTCGTGCCCGCCGAAGACCAGGTCGGTGAAGGCTGGCAGGGCGGGCCCCCGCAGGTCGGGCAGTTCGGTGACGCAGCCGGTCGGGCCGGTGAGCCCGGACCGCAGGGCGAGCGCCCCCACTATGCTGGTGGTCGCGACCGAGCCGCGCGCTCCCACCAGCCAGACACCCGTACGCATGGTGCTCCTTCCCGATCAGGAGGAACCGGCCGTGCATTGATCTATATAGATATCAGAAGTTTGTTCGGAAAGATATGGATCTATGCGGATGGGCCCCGTCCGCCGGCCGCCCCGGGAGGAGCCCACCGGTCCGGTGTCGACGTCGGCGGCGACGACCCCGGCCCGGTTCCCGGCGCGGGCACGGACGGACGGGGCTGGCAGGCAGGGCCGGTCGGCGTCTCGTCCCTGCCTCCCCCGCATCCGCCGGTCGGGGCGACGGCACGCGCCGACCGGACGTCGTGGGGTGACACGGCCCGGCGGGGTCGCCGGGTGGTGACGGCCCTCCGGTGCGACCGGGGAATCCCGGTCCGGCCGCACCGGACGACCGTTCTGCTCGTGCGTCACCGGGCCACGCCGGCCCGGCCGCACGCCCTCCGGTGCCGACCTCGTCCCGGCCGCGGGGCGCAACCGCGGCCGGTCCCTCGCCGGTCGGCGCCGAAGTAGGCTCAGGCGGCGACCGTGGCCAGGGCCGGCTCCACCTCGGTCCACGAGGAGCCGAGCTCCGCCGACCGGGTCACCGCGTCCAGCACCAGCTGGACCTGCAACCCGTCGACGAAGGAGGGGGCCGGGTCGACGCCGGTGGCGACCGCCTCGACGAAGTCCCGCATCTGGTGCGTGAAGGAGTGCTCGTAGCCGATGAGGTGGCCGGGCGGCCACCAGGCGGACATGTACGGGTGCTCCCCCTCGGTCACCAGGATGCGGCTGAACCCCTGTTCGGCGGCGGGTCGCGTCGCGTCGTAGAACTCCAGCTCGTTGAGGCGCTCCAGGTCGAAGGCCACCGTGCCCAGCGAACCGTTGATCTCCACCCGGAGGGCGTTCTTGCGTCCGGTGGCGAACCGGCTCGCCTCGTACGTCGCCAGCACGCCGCCGTCGAGCCGGGCCACGAAGACCGCCGCGTCGTCGACGGTGACCGCCCCGGTGGCCGGGCGGTGGCCGTCGGCACCGAGGCCGTCGACCGCCGCCCCGTCCACCGTCGCCGCCAGCCCGCTCGACCCGGCCGGCAGCGGCCGTTCCCTGACGAACGTCTCGGTTACCGCGCTGACCCCGGTGATCCGCCGGCCGGTGACGTACTGGGTCAGGTCGATGATGTGCGCGCCGATGTCGCCGAGCGCGCCCGAGCCGGCCCTGTCCCGCTGCAACCGCCAGACCAGGGGGAACTGCGGGTCCACGATCCAGTCCTGCAGGTACGTCGCCCGGACGTGCCGGATCACCCCGAGCCGCCCGTCGGCGACGAGCTGGCGCATCATCGCGACCGCCGGCACCCGCCGGTAGTTGAACCCGCACATCGACCGCACCCCGGCGGCCTGCGCGGTGACCGCCGCGGCGGCCATCGCCCGGGCCTCGGAGACCGTGTTGGCCAGCGGCTTCTCGCACAGCACGTGCTTGCCGGCGGCCAGCGCGGCGAGAGCGATCTCGGCGTGGCTGTCGCCCGGCGTGCAGACGTCGACCACGTCGATGTCGTCCCGGGCGATCAGCTCGCGCCAGTCGGTCGTGGACGCGTCCCAGCCGAGCCGGTCGGCGGCGTCGGCCACCTTCCCGGCGTCCCGGCCGCAGATCAGCGACATCCGGGCCCGCGCCGGCAGGTCGAACACCCGGTTCACGGTGCGCCACGCCTGCGAGTGCGCGGCGCCCATGAACGCGTAGCCGACCATGCCGACCCGCAGTTCTCTGTCTGTCGTGGACAAGGTGGGTCTCCCCCCGTGTATCAGAACCCGAGCTTGAGGTAGTTGCCCGCGTTCTCCTTGGTGATCGTCTCGGAGGCGAGGATGATCTCCTTGGGCACCTGGAGTTCCACCAGGTCGGACATGCCCTTGCCCTGGCCGATCAGGCGGGCCAGGGAGACGGCCGAGGAGGCCATCGAGGGGCTGTAGGTAACGGTCGCCTTGAGCACCGTGTTGTCGGCCTGGATGTCCTCCATCGCCTTCTTCGAGCCGGCGCCGCCGACCATGAAGAACTCCTTGCGGCCGCTCTGGCTGACCGCGGCCAGCACGCCGATGCCCTGGTCGTCGTCGTGGTTCCAGAGCGCGTCGATCTTCGGCAGGGCCTGGAGCAGCTGCGCCGCCTCCTGCTGGCCGGAGTCGGCCGTGAACCGGGCCGCCCGGCGGTTGGCGACCTTGAAGCCGCTCGCCGTCAGGGTGTCGACGAAGCCCTTCGACCGCTCCTGGGTCAGCTCCAGCTCGTCCATGCCGGCGATCTCGCCGATCACCGGGTTGCTGATGCCCTTGGCCTTGAACTGCTCGATCATGTAGGTGGCGGCGGCCACGCCCATGCCGTAGTTGTCGCCCTTGATCTGGAGCCGGTAGGCCCGCGCGTCGGGGAAGGCCCGGTCCAGGTTGACCACCGGGACGCCGGCCTTCATCGCCTCCAGGCCGAACGCGTTGAGCTCCTTGCCGTCGTGCGGCAGCAGCACGATCACGTCGGGCTTCTGCGAGATCAGCGTGGACAGCGCCGCCCGCTGGGCCGCCGCGTCCGCGCCGGCCTCGACCGACTTGAACTCCACGTCGGAGTACGCCCCGGCCTGCGCCTTGGCGTTGTTGGTGATGGCGGCGATCCAGCCGTGGTCCGCGGCCGGCGCGGAGAAGCCGATGACGACCCGCTTGCCGGGCTCGCTGTTGCCGCCCGGCGCGGCCGCCTTGGTCTGCGCCTCGGTCGGCTGGGCTTCGTTGCTGGTGCAGCCGGCGAGCAGCACGCCGGCGCCGACGGCGGCCCCGCCGAAGAGCAGCCGGCGGCGCGACATGTCGCGACTCTGCTGGGTCATGACGACCTCCTGGGTTGACGGTGGTGGAGGAAATCTCGCGGTGCGGAACGGAAGAGAGCGTGCGGGGCCCGGCCACCGTCGCTCGGGTGGCCCGGATGCCGCGCGGTCGGTGCGGTACGGATCAGGTGGAGGTGAGCCGGTTGCGGCCCAGGAACTGGGTGAGGCTGCGGAACTGGACCTGCTGGACCAGGACGGCGGCCACGATGATGCCGCCCTTGACCATGTTCTGGGCCTCCGTGGAGAGGCCGTTGATGGCGAAGAGGTTGGTGATGGTGGCGAAGATGACCACCCCGAGCAGGGAACCGATGATGGTGCCCCGCCCGCCGCTGAGCAGCGTGCCGCCGATGATCGCGGCGGCGATCGCGTCCAGCTCGTAGAGGTTCGCCATCGCCGCCTGCGCCGAGTTGGCCTGGGCGGTGAGCATGATGGCGGCGATCCCGCAGCAGAGGCCGGAGAGCGCGTAGAGCAGCACGGTGTGCCGCCGGACGTTGATCCCGGCGAGCCGGGCGGCCTCCGGGTTGCCGCCGACGGCGACCGTACGCCGGCCGAAGGTGGTGCGGTTGAGCAGCACCCAGCCGGCGGCGACCACAGCGGCGAGGATGTAGACCAGCAGCGGGATGCCCAGCAGGCTGTTGCTGGCGAGGCCGTTGATGAAGCCGTTGTCCGACACCTGGGTCTGCTTGTCGGAGATCTCGGCGGCCAGCCCTCGGGCCGCCACCAGCATCGCGAGGGTGGCGATGAACGGCACCAGCCGGCCGTACGAGATGAGCAGCCCGTTGACCAGGCCGACCGCCAACCCGACGGTGAGCGCGCTGAAGATCATGCCGCCGGCGCCGTAGCTCTGGGTGGCCACCGTGGTGCACCAGACGCCGGCCAGCGCGACGATCGCGCCGACGGAGAGGTCGATGCCGCCGCCGATGATCACGAAGGTCATGCCGACGGTGACCACGCCGACCACGGCCGCCAGCTTGAGGATGCTCAGGACGTTGTCCCACACCCAGTCCGGGTTGGAGTAGAGGTCGGAGCGGGTGAGGGCGCCGATCACGACGAGCACGGCCAGCACCCCGATCAGGCCGAGGTTGCGGCGGACGCCCTCGCCGCCGTCCCCCCGCCACCAGGAGATCCGGCCCGGCGCCGCCACCTTGTCGACGGCCGCTGCGGTCTGTGCCGGGTCCACCGGCGGCGACTGCGCCGGCAGCTGCGCCGCCCGCTGGGGCGCCACGGTGGGAGTAGGACCCTCGGTCATGCCGGTGCGCCTTCCATCAGGGACCCCGCCATGACGAGGTCGAGCACGGTGTTCTCGTCGAGTTCGCCGGCCGGGGCCTCGCGGACGACCCGCCCCTCCCGCATCACCAGCACCCGGTCGGCCAGTCCGAGCACCTCGGGGACCTCGCTGGAGACCAGCAGCACCCCGACGCCGCGCGCGGCCAGCCCCCGGATCACCTGGTAGAGCTCCGCCCGGGCGCCGACGTCGACGCCCCGGGTCGGCTCGTCGAGCAGCAGCAGCCGGGTGTCGCCGAGCAGCCAGCGGCCGACCACCACCTTCTGCTGGTTGCCGCCGGAGAGGGTGCGCACCGGCCGGCGTACGTCGCGGGGGCGCAGCTCCAGGCTCTCGGCGATCCGGTCCGCCTCCGCCCGTTCCCGCCCGGCGTCGGTGAACCCGGCGCGGGCGTAGCGGGCGAAGGTCGCCAGGGTCACGTTGCGGTAGATCGGCTCGCCCAGCAGCAGCGCCTGGCTCTTGCGCTCCTCGGGGGCCATTCCCATGCCGGCCCGCACCGCCGCGCCGACGCTGCCGGGGCGCAGCGCCCGACCGGCCATCCGCACCGAGCCGGCCTCGGCACGGCGCGCGCCGTAGATGGTCTCCAGCAGCTCGGAACGGCCCGAGCCGACCAGTCCGGCGATGCCGACGATCTCGCCGGCCCGGACCCTGAGCGAGACGTCGGCGAACTCGCCGGCCCGGGTCAGCCCCTCGACCGTGAGCAACTCCGCGCCGCCGGCCGCGCCGGCCGGGCGGTCCGGGAAGACGTACTCGATGGTGCGGCCGGTCATCCGGCTGACCAGGTCGCGGGTCGGGGTGTCGCGGGCCGGCAGGTTCGCCGCCGTGGTCCGGCCGTCCTTGAGTACGGTGACCCGGTCGCCGATCTCGCGGATCTCCTCCAGCCGGTGCGAGATGTAGATGACGGCGATGCCCTGCGCGGTCAGCTCCCGGATGATCCGGAACAGGTTGCCCACCTCGTCGTGGGCCAGCACGGCGCTCGGCTCGTCCATGATGATCAGCCGTGCCTCGTGGGAGAGCGCGCGGGCCATGCTGACGATCTGCTTGCCGGCGGCGGGCAGCGCGCGCACCATCCGCCCGGGCGGGATCTCGGCGTGGCCGAGCCGACCGAGGATCTGCCGGGCGTGCCGGGCCATGGCGCCCCGCCGGACGAAGCCGAACCGGCGCGGCTCGTGGCCGAGGAAGGCGTTCTCCGCGACCGAGAGGTCCTCGACCAGGTCGAGTTCCTGGTAGATGGTGGCGATGCCGGCGCGCATGGCGGCCTGCGGGTTGGCGAAGGTGACCGGGCTGCCCCGCCACTCGACGAGCCCCGAGTCGGGCCGGTGCACCCCGGCCAGCACCTTGATCAGGGTGGACTTGCCGGCGCCGTTCTGCCCGAGCAGGCAGTGCACCTCGCCGGCGCGCACCTCCAACTGCACCCCGTCCAGGGCCCGTACGCCCGGGAAGGTCTTGACCACGTCGGTGAGGCGCAGCACCACCTCGCCCGCGACGGCGTCGGCGGGCGCCTCGACCAGCGGGGCGCCGGCGGGGACGGCATCCGCCGGCCCGGCGGCCGTCTCCTCGGATCGGGCCACGGTCTCCTCCTCGCGCTCGCTCACGATGCCTTCTCCGTTCGCGACTGCGGGGCTCGCAGACCCGGCTCACTCCTCGCGCTCACGATGCCTCCCCGAAGGCGACGTCGCTGGCGAGCACGGCCGCGCCGGCCACACCGGCGCGCGGGCCGAGTTCGGAGAGGACGACGGGAAGGTTGCCGGTGGCCAGCGGCAGCGACCGGCGGTAGACGACGCTGCGGATCTCGGCGAGGAGGATGTGACCGAGCTGGGCGAGCCCGCCGCCGATCACGATCATCGACGGGTTGGTGAAGCTGACCAGCCCGGCCAGGACCCCACCCACCCGCCGACCCCCGTCGCGGATCAGCTGGATGCAGGTCACGTCCCCCTCGACGGCGCCCCCGGCGACGTCGAGCGCGGTCACCGCGCCGCGCGCGGCGAGCCGTTCGGCCAGCGCGGGCGACACCCCGCTGCGCGCGGCGGCGGTCGCGTCCTTGGCCAGCGCGGCCCCGCTGAACAGCGCCTCCAGGCAGCCGACGTTGCCGCAGGAGCACATCGGGCCGTGCGCGTCGACCTGGATGTGGCCGATGTCGCCGGCGCAGCCGTCGGTGCCCCGGTAGACCTCGCCGCTGAGGTAGATCCCGCACCCTATTCCGGTGCCGATCTTCACGAAGAGGAAGTCGTCCACGGAGTGGGCGACCCCGCCGTGCCGCTCCCCGATCGCCATGATGTTGACGTCGTTGTCGACCACGGCCGGGCAGCCGTGCTCGCGGGTGAGCAGTTCGCGCACCGGGAACCGGTCCCACCCCGGCATGATCGGCGGGGAGACCGGCACGCCGTCGCGGAAACTGACCGGGCCGGGCACCCCGATGCCGACGGCGTCGAGCCGCTCGTAGGCACCGTCCACCCGGGCCTTGTGCAGCAACTCGTTGACCCGCTGGAGGATCACCTTCGGGCCGGTGCGGATGTCGGCCGCCTCGGCGTACGCGGCGACCGGCTCCAGCCTGCCGTTGACCACCTCGACGTCGATGGAGCTGGCGCCGAGGTCGACGGCGGCGAAGCGCAGGCGCGGGCTCAGCTCGACGAGGGTGGAGCGGCGACCGCCCCGGGAGGCGGCCAGCCCTGCCTCGGCGACGTAGCCGAGGGTGACGAGCCGTTCCAGCTCCGCCAGCAGCCGGGGACGGGGCATCTGCAACCGGTCGCCCAGCTCGGCCCGGGACACCGCCCCCTCGTCACGGAGCAGCCGCAGCAGCCGTACGTGCAGGGGGTCGACCGTCCGCACCGGACTCACCTCTTCGCGGCTCGTTCACATCGACGTAATGCCGAGGTGTCGTGCCGACACAGTAGGAGTGTTCCGTGTCACGTGTCCAGAGCTTCGGCCGATCTGACGCGAACTTTTGTCCGTTCGAACAAAAGCCTTCGACGGATCAGGAAAAGCTCGCCGCTCGGCGCAGACCACCGCGTCCTCGGACATTGCGACGGGGCAGAGGCCGCAGACCAGGACAAAAAGGGGACCCGTAGTGCGGGATCGCAAAGGCCCGGGGAAGGACGGGGCCGCCCCGCCACCGGGCGGGTGGCGGGGCGGCGGAGCGGCGGGCGGAGGTGGGCTCAGCGCCGGTTGGCGGCGTTGCGCTTCTTCTTGAGCTTGCGGTCGTCGCGCAGTTCGACGTACGGCTCCTCGTCCGGGGAGTGGCCCGCCTCGATGGCGCGGCTGCGCTCCAGCTCGGCGTCGAACTCCGCGCCGAGGAGGATCGCGATGTTGCTCAGCCACAGCCAGATCAGGAAGATGATCACACCCGCGAGCGCCCCGTACGTCTTGTTGTACGAGCCGAAGTTGCTGACGTAGAGCGCGAACAGGCCCGAGATCACCAACCAGATGACCACGGCCAGTACGCCCCCGGGGCTGACCCAGCGGAAGCCGCCGTGCCGGGCGTTCGGCGACGCCCAGTAGAGGATCGCGAACATCAGGCTCACCAGGAGCAGCAGCACCGGCCACTTGGCGATGTTCCACACGGTCACCGCCGTGGATCCCAGCCCGATCGCCTCCCCGACCTGCTCGGCGAGGCCGCCGGTGAAGACCACGATCACCGCGCTGGCCAGCAGCATCACGCCGACCAACGCGGTCACCCCGACGCGGATCGGCAACGTCTTCCAGATCGGGCGCCCCTCCGGCACGTCGTAGATGGTGTTGGAGGCCCGCATGAACGCGGCGATGTAACCCGACGCCGACCAGAACGCGGCCAGCAGACCGAGGATGGCGGCGAAGCCGGCGAAACCGCCGCTCTGCTGTGCCTGGTCGATGGCCCCCTCGACGATCTGCCGGATCTCCCCCTGCGGGACCGCCTGGTTGACGGTGTCCTTGACGCCCTGCGTGGCCCCCGGGCCGAGCAGGCCGAGGACCGAGACCAGCACCAGCAGGCCGGGGAAGATGGAGAGCACCCCGTAGTACGTCAGGGCCGCCGCCCAGTCGGTCAGGCTGTCGTCCTGGAACTCCCGCACCGTGCGGCGCAGCGCGGCCTTCCAGCCGGCGCCCGGCAACTCGGTCGGGCTGTCGGGACCCTCGTCGGGCCCGACCGGGCCGCGACCCGGGCGGTGCCGCTCGACACGAACGGGGTCGGATCCCCGGTCCGCGCGGCCCGTCCGGCGGTCGCCCACCCGGCCGGCGGGCACCGCCCCGGAATCGTCGCGGTCGCGCCCGCTGCGGGTGGAGGACTCGTCGGAGGCCATCGCCCCTCCTCGTGGTCGGCGTCAGTCCCCTCGACATGCCCAGGCAGCGGCCACCGTTAACCCCTAGCCGTAGAGCAACCTGCCCATCCGGCGCGAGGCGACCAGCAGCCCCAGGACCATCGCCGCGAACAGGTAGAGCACGTCGAGCACCCATTCCCAGCCGGCCGCGCCCACCGAGACGCCACGGATGAGGTGCACCGCCCGGTAGAGCGGAGTCACCTCCACCGCCCAGCGCAGCGCGGCCGGGTAGGACTCGGCGGGGACGAACGTGCCGGAGAAGAGGAAGAGGGTGAACTGGGCCGCCGACATCAGGTCGAAGTCGTGCCAGCTGCGCATGAAGGTGGTGATCGCCATTCCCAGCGCGCCGAAGGCGAAGCCGACCAGCACGGCCGCCGGAAAGGCGACCAGCGCCCGCGCCGCGGTGGTCAGGTCCATCGCCACCATCACCACCAGGAAGGCGGCCGAGTAGGCGCTGCCACGCAGCATCGCCCAGAGCAGCTCTCCCACCGCGATCTCGAACGGCTGCACGGGGGTGGCGATCACCCCGTCGTACAGCTTCATCTGCTTCATCTTGCCGAAGAAGTTGAAGGTCGTCTCCGACAGCGCGCCGGACATGGCCGACGACGCGAGCATGGCCGGCGCGACGAACGCCGCGTAGCTGACGACCTCGCCGCCGGCGAGCGTGAGGTCGCCGACCAGCGTGCCGACCCCGACACCGATGGAGAGCAGGTAGAGCAGCGGCTCCACGAAACCGGAGACGAGCAGCAGCCAGTAGACGGCCTTCAGAGCCGCGACGTTGCGCTCGGCCACGGAGACCGACCGGCGGGACGCGGCGGAGACGGCGACCAGCCGGGGCAGGACGAGACCGACCACTGCGACCCCTCCTAGACGACCAGCCTGCGACGGAACGCGCGCCGGGCCAGCAGCCAGCCGCCGACCGCCCAGGCCGCGAGGTAGAGCAGGTGGCCGGCGACCGGCCACTGCGGGGCGACACCGAGCGACGCCGCCCGGCACAGGTCGACGCCGTGCCAGAGCGGGGTCGCGTACGCGAGCCAGCGCAGCGCCAGGGGCAGCGACTCGACGGGGAAGAACACGCCGGCGAAGAGCGTCATCGGGATGACCGCGAAGCGGAGCAGCATCGCCAGCCAACTGTCGACGGAGACCACCGACGCGTACGCGAAGGTCGGCGCGGCGACGGCCAGCCCGAGCAGTGCCGTCACCGGCAGCGCGGCGAGTGCCCACGGCGACCGCAGCGCCCCGAACAGGGCCGTCACCAGCAGGAACGCCGCGACGGTGGTGACCACCCGGAACACCACGAAGGCCAGGTGCCCGCCGAGGATGTCGCCCACCCGCAGCGGCGCCGCGCTCTGCGCGAAGTAGGTCTTGACCCACTGGAAGTTGCCGAACACCGGCCACGTCGACTCGCTGACGGCCGTCTGCAACGCCGTCGACGCGATCAGGCCGGGCACGATCCAGTCCAGGTAGGGCACCCCGCTGATGCCCTGGTCGATGTAGGAGCCGACGCCGACGCCGAACCCGACCACGGTCAGCACCGGCAGCAGGAACGACGAGAAGAGCCCCGCCCGCCAGGTGCGCCGGTAGCCGACGAGATGGTGCGCCAGCACCGCGAGCGCCGGCACCCGCGGCAGCGCCGGACGCGCCCGTTCCCGCGCCGACCGCGCCACGCTCACGCGACCACCCCCGTCTCGCTCCGCGCCCACCACGACCCTCCTACCTCGCGGGTACGACAGGCCGTGGCCACCCTACGGCGAACCGGCGCCGTCGTCCGTCAGCGTTGCCGGGCCGTACGGAGCAGCGCCAGCACCGCGTAGCCGAGCAGCAGCAGCCCGGCACCCGTGCCGACGACGAGCCCCGCCGACACCGCCGTGGCGAGCGCGGTGACCAGCCCGGCCAGGGCGACGACGCACATCGCCGCCCCGAGCGGTCGCAGCAGCGGGTCGCGCAGCACCGGCACGAGGGGGAAGAAGTGCAGCCCCACCACGGCGCAGACCAGCACCGGGATGAACTCCGACCACCCGACGAGGGCCAGCACGACGGCGCCGAGCCCGGCGGCGGCGAACTCGGCGAGGACGATCAGGAGGTAGCGACGGTCGGCGGCGCGGTCGTGGGCGACGGCTCCTCGGCTGCGGGCCACGACGACGGCGCCGATCACCGCCGCGACCAGGGCCGCGCCGCTCGCGACCACCAGCAGGGCGCGCAGCGGCTGCTCGGCGGCCGGCACGCTGAACCAGATCGTCGCGAAGACGCCCAGATAGAGCGCGGCGAGCCCGGCCTCGCGGCGGGACTGGAACTCCAACCTCGACATGACACCCCCGTGTGCGTCGCCGGCGGGCGACGTGCCGCCGGCCCGCCGATGCTACGTAACGACCGGCACCGCCGCACCCGCCGGCCACGACCCGCCTCCCGGCGGCGCGGACGGCGCGGACGGCGCGGACCGCCGCGCACGGCACGCACGACGGGGGCGGCACGGACGGCACGCACGACGCGCACGGCGCGGATCGCCGCCGGTCCGGTCGGCCGGACGGCGGTGTCCGGCGCGGAGCCGGCCGTCCCGCCCGGTCAGTCGACCAGGGTGCGGCCGGTGAGGTGGAGGAAGACGTCCTCCAGGCTGCTGCGCCGGACCAGCACGTTGGCCGGGTGCAGCCCCCGCTCGCCGACCTCGGTGACGGCCGCGTCGCCGTCGGGCACGTAGAGCAGGATCCGGTCGGGCAGCACCTCGACGCGCTCCCCCAGCCCGTCGAGCTTGCCGGCGAACGCCTCCTGCGACTCGGCGGCGAACCGCAGCTCCACCACCTCCCGGGTGGAGTGCCGGTCGATCAGCGCGCGGGGCGATCCCTCGGCGACGATCCGACCGCCGTCCATCACCACCAGGCGGTCGCAGAGCTGCTCCGCCTCGTCCATGTAGTGGGTGGTGAGGACCAGCGTGACGCCCTGCTGCTTGAGCCGGAACAGCCGCTCCCACACCAGGTGCCGGGCCTGCGGGTCGAGGCCGGTCGTCGGCTCGTCGAGCAGGACGATCTCGGGCTCGTTGACCAGCGCGCGGGCGATGGTCAACCGCCGTTTCATGCCGCCGGAGAGCGGCTCGACCCTGCTGTCGGCCCGCTCGGTGAGCTGGACGAAGTCGAGCAGCTCGGCGGCCCGCGCCCGGGCCACCCGGCGGGAGATGCCGAAGTAGCGCGCGTAGGTGGTGAGGTTCTCCTGGACGGTCAGCTCCGGGTCCAGGTTGTCGAGCTGGGGGCAGACGCCGAGGCGGGCCCGGATCGCCGGCCCGTCGCGGACCGGATCCATGCCGAGGATGCGCAGCTCGCCGCCGCTGGGCGGTGAGGTGCAGCCGACCATCCGCATGGTGGAGGACTTGCCGGCGCCGTTGGGCCCGAGGAAGCCGAACGCCTCGCCGGCACGCACCTCGACGTCGATGCCGTCGACGGCGGTGAAGTCGCCGAACCGCTTCACCAGCGCCCGCGCCTGGATGAGTGGTGGAGCCGTGGTCACCGCCCGACCATAACCTCCGGCGCCGACACCTCCGACCGGATCGCGGCCGGGCCCGTCGCCGGGTGGTAGGGGTGGAATCGGCGGCAGGAGTGGGGCCGGACGGTAGGGGTGCAGGCGCCCTGGTCAGGGCCCTTCCGGCAACGGAGAGCGACGAAAACTACGCTGCGTGATGGCTTCGTGCGATGTCGACGACGCGGTGACCGCCGCGCGAGGGTGGGCCGAAAACGCGCCGCTACCGGACCAGAGTGGACGCATCGGATGCGGCCCGCTCCCGGCTTGCCGCATTCTTACCAATCAGGGCGCGCATCCTGCCGCATATCCGGGCGCAATAACAGTCTCTCTGCGTAATCGGAAGTCCCATTTAATTACTGGCTGCAATCATGATCAGCAATATTCCGCCCGGTATCTAATTCGCGTATCGTGCCCCCTCGTGCCACCAGTGCGTTCATCCGGCGAACCCGCCCCGCAGCCGTCCACCGTGGGCCCCGAGTCCACCCCGGACGGCGGTCCGGTCCCCCTGCCGCCCGAGACGGACAATCGGTCCGATCCAGACGGTGCCGCGCCCGATCCACGGGAACTCGCCGCGCAGTTCGAGGACGAAAAGCCCGGGCGGGAACTCTCCGGGCCGATCGGCGTGCTGGTCACCGGAACGACGTTGGCGATCGCGCTGCTCGCCCTCTGGCAGGTGTTCAGCCCGCTGCCGCAGGGGAGCAAGTTCTACCTGGTCATCTTCCTGGCCGGCATCCTGCCGATGGTCTTCCTGGCGTACCCGGCCGATCTGCGCCTGCCCCGGCGACTGCGTCGCGCGGACGCGCCGAGCGACGCCGCGCCCACCGACCGCCCCGGGCGCCGGGGTCCCACCCTGCCGGACTGGATCCTGGCCGGCGCGGCGCTGGTCAGCTGCCTCTACCCGGTGCTGCCCGTCGGCCTGGGTGAGGGCGGCGGCGGGTACGACGCCTTCCTCGACCGGCAGGGCCTGCTGGTCGGCGTGGACGTGGCGATGGGCACCGTCCTGCTGATCCTGCTGCTGGAGGCGTGCCGGCGCACCACCGGATGGATCCTGCCGGCGGTCTGTGTGGTCTTCCTCGGCTACGGCTACTACGGCGGGCTGCTGCCCCAGTCCTGGCCGGTGGCCCACGCGGGCCTCGACTTCGGACAGATCGTCGACGGCCTCTACAACTCCGACAGCGGCTTCTACGGCACCCCGCTCGACGTCGCGGCGACGTACATCGTGCTGTTCACCATCTACGGCGCGGTGCTGGACCTCTCCGGGGCCGGCCGGTTCTTCGTGGAGCTCTCCGCCGCCGCCTTCCGGCGCTCGCGCACGGCCGCCGGGCGCACGGCCGTCGCCTCCGGCTTCCTGCTCGGCACCGTCTCCGGCTCCGGCGCGGCAACGACCGTCAGCATCGGCGCGGTCACCTGGCCCGTCCTGCGGCGCGCCGGCTATCCGCCGGAGCGGGCGGGCGGCATGCTCGCCGCGGCCGGCGTCGGGGCGATCCTCTCCCCGCCCACCCTCGGCGCGGCGGCCTTCATCATCGCCGAGTACCTCGGCGTGTCGTACCTCCAGGTGCTCGGCTGGGCGACCGTCCCGACGGTGCTCTACTACCTCGGCATCCTCCTCGCGGTCGAGATCGACGCCCGGCGATCGGGCGTGCGGCCGGTGGTGATCGAGACGGCCTCGGCCGGCCGGCTGCTGGCCCGCTTCGGCTACCACTTCCTCTCGCTCTTCGCGATCGTCGGGCTGTTGGCCGTCGGCTTCTCCGCGACGAAGGCCGTGGTGCTGGCCACCGTCCTGGCCGCCGTGCTGTCCTTCCTCGACCGTCGGCACAGGCTCACCCCGGCCCGCCTGCTCGCCGCGCTGAGCGCCGGGGTGCGCGGCGTGCTCGCGGTGAGCGCGGTCTGCGCCGCCGCGGGCATCATCACCGCCACCACCACCAAGACCGGCCTCGGGCCCCAGGCGGCGGCGCTGCTGGTCAGCGGGGCCCAGGCCGTCAGCTCCGAACCGGCCGTGGTGCTGGCGCTCACCGCGCTGCTCGCCGCCGTCGCCCTCACCCTGCTCGGGCTGGCCGTGCCGGTCACCGCGTCGTTCGTGATCGGCTGGGTGATCATCGGCCCGGCCCTGCTGGACCTGGGCGTCACCGCGCCCGCCGCGGCGATGTTCGTCTTCTACTTCGCGGTCCTGTCCGAGGCGTCCCCGCCGACCGCGCTCGCCGCGGTGGCCGCCGCCGCGGTGACCGGCGGCCGGCTGGTGCCGACCATGTGGCAGACCCTGCGGTACGCCCTGCCGGCCTACCTCATCCCGCTCGCCTTCGTGGTCACCCCGACCGGCCTCGGGCTGCTCGGCATCGGGGGCCCGCAGCGGATAGCCGTCGCCGCGACGGTCGCCGCCCTCAGCGTCGCCGTGCTGGCGGTGGCGGCGGGCGGCTGGCTGCCCGGCGTCGGCCCGGCCGGCACGCCGGAGCGGATCGTCGGCGCGCTCGCCGGGCTGACACTGCTCTGGCTCGAACCCGTGCCCGTCGCGATCGGCGCCGCCCTGGCCGCCGTCATGGTGGCGGGTGTGCTCGTCAGACGCGGATCCGCCGGTCGGACCGGCGGGCCGTCAGCAGTACCAACGGTGAACCATGGGGAGGAAAAACAGTGAGACGGATCAACGTGCGGCTCGCCGCGGGGGTTGGCGCGCTGGCCCTCGTCGCCGCGGGCACCGCCGGCTGCGGAGGCCGTCAGGACGGCGCGACCAAGGACGACGCCGCCAGTGAGATCACCTGCAAGGTCACCGACAGCACCCGCGTCGGCATCGCCACCGGCAACGCCACCGGCGTCTACTACGTGGTCGGCAACGCCCTGGCCGGTCAGCTCTCCGGGGCGACCGAGGGCAAGCTGACCGGCACCGCCGCCGAGACCGGCGCCTCGGTGCAGAACATCGAGCAGCTCGTCGGCGGCCAGTACGACGTCGCCTTCTCCCTGTTCGACACGGCGGTCAACGCGGTGCAGGGCAAGGGCAGCTTCACGGCGCCGCAGCCGGTCGAGGCGCTCGCCCGGATCTACGACAACTACACGCAGGTCGTCGTCCGGGCCGACTCGGGGATCAACTCGGTCGCCGACATGAAGGGCAAGAAGATCTCCACCGGCTCCCCGAAGTCCGGCACCGAGGTCATCGCCAACCGGCTGCTGGAGGCCGCCGGCCTCGACCCGGCAAAGGACGTCCAGGCGCAGCGGCTCGACCTGACCAAGTCCGTCGAGGGCGTCAAGGACGGCAGCGTCGACGGGCTCTTCTGGTCGGGCGGGGTGCCCACGGGCGGGCTGACCGACCTGTTCACCACCGCCGGGGACAAGGTGAAGTTCATCGACATCACCCCGCTGCTGCCGAAGATGACCGAGCTCAACCCGGCGTACCAGGCCGGGACCATCGGCGCGGACGTCTACAAGACCGCCGCGGACACCCCGACCATCGTGGTGCCGAACGTGCTGCTGGTCCGCAAGGACCTCAACGCGAACGTGGCCTGCGCGATCACCCGGACGGTGTTCGACAAGAAGGACGCCCTGGCGCAGGCCAACCCGGCCGCCAAGGGCATCAGCCTGGACAACGCCCGCAAGACCGACCCCGTACCGCTGCACCGCGGCGCGGACAAGGCGTTGCAGGACCTCGGCGCACGCTGATCCCGGGTGCCGGGCCCGGGCCTCGCGCCCGGGCCCGGCACCCCCGACCCCACCCCGGAAGGCCCGAGTGTCGCTCCCCACCCCCGGCCGCGTACGCCGGCACCACCGGCCCGCCGACCACACCGACCGGCTGTGGTCGGTACGCACCCAGTTGCTCGCGCCCATCCTGGTGGCCACGATCGGTCTGGTCGTGCTGGGGTCCACCCAGACCGCCATGGCCATGGCCGCCACCGACGACGCGGACCGCGCCCGGGTGCTGGCCGGCACCGCGACGGCCACGGTGCGCCTGGTGCACGAGTTGGAACGGGAACTCGGCGAGACGGCGGCACTGCGTCAGCGGGGCGGCAGCAGCGGACGTCCCCTCGTCGACGCGCAGCGCCGACGGGTCGACGCGTCCGTCGAGCGGTACCGCGGCTCCAGCCGGGACGCCCGTCGCGCCGCACCCGACCTGCGCCAGGTGCTCGACGGCGCCGACGCGCAGCTCGGCCAGCTCGAAACGGCCCGCGGGTCCGCGCTGGGCGGCACCACCGCCGACCCGGCCTACCTCTCGCTGGTCGAGTCGCTGCTCGCCGTCGCCGACGCGCTGCCGGCCCAGCTGCGCGACCGGGAGCTGGCCAACGGGGCGCGCGAGGTCGCCGCCGTCGCCGCCCAGGAGCACCTCGCCGCCGTGGAACGCGACCTGCTGCGCACCGTCTTCGTGCGGGGCGCGCTGGTGGACGGCGAACTGGTCCGCCTCGGCCAGCTGCGGGGCGCGCAGGAGCAGCGGCAGGCCGAGTTCTCCCGGATCGCCAGCCGGCCGGCGGCGGACGCGTACACCCGGCTGGTGGCCGGCACCGACGTCTCCACCGCCCGCCGGATGCGCGACAGCGCGCTCAACGTGGAGACCGAGCCCGCCGGGCTGAAGACCGACGGCGACGCCTGGTACGTGGCCCAGAGCGGCGCCATCCGGCGCTACAACCTGCTCGGCCGGGAACTCTCCGAGGAACTCGACCGCAACGCCGCCGGGCTGGCCCGGGAAGCCCAGCTACGGGCCCTGATCACCGGCGGCGCGACCACCGCCGTCGCGCTGGCGTCGTTGACCGCGGCCGTGCTGCTGGCCGTCCGCACCAGCCGCCGGCTGCGCCGGCTGCGGGTCGCGGCGCTCACCATGGCGAACCGGGAGCTGCCCGAGCGGATCACCGCCATCGCGGCCGGCGACGGCGCGCCGACCGACGGCGCGGCCACCCGGCTGACCGCCGGCATCGGGCAGGGCCGCGACGAGATCGCCCAGGTCGCCCAGGCCTTCGACACGGTGAATCGGGCCGCCCTGCGCCTGGCCGGCGAACAGGCCGAGGTGCGGATGGACGTGACCCGGATGGCCGAGGCCCTGGCCCGGCGCATCCGTACCCTGATCACCCGGCAGCTGCGGCTGCTCGACGAGTTCGAACGCGAGGAGACCGACCCGGACGCGCTGGCCCGGCTCTTCGCGCTGGACCACCTCGCCGCCCGCATGCGGCGCAACGGGGAGAACCTGCTGGTCCTCGCGGGCGGGGAGCCCGGCCGTACGCACGACGGCGCCCACCTGCTCGCCGACGTGGTGCGGGCGGCCGCCTCGGAGATCGAGGACTACCCGCGGGTGGAGGTCGACGTGCCGACCGCCGCGGTGCACGCCGCCGCGGTGGGCAACCTGGTCCATCTCCTCGCCGAGCTGCTGGAGAACGCCACCGTCTACTCCCCGCCGAACGCCCTGGTGCACGTCGACGGCCGGCGCACGATCGACGGCCTCACGCTGCGCGTGCACGACCAGGGCATCGGTATCAGCGACAGCCGCCTCGCCTCGATCAACGAGCGGCTGCTCGCCCCCGCGATGCTCTCCAGCGCCTCGGCCGGCAGCATGGGCCTGCACGTGGTGGCCCACCTGGCGGCCCGGCACGGCGTACGGGTGCAGCTGCACAACAGCGGCGCGGGCACCGTCGCGCAGGTGGAGATCCCGGAGTCGGCGCTGACCCGCGTCGAGGACGTCGCCCCGCGCTCCGCCCCGGAGGGTCGTGCCCCCGCCCAGGCCGCCCCGCAGGTGCACGCGCCGGCGCCGCCCGTCCGGCAGGCGCCCGCGCAGGCGCCGCCGCCCGTGCGTACGCAGGCGCCGGTCGTCCCCGCCCAGACCGCCTGGTTCCGGCCCCGGACGGGGACCGGTAGTCCCGCCGCCGTGCCCGACCTGGCCAGCGTCCACCACGCGCCGACGATCGCCCTCCCGGTGCTCGGCGCGCGCCCGACCGGGTCGGGGGGCGTCGCCACGGCGCCGTCGTCCCGTCCCGCGTCGGCTCCGCCCGCGCCGCCTCAGCTCACCGGGGCCGGGCTGCCGCGCCGCACCCGGGGCGGCCAGCTGCCGGCCACGCTGCACGAGGCCCCGCCGGCACGACCGGCGGGCGACCTGCTCGACCCCGAGGTCGTACGGTCCCGGCTCTCCTCGCTCGCCGAGGGAGTGGCCGCCGCGACCCGACGTACCCAGACGACACCCCCCAGGAGAACACCATGACCCCATCCGTGAGCGCCGGCCTGGACTGGCTCCTGGCCAACTTCGCCGAACAGGTGCCGGACGTGTCGCACGCCCTCGCGGTCTCCGGCGACGGGCTGCGGCTGGCGGCCTCGCCCCACCTCGCGCCCGACCAGGTGGACCAGCTCTCCGCCGTGATCAGCGGCCTGGCCAGCCTGACCGTCGGTGCCGCCCGGCTGATGTCGGCCGGCCGGGTACGCCAGCAGATCGTCGACATGGACGGCGGGGTGATGCTGGTGATGGCGGTCGGCGAACGCGCGCTCGTCGGGGTGCTCGCCGCGCCCGGCTGCGACCTCGGCCAGATCGGCTACGAGACCGCCATGCTGGTCCAGCGGGTGGCGGAGGCCCTGGAGCCGGCGGTCCGGGCGTGATCGGACGGTCCTCCCGATTGCTGGCGGCCCTGCTGGCGACCGTGCTCGTCGCCGGTTGCGGCGCGGCCGAGGCCGGGCCGCAGCCCTGGCACGGTGGCCGGATCTTCCTCGCCACCGGCAACACCACCGGCGTCTACTACCAGCTCGGCGGCGGCTACGCGGACGTGATCAGCCGCCACCTGCCCGGCTACGAGGCGCGGGCCGAGCCGACCGGCGCGTCGGTGGAGAACATCAACCGGCTGGCCAGCGGCGACATGGAGATCGCCTTCAGCCTCGCCGACACGGCGGCGGACGCCGTCGCGGGGCGCGGGGCCTTCGAGGGCCAGCCGCAGCCGGTGCGGGCGTTGGCCCGGGTCTACAGCAACTACACCCACGTGATCGTCCGCGCCGACGCGAAGATCACCAAGCTGTCGGGGCTGCGCGGGAAGCGGGTCTCCACCGGCTCCCCGAAGTCCGGCACGGACATCATCGCCGGGCGTCTGCTGACCGCCGCCGGCCTCGATCCGGACCGGGACGTCGTCCGGGCCACGCTCTCCCTGCCGGAGACCGTGAAGCGGATGCGGGCCGGCACGCTCGACGCGATGTTCTTCTCCGGCGGCCTGCCCACGCCGGGCATCGCCGACCTGCTGGCCAGCGCGCCCGGCAGGTACGCGCTGCTGCCGATCGTCGACCTGATGGAGCCGCTCACCGCGCGCCACGGTTCGGTCTACACCACCGCGGAGCTGCCGAAGGAGGTCTACAGGACGAGGAGCGGCACGCCGACGGTCACGGTGGCGAACGTCATCCTGGTCAGCGCCGACATGCCCGACCAGTTGGCGTACGACCTGACCCGGCTGCTCTTCGCCTATCAGGCCGACCTGGTCAAGGTGCACCCGGAGGCCGGCAACTTCACCCAGCAGAGCGCCTCGGGCACCGACCCGATCCCGCTGCACCCCGGGGCCGCGCGGTTCTACCAGCGCGGGTGACCCGCGCCGGTCAGGCGTCCGCCGGGGCGGTGGCGGCGCGGGCCTCCGCCACGAGGCGGTCGGCCTCGGCGAGCACCTCGGGGTCGTCGGTCGGGGTGCCGGGGTCGAGGCGGACCGTCCACGTGAGGCCGTCCACCCCCGGCACGCGGCGCGCCGCGACCCGGCCGGCGCCGCCGGGCACCGGGTGGTGCTGCGTGTACGCCACCGACCGGGTGACCCGTTCCCGCACCTGGTGCGGCAGCTCCCCCGGGTCGAGCAGCAGGTACGTCTCGGCCGGGCGGTCGGCCACCAGCAGGTAGCCGTCGCGCTCGGCGAGCCGCTCGGCCGGCGTCACCGTCAGTTCGCGGCCGGACCAGACCGCCTTGAGGACGTCGTGCCAGCCCAGCCGGTGCGCCCGGCCGGGCAGCCAGAGCCCCAGGTTGCTGGCGACCACCACCCCGTCGCCCTCGCCGTTGCCGGCGGCGGCCCAGGCGAGCACCCGCTCGTCGGCGACCAGCGGCGGCCGGGCGGCCGGGGGCAGCTTCGGCTTGCGGCGGAACAGTCCCATCTACAGTCCTCCCGCGGCCTGCTCGCGCAACGCCCGGGCGTGCTGCTCCAGCGACAGCAGCTCGCCGAAGGCGGCGAAGTACTCGTCCTTGTTGTTGACCGGGTTGATCCGCTGGATCCGGGACTTCAGGTCCCTGATCCGGCTGGTCACCGAGCCCCACTGCAACCGGGCCATGGTGACCGAGACGTAGCGCGGGTCGGGCTCGCTGTCGATGCGCAGCGGCTCCACGGCCAGCTCGCCGACGAGCGCCCGGGCGGCGAGGTCCTCGCAGGCGTCGCGGACCGACTCGATCCAGACCGCCCCGCCGGTGGCCGTGGCGGCCCCGCCGACCGCCGCGACGGCCGCCCGCACCGCCACGTGCACGGGGTGCCGGTACTCCGACGCCTCGACCGCGTCGAACATCGGCCCGGCCAGCACCGGCTCCTGGAGGGCGAGCTTCAGCGCCTCCCGCTCGACCATCGAATGCGGGTTGTCGACGACCGGCTCCGGCCGAGCGGGTCGGGGCGCCGGCGCGGCCTCCCGGCCGGGGGTGGGCGACGCGGCGGCCAGCACGGCCCGCTGCACCGGCTCGATCTCCATGCCGAGGTCGCCGGCGAGCTTGCGGACGTACTCCGGACGCTTCTCCCGGTCCTTGAGCTTGGCGACCAGCGGCGCGGCCCGGCGCATCGCCTCCACCCGGCCGTCGACGGTGTCGAGGTCGAAGCGGTTGATGACGTGCCGCAGCGCGAAGTCGACAAGCGGCTCGCGGCGGGCCACCAGGTCGCGGACCGCCAGGTCACCCTTGGCCAGGCGCAGGTCGCACGGGTCCATGTTGTCGGGGCTGACCGCGATGAACGTACGCCCGACGAAGCGCTGGTCGTCCTCGAAGGCGCGCAGCGCGGCCTTCTGGCCGGCGGCGTCCCCGTCGAAGGTGAAGATGATCTCGCCCGCCACGGCGTCGGTGTCCAGCAGCAGCCGGCGCAGCACCCCGATGTGGTCCCCGCCGAACGCCGTGCCGCAGGTCGCCACGGCCGTCGGCACCCCGGCCAGGTGGCAGGCCATCACGTCGGTGTAGCCCTCGACCACGACGACCTTGCCCTGCTTGGCGATCTCCCGCTTGGCCTGGTCGATGCCGTAGAGGACGTGCGACTTCTTGTAGATGGGCGTCTCGGGGGTGTTCAGGTACTTCGGGCCGTCGTCGTCGTCGAAGAGCTTGCGGGCACCGAAGCCGATCACGTCGCCGGCGAGGTCGCGGATGGGCCACATCAGCCGGCGGCGGAACCGGTCGATCAGCGTGCCGGAACGCGACGGCCGGGACAGCCCGGCGGTGACCAGCTCGTCGTGGCTGAAGCCCTGCTGGCGCAGGTGCTTGGTGAGCAGGTCCCAGGCGTCGGGTGCGAAGCCGCAGCCGTAGCGCTCGGCGGCGGCCCGGTCGAAGCCGCGCCGGGCCAGGAACTCCCGGGCCGGACGCGCGCCGGCGGTGGTGAGCTGGCCGCGGTAGAACTCCACGGCGGCGGCGTGCGCGGCGACGAGGCGCTGCCGCTGCCCCTGCTGGGGACGCGGACGCGGCGCGGCGGAGTCGTTCTCGACGTAGCGCAGCTGGATGCCGGCGCGGTCGGCGAGCCGCTCGACCGACTCGACGAAGCTGAGGTGCTCGGCGTCCATCAGGAACTTGATCGCGTCGCCGCCGGCGCCGCAGCCGAAGCAGTACCAGACGTTGCGGGCGGGCGAGACGTTGAACGACGGGCTCTTCTCGTCGTGGAACGGGCACAGCCCCTTGAGGTTGCCGCCGCCGGCCGACCGCAGGGTCACCGTCTCGGAGATGACCTCGGCGATCGAGCTGCGCTCCCGGACCAGCGCGATGTCCTCGTCCCGGATCCGCCCAGCCATGTCCGCCACCCCCTCGGCGTACATCCTGCCCTGCCGCACCGACGCCGCGCCGCCGGGGGACGCCGCGTGTGGCGACCACCGCCGTCACCTCGACGCCCGCGCCCGCGTCGACCGGGTCACGGCCACCCGGCGCGGCGTCCGGACCGGCCGCGCCGGTTCAGCGTGGGCGCCGCAGGTAGCGCCGCACCGGCGGCGGGTCCTCCTCGTCGTACGACCGGGCGGCCCGCACGGCCGCGGCCAGGCCGGAGCGGCGGACCCGCGGCGGCGGGTTGACCGCCGGGTCCCGGGCCATGTCCCGGACCAGTGCGGCGGCCAGGCCGAGCATCACCACGACGAAGGGCAGGGCGACGAGGATGGTCGCCTGTTGCAGCGCGTCCAGCCCGCCCACCAGCAGCAGTACGGCGGCGACCGCGCCGATCAGCACACCCCAGACCACCACCAGCACGCGGTGCGGGCGCAGCGCGCCCCGGGAGGTCAGCGAGCCGAGCACCAGTGACGCCGAATCGGCGCTGGTGACGAAGTACAGCGCGATCAGCACCATGGCCAGCACGCTGGTCAGCGTCGCCAGCGGCAGCGCGTCCAGCAGGCCGAAGAGGGCCTGCTCGGTGCCCGCCCCGACGTCGGCGACCAGGTCCCGGGCTCCGGTGGCCTGCGCCCGCAGCCCGCTCCCGCCCATCACGGCGAACCAGACCGCGCTGGCCCCGCTCGGCACCAGCAGCACCCCGACGACGAACTGCCGGACCGTCCGGCCCCGGGAGATGCGGGCGATGAAGGTGCCCACGAAGGGCGCCCAGGAGATCCACCACGCCCAGTAGAAGATCGTCCAGGAGCCGAGCCACGACGGATCGGAGAAGGCGCCGGTGCGGGTCGACATGAAGACCAGGTTGCTGAGGTAGTCGCCGACCGCAGCCGGCAGGACCTCCAGCGTGTAGATGGTCGGCCCGACCACGAAGACGAAGATCATCAGCAGCACCGCCAGCAGCACGTTGGTGGTGGAGAGCCACTTGATGCCGCGGTGCAGCCCGGAGAAGGCGGAGATGACGAAGGCCAGGGTGAGCGCGCCGATCACCACCAGTTCCACCGCGGTCGTGTCCGGAACACCCGCCACCAGGTCGAGGCCGGCGGCGACCTGGAGCGCGCCGAGGCCGAGGCTGGTCGCCGAGCCGAACACGGTGGCGAAGACGGCCAGCAGGTCGATCGCCCGCCCGGCCGCGCCGTCGGCGCGGTCCCCGAGCAGGGGGTGAAAGGCCGCCGAGATCCGGTTCTCCCGGCCCCTGCGGAAGGTCGAGTACGCCAGCGCGAGCGCGACGACGGCGTAGATCCCCCAGGGGTGCAGCGTCCAGTGGAAGAGGGTGTACTGCATCGCCGTGGCACCGGCCGCGCCGGTCTGCGGTGCGACGCCGGTGGCCGGCGGGGGCGCGGCGTAGTGCTGGATGGGCTCGGCGACGGCGAAGAAGACCAGGCCGATCCCCATCCCGGCGCTGAACATCATGGCCACCCAGGCCAGCGTGCTGAACTCCGGTTCGTCGTCGTCGGCGCCGAGCCGGATCCGGCCGAACCTCGTCGCCGCGATGATCACCGAGAGCACCAGGAAGGCGTCGGCGGCCACCACGAAGAACCAGCCGAAGGTGTCGATGACCCAGGCCAGGCCCGACTCGCCGAAGCCGGCCAGGGAGCCCCGGGCCAGCACGCCCCACGCCACCACGGCCAGGACGCCGCCGACGCTGAGCGCCAGCACCGTCCGGTCGATCCGGCCCACGGCCTGCGCCCGGTCCCGTACCTGCCCGCTCATGGCCACCCCCTGCCCATCCTGCTGGGCAGGGAGGCGGCACACGGCGATATCGGGCAGAACCCGCCCGGCCGGACCGCGTGCACGGGAGCCGGCCGGCTGGCCGGGACGATGGCGTCAGGTGCGGCCGTGGCCGGTCAGGTGTGACGGCGGCCGGTCAGGTGCGGAAGTGGCCGGTCAGGCCGGAACGGCGGCGGCCTCCTCGGCCTCCACCTGCCGGTTCCAGTCGGGCTTGCTGGCGCGCCAGCCCTCGTCGTCCAGGCCCCGGCGCCAATAGCCGGAGATGGAGAGCCGCTCGCGGGGAACGCCGCGCTCGATGCGGAGCAGGCGGCGCAGCTCCTTGACGAAGGTGGCCTCGCCGTGCACGAAGGCCTGCACGTCACCGGGCGGGAACTCCAGGGCGCGGACGGCCGCGACCAGGGCCTCCCCGACCGGGCGGTCGCCCCGGTGCAGCCAGGTCAGGCGCACCGCGCCCGGGCTGGCCAGCGGCTGCTCCTCGCTCGGGTCGTCGATCTCGACGAAGACGGTGGCCGGGGCGCCGGCGGGCAGCCGCTCCAGGGCGGCGGCGATGGCCGGCAGCGCGCTCTCGTCGCCCACCAACAGGTGCCAGTCGGCGTCGGGGCTGGGGGCGTAGTCTCCGCCGGGGCCGACGAAGGGCACCGGGTCGCCGGGGCGCAGCGCGGCCGCCCACGGCCCGCCCAGCCCCACGTCACCGTGGTGCACGATGTCGACGGTCAGCTCGCCGGCCGACGCGTCCCAGGCCCGCACCGTGTACGCGCGCAGCCGGGGCCACCGCTCCCGGGGCAGGTCGCGGCGCATCGCGTTGAGGTCCGACGGGATTGGATACTCCGTCCCCGGCGCCGGAAAGACGATCTTGATGTAGTGGTCGGTGAACTCGCCCACCGGCAGGCCGGCCAGCTCCTCACCCCCGAGCACCAGCCGGACGACGTGGGGGGTGGGCCGCTCGGTGCGCAGTACCCGGGCGGTGGTGACCTTGATGGGGCGCTCCGTCATGCCGGTTAGGTTAGCCTAAGTTTGCGCGGTAGCCCATCCCCCATCTCCCGTCGGCTGGTGCCCGCGCCCACCGCGCACCACCCGCGCGTGCCAGGCGACGGCCGCCGGGTCGGTCAGCGAGGCGACCTGGTCGACCACCACCCGGAGCCGGGCCGCGTCGTCCGGCGCGGCCGACCAGAGCGGGGCGAAGACGGGATCCAGCCCGTCCGGCGCCCGGTCGGCGAGGGCGTGCACCAGCTCGGCCAGCACCTCCCGCTGCCGCCGGTAGCGGCCCTCCGCGCCGGGGCGACGCATCACGTACCGCAGGGCGATGCCCTTGAGCAGCGCGCACCGCGCCCGGATCCGCCGGGGCACCACCAGGTCGGCGGCGTACCGGCGGTGCGGCCCGGGGCCGTACCGCTCCTGCGTGGCCGCCACCACCGTCGAGACGAAGCGGCCGGTCAGCACACTGGTGGTCGCCTTCAGCGCCGCCTGCGCGCGGTGGCTGCCGTCGTAGCCGGCCAGCGGGGCGAGCACCGGGTCGTCGAGCAGTTCCAGCAGCACGTCGCCGAGGTCGGCGGGGGACTCGCCGGAGTAGGTGGCGGCGACGTCGGCGCAGAGCGCGGCCCGCTCCTCGGGGTCGCGCAGCAGCGTACGCAGCGCCACGTACCCGCCGTGGATGCCGTCCTCGACGTCGTGCACCGAGTACGCGACGTCGTCGGCCCAGTCCATCACCTGCGCCTCCAGGCAGCGCCGGTCGTCACCCGGGCCGCCCGCGCGCAGCCAGGCGAAGAGCGGGAGGTCGTCGTCGTACACCCCGAACTTGCGCTGCTCCCGGCGGCGGGGCCACGGGTACTTGCTCACGGCGTCGAGCGAGGCGCGGGTCAGGTTGAGGCCGGCGGACCTGCCGTCCGGGGCGACCACCTTGGCCTCCAGCCGGGTCAGCACCCGCAGCGTCTGCGCGTTGCCCTCGAAGCCGCCGCACCCGGCCGCGAGGTCGTCCAGCGCGTCCTCGCCGTTGTGCCCGAACGGCGGGTGACCGAGGTCGTGGGCCAGCCCCGCGGTGTCGACCACGTCCGGGTCGCAGCCCAGCCGGGCCCCCATCTCCCGGGCGATCTGCGCGACCTCCAGCGAGTGGGTCAGCCGGGTACGCAGGAAGTCGTCCGTGCCGGCCGTGTGCACCTGGGTCTTCGCGGCCAGCCGCCGGAACGCCGCCGAGTGCAGCACCCGCGCGCGGTCCCGCTCGTACGCCGACCGCCCGTACCCGGTGTCCTTCGGCGGCTCGTCGACCCAGCGGGCGACGTCCGGATCCCCCGGCCCGGAAGGCTCAGTCCTCACGCTGCCGCAGCACGCAGAACTCGTTGCCCTCCGGGTCGGCCAGCACGGTCCACCCGCCGTCGCCCTGCCCCACGTCGACGTGCCGGGCCCCCATGTCGACCAGCCGCTCGACCTCGGCCTCCTGGTCGTCGGGGCGCAGGTCGATGTGCAGCCGGTTCTTGGTCGTCTTGTCGTCGGCCACCGGCACGAAGACGATGCCCGGCAGCCGGTCGGCGGACCGGCGGATCTCCACCTCGTCCGGCTGCTCGTTGACCACCTGGTAGCCCAGCGCCTCGGCCCACCAGCGGGCGAGCCGGGCGGGGTCCCGGGCGTCGACGGTCAGGCTCTCCCAGGCGCTGCTCATGCCGATCAGGTTACGCCCGCGCGCCGCGAACGGCGCGCCGCCGGCGCGCGCCCGACGGCTACGCAACCTCCGAACAGTCGAGAGTTGTCGACCGATCGCCGACGGTTACGGGATCGCGGTCCGGCATGGCCGCCGGTAGCGTTCCCAGCGCGGAACGTGACCAGACTGAGGGCCCGACGGTGGGGAGACGCCCGTGAACGCGGACACGATGATGGGAACGGAACTGTCGGAACTGCGCCGGCGCCGCCCGGAGGTGGCGGGCACGGTGCTGGCCGGCACCGACGGGCTGCTGATCTCCAGCGACCTGCCGACGACGGATGCCACCCACCTGGCGGCGCTCGCGGCGGCCAGTTTCGGCCTCGGCCACCGGGTGGCCGACACCGTGCGGCACGGCGAGTTCCGCGAATCGGTGGTCCGCACCTCGACCGGTGCCGTCGTCACCTATCCCGCCGGGCGCAACGCCCTGTTGACACTGGTCGCCGACGCCGGCGCCGACCTGGAGGAGCTGCACGCCGACGCGCGGGCGGTGGCCCGGCGCACCGGCTCGGTGCTGGACACCAACCGCCTGATCGGGGCGGCGACGGTGCCCGAGGCGCACGCCCGGCTCACGGCCCGCACCTCGGGCGGCAGGCTGCCCCGACGCGTCACGCCCCACACCTGGCGCCGCCCGCCGGTCTGAGCAACCTCCGGGAGCCGGTCGCGGCCGACTCCCGCCCCACGGTGCGGTCGCGCCGGCACGGGCCGCCCGCACGGCAGCGGCGGCGGATCCGCTCCCCCGGGTCCGCCGCCGGCCTGTCGTACCGTCCGCGTCAGCGGCTGTCGGAGCCGTCCGTCTCCACCGCCGCGCGGCCGGCCTCCAACCGGGCCACGGGCACCCGGAAGGGCGAGCAGGACACGTAGTCCAGGCCGACCTCGTGGAAGAAGTGCACCGATTCCGGGTCGCCCCCGTGCTCGCCGCAGACGCCGAGCTTCAGCTCCGGCCGGGCCGCCCGGCCCTCCTCCGCGGCGATGCGCACCAGCCGGCCCACGCCGTCGCGGTCGATCGACTCGAACGGCGAGATGCCGAAGATGCCCAGCTCCAGGTAGCGCCAGAAGAACGCGCCCTCCACGTCGTCGCGGGAGAAGCCCCAGCCCATCTGGGTCAGGTCGTTGGTGCCGAAGGAGAAGAACTGCGCCGCCTCGGCGATCTGGCCGGCGGTCAGCGCCGCCCGGGGCACCTCGATCATCGTGCCGATCAGCACCTCGACGCCGCTGTCCCCGACCACCTCGGCGATGATCTTCTCGGCCTCGGCGCGTACCGTCTCCAGCTCCTGCACCGCGCCGACCAGAGGGACCATGATCTCCGGCCTGGCCACCGCGCCGCTGCGGGTGACGGTGACCGCGGCCTCCGCGATCGCCCGGACCTGCATGGCGAACAGGCCGGGGATGACCAAACCGAGGCGGACGCCACGCAGACCCAGCATCGGGTTCTCCTCGTGCATCCGCCGGACGGCGGCGAGCAGCGCCTCCTCCTGCGCCACGTCCTCGCCGCGCTCCTGGGCGACCGCCACGTTGACCGCGAGCTGCTCCAGCGGGGGCAGGAACTCGTGCAGCGGCGGGTCGATCAGCCGGACGGTGACGGGCATCCCGTCCATCTCCCGGAAGATCTCCTCGAAGTCGGCGCGCTGCAACGGCAGCAGCGCGGCCAGCGCGGCCTCCCGGTCCGCGTTGTCGCGGGCCAGGATCAGTCGCTCGACCAGCTCGCGCCGGTCGCCGAGGAACATGTGCTCGGTGCGGCACAGGCCGATGCCCTCCGCACCGAAGCGCCGGGCCCGGGCGGCGTCCGCGCCGGTGTCGGCGTTCGTGCGTACCGCCAGCCGCCGCCTGGCGTCGGCGTGCGACATGATCCGGTGTACGGCCCGGACCAGCGCGTTGTCGACGTGCTCGGGGTCGAGGCTGCCCTCGAAGTACTGCACCACCTCCGACGGCATGACCGGCACCTCGCCGAGGTAGACCTTGCCGGTGGTGCCGTCGATGGAGACGATGTCGCCCTCGACGACGGTCTGCCCGCCGACGACGAAGCGGCGCTGCGGGACGTTGACGTCGATCTCGTCGGCGCCGGAGACGCAGGTCTTGCCCATCCCCCGCGCCACCACGGCGGCGTGGCTGGTCTTGCCGCCGCGCGAGGTGAGGATGCCCTGGGCGGCGATCATGCCGTTCAGGTCGTCGGGGTTGGTCTCGCGCCGGACCAGGATCACCGACTCCCCCTCGGCGGCCAGTTCGACCGCGCGGGCGGAGGTGAAGACCACCTTGCCCGACGCCGCGCCCGGCGACGCCCCGATGCCCTTGGCCACCGGCTGGAACTCGTGGTCGAGCCGGAACCGCGGGAACATCAGCTGGGCGAGCTGCGCGCCGTTGACCCGGTGCAGCGCCTCGTCGAGGTCGATCAGGCCCTCGTCGACGAGCTGCCCGGCGATGACGAACGCCGCGGCGGCGGTGCGCTTGCCGACGCGGGTCTGGAGCATCCAGAGCTTGCCGCGCTCGATGGTGAACTCGATGTCGCAGAGGTCCTTGTAGTGGCCCTCCAGCCGGGCCATGATGCCGAGCAGTTCGTCGTAGGACTTCTTGTCCAGCCGCTCCAGCTCCTGCAACGGCACGGTGTTGCGGATGCCCGCGACCACGTCCTCGCCCTGGGCGTTGGCCAGGTAGTCGCCGTAGATGCCCTGGGCGCCGCTGGCGGGGTCGCGGGTGAACGCGACGCCGGTGCCGGAGTCCGGGCCGAGGTTGCCGAAGACCATCGCCACCACGTTGACCGCGGTGCCCAGGTCAGCCGGGATCCGCTCCTGGCGGCGGTAGAGCACCGCGCGCTCGGCGTTCCACGACTCGAAGACCGCGCGGATGGCCAGGTCGAGCTGCTCGCGCGGCTCCTGCGGAAACTCCCGGCCGGTGTGCTTGAAGAAGATCTTCTTGTACGCGTCGACCAGCCCCCGCAGGTCGTCGGCGTCGAGGTCGAGGTCGTTCCCGGTGCCCTTGGCCCGCTTGGCGTCGTCGAGCGCGTGCTCGAACTCCTCGCCCGGCACCTCGCACACCGTCTTGCCGAACATCTGGATCAGACGGCGGTAGGAGTCCCAGGCGAACCGGTCCGCGCCGCCGCTGGCCTGCTGGTCCGCGCCGCCCGCCTGTCGGGCGAGCCCCTGGACGCTGCGGTCGTTGAGGCCGACGTTGAGGACGGTCTCCATCATCCCGGGCATGGAGAACTTGGCGCCGGAGCGCACGGACACCAGCAGCGGGTCCTCCGGGTCACCGAGGCGCTTGCCCATCGCCTGCTCCAGCGACGCGAGGTGCGCGGCGATCTGGTCGGCCAGGCCGTCGGGCTCCTCCCCGGTGGCGAGGTACGCCTTGCAGGCCTCCGTGGTGATCGTGAAGCCCGGTGGGACCGGCAGGCCGAGATTGGTCATCTCGGCCAGGTTGGCCCCCTTGCCGCCGAGCAGCTCCTTGAGATCCTTGTTGCCCTCGGCGAAGGCGTAGACGTACTTGTGTTCCACCGTCTCCTGCTTTGCCACCAGAGCCCTCCCACGCGCGCCGGTCCGACACTTAACGAAGGTTCAGTTGCTCTCATACCCCGGGATGGACCACCGGCAATCCCGGTGCCAAGCCGGCCGGTGGGCGAAGGCTAAGCGAACTTCGGGTGACCCGGGACCGTTCGGTGACAATAGGCACAGCTATCACGACTATCCGCGTTCGTACGGGTTTTTGGGAACGCTTCCACGCGCACGATCACGCATTTCCCGCTTCGCCTCGTATTCTTGGCCGCACGCTTTTCGGTGAACCTCACCTTTGCCATAACCGCCGCAAATACACCCCTCGGAGCCGACGCCGTGCCAGCCGTTCCCACCGCCGCCCCGGAGCCGCTCGACCCGTCCCGCGCCGCCGGGGTGGACGAGCGGACCCCCGCGCACCACGACCTGCCGGTCCACGAACCGACCGCCACCGAGCTGGCCCAGGCAGCGGCCCGGGCCGCCGACGACCTGCTCGCCCCGACGACCGGGGCCGCCGACGACCTGCTCCTTCCGCCGACCGGGGCCGCCGACGACCTGCCCGCCCCGCCGGCCCCGGTCCGGCTGGGCGACGTCGTGCCCGCCCCGGAACGGGTCGCGCCGGTCCCGGGCGCCGACTTCGTCCTCCCTCCCGACGCGGCGATCCGGGTGAGCCCCGACGACGCCGCCCGCGCCGTCGCCGGGCAGCTCGCCACCCTGCTCCGGCCGGCCACCGGCTACCCGCTGCCGGTGGCCGACGCCACCCGACCGGAGCCGGCCGGCGGCATCACGCTGACTCTGGCCGCCTCCGACGACCTCGGCGCGGAGGGCTACCGGCTCGACGTGACGTCCGACGGCGTACGGATCGAGGCCGCCACCCCCGCCGGGCTCTTCCACGGCGCGCAGACGCTGCGTCAGCTCCTGCCCGCCGCCATCGAGAGCCCGGTGCCGGTCGCCGAGCGCTGGGCGGTGCCCGGCGGTTCGATCACCGACCGGCCCCGGTTCCCGTACCGGGGGGCGATGCTCGACGTCGCCCGGCACTTCTTCGGCGTAGCGGACGTGCTGCGGGTGATCGACCACCTGGCCCGCTACAAGATCAACCACCTGCACCTGCACCTCACCGACGATCAGGGCTGGCGGATCGCGGTCGACTCCTGGCCGCGGCTGACGGAGGTCGGCGGGGCGAGCGAGGTGGGCGGCGGTCCGGGCGGGCACTACAGCCGCGACGACTACCGGCGGATCGTGGCCTACGCCGCCGAGCGGTACGTCACCGTGGTGCCGGAGATCGACCTGCCGGGGCACACCAACGCCGCGCTGACCGCATACGGTGAGCTGGCCCCGGACGGTATCGCGCCGCCGCCGTACACCGGCACCGACGTCGGCTTCAGCTACGTCGACCCCACGAACGAGCGGACGTACGAGTTCGTCGCCGACGTGCTGGGCGAGATCGCCGCGCTCACTCCCGGGCCGTGGCTGCACATCGGGGGCGACGAGGCGTTCAAGGTCCGCCCCGACGCGTACGCGGCCTTCGTCGAGCGGACCCAGCGCATCGTCGCCGGGACCGGCAAGACGGTGGTGGGCTGGCACCAGATCGCGCCCGTCGCGCACGCCGAGGGGCGGGTGCTCCAGTGGTGGGGCACCAAGGGCGAGGACCCGGTCACGGCGGACGCCGTCCAGCGGGGGGCGCGGCTCGTCCTCTCCCCCGGCAACCACGCCTACCTCGACATGAAGTACGCCCCGGACACCCCCATCGGGCACGACTGGGCCGGCCTGATCGACGTACGGCGGGCGTACGACTGGGATCCCGGCACCCACCTGGCCGGCGTACCGGCCGACGCGGTGCTCGGCGTGGAGGCGCCGCTGTGGACCGAGTCGGTCACCTCGCGGGCCGAGGTCGAGTTCATGCTCTTCCCGCGCCTGCCCGCGATCGCCGAGCTGGGTTGGTCGCCCCGCGCGACGCACGACTGGGCCGGGTTCCGCGACCGGCTGGCCGGGCACGGCCCGCGCTGGACCGCGGCCGGCACGGCCTTCCACCGCTCGCCGGAGATCCCCTGGCCCGCCGAGCGGCCGACTCAGGCCGGGCCACGCACGGCGATCCCCACCCAGACCGAGCGGCGGACTCGCGCCGGGCTACACACGGCAATCCCCGCCCAGGCCGGCCCCGAGGAGGCCCCCGCGCCCGCCCCGTCCGCCTGACGCCCGCCCCCCGGCGCCCAGCGCCCGCGCGATGTGGGCCACCCCGATGCGCTTGCGGAACACCCAGTGCGCCGCTGCGGACGGCGTCGCGCGGCAGGCCACCGACCGGATCATCGGCGGCATCGCCAACGGGTCGCTGCCGTCGGTTGCTGGCGGGCACGCGGGCATGGCTCGCTGGCCCAGCCCGCCGACGGCGCGGTCCCCGACGCCGGAGCGGGTGGGCTCCTCGCGCGCTGTCGAGCTGATGTCGTAGACGATTCAGCGATGTCCCGGCCCAGAGCGGCCGGGGAGACGGTTCGACAGCGCGGGGAGGAGTCACCCCGGGCCGGCTCCGACAACTCGCCCCGGGTGCCGTGCGGTTCGTGCCGGCGCGGCAGCGTGAGTCGTTTACGACATCAGCTCGACAGCGCGGTCGCGCCACCCCATGCTCACCGGACGGACCGATGGCGGCGGACTGCGATCCCTTGGGGCGTTTGTCGGGTTTCGGATGTCCGGATGGGTGCCCCGGGCGTGGCCTTCGTCCGGTGCGTCCCCGTGGTCGGCGCCACCTGGGCGGCGGAATCGTGGGCCGGCGCGGGTCGTTGAACATGGCATACCCACGGCGCTCCCCCGCGCCACGGGTGGCCCGACCGACCGGCGGAATGGCTGGCCGACCCGGGTCGTTGAGACATCCCGGACGCCCGAGCAGGCCCCCCGCCGCCGGAGCGATCCGTTCTGACCTCCCCCTTCGCGGCACGCCGCTCCCTCGCGCGTCCGCGCACCCCCGATCGAAAGGTGCCATCACCATGCGTATCGACATGCTGCGTAAGACCGCTCTGACCGCTGCCGGGCTCGCCTTCACCGGCGGCGCCATCGCCGGCCCCGTCACCACCGCCTTCGCCGCCCCCGCCGAGACCACACCCGTCTCGGTTGCGGCCCAGGACCGCAAGCACGGCGAGCGTGAGCTGGGCGTGCGCTACGAAGCCCAGCCCAACTTCTACTACTGCGGCCCCGCCGCCGCCCGCAACGCCCTCAGCGTCCAGGGCAAGAACATCGACGTCGACGCCATGGCCCAGCGCATGGGCACCACCGAAGCCGGCACCAACTCCATCAACGACATCACCCCCGTACTGAACAAGGAGACCGGCTCCGACGCCTACCAGTCCGTCGAGATCCGCGACCCCAAGGCCGACGACACGCAGACCGACAAGCTGCGCGCCGACATCGTCACCGCCATCGACGAAGGCCACGCCGTGGTCGCCAACATCGCCGGCACCGCCACCGACACCGACGGAGTCACCCACTCCTTCGAGGGCGGGCACTACATCAGCGTCGTCGGCTACCGCGACAACGGTGCGACCGTGACGATCGCCGACTCGGCCGACCCGAACCAGGCCTCCTACCGGATGAGCGTGGACAACCTGGCCGACTGGATCGCCACCCGCGGCTACACGGCCTGACCGACAACCGGCGACGACACCCGCACGAAGACGACAAGGGCCGGACCCCGCACAGGGGTCCGGCCCTTTCGTCACGCCCGGGGCGCTTGCCCGCCCACCGGCTGTCGCCGCCGGGCCAGGGCCGGACCGGAGTCAGGCCGAGGCGGACAGCGCGCGCCCGGACCTGAGTCGGGCCGAGGCGGGGCGAGGTAGAGGTGGGGCGAGGCCGAGGTGGGCCGGGGGCAAGGGTTCAGCCGCCCGAGTCGGCCAGCTCGGCGCCCTCCGGGACGGTGTCGTCGTCGCGGCTGGCCAGCCAGCCGTCCGGCAGGAAGACCTTGCCGGGCGAGTTGGTGCGGCCGCGTGGCTGGCCCAACGTGGCCACCGGGAAGGGCTCCGTCGGGTCCAACTTGCCGAGCAGGTCGTCGAGCTGGGCCAGGCTCTCGATCATGGCCAGCTCGCGCCGCAGCTCGCTGCCGACCGGGAAGCCCTTGAGGTACCAGGCGACGTGCTTGCGGAAGTCGGTGCAGCCGTCCCGCTCGCCTCGGGCGGGGGTACGCGAGCCCGCGGTGAACTGGTCGACCAGCAGTTCGGCGTGGCGGCGCATGGTCCGCGCCACCTCGCCCAGGGTGGGCAGGCGGCGTTCCGGGCGGCCGTCGAACGCCGCCTCCAGGTCGGCGAAGAGCCACGGGCGGCCCAGGCAGCCCCGGCCGATCACCACCCCGTCGACGCCCGTGTGCGCCACCATCCGCAGCGCGTCGTCGGCCTCCCAGATGTCGCCGTTGCCGAGCACCGGCACTTCGAGGGCCTGCTTGAGCGTGGCGATGGCGTCCCAGTCCGCCGTGCCGGAGTAGCGCTGCGCGGCCGTACGCCCGTGCAGGGCGACCGCCGCCACGCCGGCGTCCTGGGCGGCGAGGCCCGCTTCGACGTACGTCAGGTGGTCGTCGTCGATGCCCTTGCGCATCTTGACCGTGACCGGCACCCCGGCGGGTGACGCGGCGTCCACCGTGGCCCTGACCAGCCGCGCGAAGAGCCGGCGCCGCCACGGCAGCGCCGAGCCACCCCCCTTGCGGGTGACCTTGGGCACCGGGCAGCCGAAGTTGAGGTCGATGTGGTCGGCGAGGTCCTTCTCCACCACGATCCGCACGGCGGCGGCGGTGATCTCCGGGTCGGTGCCGTAGAGCTGGAGGCTGCGGGGCCGCTCCTCGTCGCCGAACGCGATCATGCGCAGCGTCTTCGGGTTCCGCTCGACCAGCGCGACGGTGGTGATCATCTCGCAGACGTAGATGCCGCCGCCCTGCTCCCGGCAGAGCTGCCGGAAGCCGACGTTGGTGATGCCGGCCATCGGCGCGAGCACCACCGGCGGCCACACCTCGTGCCGCCCGATGGTCAGCGGGCGCAGTGCGGGAACGGTCGGCGCGGTCACCGGACAAGTGTACGGGGCCCCGGCCGGCGCGACTTCCGCGCCGGCCGGGGCCCCGTCGCAGCTCAGCAGCCGGGGAGGCGCTCGATCAGGTAGCGCTCGACCTGGTCCAGCGCGATGCGCTCCTGGGCCATGGTGTCCCGGTTCCGGACGGTCACCGCGTTGTCGTCCAGGGTGTCGAAGTCGACCGTCACGCAGAACGGGGTGCCGATCTCGTCCTGGCGGCGGTAGCGGCGGCCGATCGCCTGCGAGTCGTCGAACTCCACCACCCAGCGCTTGCGCAGGTCGGCGGCGAGGCCCTTCGCCTTCGGCGAGAGCGCCTCGTTGCGCGACAGCGGCAGCACGGCCACCTTGACCGGGGCCAGCCTCGGGTCGAAGCGCATCACCGTGCGCTTGTCCACGCCGCCCTTGGTGTTGGGCGCCTCGTCCTCGTCGTACGCCTCCAGCAGGAACGCGAGCACCGCGCGGGTGAGGCCGGCGGCCGGCTCGATGACGTACGGCATCCAACGCTCGCCCTTGGCCTGGTCGAAGTAGGACAGGTCGACGCCGGAGTGCTTGCTGTGCGTGGTCAGGTCGAAGTCGGTGCGGTTGGCGATGCCCTCCAGCTCCGCGAACTCGGTGCCGCCGAACTGGAAGCGGTACTCGATGTCGACAGTGCGCTTCGAGTAGTGGGAGAGCTTCTCCTTCGGGTGCTCGTAGAAGCGCAGGTTGCTCTCCGACAGGCCCAGGTCGAGGTACCAGTTCCAGCGCTCGGAGAGCCAGTACTCGTGCCACTGCTCGTCCGAGCCCGGCTCGACGAAGAACTCCATCTCCATCTGCTCGAACTCGCGGGTGCGGAAGATGAAGTTGCCCGGGGTGATCTCGTTGCGGAACGACTTGCCGGTCTGGGCGATGCCGAACGGCGGCTTCTTGCGGGCGACCGTCTCCACGTTCTTGTAGTTGACGAAGATGCCCTGGGCGGTCTCGGGCCGCAGGTAGTGCATGCCCTCCTCGCTCTCGACCGGGCCGAGGAAGGTCTTCATCAGGCCGTTGAACATCTTCGGCTCGGTGAAGGTGCCCTTGTTGCCGCAGTTCGGGCAGTTCAGCTCGGTCAGCGAGGCCGGCGGCTTGCCGTGCTTGGCCTCGTACGCCTCCTCGAGGTGGTCGGCCCGGAACCGCTTGTGGCACGACTGGCACTCGGTCAGCGGGTCGACGAAGGCGTCCAGGTGGCCGGAGGCGGCCCAGACGTCGCGCGCCAGGATCACGGCGGAGTCGAGGCCGACCACGTCGTCGCGCTGCTGGACCATCGTCTTCCACCACTGCCGGCGGACGTTCTCCTTCAGTTCCACGCCGAGCGGACCGTAGTCCCACGCCGACCGGGTGCCTCCGTAGATCTCGCTGGAGGGGAAGACGAAGCCTCGGCGCTTGGCGAGGCTGACGACGGCGTCGATACGGTCGGCTGGCATGTTTCCTCCTACGCCGACTGGCGGTCGGCGGGGACGCGGTAAGGACGGAAGGAACAGTTCGGGACAACGGTACGACCCGTGCCGTCCCGGGCCCAGCAGAATACCGGGGGCGGGTCAGCTCACCCCGCACACCTCCATGCCGCCGGTCTGCTGGTCCTGCCCGAGGGTGACCTCCTGCCGGTCCTGCCGGCCGCCCGCGTAGGTGACGTCGACGGGCACGGTGAGGGAGACGGCGTCCACGTCGCCCACCCGGAAGTCCGCGATCTGCGGCTCGGCGGCCACCCGGCGCTCGAACTCGCGGCGTGACTCGCGCCGCTGCGCGTCGTCGCAGAGCTGGTCGTACGCCGCGCCGTACTTGCGCTCGACGAGCGCCTGGTAGTAGTCGGTGGAGACGGTGCGTCCCTGCTCGCGAACGGCCTGCACCCCGGTCACGGCCAGCCCCACCACGGCGGCGCCGCCACCGCCGCAGCAGAGCAGCACGGCGAGCGCCCCCGCGCCCAGCCCGAGCCAGAGCCGGGTGTTGCGCCCCTCGGTGGGCGGCGCCGCGAACGGCGGGGTGACCCCCGGCCCGGCAGGCGGGGCGGGCACGCCCGGATCCCCCGGCGGGCCGGGCACGGCGGGCGGCTGCGCCCACTGCTGGCCGGGCGACGGAGGGTACGCCGGCGGGGTCGCCGGTCCGGGAGCGGTCATGCAAGCAATGTAGTGCCCACGGGCTCAGCGGTAAGGACCAGCGGCCCGATCGCTGGCGGCCGGGACGACGTCCCCGCCGGGGGCGGCGCTGGCGAGCGCCTCGTACGCCGACGGTTCGTCGAGCGACTCGGCGAGCAGCGGCACAGCGGTGATCTTGACGTCGAAGCCGCCCAGGGCCCGCCGGTAGGTGCCGACCGACTCCCACTCCGTGACCAGGCACCAGTGCCGGGGGTCGTCCAACGCCCGGACCAGTTGGCCGCGCAGGTAACCGGGGCGGGCCGCGAGCGCGGCGAGGGCGGCGTGCGCCCGCTCGGTGAACTCGTCGGCGACATCGACGTCCACCACGAACCGGTTCGTCACCAGCACGGGGTTCCTCCTCGTAGAGTCTGTGGGATGCAGCGTACGCAGAGCCCCCTGCCGGCCCGGCTGGCCCGGGCGAACCCGACGACGGTGTTCCTGGTCACCCTGGTGATGGTGCTTGTCGCGTTCTTCACCCCCGGCGTGGTCGGCGGGCTGTTCACCCTGCTGCTCGCCGCGGCCGTGGCCGCGCTGCTGGTCACCACCTGGTCGGTGCAGACGGCGCCGACGCGGGTGATCCGGCTGGTGGCGCTCACCCTGCTGGTCACCGCGGGCCTGGTGAAGCTGTTCTGACATGCAAGCATGCGTTTTTGACAATCATTATCGTTGTCGCGGACAGTTCATGGCATGAACATCCGCACCGCCCCGCGCACCCTGGCCGTCGCCACCACCGCCCTGCTCGCCCTGGGTGGTGTCACGGCCTGTTCCGACGACGGCCCGGCCGGCGCCGACCCGCAGCGGGTCGACGTGGTGGCCGCCTTCTACCCGTTGCAGTTCCTCGCGGAGCGCATCGGCGGTGACGCGGTGAGGGTGAGCAACCTGGTCAAGCCCGGCGCGGAGCCACACGACCTGGAGCTGAACCCGGGCCAGGTCGGCCAGGTCGCCGAGGCGGAGCTGGTCGTGCTCCTCAAGGGCTTCCAGCCGGCGCTGGACGAGGCCGTCGAGCAGAACGCCAAGGACCGCGCGTTCGACGTGTCGACCGTGCAGCCGCTGATGGACGCCGCCGCGGGCGGCCACGACCACGACCACGAGGGCGAGGAGCACGCCCACCCCGAGGAGTCGGGCAAGGCCGAGGAGCCCGGCCACGAGGAGGGCGGCACCAAGGACCCGCACCTGTGGCTGGACCCCACCCGCCTCGCCACGGTCGGCGACAAGCTCGCCGAGCGCCTCGGCCAGGCCGACCCGGACCGCGCCGCCGACTACACCGCCCGCGCCGGAGCGCTGCGCGCCGAGCTGGAGAAGCTGGACGCCGAGTTCACGGCCGGGCTGAAGACCTGCCAGCGGCGGGAGATCGTGGTCAGCCACACCGCCTTCGGCTACCTGACCGAGCGCTACAAGCTGGAGCAGATCGGCATCACCGGGCTCAGCCCCGAGAACGAGCCCGCCCCGCAGCGCCTGGCCGAGGTCGCCCAGGAGGCCCGGGAGCACAAGGCCACCACGATCTTCTTCGAGACGCTGGTCAGCCCGAAGGTGGCCCAGACCATCGCCGCCGAGGTCGGCGCGAAGACCGCGGTGCTGGACCCCCTGGAGGGGCTGTCGACCGGCGGCGGCGACTACCTTTCGGTGATGCGTACCAACCTTGCGACCCTGAGGACGGCGTTGAGCTGCTCGTGACATCCCCAGTCATCACCGTCGCGCACGGGGTGGTCGGCTACGACGGCCGCCCCGTGCTGCGTGACGTCTCGCTGACCGTGACCGCCGGCGAGGTGGTCGCGGTGCTCGGCGCCAACGGCTCCGGCAAGTCCACCCTGGTCCGCGCCGCGCTCGGCCTGGTGCCGCTCAGCTCCGGCTCGGTCACCCTCTTCGACCGCCCGCTGCGCCGTTTCCGGCAGTGGCACCGCATCGGGTACGTCCCGCAGCGCCTCGGCGCCGGCAGCGGCGTACCGGCCACCGTCCGCGAGGTGGTGGCCTCCGGCCGGCTCGCCCGGCGCGGGGTGCTGCGCCCGCCCGGCGCGGCGGACCGGGCGGCGGTGACCGCCGCACTGGAGGCGGTCGGGCTCGCCGACCGGGCCCGCGACCCCGTCGGCACCCTCTCCGGCGGGCAGCAGCAGCGCACCCTGATCGCCCGGGCGCTGGCCGGTCAGCCGGAGCTGCTGGTCCTCGACGAGCCGACCGCCGGGGTCGACGCGGCCAGCCAGGAGGCGTTCGCCGCGGCGCTGCACGACTTCGTCGGCGGTGGCGGCACGGTGCTGCTGGTGGCCCACGAGCTCGGGCCGCTGCGGTCGCTGATCAGCCGGGCGGTCGTCGTACACCAGGGTGGGATCTGTCACGACGGCCCGGTGCCCGAGCCCGCCGGCCACCACGCGGAGCCCGACCACGACCACGTGCACCCGCACGGCCCCGACGAGCCCGCCGGGCTGTGGAGCAGCTGAGATGGAACTCTTCCAGTACCCCTACATGCAGCGGGCCCTGATCGGGGCGCTGATCATCGGCCTGGCCGCCCCGGCGCTCGGCATCTACCTGGTGCAGCGGCGGCTCGCCCTGATCGGCGACGGGGTGGGGCACGTGGCGCTCACCGGCGTCGGCGCGGGCCTGCTGCTCAACCGCTCCCCCGTGCTCGTCGCGGTGGCCGTGGCGACCGCCGGCGCGATCACCATTGAGCTGGTCCGCGCCCGGGGGCGCACCTCCGGCGACCTGGCCCTGGCCCTGCTCTTCTACGGCGGCATCGCCGGCGGCGTGACGCTGGTCGGGCTCTCCGACAGCACCAGCGCCAACCTGAACGCCTACCTGTTCGGGTCGCTGACCACGATCTCCCCGCAGGACCTGACCACCATCGCGGTGCTCGGCGTCGCGATCGGGGTGACCATGCTGGCGCTGCGCCCGGCCCTCTTCGCGGTCTGCCACGACGAGGAGTACGCCCGGGTCTCCGGCCTGCCGGTACGCACGCTCAACCTGCTGCTCGCCGTGGCCACCGCGGTCACCGTGACGATCGCCATGCGGGCCGTCGGCGTGCTGCTGATCAGCGCCCTGATGGTGGTGCCCGTGGCCACCGCGCAGCAGGTGACCCGGGGATTCCGCAGCACGATGACGGCGGCGATGGCGCTCGGGCTCTTCGCCGCCGGCTCCGGGGTCTACGTGGCGGCGAACGCCGACACCGCCCCCGGCGCCTCGGTGGTGCTGATGGCGATCGCCTCGTTCGGGGTGGTCGCGGTCCTCGGCGCGGTGTGGCGGGTGCTGCGCCGGCGGCGTACCCCCGCCGCCGCGCCCGCGCCGGAGCCGCACGAGGTGGTGCTCCACTGATCCTGGTCAGCGGCGTGTCGGTGGGATTGGTTACCGTTACGGGGTGACCGACGGATCAGGCTACGACGCCTTCGAGGGCGCGAGCGAGCTCTTGCGTGCCCTCTCGGCGCCGATCCGGCTGGCCATCGTCAGCGAGCTCGCCGAGGGCGAGCGTTGCGTGCACGAGCTGGTCGACAAGCTCGGCGCCGCGCAGCCGCTGGTCTCCCAGCACCTGCGGGTGCTGCGGGGCGCCGGTGTGGTGCGCGGCTCCCGGCGGGGTCGCGAGATCGCGTACGCGCTGGTCGACGAGCACGTCGCACACATCGTGGCCGACGCGGTGAGCCACGCCGGGGAGGGATCATGATCATGACGGGTGCCACGGTCCGCAACACTCGGCAGCGCTCGGCGGTGAGCGCGCTGCTCGGCGAGCTGGAGGGCTTCCACAGCGCGCAGGAGCTGCACGCGATGCTGCGCGAGCGCGGCGAGCGGGTCGGGCTGACCACCGTCTACCGCACGCTCCAGGGGCTCGCCGACACCGGCGAGATCGACGTGATGCGCCCGCCGGGCGGCGAGCACCTCTACCGCCGGTGCAGCGAGGGTCACCACCACCACCTGGTCTGCCGGTCCTGCGGCCGCACGGTGGAGGTCGCGGGGCCGACGGTGGAGAGCTGGGCCGAGCGGGTGGCGGCGAAGCACGGCTACGCCGACGTCAGCCACACCCTGGAGATCTTCGGCACCTGCCCGGCCTGCGCGGGCTGACCCCGCCCGTAGCGCCGACCGCCGCCGCGCCGATTGCGGGTCCGCCCGTCGCGCCGGCCGCCGTTGCGCCGGCCGCGGGTCCGCCGTTGCGCCGTCCACCGTCGTGCCGCCGTTGGCGCCGTCCACCGTCGTGCCGTCCGCCGGGCGCCGGGCGGTGCGCCGCCGTTCGCGTCGCGTGCCGGGGACGGGTACGCGTGGCACGCTGTCCGGCGTGAAGATCTACGCCGATCGTTTCCCGACCGCCGTCCGACAGTTGATCACCGACCTGCTCGTCGTCGCCTGGGTGTACGGCGCGATCCGTGGCGCGCTGTGGCTGCACGACCTGGTCCAGAAGCTCGCCGTACCCGGGCAGAAGCTGGAGGGGGCCGGCAGCGGCCTCGCCGACAACCTGGCCGAGGCTGGCGGCAAGGTCGACCGGGTGCCACTGGTCGGCGACGAGCTGACCGCGCCGTTCGAGCGGGCCGCCACCGCCGCCCGCTCGCTGGCCGAGGCGGGGCGCGACCAGCAGGAGCTGGTCGACCAGCTCGCCCTCGCGCTGGCCGTCGCCGTGCTGGTCTTCCCGCTCGGCCTGGTGCTCTTCGGTTGGCTGCCGCTGCGGGTGCGTTGGATGCGCCGGGCCGGCTCGGCGGCGAAGCTGGCCGCCGCCCCCGCCGGCCGGGACCTGCTGGCGCTGCGCGCCCTGGCCACCCAGCCGCTGGGGCGGCTGACCAGGATCGCGCCCGACGTGGCCGAGGCGTGGCGCCGCGGCGACGACGCCACCGTCGACGCGCTGGCCGCCCTGGAACTACGCCACCTGGGCCTCCGGCGCGCCCGCTAGCCCTCCACCCCGGCGATCATGCAGTTGTGTGCCCGGAGCGCCCGCACTCGCCCCTTACGCGGGGCACCACAACTGCATGATCGACCTGGGTCTGGGGGCAGGGTCAGGAGGCAGGGGTGGGTGGGAGGCGGCGGCGGGCGTCGTCCGTCGTGGACGGGCCGGGGGACCAGGGGGCCACCCAGGGCAGGTCGTCGGCGGGGGTGATCACGCCGTCCTCCAGGGCGGCGTAGCGCCCGGCGAGGATCCGCTTCGCGGCGACCGTGTCGACGGAGTCGGTGTTGTCCCACAGTGCGGTGAAGAGCGCGTCGATGCGGACCCGGGCCTGCCGGCAGAACAGGTCGGCCAGCTCGACGTTCTCGGGCCGGGCCTCCCGCTCGGCGTGGGCGCGTACGCAGACCGCGGACATGGCGAACAGCTCCGCGCCGATGTCCACGACCCGGCCGAGGAACGCCTGCTTGCGCTCCATCTTCCCCTGCCAGCGAGACATCGCGTAGAACGTCGAGCGGGCCAGCTTGCGCGAGGCGCGCTCCACCTGCCGCAGGTGGGCGGCGAGCGGGCCGAACTCGGCGTACGCCGACGGGCGCTGTCCCCTGCCGACGGCGAGGGTGGGCAGCCACCTCGCGTAGAAGGCGCCGGCCTTCGCCCCGGCCTTGGCCTTGCGGCCGAGCCCGGCGTCCGGGTCGATGATGTCGCCGGCGACCGACAGGTGCGCGTCGACCGCCTCGCGGGCGATGAGCAGGTGCATGATCTCGGTGGAGCCCTCGAAGATGCGGTTGATCCGCAGGTCGCGCAGCATCTGCTCGACGGCGGCGGGTCGCTCGCCCCGGGCGGCGAGCGAGTCGGCCGTCTCGTAGCCGCGACCGCCCCGGATCTGCACCAGCTCGTCGGCGATCTTCCAGGCCATCTCGCTGGCGTAGAGCTTGACCAGCGCCGCCTCGATCCGGATGTCGTTGCGGTCGTCGTCGGCGAGCAGGCAGCAGAGGTCCAGCATGGTCTCCATGCCGTACGTCGTCGCGGCGATGAAGGAGAGCTTCTGGGCCACCGCCTCGTGCTCGCCCACGGGCCGCCCCCACTGCACCCGGTCGACGGCCCATTCCCGGGCCACGTTCAGCGCCCACTTGCCGGCGCCGACACACATCGCCGGCAGCGACAGCCGCCCGGTGTTCAGGGTGGTCAGCGCGATCTTCAGGCCCTTGCCCTCGCCACCGATCACGTTCTCCTTCGGCACGAAGACGTCGTGGAAGCGGGTCAGGCTGTTCTCCAGGCCCCGCAGGCCGATGAAGGCGTTGCGCCGCTCGACCGTGATGCCCTCGGTGTCGCCCTCGACGACGAAGGCGGTGATCCCGCCGCGCCGTCCCTCGGCGGCGGGCACCCGGGCCATCACCACGAGCAGGGTGGCGACGGTGCCGTTGGTGGCCCACAGCTTCACGCCGTTGAGCCGGTAGCCGGTGCCGTCGGGCGTGGGCTCGGCGGTGGTGGCCAGCCGGGCCGGGTCGGAGCCGACGTCCGGTTCGGTGAGCAGGAACGCGGAGACCTCGCCGGCGGCGAGCCGGGGCAGGAAGCGCTGCTTCTGCTGGGCGGTGCCGAACATCTTTAACGGCTGCGGCACCCCGATCGACTGGTGCGCCGAGAGCAGCGCGCCGATCGCCGGGCTGACCGAGCCGGCCAGCATGAGCGCCCGGCAGTAGTGCAGGTTGCTGAGCCCGAGCCCGCCGTACGACCGGTCGATCTTCATGCCGAAGGCGCCGAGGCGGGCCAGGCCCTGGAACACCTCGTCCGGGATGGACGCGTCCCGCTCGATGGCGGCGCCGTCCACCTCGGAGGCGAGGAACTCGCGGAACCGGCCGAGGAACTCGTCGGCGCGGGCGACGTCCTCCGGGTCGGAGCGCGGCCAGGGGTCGATCAGGTCGAGCCGGAACCGGCCGAGGAAGAGTTCCTTGCCGAAGCTGGGACGGTCCCAGGAGGACTCCCGGGCCGCCTCCGCGACCTGTCGGGCCTCCTTCTCGGATACCTGGCCGGCCTCCTTCGGCAGGGGCCCGGCCGCGCCGGCCGCCGGCGGGTCGTCGGCGGTGGTCTGCGCGGGCCGGTCGGCGCCTGATCCGTCGGGCGCGGGTCGGCTGTTCTCTGTCGTGGTCACGGCGGCCCCCTCGAACCTCGGTCCGGATGCGTCAACGTGCTCGACGAACAGCACGCTACCCCCGGGTGTTACCCAGGGGTAGCGATCGGTAAATATCGAGTTGCGTCGACCTCGGTCAGTCGCTGAGGGACCGCGGCTCGTTCTCGTCGTCGTCGGCGTCGTCGTCGCCCCAGTTGCGCCGGGAGAACGGCAGGAACACCCAGAAGGTGAGGAACCAGAGGCAGATGAGGCCGCTGAGCACCAGGGCGATGCTCCGGTCCAGCACGAAGTCGGTGATCAGCAGCACCGCGCTGACCATCGAGATCAGCATGAAGGCGAGCCCACCACTGGCCATCCGGTGCGCGAACCGGACCAGCTCCGGCTTGCGGCCCTGCCGGAACAGCGCGCGGTGGAACGCCACCGGAGAGATGATCATCGCGGTTGCCGCGGCCGCCGACAGCAACGCGACGATGTAGACGTCCTTCTGGAAGCCACTCGTACGGGTGAAACCGTTGCTGAACGGCAGGGTGAGCAGGAAGGCGAAGAGGATCTGCACGCCGGTCTGGGCGACCCGAAGCTCCTGGAGCAGGTCGGCGAAGTTGCGCTGCCAGCGCTGCTTCTCGGTTTCCTTGGACACGCGCTACCTCCGGTCAGACGGTACTGCCGGCGGGGGCGGCCGGCGGCAGCATCGCTGATGCCCCACCGGCCGACGCGCGAAACCGACTCACGTCACTGCCCGGGGCGCCGGTCCCGTCCGGTCAGGAGCCGCGCCGGATCCGGCCGGCGTACCGGGCCTCCAGGGCGTTGTTGTGCTCGTCGCCCCCGGCGATGTTGGCCGACAGGTAGACCGGTGGACGCTCCCCCGCCGCCAGCAGCCGGGCCACCACCTCGATCGTGATCTGCTGTGCCAGCAGCGCCGCGGTGATCGAGGAGACCGCGCCGACCGCGCCACCGCCGGGCAACGGCAGCGTCGCGTCGCCGTACGGGGCGCCGTTGTCGAGCACCACGTCGGCGAAGTCGGCGAGCTTGCGCCCCGACGGGTGGCGCGAGGTCATCTGCCCGGAGTGCTGCGCCGAGGTGATCGCGACCAGCCCGTGGCCCTTCTCCCTGACCAGCGACGCGAACTCCACCATCGCGCCGTTCACGCCCGAGTTGGAGGCGAGCATGAAGACGTCCCGGGGGCCGACCGGGGCCAGCTCGTAGAGGCGGTGCGCCACCGCCGGGTCGCGCTCCAGCAGCGGCCCGAGCACGTCCGCCGGGGCCCCGCCGCGGAGCACCAGGTCCCGCAGGGCGATCCGGTTCGTGGGCACCAGCCCGCCGGCCCGCCCGGCGATCTCCATGGCCAGCGCCTCGGAGTGGCCGGTGCCGAACGCGTGCACCACGCCGTCGGCGCGTACCGCCTCGGCGATCAGGTCGGCGGCCCGCCCCACCGCCTCGCGCTGGCTCTCGGCCACCCGGTTCATCGTGTCGGTCACCACGGCCAGGAAGTCCTCGGCCTTCACCGTCGTGTCTGCTCGGTCCATGTCGTACCTCCGTCAGGGGTGGGCCGGCGTCCGCCGGCCGGCGTCGCGGGGAAGGTCAGACCGGGTCGTGCACCCGGGCCAGGATCGCCTCGGCCAGCGGGGCGGGCGCCTCGTCGGGGATCCAGTGGCTCACCCGGGGCAGCTCGACGAAGCGGTAGTCCCCGGTCACGTGCTCGGCGCACGCCTCGGCGGCGGTCCGGCCGATCGCGATGTCGCGGCCGCTCCACACGAACGTGGTCGGCACCGCCACCGGCCCGGTGGCGGCCAGGTCCCGGCGGGACATCGCGCGGTACCAGTTAAGGGCGGCGGTCAGCGCGCCCGGCTCGCGCATCGGGTCCGCGTACGCGGCCACCCGCGCGTCGCCGCCGACCCCGTGCAGCATCCGGCGCAGCCCGGTCGCGTTCAGCGCCAGCAGCGCCTTCTCCGCCGTGCCCGGCTTGCGGAACACCGTCATGTACGCCGAGCGCGCCTTCTGCCCCGCGTCCTCGGCCAGCGCCCACGCCATGGCGCCGGGGTGCGGCACGGAGACCGCGGTCAGCGTGCGGACACGCTCGGGGTGGTGGGCCGCGACGGCCCAGGCCACGATCGCGCCCCAGTCGTGCCCCACCAGGTGCGCCGCGTCGACGCCCAGCGCGTCGAGTAGGCCCACGGCGTCGGCGACCAGTTCCGGCAGCCGGTACGCCTCGACCGCCTCGGGCCGCGCGCCCGGCGAGTAGCCGCGCTGGTCCGGCGCGTACGTGCGCAGGCCGGCGGCGTGCAGCGCGGGCACCACGTCGTCGAACTCCCCGCCGTGCTGGGGAAACCCGTGCAGCAGCAGGACGGGCGTGCCGCCCTCCGGTCCGCCGACGCGCACGTCGAACGTGAACCCCCGGGCCTCGATCCGCATGATCGTGAGCCTACCCAGCGTCGCACCCGGCCGCCCGGGACTGCCGGGCCCACGGGTCACTCGTACTGTTGCCGGGGGACGGGCACCTGCCGCCAGGACTCCACGTCCAGGTAGGGGATCTCGGCGTCGTTGACCGGGTCGCGGGCGATGCGGTCGCTGTAGCGGCCAATCACCTCGATCCAGGTGTCGTCGGCGAGCCCGTCGGGGGCCGCGCCGGTCAGCCCCAGCTTGACCGGCCGCCCGTCGGCGGCGCAGCAGGAGAGCACCATCCGGGCCAGCAGCGGCCGGCCGTCGGGGCCGGTGGTGACGAAGCCGGTCAGCTGGACCCGGCGGTCGCCGATCGAGGTGCCCCGGTCGAACAGGGCCCGGGAGGCGTAGTCGAGCACGGCCACCCGCACGGGGTCGCCGTCGGGCAGCGGCGGGTAGTCGGACGGCTGCTGCCGGGTGGTGACGGCGGTGCCGGCCTGCCCGGCCGCGTACGAGCCCAGGGCCGGCGGGGCGACCAGCAGCAGGCCCAGCACGGGCAGGATCAGCAGCCAGCCGACCCGGGGCTCGTGGTGGCCGTGGCCGTGGCCGTCGTGCCCGCCGTCACCGTCGTGGCCGCCCTGAGCGCCTTGGTCGCCCTGAGCGTCGTGGCCGTCGTGGTGGCCGGCGGGCGTGCGCCGCAGGAGCGGGCGCAGCTCGTAGAAGAGGGTCATGACCGCGGCGGCCACCAGCAGCAGGCCGGCGGCGATCAGGAAGGGCCGCAGCCCTTCCTTGACGTAGCGCAGGTGCAGGTCGGTGAGGCTGGCCCGGACCACCGCGCCCCCGAGCAGCAGCAGGACGACCGCCTGCGCCTGCCGGTTCACAGCAGCACCGCCCCGGTCCCGACGGCCACCGCGACGGCCACCGCGAAGGTGGTCGGGGCGAACCGCAGCGCGAACCGCCGGCCGAAGACCCCGGCCTGCATCGAGATGAGCTTGAGGTCGACCATCGGCCCCACCACCAGGAAGACCAGTCGGGAGGTCAGCGAGAACTGCGACAGCGAGGCGGCGACGAAGGCGTCCGCCTCCGAGCAGAGGGAGAGCAGCACCGCGAGCACGGCCAGCGCGAGCACCGAGAGCACGGGGTCGTCGGCGAGCGTCTGCAACCAGCGCTCCGGCACCACGACGTTGATCGTGGCCGCAGCCGCCGCGCCGATCACCAGGAACCCGCCGGCGTGCGTGACGTCGTGCCGCACCGCCCCCCAGAACGCCCGCCCGCGTGGGCCGTCGTCCAGCTCCGGCCGGCGCGGCAGCCGGATCCAGTCGGCCCGGCCGAGGCGCAGCCACAGCCAGCCCATGACCATCGCGACGACCAGGCTCGCGACGGCCCGGCCCAGGACCATCGCCGGGTCGTCGGGGAAGGCCACCGCGGTGGCGGTGAGCACGATCGGGTTGATCGCCGGGGCGGCGAGCAGGAACGCCAACGCCGCGGCCGGGGTGACCCCGCGCCGGATCAGCGACCCGGCGATCGGCACCGCCCCGCACTCGCAGCCGGGCAGCACCACGCCGGCCGCGCTGGCCACCGGCACCGCGAGCGCGGGATGACGCGGCAGCGCCCGGGCCCAGAACGACCGGGGCACGAAGACGGCGATCACCGCGGAGAGCAGCACCCCGAAGACCAGGAACGGCACCGCCTGCACCATGACCGAGACGAAGACGGTGGTCCAGGTCTGCAACCGGGGCGCGGAGAGGGCGCGGGCGAGCGGCTCGCGGAAGACGACCAGCAGGATCAGCAGGCCGGCGAGGACCTCCACCGACCCGATCCGCCGCTCCGGGCCGCCGGGCGCCGCCGGCGTCTCCTCGCGTACGCCCGGGGCGGCCACGTCCACCGCGCCGGGGCGCGGCCCGTCCGGCGCGCGGCGGTCAGCCTCGGATGTCACGTACGTGTCCCTCTGCCGGATTCCCAGTGGCCGCCCGAGAGTACCGGGCCGGGATCGGGGGCGTCGATCGAACGCGCTGGTGAGCTGCGCAAAGATCACTTTGCCCGATGATCTTCGAAGGTGTTAGCGTCGGGCCACAACTTCACATCCGACAGGGGAGCGCACAGCGCTGAGAGTGCGGGCACCGCCCGCAGACCCTCGAACCTGATCTGGGTAATGCCAGCGCAGGGAGTTCGGTCGACCTCCAGCCGCGTCGACGTCCGGCACGTTCCGGGCGCGGCGTGCGTCTTCTCCTGGTTCTCGTTCGGGACTGGGAGCAATCATGCGAGACAACAACACCGCCACCCGGTGGCGTACCGTCGACGTCGTCGTCGCCGCCGTGATCGCGGTGGCCTTCGGCGTCATCTTCTGGGCCTGGGGCCTGCTGTGGCGGGCCGTCGACCCGGCGTTCGCCTTCTTCCCCGCCGGCCAGGCGATCATGTACGGCGTGTGGCTGGTCCCGGCCGTCCTCGGCGGCCTGGTGATCCGCAAGCCCGGCGCGGCGCTCTTCTGCGAGGCGGTGGCGGCGACGGTCTCCGCGCTGCTCGGCTCGGAGTGGGGCGGCGTCACCATCGTGCAGGGCCTGATCCAGGGGCTCGGCGCCGAGCTGGCCTTCGCCGCGTTCCGGTACCGCTCGTTCCGGCTGCCCACCGCGCTGATCGCCGGCGCGCTGACCGGCCTCGGCGCCGCCCTGTTCGACTTCTTCGTCTGGAACAGCGAGTACGCCCTGGGCAGCTACCGGATCCCGTACGCCCTGCTCACCATCGTCAGCGCCACCGTCGTCGCCGGTGCCGGCGGTTGGGCCCTGACCCGCGCCCTGGCCACCACGGGGGCCCTGGACCGCTTCCCCGCCGCCCGCGACCGCACCCCCGTCTGACCCCGCCCCCACCCCCCACCGAGATCGAGGTCGATCATGAGGTTGACGGCGATGTGGATCTCCGTGGCTGCCGCCAACCTCATGATCGACGCTCGCGGGCGGGCCGGGAGGGAGGGGTTGCGGTGGGGGCGGTGACGTTGCGGGGGTTCGGGTGGCGGCACGCCGGGCGGCGGGCGTGGGCCGTACGGGGGGTCGACCTGCGCGTCGAGGTTGGCGAGCGGGTGCTGCTACTCGGCCCCTCCGGGGCCGGCAAGAGCACGCTGCTCGCCGCGCTGGCCGGGCTGCTGCCCGAGGACTCGGGCGAGCAGGAGGGCACCGTCGAGATCGACGGGCTCGACCCCCGCAAGGGCCGGGAGCGGGTCGGCATCGTCTTCCAGGACCCGCAGACCCAGCTCGTGATGGCCCGCAGCGGCGACGACGTGGCGTTCGGGCTGGAGAACCGCGGCACCCCCGCCGGGGAGATCTGGCCCCGCGTCGACGAGGCGCTGATGCGGGTCGGCTTCCCGTACCCCCGGGACCGCCCCACCGCCGCCCTCTCCGGCGGCGAGCAGCAGCGGCTCGCCCTGGCCGGCGTGCTGGCCCTGCGCCCCGGGTTGCTGCTGCTCGACGAGCCGACCGCCAACCTCGACCCGACCGGCGCGGCGCTGATCCGGGCGGCGGTGGCCGGCGCGCTGGACGCCGACACCACGCTGATCCTGGTCGAGCACCGGGTCGCCGAGGCGCTGCCCCTGGTCGACCGGGTGGTCGTGCTCGAACCCGGCGGCGGCGTCCGCGCCGACGGCACGCCCGAGGCCGTCTTCGGCACGCACGGCGACGCGCTCGCCGACGAGGGCGTCTGGGTGCCCGGCCGCCCGGTACCGCCCCGCCACGCGACCACGCCGGCCGGCGACGTGCTGCTCGCCGCCGACCGGCTCGGCCTGCCGCCCCGGCTGGCCCCCGTCGACCTGGCGGTACGCGCCGGCGAGGCGCTCGCCGTCCTCGGGCCCAACGGGGCCGGCAAGTCGACCCTCGCCCTGCTGCTCGGGGGCCTGCTCAAGCCCGGGGTCGGCCGGGTCACGGCGACGACGGCACTGGCCGGTGGCGACGCCCGCACGCCCCCGCACCGCTGGCGCGCCCCGGCACTGGCCCGCCGGATCGGCTCGGTCTTCCAGGACCCGGAGCACCAGTTCGTCACCAACACCGTCTTCGACGAGCTGGCGCTCGGTCCGCGCCGCACCGGCCAGCCCGAGGCGGCGGTCGGGGCCACGGTGGACGGCCTGCTGTCCCGGCTGCGGTTGACGAAGCTCGCGGCGGCCAACCCGTACACCCTCTCCGGCGGGGAGGCGCGGCGGCTGAGCGTGGCGACCGCCCTGGCCACCGCGCCCCGCCTGCTCGTCTGCGACGAACCGACCTTCGGCCAGGACCGGCGCACCTGGCTGGAGCTGGTGGACCTCTTCGCCGAGCTGCGCGACGCAGGTCACGGCCTGGTCGCCGTCACCCACGATGCGGAGTTCGTCGCCGCCCTGGCGGATCGCCGCCTCACCCTGGAGCGCCCGTGACCAGCGACCGGACCGCCGCACCGGTCACCCACCCAGACCGCCGCCTCACCCTGGAGCGCCCGTGACCAGCGACCGGACCGCCGCACCGGTCACCCACCCAGACCGCCGCCACACCCTGGAGCGGGCGTGATCAGTTTCGAGCCGGTCGCCGCGCCGGAGGCGTTGCTGGCCCGGCGCAACCCGGTGGCCAAGCTCGCCGCGGCGCTGGTGTTCTCGTTCATCCTGATCGCCACCCTCGACCCGGTGGCGCCGGCCATCGCGATCGCCGTCGAGCTGGCCCTGCTGCCGCTGTTCGGGGTACGCCTGCGGGTGCTGGCGCGACGGGCCTGGCCGCTGCTCGTCGGCGCGGTCGGCGTGGTGGTGACGCTGGTGCTCTTCGCGGCCGAGCGCTCCGGCCGGGTGCTGGTCGAGGCCGGCCCGGTGGTGGTCACCTCCGGGGTGTTGCTCACCGCGCTCGGCCTGGTGCTGCGCATGTTCGCGGTGGCGCTGCCCGGCGTGATCGTCTTCGCCACCACCGACCCGACCGACCTGGCGGACGCGCTGATCCAGAACGCGAAGGCGCCGGCCCGGTTCGCCATCGGGGCGTTGGCCGCGTTCCGGCTCGTGCCGCTGTTGGGGCAGGAGTGGCAGATGATCTCCATGGCCCGTCGCGCCCGGGGGGTCGAGGCCGGCCGCAACCCGCTGGCGAAGCTGCGGCTGTTCGTGTCGACGGCCTTCGCGCTGCTCGTCGGGGCGATCCGCCGGGGCACCCGGCTGGCCGTGGCGATGGACGCCCGGGGCTTCGACGCCGGGGTCCCGCGCACCGTCGCCCGGCGGCAGCGCTTCGTCGCCGCCGACGGCCTGCTGATCGCCGGCGCGGCGGTGCTCGCCGGGGCCGCGCTGACCGTCAGCGTGCTGCTCGGCACCTTCCGCCCGTTGATCGGCTGACGGCGTCCGTTGATCGGCGGACGGACCGGGCGGAGTCGCCGGCGCGCGGGTGGTCGAGCGCGGACGGGCCCGGCCGAGTCGCCGGTCCGGGTGGCCGAGCGCGGAAGGGCCGGGTGGAGTCGCCGGTGACGACGGCTCCACCCGGCCGGCACCGTCAGCTGCGCCGGAAGGCGTACCGACGGGCCTGCCCGGCCTTCTGGTCGCGCAGCGGGCCGGAACGGCCGACGCCGGAGACCGGCGGACCGGCCTTCGGCGCGGCGGGCCGGTCGACCGGCAGTGCCGGCACGACCGGCGCGACCGCCACCTCGTCGAGGTTGACGGGCGTCAGGTCCGCGACGGACGGCGTGGGGACGGTGGTACGGGACTTCTTCGGGTTGCGCCTGGCTGGCATCCGGTGCCTCCTCGGTCTGCGGGTCCTCCCGCACCGGAGCGACGTCCGGTGACGGGGACCCGCCTCGTTCGGCGACCGTCACGCGACGGTCGGGCGGGATCGGGACTGCTGCCCGGGATCGACCACGAGGAACACCGCCGCCTCGACGGCGGGTGCGGAATGCGGACGCCCGGGAGCACGCGGACCCGCGGCGAGACAGCGGCGGGTCGGCTCGGAAGTGGGGCGTCAGTTGCGCATGCCCACACGCTAACCGCCCGACCGTTCGCGCGCACCCGAATTACCGGCGGGGCCCGCAGTTGGCCGGTCGCGCCCCGTGGAGGCGGCCCGGCGGCGGATCGTCGGCCAGCCCCGTCACCCCCGGCGCGGCCGCCACGTGGTGGTGACGGGCCGCCCGACACGACCTCCGGGCCGCCCCGCCCGCGATACGGTCGCACCGGCGGGTGTCGACGGCGGAGGGCGGACGGATGGCCGGGCGGGCGACGGCACGGATCGGCGTGACCGGGCTGGCGGTGATGGGCCGGAACCTGGCCCGCAACCTGGCCCGCAACGGCTTCGCCGTGGCGGTGCACAACCGCTCGCCCGAGCGCACCCGCAGCCTCGTGGCGGAGCACGGGGACGAGGGGACGTTCCTGCCCGCCGAGTCGATGGCCGACTTCGTCGCGTCGCTGGAGCGGCCCCGGGCGGTCATCGTGATGGTCAAGGCGGGCGGGCCCACCGACGCCGTGGTCGACGAGCTGGTCCCGCTGCTCGACGCCGGCGACATCGTCGTGGACTGCGGCAACGCGCACTTCGCCGACACCCGCCGGCGGGAGGAGGCGCTGCGGGCCCACGGCCTGCACTTCGTCGGCACCGGCGTCTCCGGTGGCGAGGAGGGCGCCCTGCGCGGCCCGAGCATCATGCCGGGCGGATCCGCGGAGTCGTACCGCACGCTCGGGCCGATCTTCGAGCGGATCGCCGCCCAGGTGGACGGGGTGCCGTGCTGCCGGCACATCGGGCCGGACGGCGCCGGGCACTTCGTCAAGATGGTGCACAACGGCATCGAGTACGCCGACATGCAGCTCATCGCCGAGGCGTACGACCTGATCCGGGCCGGACTGGGCGCGGAGCCGGCGGAGATCGCGGAGATCTTCCGCGGGTGGAACGCCGGGGAGCTGGAGTCCTTCCTGATCGAGATCACCGCGGACGTGCTGGCGCACACGGACGCGGCCACCGGGCGGGCGTTCGTGGACGTCGTGCTGGATCGCGCCGAGCAGAAGGGCACCGGCCGCTGGACGGTGCAGAGCGCGCTCGACCTGGGCATCCCCATCACCGGTATCGCCGAGGCGACCTTCGCCCGGTCGCTCTCCGGGCACGCCGACCAACGCGAGGCGGCCCGCCGGGCGTTCCCGGACGCGGGCGCGACCTGGCGGGTCGAGGACTCCGACGCCTTCGTCGAGGACGTCCGCCGCGCCCTGCTCGCCTCGAAGATCGTCGCGTACGCGCAGGGCTTCGACCACATCCGCGCCGGCTCCCGCGAGTACGACTGGGGCATCGACCTGGGCGGCACCGCGACGATCTGGCGGGGCGGCTGCATCATCCGCGCCCGCTTCCTCGACCGCATCCGCCAGGCGTACGACGAGCGGCCCGGCCTGCCGACGCTGCTGGTGGCGCCGTGGTTCGCGGACACCGTGAACGACGGCGTGCCGAGCTGGCGGCGGGTGGTGGCCGAGGCCGCCCGGGCCGGGGTGCCCGTCCCCGCGTTCGCCTCGTCGCTGGCGTACTTCGACGCGCTGCGCGCCCAGCGGCTGCCGGCCGCCCTGATCCAGGCACTGCGGGACAACTTCGGGGCGCACACCTACCAGCGCGTGGACCGCGAGGGCACCTTCCACACCCGCTGGCCCACCGACCGCACCGAGATCGAGGCCTGACCCCGCCCGCTCCCGTGGGCGTCAGGCGACGGCGGCCCGCATCTCCCGGGCGCCAGCTCGCGCACCTGCACGGCCAGCGCGTCCCGCTCCGTGGCCTTGCGGGCTCTCGACCGGCGAGGGGGCGGTCACCACACCACAGGCCGTCGCTTGGACCCGGCCGCCGGGTTCCCCGGCTAGGCCGGCGCGGGGACCGTCACCAGGCCCGCTGCCCGGTCTCGGTGGGCGCCCAGGTGAGCGCCGGCTCGCCGCTGGCCAGCTCGCCGATCTCCCCGGAACGCGGCTGCGCCGCGTGGCCGAGTTCCCGGCAGTGCTGCTCGGCGACCCCGGCACAGATCTCGGCCACCTGCGCGCGGACCGGGTCACCGAGGTCGGCGGCGTCCAAGGCCACGATCATCTTGTCCCGAAGATCCCGCATCCCCACCCCCGAGACTCGCCGCGACCACCCGGAACCACAGGCCCACCCCGACCCTAACCACCCCGCCCCTGGCCCACCCCCGAAACGCCGAACCCCCGACCCACGAGTCGATCATGCACTTTCGGTGGGCGAAACGCCCCGATGCGGGGCTTTCGCGGGGCACCACGACTGCATGATCGGCGAGCGGGTCGGGGGTTCGGGGTCAGGTCACGGTTAGGTGAAAACGGTCAGAAGAAGCGGCGACGCTTGGCCTTCTGCGGGCGAAGCATGTCGGCGCCCTTGGTGAGTAGGCGGCTCATGCCGGACGGGCCGCGGCGGGCCTCGATCGTGTGGCTGAGCCGGCGCGCGCCCGCCGCCGCCAACGGCACGGCGACGGCCATCATCGCCCACTGGGCAATACGTTTCTGGATCATGTGGGTTCACCTCCGTCGGTGGCTGCTGACCACCCGTGGTACCCCGTACGACCGGGCGGTAAGCCTCAGGCGGGCGGCGGGGCGACCGGGTTGGGCAGCGCGCCGCCGAAACGCCGGTCCCGCTGCGCGTACAGCTCGCAGGCGTACCAGAGGTGACGGCGGTCGAAGTCGGGCCAGAGTGTGTCGAGGAAGATCAGCTCGGCGTACGCGGTCTGCCAGAGCAGGAAGTTCGAGATCCGCTCCTCGCCCGAGGGACGCAGGAACAGGTCCACCTCGGGGATCTCCGGGTGGTAGAGGTACTTCGCGACGGTCTTCTCGTTGACCTTCTCCGGGTCCAGCCGGCCCGCCGCCACGTCGCGGGCGATGGCGGCGGCGGCGTCGGCGATCTCGGCCTGACCGCCGTAGTTGACGCAGAACTGGAGGGTCAGCGTCGAGTTGCCCCGGGACATCTCCTCCGCCGTCTGCAACTCGGAGATGACGCTCTTCCAGAGCCGGCCGGCCCGGCCAGACCAGACCACCCGCACCCCCAGGTCGACCAGCTGGTCGCGGCGGCGGCGGATGACGTCCCGGTTGAAGCCCATTAGGAACCGGACCTCGTCCGGCGAGCGCCGCCAGTTCTCGGTGGAGAAGGCGTACGCCGACAGGTAGGGGATCCCCAGCTCGATGGCGCCCTCGACCGTGTCGAAGAGGGAGAACTCCCCCGCCTCGTGGCCCTTTGTGCGGGGCAGCCCGCGGTCCTTGGCCCACCGGCCGTTGCCGTCCATCACCACGGCGACGTGCTTGGGCACCGCGTCGGCGGGCAGCGCCGGCGGGCGGGCGCCCGACGGGTGCGGTGTCGGCGGCACCGGCTCGCGACGCCCGGCCCTCATCGATCGGATCACTCGGTCTTCCCCCTGTTCACGCCGTCCGCACCGGCCCCGCTGCCACGCGGCGGCGGGACCGGGCCGGCCGCCGGGGCGCCCCGGTCGACCAGCGGCAGCGAGCGTAGCGCGCGCTCCAGGTGCCACTGCAGGTGTGCCGCGACCAGGCCGCTGCACTCCCGGCGTACGCCGGTCTCGGTGGCGTCGGCGACCCGCCAGTCGCCGCTGGTCAGCGCGGACATCAGGTCGATGGTGGCCGGGGCGGGATGGGCCGCGCCGGGCGGCCGGCAGTCCGGGCAGACCGCGCCCCCGGCAGGCACCGAGAACGCCCGGTGCCGCCCCGGCGTGCCGCAGACGGCGCAGGCGGTCAGCGCCGGCGCCCAACCGGCCAGCGTCATGCCCCGCAGCAGGTACGCGTCGAGCACCAGGGTGGTGGCATGGCTGCCCTCGGCGAGCGCCCGCAGCGCGCCCAGGGTGAGCTGGAACAGCCGCAGCGACGGCTCCCGTTCGACGGGGGTGAGCCGCTCGGCGGTCTCGGCGATCGCGCTGGCGGCCGTGTAGCGGGAATAGTCGCCGAGGAACCGCTTGCCGTAGAGGTCGATGCCCTCGACCTGGCTGACCGTGTGCAGCGAGCTGCCGAGGTTGCCCTTCGGGTCGCCGGCGAGCTGGAGGTCGACGTGGCCGAACGGCTCCAGCCGGGCACCGAACTTGCTGGTGGTGCGGCGGACTCCCCGGGCCACCGCGCGCAGCCGGCCGTGCCGGCGGGTGAGCAGGGTGATAATCCGGTCGGACTCGCCGAGCTTCTGCACGCGCAGGACCACCGCGTCGTCGCGGTAGAGCTGTCGGCGGTACCCGGCCATCGGACCATTCTCTCTCGGGGTGCGGAATCAGGGTCAGCTCGGGGTGTCCGCGCGCGGAACCCCGATGCGTGGGGCGGGCCTCGCCTCGTAGCGTGCTCGCATGGCTCTGCACCGCACCGCCGCCGCGCTCGCTGCGGCCACCACCCTGATCGTCGCCGCCGGGTGCGACAACCTGTCCTTCCGCCGGCTCGACTACGACAACACCGAGGCGGTCCGGATCAACAGCATCCGGGTGCTGCCGGGGGCCGGCGACGTGACCGTCCGCGCCATCGGCGCGCAGGACGAGGTGCGGATCAAGCGGGTGGTGCGCTACCAGGGCGGTGAACCCGACGCGACGTACGAGATCAAGGGCACCGAACTGGTGCTGGACACCGACTGCGGCTCCCGGTGCAGCGTCTCCTACGAGGTCACCGCCCCGGACGGGGTGAGCGTGAAGGGCGAGACCGGCTCCGGTGACGTCGACCTGAGCAGGGTGGGCCCGGTGGAGATGCGGCTCGGCTCGGGCAACATCCGGGTGACCGCCTCCAGCGGCCCCGTCCGCGCGGAGACCGGCTCCGGCAACATCCAGGTGGCCGGTGCCGGCGGTCCCGTCCGGGCGCAGACCGGCTCCGGCAACGTCGAGGTCGACGAGGTCGCCGCCGCGGTCACGCTGCGCACCTCCTCCGGCGACATCACCGGGCACCGCCTCGGCGGCGGGGTGGACGCCGAGGCCGGCTCCGGCGACATCACCGTCGACCTGACGACGCCCGCCTCGGCGCGGGTGCACGCCTCCAGCGGGAACGTCGAGCTGGTCGTGCCGGCGGGCCGCTACCGGGTCCGCTCCAGCACCGACAGCGGCGACGCCGAACTGGGCGTGACCGACGACCCGTCCGCCACGCTGGTGCTCGACCTCTCCACCGGCAGCGGCAACGTGACGGTCACCCAGCGCTGATCTCGACGGTCTCCGGCTCCCGCGCGGCGCGGGGCGCCGGCACCGCCGCCCGCCCGGTGACCGGTCCGTCGACCGTCCCGGCGGCGGGCGGGTGACCGGTGGCCGGTTCGCCGGCCCTGCCGGCGGCGGGCGGGTGGACGGTGGCCGGGGCGGGGCGGGCGCGGCCGGGGACCAGCTCCGGCGGCCTGCGGGCCGCCACGTCCTCCACCCAGCCGACCAGGGCGGTCACCACCGCGACCAGCGCGAAGACCAGCGCCACCCGGATCGCCAGGCCGAGCGGGTCCTGGTGCGACCAGCCCACCACGTCGACCAGCGGGGTGAGCGCCACCACGAACGGCATGTGCCAGAGGTAGACGGTGAGCGCCCGCCGGTTGAACACGGTCACCACCCGGCCGAACGCGGCGCTGCGGTCCACCCAGGGCGCGCTCGCCGGCCCCCGGCCAAGCAGCACGAGGACGAAGGCCGCCGACCAGAGGGCGTTGCCCAGGGGGTTGTCGTTCAGGTCGTACCCGCGCGGTCCGGGGTGGGTGAGGATCCAGGCCGCGCCGGCCGCGGCCAGGGCCAGCGCCACCGGCACCAGCACCCGGTTGGTCAGGCGGCGCAGCATGCCGGCCTGGTGGGCGAAGCCGAGCAGCCAGGCCCCGAAGTAGAGCCCGAACTGGTGCAGCGCCACCGGCAGCGCCGGGAGCAGGCCCAGTTCGGCCGCCGCGAGCAGGGCGTACGGGGCCATCAGGGTGGGCACCGGGGCGCGCCGGAACAGCCAGAGGGCCACCGGCGAGGCGAGCACGAACCAGAGGTAGTCGCGCAGGTACCAGATCACGCTGAGCGCGATCGCGCCCCAGCCGTTGGCCGGCGGGTCGGCGATGGGAAAGAGCCAGAGCAGCACCTTCGGGCTCAGCGGCAACCCGGTGAGCAGCATGGCGGGTACGAAGACGGCGGCGAGCACCCACAGCGACGGCAGCAGGCGCCGCAACCGGCGTACGACCGCCCCCGGTCCCCAGCGGTGCAGTGAGGCCGCCATCAGCGAGCCGGCGAGCGCGAACATCACCGACATCGCCGGGAAGACGAGGGTCAGCGTGGCCCAACCGGTGACGTGGTAGACGACGACTCGAACGATGGCCAGGAAGCGGAGCAGGTCCAGGTATCGGTTTCGCATCAGCCTGCATCTATGTCCGGGGATACGGGGGCTGTCCTATCCCCTACCCTCCGGGCCGAACACGCCAAACAGAAGGGAACCCACCAGAAGGTGACATCTTCCATACGTCCGACCGATACCGATCATGCGCCGGACGGGCTCGGGGGCCGGGACGCGCCGCGTCCCGGCCCTCGGCGTCAGAAGCCCAGCTTGCGCAGCTGCTTCGGATCCCGCTGCCAGTCCTTCGCCACCCGGACGTGCAGGTCGAGGTAGACCCGGGTGCCGAGCAGCTCCTCGATCTGCCGGCGGGCGGTGGTGCCGACGTGCTTGAGTCGGCTCGCCCGGTGGCCGATCACGATCGCCTTCTGGCTGGGCCGCTCGACGTACACGTCGGCGTAGATCTTCATGAGCTGCCCCTCGGGGACCATCTCCTCGACGACCACCGCGATGGAGTGCGGCAGCTCGTCGCGGACGCCCTCCAGGGCGGCCTCGCGGATCAGCTCGGCCACCAGCACCTGCTCCGGGTCGTCGGTGAGCATGTCGTCCGGGTAGAGCTGCGGCGACTCGGGCAGGTAGCCGGTCATCACGTCGACCAGGACGTCGACCTGGTGCCCGGAGACCGCGCTGACCGGCACCACCTCGGCGAACTCGCCCAGCTCGCTGACCGCGAGCAACTGCTCGGCCAGCCGCTTGCGGTCCACCAGGTCGGTCTTCGTGACCACCGCCAGCACGGTGGCCTTCAGCTCGGCCAGCTCGCCGGTGATGAACCGGTCACCGCGCCCGATCGGCTCGTCCGCCGGGATGCAGAGGCCGATCACGTCGACCTCGCTCCAGGTCTGCCGGACCAGGTCGTTGAGGCGCTCGCCGAGCAGCGTGCGGGGGCGGTGCAGGCCCGGGGTGTCGACCAGCACGAGCTGGGACTCCGGGCGGTGCAGGACGGCCCGGATGATGTGCCTGGTCGTCTGCGGCTTGTTCGAGGTGATGGCGATCTTCTGCCCGACGATCGCGTTGGTCAGCGTCGACTTGCCGGCGTTCGGCCGGCCGACGAAACAGGCGAATCCGGCCCGGTAGGGGCGCGGCTGGAGATCGCTCACTCGACCACCGTGCCCAGGACGGACCCGTCCGGGGCAGCCACGTGGATCGGTGCGTCCGCGGCGAGGTCGCGGACCGCCGCGTGCCCCGCCCCGTCCAGCGTCGACGCCTCGGTGACCACCACGGCGGCCTCCAGCCGGGTCGCGCCGGCCGCCACCGCGGACGCCACCGCGAGCTGGAGCGCGGTGACCGTCAACGAGGGCAGCGACACGCTGGCCGCGGCGTACGTCCGACCGTCCTGGTCGCGGACCGCCGCGCCCTCCACGGCGCCCACCCGGCCACGCGCGCCCCGCGCCAGGACGACCAGCTTGCCGTCCTCGGCGCTCAGCTCGACCGGGTCGGACGGGGTGGGCCGGGCGGCCGGTACGGCGGGTGACTCAGGCATCGGCGGGTTGCCTCTCCTCGGATCGGTTCGTGTCGTCCCGGGGCTCGGCGTGCTCGCCACGGCCCGGGTCGTTCTGTGTGTCGGTCGACTCCGCCCGGCTCACCAGCACGGTGTCGATCCGGTTGCGCCGGCCGGTGGTGCCCTCGGCGATCAACTGGAGCCCGGCGACCTCGACCTGCGCCCCGGGGATCGGGACCCGGCCCAGGGACTGGGCGAGCAGGCCGCCGACGGTCTCCACCTCGTCGGTGGGCAGGTCGGTGTCGAACAGCTCGCCCAGGTCCTCCACCGGGAGCCGCGCGGTGACCCGCACCGCCCCGTCGTCGAGGTGCTCTACCGGCGGGCGCTCGACATCGTACTCGTCGGTGATCTCACCGACGATCTCCTCCAGGATGTCCTCGATGGTGACCAGCCCGCCGGTCCCGCCGTACTCGTCGACGACGATGACCAGGTGGTTGCGGGCGGCCTGCATCTCCGAGAGCAGGTCGTCGACCGGCTTGGACTCGGGCACGAAGGTGGCGGGGCGCATCAGCTCGGCGACCGGGAGCTGCCGGTCCTCCGGGGCGCCGCCCTGGGTGCGTCGGATCAGGTCCTTGAGGTAGAGCACGCCGAGCACGTCGTCGACGCTCTCGCCGATGACCGGGATCCGGGAGAAGCCGGAGCGCAGGAAGAGCGCCAACGCCTGGGAGAGCGTCTTGCGCTCCTCGATCCACACCATCTCGGTACGCGGCACCATCACCTCCCGGGCGATGGTGTCGCCGAGCGCGAAGACCGAGTGGATCATCTGCCGCTCGCCGTGCTCCACGACGCCGCGCTGCTCGGCCAGGTCGACCAGCTCGCGCAGCTCCACCTGGGTGGCGAACGGACCCTCCCGGAAGCCCCGGCCCGGGGTGACCGCGTTGCCGATCAGGATCAGCAGCGAGGCGAGCGGGTTGAGCGCCCGGCCCAGCCAGCGGACCAGCGGGGCGACGGAGCGACCGACCACGTACGCGTGCTGCCGGCCGATGGTCCGGGGGCCGACCCCGACCACCACGAAGCTGATCACGGTCATCGCGCCGGCGGTGATCAGTGCCGCGCGCCAGCCCGCGCCGAAGGTGTCCACCGCGACCAGCGCCACCAGGGTGGTGGCGGTCAGCTCGGCGAGCAGCCGCAGCAGGAGCAGGAGGTTGAGGTGGCGGACCACGTCCCCGGCGACGGCCTGGAGCGTGCGCGCGCCCCGCGCGCCGTCACGGGCCAGCTCGGCGGCGCGGGCGGGCGAGACGGCGGCGAGGGCCGCCTCGGTCATGGCGATGAGGCCGGCCAGCACCACCAGGCCTGCCGCGAAGACCAGCAGTTGCAGGTCGGGCAGGCCGGTGGCGCCGGCCGCCAGCGTCGGGGTGGTCATCACCGGGACCGGGTCGACCGCCAGCTCGCCAGCAGCCGGGCCTGGAGGGCGAACATCTCCCGCTCCTCCTCCGGCTCGGCGTGGTCGTAGCCGAGCAGGTGCAGCACGCCGTGCACGGTGAGCAGGTGCAGCTCGTCGGCGGGGGCGTGACCGGCGGTGGCCGCCTGCTTGGCCGCCACCTCCGGGCAGAGCACGATGTCGCCGAGCAGCGCGGGCTCGCCGCCGGCGGCGGACGTCTCGCCGGGCCCGTGGTCGACGCTGCCCTCGTCCATGGGGAAGGCGAGCACGTCCGTCGGGCCGTCGCCGCCCATCCACCGGTGGTTGAGCTCGGTCATGTAGTCGATGTCGACCAGCAGCACGGAGAGCTCGGCGAGGGGGTTGACCCCCATCTCGTCGAGGGCGTGCCGGGCCACGGCGAGCACGGCGTCGGTGTCGACGTCGACACCCGACTCGTTGGCGATCTCGATGGACAACAGTCTTCCCTCGGTCTAGCGGCGCCGGCCGGCCCGGCCGCCCTGGGCGGACCGCCCCGGCACGGCGTGCACGCTCTGCGCCTGCTGGTTCTCCCGCTCGTCCCAGCGGGCGTACGCGTCGACGATCTCCCCGACCAGCCGGTGGCGGACCACGTCGGAGCTGGAGAGCTCGGCGAAGTGCACGTCCTCGACGTTCTCCAGGATCTCCCGGACCACCCGCAGGCCGCTGGTCGTGCCGCCGGGGAGGTCCACCTGGGTGACGTCACCGGTGACGACGATCTTGGAATTGAAGCCGAGCCGGGTGAGGAACATCTTCATCTGCTCGGGCGTGGTGTTCTGTGCCTCGTCGAGGATGATGAACGCGTCGTTGAGGGTACGCCCCCGCATGTACGCCAGCGGCGCGACCTCGATCGTGCCCGCCGCCATCAGCTTGGGGATGGAATCCGGATCGAGCATGTCGTGCAGCGCGTCGTAGAGCGGGCGCAGGTAGGGGTCGATCTTCTCGTTGAGCGTGCCGGGCAGGAAGCCGAGCCGCTCCCCCGCCTCGACCGCCGGCCGGGTCAGGATGATCCGGTTGACCTGCTTGGCCTGCAACGCCTGGACGGCCTTCGCCATCGCCAGGTAGGTCTTGCCGGTGCCGGCGGGGCCGATGCCGAAGACGATGGTATACGCGTCGATCGCGTCGACGTAGCGCTTCTGCCCCAGCGTCTTGGGACGGATGGTGCGGCCGCGCCGGGAGAGGATGTTGAGCGTCAGGACCTCGGCGGGCCGCTCGGCGCCGCCCTGCTCGAGCATGCCGACGGTACGCCGGACGGCGTCAGTGGTCAGGGTCTCGCCTTTCTCGATGAGTTCCAGCAGCTCGCTGAAGATCCGCTCGGCGAGGGCGTTGTCCGCGGGGGCGCCGGTGATCGTGATCTCGTTGCCCCGGACGTGCACGTCGCTGTCGACCGAGCGCTCGACCAGTCGCAGGATCTCGTCACCCGCGCCGAGCAGGTTGACCATGATCTTGGAATCCGGGACGGTGATCCTGGTCTGCACCCGGGGCGGGCCGGGAGGTGGGGTGCCGGTCATAGGTCGGGCCGAGGGGCCCTGCGCCACCTGCTCTCGATCTCGGCGCCGGCCTGCTGGCGCGACGCGCTGACGTTCCTGCCATCTTATCTTTCCAACAGCGGTGGCACCCTGCCCATTTCCGCGCGTGGGGCACGAGCGGACCGGTCACCCCGTCCGCGGCAGGGGCGGACCGGACGGGGCGGCTCCCCGGCCCCGACCCGTCCGGTCACGCGCGCCCGTCAGGAGCCGGCGCGGAAGTCGTACCGCTCGAAGGTCTCCTGGTGCCGGGTGAACCGGTAGGTCGCCCAGTGCATCAGGACCACCATGCCGTGCTCGTCCCGGGTCAGCCGGAGCAGCTCCCCCGCCTCCCGGCCGGAGACCGTGCGGAACACGTCCGGCCGCTCCGGCAGCGGGACGAAGACCGACGGCGGCTTGCCGGCCGGGTCGTCGGCGCCCCGGGCCCGCAGCTCGCCGTCGTGCCAGGAGAAGACGTACTCGAAACCCTCCCCCCACCAGCGGCCGAGCAGCCCGCGTACGCCCTCCGGGGCGGGCGGGCCCGGCTGCCACGGCGTGATGTCGGCGGGATCGTGCTCGACCGCGGCGGCCAGCAGCCGGTGCGGCAGGTCGAGCACCTCGCCGGCGGTGCCGGAGGAGCCGAGCACCGCGACCCCCATGGCGCCGGGGGTGCCCTCCCCGCCCCGCCGGCCGTAGACGCCGGCCAGGAATCCGGGCATCGCGCCGTCGTGGCCGACGTGCATGATCCGCTTGCCCTGCGGCACCAGGATCAGCCCCAGCCCGAAGCCGCCGGCCCAGAGCGTCTCGTCGGTGACCGTCGCCGGCCAGCGCATCTCGTCGAGCGTGGCCGGGGCGAGCACGGCGCCGGCCGGGTCCAGCGCCGCCGGGTCGGCGAGGAAGGCCGCCCAGCGGGCCATGTCGGAGGCGGTGCTCCACAGCTGCGCCGCCGGACCGAGCGCCCCGAAGTCGGTCGGCGGCTCGGGGTGCGCCTCGTCGGAGTAGGCGTCGACCAGGAACCCCGTCGCGGCGTGCGGCCCGGGCGTCGTCGAGGTCCCGGCCAGCCCCAGCGGGGTCAGCACCCGCTCGCCGAGCACCTCCGCCCAGGTGCCGCCCCGCAGGTGGCCGACGAGCCGGCCGAGCAGCGCCATGCCCAGGTTCGAGTAGTGGTAGCGGCGGGCCGGGGGCAGCACCCGCTCGGCCCGGGCCAGGTCGGCGACCAGCCCGTCGACGTCCGGCGCGCGCAGGGTGTCCCAGACGTCGCCGTACGGCTCGCGTTGCAGGCCGGCGGTGTGCGACAGCAGCCGGCGCACCGTCAGCTCGCCGTGGGCCGGCAGGTCCAGGTGCCGGCCCAGCGGGTCGTCCAGGTCCAGCAGGCCGTCGTCGCGGCACTGGAGCGTCAGCACGGCGGTGAACGTCTTCGTTACCGACCCGATCCGGAACCGGGTGCCCGGCCCCAGCTCGGTGTCGTTGCCGGTCCCACCGACGGCGCACGTCCAGAGGGGGCGGTCCGCGCGGTGCAGGGCCGCCGACACCGCCGGCACCCGGGCCTGCGCCTGGACCGTGCGCACCAGCCGGGACAGGCGGTCGCCGATCGGCGTCACGCGAGGTTCCGGGCCAGCATCGGGCCCAGTGGCGCGCCGCCGAGCACGTGCGCGTGCACGTGGAAGACCTCCTGGCCGCCGTACGCGCCGGTGTTGAACATCAGCCGGAAGCCGTCGCCGAGCAGTCCCTCGTCCTCGGCCACCGCGGCGGCCGTGGCGAGGACCTCCCCGGCCAGCGCGGGATCGCCCTGGGCGAGCGTCGCCACGTCGGCGTAGTGCTCCTTCGGGATGACCAGCACGTGCACCGGCGCCTTCGGGTCGATGTCACGGAAGGCGAGCGTGGTGGCGGTTTCCCGGACGATCGTGGCCGGGATCTCGCCGGCGACGATGCGGCAGAAGAGGCAGTCGGTTCCCATGCGGGGCAGTGTAAGGAAGGGCACCTTGTTAACGCCTCCGGTAGAGGAAGGGTCCCTTCCTTGCACCCGGGGTGGGCCAGGCATGATGGCCGGCGTGACTTCACGGGCGGTACTGGTGACGGGGGCCTCGCGCGGCATCGGACGGGCGGTGGCGACCGCGTTCGCGGCAGGCGGCGACCGGGTGGCGATCCACCACCGGGACTCGGCCGAGCTGGCCGAGCGGCTACGCGCCGAACTGCCCGGCGAGGGGCACGTCGTGGTCCGCGCCGACCTCACCGACCCGGACGCCGTACGGGCCATGGTCGACGAGGCGGCCGGCCTGCTCGGCGGGCTCGACGTGCTGGTCAACAACGCCGGGGTGTACGGCGAGCGGGACGCCCCGCACCCGGTCTTCGGCGCCTCCTACGAGCAGTGGCGCGCGCAGTGGCGGCAGGTGCTGGAGACCAACCTGACCGGCGCGGGCAACGTCATCTGGTGCGCCGCGCAGCACATGCGCGACCGGGGCGGCCGGATCGTCAACGTCTCCTCCCGGGGAGCCTTCCGGGGCGAGCCGGAGCAGCCGGCGTACGGGGCGAGCAAGGCGGGGCTGAACGCGCTGGGGCAGTCGCTGGCGGTGGCCCTCGCCCCGTACGGCATCACGATCGCCACGGTCGCCCCGGGCTTCGTGGAGACCGACATGACCACCGGGCACCTGAGCGGGGAGCGGGGCGCCGCCATCCGGGCGCAGAGCCCGTTCAACCGGGTGGCCCGCCCCGAGGAGATCGCCGCCGCCGTGCACTGGCTCGCCTCCCCCCAGGCGGAGTGGGCCTCCGGCACCATCGTCGACCTCAACGGCGCGTCCTACCTGCGCAGCTGACCCCGCCGGGCGGCGACACCGCCAGGTCTCGGGCGATCATGCAGTTGTGGTGCCTGACCAAGGGCGCGAAAACACACATCTCGCCCACCACAACTGCATCATCGACGCGGGAGTGGGGCGGGGCGGGCGGGGTGTCGTGACCGCCCGCCGGTCACCAGTGGCCGAGGCGGGTGGCCAGGACCGCGAGGGCGGCCACGCCGGCGGTGGACGTACGCAGCACCGAGGGCCCCAGGCGCACCGGCCGGGCGCCGGCCTCGGTGAAGGCGGTCAGCTCGGCGTCGGCGATGCCGCCCTCCGGGCCGACGACCAGCACGATCTCACCGGCGGCGGGCAGCTCGACGGCGGTCAGCCGCTCACCCGCCTCCTCGTGCAGGACGAACGCCGCGGCGGCGCCGGCGATCCGGTGGGCCACCCGGGTCGTCGACTCGTCGGGGGCGCCGGCCACCACCGGCAGCCACGACCGGCGGGCCTGCTTCGCCGCCTCCCGGGCCGTGGCGACCCACTTCTCCCGCGCCCGTACGCCCCGGTCGCCGCGCCACTGCGCCACCGAGCGGGACGCCGCCCAGGGCACGATCTCGTCCACCCCGGCCTCGGTCATCGCCTGCACGGCCAGCTCGCCCCGGTCGCCCTTGGCGATGCCCTGCACCACCACGAGGCGGGGGACGGACGCGTCGACGTACCCCCGGGAGGTGACGTCGAGGTCGAGGGTGCCCTTGCCGACGGCCGTGATCACCGCGGACGCGGTGCCGCCCCGACCGTCGGCGAGCAGCAGTTCCTCGCCGACGCGCAGCCGTTGCACGGTGGCGGCGTGGTGCCCCTCGGGGCCGCCCAGGGTGAGCTGGTCGGCGGTGGGCAGCGACTCGACCAGGAACAGCGGCGCGGACACGACGATCAGGCTAGCCGCCCCGGCGGGCGCCGGGGCGGTCAGGCCGGTCAGGCGTGGCCGTTGAAGGCGTCGCGCATCCGGGAGAAGAAGCCGCCCTGCTTGGTGAGCTCGGCGACCTCCTCGCCCCGGGTCTTGGCGAAGTCGCGCAGCATCTTCTCCTGGTCGGCGTCGAGCTTGGTGGGGGTACGCACGTCGAGGTGGACGTAGAGGTCGCCCCGGCCGGTGCCGCGCAGGTGCGGCACGCCCCGGGCGCGCAGCCGCAGCGTGCTGCCCGGCTGGGTGCCGGCCTTGACGTCGACCGTCTCCTCGCTGTCCAGCGTCTTGATGGTCAGCCGGGTGCCGAGGGCCGCCGCGGTCATCGGCACCGTGACCCGGCAGTGCAGGTCGTCGCCCTTGCGGGAGTAGACGTCGTGCGGCCGCTCGTGGATCTCCACGTAGAGGTCGCCGGCCGTGCCGCCGCCCGGGCCGACCTCGCCCTGCTGGGCGAGGCGGATGCGCATGCCGTCCTCGACACCGGCCGGGATCTTGACGGTCAGCGAACGCCGGGTGCGGACGCGGCCGTCGCCGGCGCAGGTCGGGCACGGGTGCGGGATGGTGGTGCCGTACCCCTGGCAGACCGTGCACGGCCGGGCGGAGACCACCTGACCGAGGAAGGTGCGCTGCACGGACTGCACCTCGCCCCGGCCGGCGCACGCCTCACAGGTGGCCAGGTGGGTGCCGGCCGCCGTGCCGGCGCCCGAGCAGGTGGTGCAGAGCACGGCGGTGTCGACGGTGATCGGCGCCTCGACGCCGAACGCGGTCTCGTGCAGGTCCAGCTCCAGCCGCAGGATCGCGTCCGCGCCGGGCCGGGTCCGCGGTCGCGGACCCCGCGAACCGCCGGCCGCGCCGCCGAAGAACGCGTCCATGATGTCCTGGAAGCCGACGAACGGCCCGGCGCCGCCGGGGCCGCCGGGGCCACCCGCACCCCCGCCGCCGGGGGCGAGCGGGTCGCCGCCCAGGTCGACGATCTGCCGTTTCCGGTCGTCCGAGAGGACCTCGTACGCGGCGTTGATGTCCTTGAACTTCTCCTGTGCCTCCGGATCCGGATTCACGTCCGGGTGGAACTGCCGCGCCAACTTGCGGTAGGCGCGCTTGATCTCGTCGTCGGAGGCTTCCCGGCTCACCCCGAGAATGCCGTAGTAGTCCCTGGCCACTGCGTTCCGTGTCCTCATGTTCGTCTCGCGTTGCGCCGGTCGGCGGCCGGAGCCGGCCGTCGGCCCTGACTGGTCAGTTCTGGGCCAGCAGCTCGCCCACGTAGCGTGCCACGGCCCGCACCGTGGCGATGGTGCCGGGGTAGTCCATCCGGGTCGGCCCCAGCACGCCGAGGCCGCCGACGCTGGTCGCGCCCGGCCCGTAGCCGGTGCTGACCACCGAGGCGGCGCGCAGGTTGTCGATCTCGTTCTCGTCGCCGATCAGCACCCGCGTCGTGCTCGGCTCCGCCTCGCCGATGAGCTTGAGCATGACGACCTCCTCCTCCAGCGCCTCCAGGATGGGACGCAGGGAGCCCTGGAAGTCGAGCAGGCCGCCGCGGGTGAGGTTGGCCGTGCCGGCCAGCGCGATCCGCTCCTCGTGCCGCTCGATAAGCGTCTCCAGCAGCACGGTGGAGAGGGTGGTCATCGCCGGCCGCAGGTGCGGCAGCGACTCCTCGACCAGCGCCTGCACCAGCGGCGGGGTCTCCGACAGCCGGGTGCCGACCAGCTTCTCGTTGACCAGCCGGCGCAGGTCCGTGACGTCATCGGCGGGGATCGGCGCGGGCAGCTCGACCAGCCGCTGCTCGACCCGGCCCGTGTCGGCGATCATGACCAGCATCAGCCGGGTGGTGGAGATCGGCACCAGCTCCAGGTGGCGCACCGAGGATCGGGCCAGGCTCGGGTACTGCACCACGGCGACCTGCCGGGTCAGTTGCGCCAGCAGCCGGACGGTGCGGTGCACCACGTCGTCGAGGTCGACGGCGCCGACCAGGAAACGCTCGATCGCCCGGCGCTCGGCCGGGCTGAGCGGCTTCACCCGGGACAGCCGGTCCACGAAGAGCCGGTAGCCCCGGTCGGTGGGCACCCGGCCGGCGCTGGTGTGCGGCTGGCGGATGTAGCCCTCCTCCTCCAGCACGGCCATGTCGTTGCGGACGGTCGCCGGTGAGACCCCCAGCTGGTGCCGCTCGACCAGCGCCTTGCTGCCGACGGGCTCCTGCGTGGCGACGTAGTCCTCGACGATCGCGCGCAGTACGGCGAGCTTGCGGTCGTCGAGACCCATTCTCCCCACCTCCTGTCGCACGTCGGCCCCGGCACGCGGGGGCCGGGGCGGGCTGCTGGCACTCGACTGTAGCGAGTGCCAGTCTACGTCGGCAGGGCCGCCGGCGCGATGATCGACCTGGGGCGATCAGTCCGATCGGCGACCGCGCGGGCCCGCCCGACGGCCCCGGGGACCGGTCGTCCGGGCGTGCCCGGCCGGTGTCACGCTGGTGCCGCCTTGCCGGCTGCCCCTACCGTGACCTCCATGACTGAACCACCTCGCCCTCCCGGAGCGGGGGACCCCGGCTTCCCGCCGGACCCGACCGCTCCGTCGGGGGTTCCCGGCCACGCCGGCTCCGGCGACCCCACCGCACCACTGTCCGGGGCGCCGGGCCCGGGCAGCCATCCTCCACCCGGTGGCTATCCGCCGCCCACCGGCGACCAGCCGCCGTCGGGCGGCTACCCCCCGCCCGGTGACTATCCGCCGCCCGGTGACTATCCCCCGCCCGGCGGCTTCCCGCCGCCCGGCGGCTACGGCCCGCCGGGGGCCGGCTACCCGGCCGGTGGCGGCTACGGACCGCCGACGGGCGGCTACGCCAGCAACGACGACAAGAACTGGGCCCTGATCGCCCACTTCGGCGGCGCGGTCGGCGTGATCGTCGGCGGCGGCCTGCTCGGCTGGCTTGCGCCGCTCATCGCGCTGATGGCCCGGGGGCAGCAGTCGCCGACCGCCCGGGCGCACGCCGTCGCGGCGCTGAACTTCCAGCTCACCTGGACGATCGTCGGGGTGCTGAGCTGGGTGGTCACGCTGATCACCTGCGGGGTGCTGTTCTTCGTCCCGATGCTCGTCTGGCTGGTGCCGCTGATCTTCGGCATCGTCGGCGGGGTCAAGGCCAACGAGGGCGTGCTCTACCGCTACCCGATGACCTACGGCTTCACCAGGTGACCCGGGTCGGCCGCTCCCCCGGCCGGCCCCGGCACGCGGTTCAGGGCAGCAGGTCACGGACGACCGCGTCGGCGAGCAGCCGGCCCCGCAGCGTCAGCACGGCCCGACCGGCCGCGTGCTCGTCGGCGGCCAGCAGCCCGTCGGCGAGGGCCCGCGCGGCGCCGGCCCGACCGGCGTCGTCGAGGGCGGCCAGGGGCAGCCCGGAGGCGAGGCGCAGCCGGAGCATGACGTCCTCCATGTGCGCCTCGTCGGCGGTGAGCACCTCGCGGGCCAGGCCGGGCGAGTCGCCCGCGGCCAGCCGCTTCGCGTATGTCGTGGGGTGCTTGACGTTCCACCAGCGCACGCCGCCGACGTGGCTGTGCGCCCCCGGGCCGAGGCCCCACCAGTCGGCGCCGGTCCAGTAGAGCAGGTTGTGCCGGCACCGGGCCGCCTCGTCGCGGGCCCAGTTCGACACCTCGTACCAGGACAGACCGGCCGCGTCGAGGGCGGCCTCCGCGGCGAGGTAGCGGTCCGCGGCGACATCGTCGGAGGGGTACGGCAGCTCGCCGCGCCGCATCCGGGCGGCCAGCCGCGTGCCGTCCTCCACGATCAGGGCGTACGCGCTGACGTGGTCCACCCCGGCGGCGACGACCTGGTCCAGCGAGGCGGCGAAGTCCGCCCCGGTCTCCCCCGGCGTGCCGTAGATCAGGTCGAGGTTGACGTGGTCGAACCCGGCGTCGCGCGCCTCGCGGGCGGCGGCGACGGCCCGGCCGGCGCTGTGCGTACGGTCGAGGATCGCCAGCACGCCCGGCGCGGCGGACTGCATGCCCAGCGAGATCCGGGTGTAGCCGGCGGCCCGCAGCGCCTTCAGCGACTCCGGCGTGACCGACTCCGGGTTGGCCTCGGTGGTCACCTCGGCGTCGGGCGCGAGCCCCCAGGTGCGGTCGATGCCGTCGAGGATCCGGGCCAGGTCGTCGGCGGGGAGCAGGGTCGGGGTGCCGCCGCCGACGAAGACCGTGTCGACCCGGGGCGGCGGGGCGTCGCCCAGCACCCGGCGGGCGAGGGACAGCTCGGCCAGCACGGTGTCGGCGTAGCCCTCCCGGCCCGCCCCGCCGCCCAGTTCGGCGGCGGTGTACGTGTTGAAGTCGCAATAGCCGCAGCGGCTGGCGCAGAACGGCACGTGCACGTAGACGCCGAAGCCACGCGCGCCGACGGCTCGGGTGGCGGTGGCGGGCAGCGAACCGTCGACGGGGACGGTTTCGCCTTCTGGAAGGACGCCGGGCATGGCCACTAGTGTGCCCTTCCATGACCTCTCCCGACGTGCTCGTGCGGGCCGCCACGGCCCGTGGGGTGACCACCCTCACCCTGGACAGCCCGCACAACCGCAACGCGCTCTCCACGCCGCTGATGACCCAGCTGCTGGCCGGCCTCGCCGAGGCGGTCGCCGACGACGCCGTACGCGTGATCGTGCTCGACCACACGGGCCCGGTCTTCTGTTCCGGGGCGGACCTGAAGGAGACGGCCGCCGCGTACGCCAGCGGGACCGTGCCGGCCGGGATGCTCGGCGACGTGCTCGCGGCGGTCTGGGAGTGCCCGAAGCCGGTGGTGGCGAAGGTGGCCGGCCCGGCCCGGGCGGGCGGCCTCGGTCTCATCGCGGCGGCGGACCTGGCGGTGTGCGCGCTGGAGGCGACGTTCGCCTTCACCGAGGTGCGGATCGGCGTGGTGCCGGCGGTGATCTCCGCGACCGTGCTGCCCCGCCTGCACCCCCGCGCGGCGGCCGAGCTCTACCTGACCGGCGACACCTTCGACGGCCGGCGGGCGGCCGAGATCGGCCTGGTCACCGCCGCCGGGCCGGCGGACGGACTGGAAGCGGCGGTTGCGGGGTACTGCGACTCTCTGGTGCGGGGGGCTCCGGGCGCGCTGGCCGGGGCGAAGCAGTTGCTGCGCCGGCCGCCCGCCGTGGACCTGCGGACGGAGATCGCCGGCCTGTCCACCCTCTCGACCGGGTACTTCCTGTCGGAGGAGGGACGCGAGGGCGTCCTGGCGTTCCGGGAGAAGCGGCCGGCGAGCTGGGTGCCCGCCGCCGACGGCGACGCCGCCGCGGGCGCCGACCGGTAACGCCGGCGCGCGTCGCGCGGGCAGGCGTGGAGAACCGGTCGGACGACCCCGGAAGGCACCACGAGGGACGTACGCTTGTCGGACTGTCGATCAGGGGGTGTGGGTGCGTACTCGGGCAGTCGTGGCGGGCGGCGTCGTCCTCGTCGTCCTCGCCGCGGTCGGGATCTGGATCGTCATCCGGCAGATGGGCGGGCAGTTGCGCCTCCCCCTGGCCAGCCGGACCTGCACGGTGCAGGCGGACGGGCGCGTGGCCCTGGACCCCGACCAGATGGCCAACGCGGCGACGATCGCGGCCATCGGCATCCAGCGGAAGATGCCCGAGCGGGCCGTCGTCGTCGCGCTGGCCACCGCCTACCAGGAATCCGGCCTGCGCAACCTCGCCGGCGGTGACCGCGACTCGGTCGGGCTGTTCCAGCAGCGCCCCAGCCAGGGTTGGGGCACCCCGGAGCAGATCCGTGACCCCCGCTACGCGGCCGGGAAGTTCTACGCCGGGCTGAAGAAGGTGCGCGGCTGGGAGCGGATGCGGGTCACCGACGCGGCGCAGAAGGTGCAGCGCTCGGCCTTCCCGGAGGCGTACCAGAAATGGGCGGACGAGTCCGAGGTGCTGACCCGGGCCCTGGTCGGACACGCCACCGGCGCGGTCGCCTGCACGGTGGGGCGCGACCCGGCGATGCGCGGCGAGGCCGCGGCGAGCGCGCTGACCCGCGGCCTCCTGCTGGACTGGGGCCTGGCCGGCGCGAGCACCGCGGCGGACCTGACGGGCCTGACGGTCCCGGCCGCCGACGAGCGCCGGGGCTGGCGGTACGCGCACTGGCTGGTCTCCCACGCGCAGGACCACGGCGTGAAGCGGGTGCGCTTCGGCGACCTGGAGTGGACGGCCCGCGACGGCACCTGGAACCGGACCGACGAGGCCCCGGCCGCCGGGCAGGTCGTCGCGGAGGTCTTCGCCGAGGCGTAGTGGCCCCGATCTCCTTACCGGCAGTCACCGCGCAATCCGGCATTCCCGGCGATAACCCGCGGCGCGCTCCACAGCCGTGACGAATCGTCACCGCGCCGCTCCCCACAGTCCGGGCAACGGTCGCATATCGTGCTGGGCAGTGTCCCGCCCCGAGACCAGCGGGTTACGATCGGCGGCCTGTGCCAGCAATGGTTTCGCCTCATGGGGAGGGGTACGTCGAGGTGTTCGACTACGGCGACCGGACCGGTTACGAACCGATCAGTGACACCGACCGCAAGGAGTTCCACGAGCAGGGCTTCCTCCTGCTGCGCAACGTGCTGACGGAGGACCACCGGGCGGCGCTGGAGGCGGCGGTGGACCGCGTCTACGCCGAGGAGAAGGCGAAGGGCACCACCACCAAGGACGGCACCCTGCACCTGCTGGGCTTCCTGGAGCGCGACGAGCTCTTCGGCGACCTGCTGACCCACCCGATCGCCTTCCCGTACATGTGGGGCCTGGCCGGCTGGAACATCTACACCCACCACAACCACCTGGACGTCACCCCGCCGGCGGCGGAGCCGGAGAAGCCCTACTGGGGCTGGCACCAGGACGGGTACCGGCAGAACTCCGACCCGGAGACGATGGACCCGAACCTGCCTCGGCCGATGTTCTCGCTCAAGGTGGCCTACGTCCTGTCCGACCTGTCGGAGAAGGGCCGGGGCGCCACCAAGGTGATCCCGGGCAGCCACCTGTGGAACTCGCTGCCCCGCCCCGAGGACACCTCCGTGCACAACCCGGACCCGGAGGGCACGGTGGAGATCACCGCCAACCCCGGTGACGCCTTCATCTTCGACCGCCGCCAGTGGCACTCCCGGTCGACCAACCTGTCGACCATCACCCGCAAGATGCTCTTCGTCGGCTACACCTACCGGTGGATCCGGCCGCTGGACGAGCTGCACATCGACAAGGACGGCGAGTGGTGGGCCAACCGCACGCCGGTGCAGCGCCAGCTCTGCGGTGAGGGCACCCACACCGCCAACTACTGGGGCATCAACTGGGACGGCTACATCGACGACGAGATCCCGCTGCGCAAGGAGCTCAAGCAGCGCGGTCTGCTCGACCGCAGCGTGCCCTGGCTGCGCTGACCCGGTCACCCGGCGCGCGCCGGGCCGACGCCGGACGGGCCCCCTCCCCCACGGGACGGGGCCCGTTCCCGTTCCCGGCCGCCCACGTCCATCCTTCTCGGGGATGCGGCGCCCCGCCTCCATGCGCGGGGGCGGGCCGCGATGGCGGCGGTCGGGTCAGCTCCGGCCGGCGAGCCGGCGGCGCGCCTTCTCCCGGAGCCGGTCCGGCAGGTCGGGCGCGTCGAGCAGCCGGGGCAGCAGCTCCGGCTCCAGGTTCAGGGCCCGGAACACCTCGCCGATAGTCACCCCGTGCGCGGGCCGGTCCACCACCTCGACCGGGTCCCCCGCGCCAACCTCCCCCTCGCGCAGCACCCGCAGGTACGCCCCGGGCGTCGCCCGCGCCGTGAACCGCTTGATCAGGTCGGGCACGCCCCAGAAGCCGGCGAAGGTGGTGCACGGCGTGCGCGGCTTGGTCACCTGGAGCAGCGCCGACCCGATCGCCCACTGCTCGCCGATCACGGCGCCCGTCACGTCCACCGCGTACGTGGTCAGGTTCTCCCCGAAACCGCCGGGGCGGATGCTGCGGCCCATCTCCTCCGCCCACCAGGACGCGTCCTCCTCGGCGTACGCGTAGACCGCCCGGTCCGGACCGCCGTGGTGGGCGCGTTCGCCGATGAAGTCGCCGGCCACCCCGTCCGCGCGCAGCAGCACCGGGCCGTCGACCGGCCGCTTGTCGATGCCGCTGCGACCGCTCGCGTCGCCCGCCCAATCCGCCTCGGTCACCCCGCCGAGGTTCACCGAAGCCAGCCTGCCCGTCATGGCGGTCAGCCTAGCCCGCGGGACGCATGCCCCCGACACGCGAAGGAAGGGCTCTCGTCGACGAGAGCCCTTCCTTCGCGTGTCCTCGTGCGGGCGTCAGCCCTTGACGGCGCCGGCCACCAGCCCGGAGACCATCCGCCGCTGCACCAGCAGGAAGAAGACGATCACCGGCAGGGTGAACAGCGTGGAGGCGGCCATCACCGGGCCCCAGGCGGTGTCGTCGCGGCCGAAGAAGAACGTCATCGCGACCGGCAGGGTGTAGCTCTCCTGGTCGTTGATGAAGGTCAGCGCGAAGATCAGCTCGTTCCAGGCGGTGATGAACGAGAAGATGCTCGTGGCCACCAGCCCGGGCGCCACCAGCGGGAAGAGGACCTTGCGGAAGGTCTGCGCCCGGCTGGCCCCGTCGATGGCGGCGGCCTCCTCCAACTCCTTGGGCACCGCGGCGACGAAGCCGCGCAGCATCCAGACCGCGAACGGCAGCGAGAAGCCGAGGTAGGTGAGGATCAGGCTGGGCAGGGTGTTGTAGAGCCCGAGCCGCTGGATCATCAGGAACAGCGGGATGACCAGCGCCTCCAGCGGGATCATCTGCACCACCAGCAGCATGATCAGGAAGGTGGTCCGCAGCTTGAAGCGGAACCGGGCCACGGCGGTGGCGGCCAGCAGCGCCACCAGGCCGCTGAGCACCACGGTGGAGACCGCGACCAGCACGCTGTTGAGGAAGAAGTCGGCGAAGGTGACGCCCGGGATCAGGTTCCCGGTGAGGATCTGCCGGTAGTGCTCCAGGGTCGGCTCGGTGGGCACCGGCCGGGGGGTGGACGAGAAGATCTCCGAACTCGGCTTCAGCGAGGTCGCGATCATCCAGTAGACCGGGAACGCGGCGAAGAGCGCCACCAGCAGCCCCGCGCCGTTGAGCGCGAGCCGCTTCGCGCCCCCGCCGCCTCCGCGTCGCGTCACGCGTCCTCCTCCTGCTTGAGCACCATGCGGACGTAGAGGCCGGTCACCACCAGCAGGATCAGGGTGAGGATCACCGCGATCGCGGCGCCGAGACCGTACTTCGGCGGGGGTGAGAACGCCTCCGCGTACGAGTAGATGGAGAGCATGAACGTCGGCCGGTCCTGCGTGCCGCCGGCCAGCACGAACTGCTGGGTGAAGACCTTGAAGTCCCAGATCGTGGAGAGCACGACCAGGATCCCGAAGACCGGCCGCAGCAGCGGGAAGGTGATCTTCCAGAACACCTTCCACGGGCCGGCCCCGTCGACCCGGGCCGCCTCGTGCAGCTCGCTCGGCACGCTCTTCAGGCCCGCCAGCACGCTGACGGCGATGAACGGGAACGAGTGCCAGACCACCACCAGGGTCAGGATCGAGAAGAACAGCAGGGGCGAGTTGAACCAGCCGTAGCCGGTCCAGTCGCTGCGCCCGAAGAGGCTCTGCGACAGCCCGTCGGGCAGCGCGTTGAACAGCCAGGTGACCAGGCCGCTGGTGTCGTCGAAGATCCACTTCCAGACGATCGTGCCGGTCAGCGCCGGGGTGGCCCAGGCGAGCATCACGCAGCTGGCCACGAAGGCGGCCATCCGTTTGCCGAGCCGGTTGAGCAGCAGCCCGACCAGGGTGCCCAGGACCATCGTGAGCGCGACGTTGGCCACGGCGAAGAGGACCGTGTTGCGCAGCACCGTCAGGAAGAACGGATCGCTGAGGATCTCGGCGTAGTTGCCGAGGCCCACCCACGGCCACTCGCGGTCGCCGCGCAGCTGTCGGACGTTGTTGAGCTGGTGGAAGGACATCACCACCACCTGGCCGAGCGGCCAGAGCAGCAGTACGCCGATAATCACCAGGCAGGGCAGGAGCAGCAGGTAGGGCAGGCGGTCCACCCGGCGACGCCGCCGCGCGGGGGTCTCCCGCGCGGCGGCCGTCTCCGGCGCCTCGGTCAGCGTGGTCACTTGGCGTTGAGGATGCTTTCCATCTCCGCGGCCGCGTCGGCGGTAGCCTTCTCGACCGTCTTCTGACCCTTCATGACCGAGCTGTTCATCGCCTGGGTCACCGTCTTGGTCCGGCTGACCTCCACCCACTTCGGGGTGAGCGGCGTGAGCTTGGTGTTCTGCATCGTGGTGGCGAACGCCGACATGATCTTGTCGTTGGCGTACTTGTCGCCGCCAACCAGGTCCTTGTAGACCGGGAAGAAGCCGAGGCTGTCGGCGAAGGCCTGGTCGTTCTTCTTGTTCAGCAGCACGGTCAGGTAGTCCCAGGCGAGGTCCTGCCGCTCGCTGTCCTTCCAGATCGCGACGTCGGAGCCGCCGGCGAAGCCGGGCGCCGCCTTGCCGTCGGGGCCGGGGATCGGGAACGTGCCCCAGACCTTCTCGATCTCCGGGTTGTCCTTCTTGATGGCGCCCTGCTGCCAGCTGCCGCCGAAGGCCATCGCCGCCTTGCCGGTGGCGAACTGGGTCCGGGCGTCGATCTCGTTCCAACCCGCGGCGGCCGGCGGGGCCACCTTGTGCACGGTCACCATGTCGGTCCAGAACTTGACGGCCTTCTGCGCCTCGGGCGTGTTGTAGCCGGACTTCCAGGAGTCACCCTGCTGCGTCGCGATCTCCGCGCCGGCGCCCCACAGGAACGAGTAGAAGGGCAGCTCGGAGTTGCCCGGCAGCGCGATGCCGTACGTGCCCGGCTTCTTGGCCTGCACGGTCTTGGCGGCGGAGACCAGTTCGTCCCAGTTGGTCGGCGGCTTCACGCCCGCCTCGGCGAACCAGTCGGTGCGGTAGTACATCCCCCGGACGCCGGCGTACCACGGGACGCCGTACTGCTTGCCGTCGAGCTGGGCGTTCTTGACCAGGTCGGGGAGGATGTCCTTGCCCTCGGTCCAGCCGTTCATCCGGTCGGTCACGTCGGCCAGCGCCTCCTGCGCCGCCCAGCCCTGGGTCTCGGTGTTGCCCAGCTCGGTGACGTCCGGCCCCTCGCCGCCGGCGAGCGCGGCCTGGAACTTCTTCGGCGCCTCGAGCCAGGGGATGTACTGGACCACCACGTCCGTGTCCGGGTGCTTCTGCCGGAACTCGGTCTCGACGCCGTCGAGGAACTTGGTCTGCGCCTCGCTGCCCTCGCCCATCATCCAGACCGTCAGCTTGCTGTTGTCGGCGGCCTTGTCGTCATCGGAGCCACCGCAACCGGCCAGGACCATCGCGGCCGAGGCCACGACGGCGGTGACCGGGGCCAGCCGCTTCCACCTGTTCACGCCACATCTCCCTCGCGCCGCTTGGCACTAACCTTCTCCGCCGCACCTTAGTAGGAAAAATTCCTTTACGACAGTGGGCGGTCGGCGAAAGAGAGGCGACGGTACCGCAGCAGATCGATCATGCGCGGCCGGGCGCGGGGGCGAAACCGGGCGCACCGAGACGATCGGGGCGTACGCGAACGGGCGCCCGACCTGTGCGGTCGGACGCCCGTCGAGCGGTACGGGGATTACCGGTGGGTGACGCTGCGGCGACGACCCACACCGGCGACCAGCGCCACGGCGATCGCGGCCACCACGACCTGGACCAGCAGCTCGCCCCAGTCGATGCCGGCGGTCTCGGTGGCGATACCCATCGCCCGGGCCAGCACGGTGCCCAGCAGGGCGGCGCCCACACCGATCAGCATGTGCAGCCACATCGGCATGTTCTGGCGGCCCGGCACGAGCAGGCGACCCAGAGCGCCGACAATGAGACCAACGATGAGCGCGGTGACGATGCCCCAAACGGTGAGCTCCATGTCGCCCTCCTCCTCGAGAAGAATCAGTTCCACGATCTGTGGTGTTCCTGTCGTGACCGCTAAGTTCCCGACCCGCCGAAATTCCAAACCGACTTTCCGGGGCACCGGTTCGACACATGTCCAGACCGGACTTCCGGCACCGCCGCTGCGCTGCCACGTCCGCCCGGGACCGGACGGACGGACGTCGGGGCCTACCCGCGAGGGGCATCGGGCGGACGCGAAACGGGCGCCCGACCTGTGCGGTCGGACGCCCGTCGAGCGGTACGGGGATTACCGGTGGGTGACGCTGCGGCGACGACCCACACCGGCGACCAGCGCCACGGCGATCGCGGCCAGCACGACCTGGACCAGCAGCTCGCCCCAGTCGATGCCGGCGGTCTCGGTGGCGATACCCATCGCCCGGGCCAGCACGGTGCCCAGCAGCGCGGCGCCCACACCGATCAGCATGTGCAGCCACATCGGCATGTTCTGGCGGCCCGGCACGAGCAGGCGACCCAGAGCGCCGATGATAAGACCAACGATGAGCGCGGTGACGATGCCCCAAACGGTGAGCTCCACGTCGCCCTCCTTCTCTAAAAGATTCAGTACCACTGTCTGTGGTGTTCCTGTCGTGACCGCTAAGTTCCCGACCCGCCGAAAACCCAAACCGGTCCGACCGACGAGGACGACGTCGTACGTCAATGGCACATGGCGCGGCGATTGCCCCCGCGCGATCATTCGCGCAGGTGGCGCCCTTCCGTCCGGCGGGCGGAGCACGGGGGCCGCGGGGCCGAAAAATTCCTTCGACGCGAACGGCCGGCGCCCCGGCCGGGCGGGACCACCGAGGGGTCCACAGCCCGGCCGGGGCGCCGGCCGTCGTACGTCGTCATCCGCCGGACGCACCGGCGGCGGGTCACTTCTTGCCGGGAGCCTTGCCGTCGCCGGAGTCGGAGGAGAGCGCGGCGATGAAGGCCTCCTGGGGGACCTCCACCCGGCCCACCATCTTCATCCGCTTCTTGCCCTCCTTCTGCTTCTCCAGCAGCTTGCGCTTACGGCTGATGTCACCGCCGTAGCACTTGGCGAGCACGTCCTTGCGGATCGCCCGGATGGTCTCCCGGGCGATCACCCGGCTGCCGATCGCCGCCTGGATCGGCACCTCGAACTGCTGGCGCGGGATCAGGTTGCGCAGCTTCGCCGCGATCGTGACGCCGTAGTTGTACGCCTTGTCCTTGTGCACGATCGCGCTGAACGCGTCGACCGGCTCACCGTGCAGCAGGATGTCGACCTTCACCAGGTCGGACGCCTGCTCGCCGGAGGGCTCGTAGTCCAGCGAGGCGTAGCCCTTGGTACGGCTCTTCAACTGGTCGAAGAAGTCGAAGATGATCTCCGCGAGCGGCAGCGTGTAGCGCAGTTCCACCCGGTCGGCGGAGAGGTAGTCCATGCCGAGCAGGCTGCCCCGGCGGCCCTGGCAGAGCTCCATCACCGCGCCGACGTAGTCGTTCGGGGTGAGCACCGTGGCGCGCACGACCGGCTCGTACACTTCGGCGATCTTGCCCATGGGGTACTCGCTCGGGTTCGTCACGACGATCTCCTCGCCGTCCTCGGTGATGGCCCGGTAGACCACGTTCGGCGCGGTGGAGATGAGGTCGAGGTTGTACTCGCGCTCCAGCCGCTCCCGGATGATCTCCAGGTGCAGCAGGCCGAGGAAGCCGCAGCGGAAGCCGAAGCCGAGCGCGCCCGAGGTCTCCGGCTCGTAGTCGAGCGCGGCGTCGTTGAGCTTGAGCTTGTCCAGCGCCTCGCGCAGGTTGGGGTAGTCGGAGCCGTCGATCGGGTAGAGGCCCGAGTAGACCATCGGCTTCGGGTCCTTGTAGCCGCCCAGGGCCTCCGTCGCCGGCCGGGAGTTGATGGTGATCGTGTCACCGACCCGGGACTGGCGGACGTCCTTCACACCGGTGATCAGGTAACCCACCTCGCCGACGCCGAGCGCGTCGGCCTTCACCATCTCGGGCGAGATGACGCCGATCTCCAGCAGCTCGTGCACGGCGGCCGTCGACATCATCTTGATCCGGTCGCGGGCGCTGATCCGCCCGTCGATGACCCGGACGTAGGTGACCACGCCCCGGTAGACGTCGTAGACCGAGTCGAAGATCATGGCGCGGGCGGGCGCCGCCGCGTCGCCGACCGGGGGCTTGAACTGCCGGACGATCTCGTCGAGCAGGTACGGCACGCCGTCACCGGTCTTGCCGGAGACCCGGATGCAGTCCGCCGGGTCGCCCCCGATGAGGTGCGCCAGCTCCTCGGCGTACTTCTCCGGCTGGGCGGCCGGCAGGTCGATCTTGTTGAGCACCGGGATGACGTGCAGGTCGTTCTCGAGCGCCAGGTAGAGGTTCGCCAGGGTCTGCGCCTCGATGCCCTGCGCGGCGTCGACCAGCAGGATCGCGCCCTCGCAGGCGGCCAGCGACCGGGACACCTCGTAGGTGAAGTCGACGTGGCCCGGGGTGTCGATCATGTTGAGCACGGCGGTCTCGCCGGCCCGGTCGCCCTCCCGGATGGTCCAGGGCATCCGGACGGCCTGGCTCTTGATCGTGATGCCGCGCTCGCGCTCGATGTCCATGCGGTCGAGGTACTGCGCACGCATCTGCCGGGGGTCGACCACGCCGGTGAGCTGCAACATCCGGTCGGCCAGGGTCGACTTCCCGTGGTCGATGTGGGCGATGATGCAGAAGTTCCGGATGCGCGCCGGGTCGGTGGAACCAGGAGCGTTCGCGCCGGAATCGAGCGTCGGAGGCACAGCGGTCCGTTCTGGTCGGCTGACGTGAGCGGGCCGGCACGACGCCGGCCCCCTCTATGCTCCCACGTCGCCGGCGTGCGTCCGCTGTGCGGGCGATCCCCACCGCCGGGACCACCCCGCGAGCACCGCCCCACCCCACCCCGCGCCCGGCGGCGCAGGGGCGAGCGGGGTCACTCGGCGGGCGGCTCGACGAAGAGGGCGGCGAGCTTCGGCAGCCGCCGCTTCGCCTCCTCCTCGTCGTCGAAGTCCCAGAAGTCGTTGAGGTCGGGCACCGGGGCCGGCTCCGGGTCCGCCGGCAGCTCGGCGGCGGTGACCCGGCGGTACGCGTCCCACGGCGCCGCCAGCATCTCGGCGGCCGAGAACTCCTCGCCGCTGAGCGAGGCCGCCCTGACCTGCGGCAGCCCGGCCAGCGAGTCCGGGTCGGCGACGGCACGTGCGAACACCTCGCGCCCCTGGGTCATCAGCCAGCCCCGGAAGTGGTGGAAGCCCTCGTCGGACACGCCTCCGTTGATCAGGTAGGCGGCGCCCCAGAGGTCGACCTTGTGCGAGGCGGACAGCACCCGTGCCTGGTGGCGGGCGTACCCGACGATGTCCTCCGGATCGCGCTCGGCGAGCAGGGCGACGGCCCGCGCCGCGACCGCGTGCGGCTCTCCCCCGCCGCCGGCCCGGGCCCGGTCGATCAACTGCCAGAAGTCGTCGGTCCTCATGGCCTGGCAGTCTGGCAGACCGCGCCCCCTCCCCGGCCCCGCCACGGCGGGCCCGGCGGGTCGCGGGCGCCGGAGGCGGTGGCGGTGGCGGTGCGGCCCGACCCGCCGCGCGGCAGCATGGTGGCGTGACCCCGACGTCCCCGCCGCCCGTGCCGTACCACGCGACCGCCCGCCGGCCGGAGTGGGCGACGCTGCCGGCCGCGCTGCGTACCGCCATCGGTGAGCGGCTCGGCGCGCCCGTGGTCGCGGCCCGGGTCGCCGGCGCCGGCTTCACCCGCGGCTTCGCCGCCGTGCTCCGCACCGCCGCCGGGGGCCGGGCCTTCGTCAAGGCCGCCGCCACCGTCGAGCAACCGCGACTGGTCGACTGGTACGCCCGGGAGGCCGCGATCCTCGACCGGCTACCGGACGGGCTGCCGGCGCCCCGCCCCCGGTGGACGCTGTACGAGGCCGGCTGGTTCGCGCTCTGCCTGGACGCCGTCGACGGGCACACCCCCCGGCTGCCCTGGGACCCCGCCGAGCTGACCGCGACCCTGACCGGGTACGCCGACGTCGCCGCCGCGCTGGCCGACGCCCCGGCCGGGCTGCGCGAACTCGGGCTGCCCCACCTCGCCGACCTGGCCCGGGACGACATCCTCTGGTGGGGCGAGGTGGCCGCCGGCCGGGAGCCGGCACCGCCGCTGCCCGCGCCGATCCGGGACCGCCTGCCCGACCTGGTCGCGCTGGAGTCCCTTCTCCCGGCGTACGCCGCCAGCGCGACCGGTCTGATCCACGGCGACCTGCGGCTGGACAACGTGCTGATCGACGGGGCGGGGCGGGCCTGGTTCTGCGACTGGACGTGGCTCTGCCAGGGGCCGGCCTGGTTCGACCTGGTGACCCTGCTGCTCACCGCGTACGCCGACGGCCTGGACGCCGACGCGCTCTTCGCCCGGCACCCGGCATCGGCGGGCGCACCTCCCGACGCGCTGGACGCCGCCCTCGCCGCCCTGTCCGGCTACTTCCTCACCACCGCCGCCGCGACGCCCGGGACCGCGTCGCCGCACCTCCCGGCGCACCAGCGATGGAGCGGCGAGCAGTCACTCGGCTGGCTCGCCCGCCGGCAGGGCTGGACCTGACCGGACCGGGGCGGGGACCGAGCCGTTTTGGCTCGTCCCGGGCGACCTGGTAACCTGGCTCTTCGCGCAGCGATGACGCATGCTCGTCGCGCGCGGAAGCAGACCAACCCGAGCTATCAAGACGAGGCTGTCGCGTGGCGAACATCAAGTCCCAGATCAAGCGCAACCGGCAGAACGAGAAGCGCCGGCTGCGTAACAAGTCGGTCAAGTCGTCGCTGAAGACCGCCGTCCGGAAGTTCAACGAGGCTGCTGAGGCCGGTGACGTCGAGAAGGCCACCATCCTCATGCGTGACGCCTCGCGCAAGCTGGACAAGGCGGTCAGCAAGGGCGTGATCCACTCGAACCAGGCCGCGAACCGCAAGTCCGCGATCGCCAAGCGCGTGGTGTCGCTCTCCGCCTGACGAGGCGACCTCAGACCTGACCGGAAGCCCCGGGCACTTCCCGGGGCTTCCGGCTGTCTGACGTACCGCGTTCCGCACCACCACCCGGCCGGGGTCCCCTCCGCCGGGTTTTCGTCGTCGCCGGCTCCGGAGGCACAAGCAACGCCTGCCGTCCCGAAGGTGAAGCGGGTCGCCGGTGACGCACGCGGTCCGGCGCGCGCCGTGGCCGCCCGGATCACCGGCAGGCGAGGCCGTATGGGATTACGCCGCAGGTGAGGCCGCACGGATCACGCCGCCGGTAGGCCCATTGGCATGATCGCGCGCCGTCGTTCCGCGCCAGATATTGGCGAGAACCGGCCCCCAACCGGGCCGTTTCCTTCCAAGATCTGAACCGGGGCGACCCGCAGCAAGCGACGTCGGAGGCCTCGACGCCGGGCCGGGGACCCGCAGCAAGCGGCGGGCAGTGGGCGGCGGGCGGCGGGCGGCGGGCGGCGGGCGGCGGGCGGCGGATCGTCAGCCCAGCGGATCGGGGTGGGCGCGCTGCGGGCCGAACTCGGCGTCCGCGCGAGCGGCGTCCCGCTCCCCCGTGCCGTGCCGCGGATCCAGGTGCACCTGCCGGTCGCGTACGGCGCGCGCGGCGCGCGGCATCGGCGACGCCGTGACGACGACGCCCGGCACGGTGTGCGCGACCCAGTCGACCCTGGCCCGCCCGACCGCCGGCTCCATCTGCTGACGGAAGCGGTCCCGTTCCTGCTCGGGCACGAGGGCGGCGGAGCGGACCACCATCGCGGCGACCATGTCGTTGAGCTTCACCATCGCGGCCACCGTGGCGGGCAGGATGAGCACCGCCCACCAGGTGACCAGCTCGGCGAGGGCGAGCAGCGCGGCGAGCGCGACGGCGCCCTCGAAGAAGAGGAAGCAGAGCACCCCGCCCGGGTTGACGAAGCGCAGCCGGAGCAGGCGCGCGTAGAGCGGCCGGTACCGCTCCTCGTCGGCGGGGATCGTGGCCCACGAGCCACGGGGTGCTCCGCTCACCTGGCGCCACCCTGCCGGGCGGCGGCGACCGAGAACACGGCCCGCTCCAGCGCGTACGCACGGTCGTCCGAGCCGCCCTTGACGGCCGCGTTGCACTCGGCCGCGGCCCGCATCGCCTGGACCAGCCCCTCCGGCGTCCAGCCACGGGCCCGCTGCTGAGCGGACCTGATCTTCCACGCCGGCATGCCGAGGGTGCTCGCCAGCTGGAAGGGGTCGCCCCGACCGGCGGCGGCGACCCGGGCCACGGTGCGGACGCCGTCGGCGATCGCGTCGGCGATCGGCACCGGGTCGACCCCCACGTGCAGCGCCCAGCGCAGCGCCTCCAGCGCCGCAGGCACGTCGCCCACCATGGCGGCGTCGGCGACGGTGAAGCCGGTCACCTCGACCCGGCCCCGGTAGTAGCGGGAGACCGTGTCGGCGCCGATGCGCCCGTCGGTGTCGGCCATCAGCTGGGAGCACGCGGCGGCCAGCTCGCGCAGGTCGTTGCCGACCGCCGCGATGAGCGCCTCGGCCGCGTCGTCGGTGCACTTCCCGCCGGCCCGGCGGATCTCGTCCCGGACGAAGGCCACCCGGTCGCGGTGCCCCTTGAGCTTGGCCGCCGGCACCACCGTCGCGCCGGCCGCCTTCAGCCCGTCGGCGAACGCCTTGCCCTTGGCCCCGCCGAGGTGCAGCACGATGAGCTGCACCTCCGGGTCGGGGTTCTTCGCGTACGCCAGCAGAGCCGCCACCAGGTCCTTGCGGGCGTCCTGGCCGGCGCGCAGCACCAGCACCCGGCGCCCACCGAAGAGGGACGGGCTGAGCATCTCGGCGATCTCGCCGACGACGAGGGCACCGGCCTGGTATTCGCGGACGTCCACGTCGGGGTCGACGCTGCGGGCCTTCGCGACGGCTTCGGTGACCGCGCGCGTGGCGAGCAGCTCCTCGTCGCCGAGGACGAGCAGAATAGGAGCGAGGCTGGCGGCGGTCACGCCGCCCATATTCGCACGGCCGGCGGCCGGATCCAGTCTGCTCGTCGGCACTGCGGGTGCGGAGCCCGCACTCAGCGCAAATCCAGACATTTACCTCAGTCCACCGCTAAAGCCGATAATCGGTGTCGATTTCTACCGTTGTCGTCCCGGCGGCGTGCCCCGCGTCACCACCCCGAGACCGGCCCGGCCGAGCACCGCCGCCACGTCGCCGTCCGTGTCGGTACGCAGCACCCGCGCCCCGCCCCGGGCCAGCCGCCCGAGCACCGCCGGATTGGGATGCCCGTAGGTGTTGCCCGTCCCCACCGGCACCAGGGCGACCACGGGACGCACCGCGTCCAGGAAGGCCGGGTCCTGGTAGGCCGACCCGTGGTGCGCGACCTTCAGCACCTCGGCCCGCACGCCGCCCGGCCCCGTGTCGTCCAGCAACGCCCGCTGCTCCTCGGTCTCGGCGTCCCCGGCGAGCAGGATCCGCACGCCGGAGACGGTGGCGAGCAACATCAGCGAGTTGTTGTTGGGATCCGACCGGGTGCCGCGCAGCGGACGAGGCGGGCCGATGACGGTGAACTCGACGCCACCCTCCCGGTACCGCCAGCCGGCCGCGCCCGCCACCACTTCGACGGAGTGCGCCGCGGCCTCGGCGAGGACCAGCTCCCGCCCGGCGGCGGGCTCCGGCCACTGCGGGGTGAGCACCGCGCCCACCGGTCGGCCCCGGAACACGCCCGCGACGCCGCCGGTGTGGTCGACGTGGAAGTGGCTGACCACCAGCAGCGCGACCTCCCGTACGCCCAGCCGGCGCAGGCAGCCGTCCGCCGCCCCCGGGTCCGGCCCGGCGTCGATGACCACCGCCCGGCCGGCCGCCACCGGCAGCACGACGGTGTCGCCCTGGCCGACCGCGCAGGCGGCGACCACCCAGCCCGCCGGGGGCCAGCCGGGGGCGGCCAGCCGTACCGGCAGCGTGCCGGCCACCACGGCGACGACGACCACCGCCACCAGCCGGCGGACCACCGGGTGCCGGGTGGCCACCAGCAGCGCGACGGTCAGCCCGGCCAGCAGCAGGGCCCCCGTCACCCCGCCCGGCCACGGCAGCGTGCCCGCCGGCAGCCGCGCGCCCTGCCGCGCCACCATGACCAGCCACCAGGCCGGCCAACTGGCCAGCCACGCGACGAACTCCGCCCCGGCCGGCCAGACGGGCGACACCGCCGCGGCCAGCACCCCGAGCACCGTGGCGGGCGCGATGGCCGGCACCGCGAGCAGGTTCGCCGGCACGGCGACCAGGCTCACCGTGCCCGAGATCCCGGCCACCACCGGGGCGCAGGCGAGCTGCGCGGCCGCCGGCACGGCCAGCGCCTCGGCGAGCCCGGCCGGCACCCCTCGACGACGCAGCCCGTCGCGCCACCTCGGGGCGAGCAGCAGCAGCCCGCCGGTGGCCAGCACGGAGAGCGCGAAGCCGGCGTCGCCGGCCAGCTCCGGGTCGACCAGCACCAGCACGGCCACCCCGGCGGAGAGGGCGGGCAGCGCGGCCCGGGGACGTCCGGCAGCCAACGCCGCCAGCCCGATGGCGCCCATGGTGGCGGCGCGTACCACGCTGGGCGAGGGGCGGACCAGGATGACGAAGCCGACCAGGGCCAGCCCGCAGATCCCGGCGGCCAGCCAGGGCCCGGCCCGCGCCCAGCGGGCCAACAGCAGCACCGCGCCGACGACGATGGCCACGTTGGAACCGGAGACGGCGTTCAGGTGGGTCATGCCGGTGGCGAGGAAGTCCTCCTCCACGGTGGGCGGCAGCCGGCTCGTGTCCCCGACCACCAGACCGGGCAGCAGCCCACCCTGCTCGTCGGGAAGCGGCGCGCAGGCGCGTTGCAGACCGGCACGCAGCGACCCGGCGGCCCGCTGCGACGACGGGGCGGCCCCGTGCGGCGCCGGCGGTCCGGCCGCGCTCAGTACCGCCGCGGTCAGGTCGCCGCCGCGCGGGGCGGCGAGCCGTCCTTCGGCGGTCAGCCGCTGCCCGGGCAGCAGCCCCCGCCAGCCGGGATCGGTGGCGAGGACCAGCACCCGGGCCGGCGTCGCGATCCGCCGCCCGTCCGGGCCGGTGAACCGGGTCAGCTCGGCCGGCACGAGCAGGGTGGCCGGGCGCCCGGCGACGCCGCGTACGGGACGGGGATCGTCGCGGACGACCAGTTCGGCGGTGACGAGGGCCCGTTCCTCGACCAGGGCGCGGACCGGTCCGGCGTCGCGGACGGACAGCCGGGCGGCGGTGGCCGTCGCACCGCAGACCACGCCGAGCAGCACGGCGACGGCGATCCAGCCGTACCGCCGGGCCGGGGCGGCCGGCCGTCCGAGGAAGCCGGCCAGGTGCAGCCCGCCCAGCCCCGCCGCCCCGGCGGCCACCGCCGCCAGCAGCAGGGCCCCGCCGACGGTCAGGTGCAGCCCGGCCAGCGCGGCGAGCCAGGTGGCCACCGCCAAGCCGGCCAGCCGCAGGTCGATGGCCGCCGCGACCCGCTCGCCCCCGGCGTCGACGCTGGAGGCCCCGGGGACGGACGGGCCGGGCACGCCGCCCGCCGTCACACCGTCACCAGGTCCTTGAGCTGCTCGTAGCGGGCGTCGCCGATGCCGTCGACCTGGCGCAGGTCGCCGACCGAGCGGAAGCCGCCCTGCTGGTCGCGGTGGGCGAGGATGCGCTGGGCGAGCACCGGGCCGACGCCCGGCAGCGCGTCGAGCTGCGCGAGCGTCGCGGTGTTGAGGTTGAGCCGGCCACCCGCGCCGGGCGCCCCCGGCGCGCCGCCGGCAGCCGCCCCGGGCGGGGGTGCCGCGCCCGGTGGTGCCGCGACGCCGACCAGGATCAGCTCGCCGTCGGTGACCTTCCGGGCCGGGTTGAGCAGGGCCACGTCCACCCCCGGCAGCGCCCCGCCGGCAGCCTCCACGGCGTCCGCGACCCGCGCGCCGGCCGGAACCCGGACCAGCCCGGGGCGGCGTACCTTTCCGGCGACCGCGACGACCAGCTCGCCGGCCGGCGTGGCGGCCGGTTCCGCGAGGCCGGTCACCGCCGCATCGGACGCCCCGGCGGTGGCCACCGGGCGGACGGGCTCGGCCTGTGGTCGGGACCGCCAGGCCCAGAAGCCGGCCACGAGCACCACCACGACGGCGACGGCGGCCAGCGCGCGCACCCCCCGCCGCCCGGGGTCGAACGCCCCGGGCCCCGGCAACCGGGGCGCCACACCGGCCTCGGGGGCGCGGGCCGGCGGGTCGGGTTCCGGCGGCTCCGCCGCGCCGGCGAGAGACGACGACGGTGCGCGGGGCGACGACGGGACCGGCTCCGACACCCCGACCAGGCCCGGATCGTCGACGGACGGCCCGACGGGTTCGTCGGACCATCCCACGGGGCCGGCCGACCCGCCCGGGTGCGTCCGCGGAGCGGTCGACGGCCGGCCCGCCACCAGCCGGCGCAGTCGTTCCCGGACCACCGTCTCCTCGTCGTCTGACACGACGCGAGGCTAGGTCCGCGACGACGGGACGCGGGGCCGGTCGGCGCCCGGCTGTGGACGACGGCGCCGCCTGTGGACAACCGCCTGATCAAGGGGCCGATGTGCTAGGGCGGCGAACAGCCGCAGGTCAGTGCGCCTCCCGGTCCGGCCCGAACACGGACCGCCCGGCGGGGCAGCTCGACAGGCCCCCGTCGGCGCGGGACCGTCGCAGCCGGCCCCGCCGGCGCGCCCGGACGGGCGCGGGGCGTGCCGGGTCGAGCGCGGGAAGTGCCGGGTCGCGGCTAGCCGGGGGTCGAGGGTCGGCGGTGCACGACGACGCAGGCCAGGCCGGGCCCGGCGTGCGCGGCGACCACCGCGCCGGCCTCCGAGACGTACGAGTCGTGCAGGCGGTCACCCAGCCGGACCGTCAGCGCCTCCAGCAGCGCCTCGGCCCGCTGCGGCGCGGCGAGGTGGTGCACGGCCAGGTCGACCTCGGCGTCCCCGGCAGCCTCGACGGCCAGGTCGACCAGCCGTGCCACGCCCCGGCTGGCCGTACGCACCTTGTCCCTGAGGACGATCGCGCCGTCCGGCATGTGCATGATCGGCTTGACCGACAGGGCGGTGCCGAGCAGCGCCTCGGCGGCGCCGATCCGGCCGCCCCGGCGGAGGAACTCCAGCGTGTCGACGTAGAACCAGATGCTGGTGCGGGCGATGGCGTCGACCGCCGCGTCGCGTACCGCCGGCAGGTCCTCGCCCCGCTCGGCGGCCGTGGCGGCGGCGACGGCGGGGAAGCCGAGGCCCATGCCGGTCGAGCGGCTGTCGACCACGGCGACCCGGTCGTCGAACCCGGCGGCGGCCAGCCGGGCGGCCTCGACCGTGCCGGAGAGCTCGGCCGACAGGTGCACCGAGACGATCCCGTCGGCGCCCGCGTCGAGCAGCTCCCGGTACGTCCGGGCGAACTGCTCCGGCGCGGGGCGGGAGGTGCTCGCCGAGACGCGCCGGCCGCCGAGCGCCCGGGCGGCGTCGGCGGGGGTGGTCTCCACCCCCTCCAGCCCCTCGGCGCCGTTGAGCACGACAGCCAGCGGCACCACCGTCAGCCGGTGGTCGCGCAGCAGCTCGGGCGGGAGATAGGCGGTGGAGTCGGTGACGACCGCGACGGGCATGCCCGGCACGCTAGCCGATGTCGCCGGGCGCCGCCCGGGTCAGACGGCCTCGGTGGCCGGGACGGTGATCAGGCCGACGTTGTGGGCCCGCAGGTGCCAGCCCCGGGCGGCGTCGTGGCGCAGCTCGGTCCAGTGGCAGTTCTGCAACGAGCCGATGGTGCGCAGGACGGCGTGCTCCCAGCCGAGCAGGTGCCCGCAGCCCTGCCGGGCCGCGCCGCCGTGAGTGGCCACCACCACGGTGCCGCCGGGCACGGCGTCGGCGGCGTCGGACAGGGCCGCGCCGACCCGCTTGCCGAGGTCGTCGAGGGTCTCGATGCCGGCGCCGGGGTCCGGGTCTCCCGCCCGCCAGCGGGCGAACTCGGCGGGGTGGCGCTCGGCGGCCTCGGTGAGGGCCAGCCCCTGCCAGGACCCGAAGTGCCGCTCGCGCAGCCGCGGGTCGGTGCGCACCGGCAGCCCGGTCAGCGCGGCCAGCGCGCCGGCGGTGTCCGCCGCGCGGCTCAGGTCGCTGGCCACGATGGCGTCCGGGCTCAGCCCGGCCAGCAGGGGCGCCGCGGTGCGGGCCTGCTCGCGGCCGAGGTCGTTCAGCGGTACGTCGGTCTGCCCCTGGACCCGGCTGGCGGCGTTCCAGTCGGTGTTGCCGTGCCGCCAGATGATCAGGCGGGTCATTCCGCGGTGGTGGAGCCGGTGCCGGACTCGGCGTCGACGAGGTCGCGGTCGACGAACGGGATCGTCGGGCAGTCCTTCCAGAGCCGGTCGAGGGCGTAGAACTCGCGCTCCTCGGTGTGCTGGACGTGCACCACGATGTCGACGTAGTCGAGCAGCACCCACCGGCCGCCCCGCTCGCCCTCGCGCCGGACCGGCTTGGCCTTCTCCGGCAGCTCGAGCAGCCGCTCCTCGATGGCATCGACGATGGCGAGCACCTGACGCTCGTTGGGAGCCGCGGCGAGCAGGAACGCGTCGGTGATGGCGAGTTGGTCGCCCACGTCGATGATGACGATGTCCTGCGCCTTCTTGTCGGCCGCGGCCTGGGCGGCGGCGATGGCCAACTCGTGGGCGCGTTCGGAAATTGTCACCGTTCTCCTTCGATCAACCGTGCGATCCTCCAAGCGTCTCACACCCGGTGGAATCCCGACTCGTCAGTTCTGGCCCGTTACCCGCCCGGACCATCCCATACCGGGCTGAATCACGGCTGATAGAGGCGTCGCTTGCCGATGTACTGCACCACACCGTCCGGCACCAGGTACCAGACCGGCTCCCCCCGGGCGACCCGGGCCCGGCAGTCCGTGGACGAGATGGCCATGGCCGGGACCTGCACCAGGCTCACCGTGTCGGCCGGCAGGTGCGCGGCGGTCAGCTCGAAGCCCGGCCGGGTCACGCCGATGAAGTGGGCCAGCTCGAAGATCTCGTCCAGGTCCTTCCACGAGAGGATCCGCTCCAGCGCGTCCGCCCCCGTGATGAAGAACAGCTGCACCTTCGGGCCGTACTCGGCGTGCAGGTCGCGCAGGGTGTCGACGGTGTAGGTGGGCCCACCCCGGTCGATGTCGACCCGGCTGACCTGGAAGCGGGGGTTGGAGGCGGTGGCGATGACCGTCATCAGGTAGCGGTCCTCCGCCGGGCTGACCGGCTCGTCCGCCTTCTGCCACGGCTGGCCGGTGGGGACGAAGACCACCTCGTCCAGCCCGAACCGGTCCGCCACCTCGCTGGCCGCGACGAGGTGCCCGTGGTGGATCGGGTCGAAGGTGCCGCCCATGATGCCGACCCGCCGGATGTCTTCCTCCACCCCGCGATCCTAGGCCGGGCGGAACCGGCGGCCCCGGGGGGCCGCCGGACCGTCCCGCCCGGCGGGCGGCGTCAGGCCGCCGCCGCGGCGACCGCCGTCCGGGCGACCAGGGCGCGGCGCAGGTCGTCGTCAGCGTCGGTGACCACCCGGCGCAGGCCGGGGGTGATGTCGTCGCGGGCCAGCAGCGCCGCGGCCGCCTCCCGGGTGGGCTGCGCCACGGCGTAGCGGGGGAAGGCCAGTTTCGCGACCTGTTCCACCACCCAGGGCGTACGCGACCGCGCGGCGGTCGGCATGTCGGCGAAGTAGCGCGCCACGTAGCCGGCGGTCAGCTCGGCCTGTTCGGGCTGCCAGAACCCCTCCGCGGTCGCCTCGACGAGCCGGTTCGACAGCTCGGTGTTCGACACGACGATCTCCCACGCGGCCCGCTTGGCCTCCGCGTCGGGCAGCGCCGCGCGGCAGCGGGCGGCCCGCTCGGCGCCGGCGGCGCTCGGGTCGGCCGCGGCCTCGGCGGCGATCTCCGCCGCGCCCGCCGCGCCGAGCACCACCAGCCGGAGCAGCAGCGCCCAGCGCAGCTCGGCGTCGACCGCCAGCCCCGGCGGGACGTCCCGGCCGGCGAGCCAGCCGGCCAGCCGGTCGGCGTCGGTGCTGGCGGCGATCCAGCCCCGGGCCGCCGCGAGCTGCAACGAGCCGCCGGCCGGGGCGCCGTCGAGCAGTTTCCCGCAGGCGCCGGCGACCTGCGCCAGGGCGGCCTCGCGGGCGAGCGGGTCGAGGTACCGGTCGACCAGCGAGCGGCTGAGCGCGAGCACGTCCTCGGCGATGATCACCTCGGTCTCGACGGGGAGGGCGGCGGCGATCAGGGCCACCAGGCCGGCGACCGGCCGCTCCCCGTCGGTGGCGGCGTCCAGCGCCTCGCCCCAGAGCAGCGCCCGGGCCAGCGGGTCGGCCAGGCCGGGCAGCACCAGCGGCACCACGTCCGCCGACGCGGGGTCGAGCCGGATCTTGGCGAACGTCAGGTCGCCGTCGTTGGGCAGCAGCAGCCGGGCCGCCGGCTCGCCCGCCAGCCCGGTGAGCACCGTACGGCCGCCGTCGGTGTCCGGGTCGAGGTCGACCTCCGTCCGGACGACCGTGCCGTCGGCGGCGTACCGGCCGACTCCGATGCGGTGCGGGCGCAGCACCGGGTGCGACGCGGGCGCGGTCTGCCCGATGGTCACCTCGGTGTAGCGGCCGTCCGCGTCGACGGTGACCTCGGCGCGCAGCGTGTTGACCTGCGCCGAGCGCAGCCAGCGCTCCGCCCAGCCGGACAGGTCGCGCCCGCTGGCCGCGGCGAGGCTGCCGAGCAGGTCGGCCAGGGCGGCGTTGCCGTACCGGTGCTTCGCGAAGTGGGCGTTGAGGCCGGCGAGGAAGGCGTCGTCGCCGAGCCAGGCGATGAGCTGCCGCAGGACGCTGGCGCCCTTGGCGTACGAGATGCCGTCGAAGTTGAGCAGGCCCTCGGCGGCGTCGGCGACCTCCTCGGGCGCCACGGGGTGGGTGGAGGGGCGCTGGTCGGCCGCGTAGCCCCAGGCCTTGCGCCGCAGGGCGAAGGTCGTCCAGGCCGCCTCGAAGCGGGTCGCCTCGGCGGTCACCCGGGTGCCGAGGTACTCCGCGAAGGACTCGTTGAGCCACAGGTCGTCCCACCAGCGCATGGTGACCAGGTCGCCGAACCACATGTGCGCCATCTCGTGGGCGATGGTGGTGGCGCGCTGCTCCCGCTCGGTGTCCGTGACCGCGGAGCGGAAGACGTAGTCGTCGCGGAAGGTGACGAGGCCCGGGTTCTCCATCGCGCCGGCGTTGAACTCCGGCACGAACGCCTGGTCGTACTTGCCGAACGGGTAGCGCTCCGCGAAGAGCTGGTGGAACCGGTCGAGGCACTGCTTCGTGACGGTGAGGATCTCCTCGGCGTCGGCGTCCAGGTGCGCCGCGAGGGAGCGCCGGCAGTAGACGCCGAGCGGGATGCCGTCGTGCTCGTCGCGCCGGACGTGCCAGGGGCCGGCGATCAGCGAGACGAAGTACGTGGCCAGCGGCGCCGTGGGGGCGAACTCCCAGCGCCCGGGGCGCGGCGTGGCGGCGAGCTGGCCGTTGGCCGCGACGACCCAGTGCGGCGGGGCGGTGACCGACATGGTGACCGGGGCCTTCAGGTCGGGCTGGTCGAAGGCGGCGAAGAGGCGCTGCGCGTTGTCCAGGAACGACATCGCGTAGAGGTAGGTCTCGCCGTCGGCGGGGTCGACGAAGCGGTGCATCCCCTCGCCCGTGTTCGAGTACGCCATCTCGGCGGCGACGGTGAGCGTGTTGGCCTCGGCCAGCCCGGTCAGCGGCAGCCGGTTGTCGTCCAGCGTGGACGGGTCGATGTCGCGGTCGTTGAGGCGTACCGCCAGCAGTTTCGCGGGTTGGACCTCGACGAAGGTCTCCGCGCCGGGGGTCGCCCGGAAGCGGATGGTGACGTCGGAGCGGAACCGCTCGCCGTCGCCGCTCAGGTCGAGGTCCACCTGATAGGACTCGACGGTGATCGCCGCGCCACGCGCGGTCGCCTCTACACGGGTCAGGCTCGGCATCCGCTTATCCTGCCCGATGGGGAACCGTACGTGTCTCCCCCATGACCCGTGGCACTGGAGGACTGAACGATGGCTTCGCACCCCAAGGGCGACTTCGACCTCTCCCGGGCGGTCTGGCAGCGGGCCGAGGGTGACACCTCCGAGAGCGCCGTCGAGGTCGCCTTCGTCGACGACCTGATCGGCATGCGCAACTCCGCCGAGCCGGACGGCCCCGTCCTGGTCTTCACGCAGGCCGAGTGGGACGCCTTCGTCGCCGGCGCCCAGGACGGCGAGTTCGACCTGGACTGAGGCCGGGCTGACCGCTGCCTGCCCGATCGTGCGGGCCGGGCTGACCACGCCCGGCCCGCACGGTCGGCCGTCAGGTGGCGGTGCAGGTCAGCGGCGGAACGGGGTTGGTGCCGCTCCACGAGCCGAGGAAGCCGATGACCGTGTCGGCACCCGGGCCGAGACTGCCGTTGTAGCTCACGTTGCGCGCGGCGACGGTGGATCCGCTGGTGGTGACCGTCGCGTTCCAGGCCTGGTTGACGGCCTGGCCTGAGGCGAGGGCCCACGTCACGATCCAGCCGCTGATCGCCGCGCTCCCGGCGGTGATCCGGATCTCCCCCTGGAAGCCGCCCGGCCACTGGCCCACGATCCGGTAGGCGGCGGTGCAGGACTTGTCGCCGCTGGTCGGGGTGGGGGTGGGCGGGTCCGTCGGGGTCGGCGAGACCGTCGGGCTGACCGTGGGCGTCACCGTCGCGGTGGGGCTCGGCCCACCGCCGAAGATCGTGGCCTCCCTGGCGGTGGCCTTTATGCCGTTGGCGCCGTTGAAGATCCGCTCGCCCCAGGTGGTGAGCCGCGCGGGGTCGAAGCTGGTGGCCATGTCCAGGATCGGGTCGGTGTTGCCGCTCCAGGACCAGCCGAGGTAGCCCAGACCACGGGCCTGCGACTCGGCCAGGATCGTCTCGTGGTCGACCTCGTTGGCGTTGAACCGCCAGCCGAACTCGCCGATGACCAGTGGCCACCCGTTGTCCTCGAACCGGTCCAGGTAGTCGGTGATGGCCGTGGCCGTGTTGAACACCGCGTACATGTGGATGGACAGCACGGTGTTCTGCCGGCTGTCGGCGTCCAGGATCGCCTGCGCGTTGTCCCGCATGACGTACTGCCAGTCCTGACCCCAGTTGGGCGCGTCGACCATGAGCAGGTGCTCGAAGCCGCTGGCGCGCATCTTCGTGATCGCGGCGGTGGTCGCGGCGGTCCACTGGCCGGCGTCGACGTTGCCGATCGGCTCGTTGCCGATGTTGATGACGACGTAGTTCTCCTGGCCGACGAGGGCGCTCTTCTGGCTGATCCAGTAGTCGACCGCCTCGTCGAGCGACGCGGCGGCGCCCTCCTCGCCGTAGCCGGTGGTGTCGTGGACCTCCAGCACGCAGATCAGCCGGTTCTGCTTGCACAGTGAGATCACGTCGGCGACGTCGGTGGACGGACCCCAGCGCTTGCCGCTGCCCAGCACCACCCGGACGGTGTTGGCGCCGAGCGCCTTGACGTCGGCGAACGAGTCGGTCTCGCCCGTGTACCAGACGTGGGGGTGGTTGACACCTCGCATGACGAACGGCTGGCCGTTCGCCTCGACGATGTTGCGTCCGTCGACGTGCAGTCCCACGGCCGCGTCCGCCGGCTTGACGAACACCAGGACGGACGCGGCGACGGCGAGCAGCGCGGCGCCGACGGAGAGCAGTCTTCTCTTCATGGCCTACCTCAGGGTGAGGCCCCGACAGATCGGGGCACAGGCACGCCTGCCCAGGCGCACGCGGATGGCGGTGCGCGGCGCGCTCGTGACGAGTGCGACGTACGGGTGCGAGGCCGGCTCGGCTCTGCGACGGTGCCAAGCTACTCGTGGTCACGCAGGCTTCGCAATAGGACATCGTCGATGGGTCGGCTACTCCCCCGGCCCGCTCACTGGCTCGGTCGCCGTGGACGTACCCGCCTGGCCACCGCCGACCAGAGCCGGTCACCGAACGGGGCCCGTTTGATCCAGCGCAGTCGGGCGACCGCGCCGCCGGCCGGTTGGCGTTGCTGCGGGGGCGCGGTGATCCGGGCGTACGCGGCGCCGGTGGCGGGCCGGGTGGTGCCCGGTTCGAGCTGCTCGGAGGCGAGCGCCAGCCAGGTGAACTGTTGCAGCGTCCGCTGGTCGGGTCGGCCGCCGCGGGCCGCGGTGCGGAGCGCCTTCTCCACGGCGGGCCGGCGGACGAGCCGGGTCAGCGGGCCGTGCGCGGTGTCCAGCAGCTCCGCCATGGCCTGGAGGCCGTCGCCCTCCCACACCCGGGTGGCGGTGGACGGGCCGGTGGAGACGCTGACGAACGGGACCTGCGCCCACTCGGGCACCAGGCGGGCGATCAGCCCGGTGTGCATCAGCCGCTCGCGCTTCTGCTGCGGAGTCAACGCGAAGGTGGCGGCGACGAAGCCGGGCGACAGGAACGGGGTGACCATCCCGATCGCGTAGGCGGAGGTGTACCAGCGGCGGACCCGCTCCACCAGGTAGATGTAGTCGACCAGGCGCAGATCGTGCAGGCCGAGCCCGCTGCCGTGGTCGAGCAGGCCGCCGATCCTCTCCCGCTCCGCGGTGACCACGGCCGCGTCGGCGACGCCCGTCGGTACGGCGTTCAGCAGCCGGGCCAGGGCGGTCTCCTGCGGGGAGGGGCCGCCGTCGTCGTCCGTCGGGGGATACCAGTACTCGGTGGCGAGTTCGCCGGCGGCACCGGTGAAGGTGGCCGGGCCGGCCTGGTCGACCAGGCGTCCGGGGCCGGCGGGGCGCACCAGGTAGCTGGAGGGGAACTGGTGGTCGGTCAGCCGTTGCAGTCGCCGGGCCCGCTCGTGCAGGCCGGTCCCGAGCACGTTGGCCCGCGCCCCGGCGAGCCGGAGCGTGTGCTCGGGGTGCAGTCCCCGCTTGTCGCGCAGGATCCGCACCAGCTCGCGGGCGACCTCGCCCTCGGCGCGGGTGTCCTCGTTGGTCAGGAACCTGGGGGTCCGGCCGGCCGCGATCAGCGACGCGGCGATGAGCCGGGAGTCCTTCCCGCCCGACAGCCCGAGGGTGATGTCCTCGTCGTACAGGCTGTGGATGCTGGCGGCGGTGGCCGTGATGGCGTCGGCGGCGCGGTCGAGCAGCTCGGTCACCGGTCGACCCTGCGCCGCCAGTCCGTCCCGCACCACGTCGTCGGTGGCGTACCTCGTGGTGGTGGTGAGCTGCCACCCGCCGCCGTCGCGCCGGCGGCCGGTCACCCGCTCGCCGGGGCCGAGCAGTCGGGCGTCCCGCACCGGGGAGCTGTCGCCGCCGAAGTGCCCGCAGAGGGTGTACGACATCCAGCCGTCCAGGTCGGGCTGCGGGTCACCGTGCAGGAACGCGGCCAGCAGGTTGGGCCGGGTGCAGAAGGCCGTCAGGCCGCCCGACCCGCCCGTGAAGACCCGGCACATGCCGATCCAGTCCTGTTGCAGGGCGAAGTTCCCGCCCGCGTCGAGGGCCAGCAGGCCGAACGGCGGCACCACCTCGCGGTGCACGTCCTCGCCGGCCAGCAGGCGTCCGGCCAGCGCCGCCGGGCCGCCCGTCACGTCGACACCCACGGGCAGCCCGAGCGACACGGCGGTGACCGGCCCGACGGTGTCGACGACCGGCCACCGGTAGTGGCCCTGATCGCTGCGGTGCAGGACCGTCACGCCCCAGTCGTCGGCCCCGAATTCGTGTCGTACGAAACTGTCGGGCGCCACATCGGCGACGGCCGATTCAAAGCGATGTCTCGCGGCGCGCCGGGCGCTCTCCGACAGATTGTCGTCGGCGAACCAGGCCAGCATCACGTGCATGTGCGATTCCCCCGAACTCGCAGGAGCGGTCGTTTCCGCCTGGTGGGGAGTCAACCTCCCGGCCACCTGGCGCGGTTGCCTCGGTGAACAAACGAAGCACTTCCGGCATTGGTGATCGGGTCTGACCTTTCGGCGCTGACGACGGCACGAATTGGGCCCTTAAATGACAACAAAACGGACGATCGACGATCGGGTTGCTCCAGCGCGGGATTTGAGATCAATTTCTCCGCAGGGGATCGCCGTTTCGAATTAGCCGTACGCGGGATTCCCGGCACAGCACTTTTTTGGTGACCCGGCAAATGCGATGGCCGCTCCCGGATCCAGGCTCCCGACGCATATCCGACAGTCGCGCGTACGGGTGACGGGGCCCAATCGCCCGCACGCGCGGCTGTCGCATCAATGATCTCGAATGGCGGGCTGGTCGCCGTCGCCCCAGCCGAGCCCGCCCGGCCCCGGCGCGTGATGGAAGCCGGGATGGCCGGCGACGTCGGCGCAGCGCTCGCCGTCCGGGCCGGACGCGCCGCAGAACAACCGTTCGGCCTGCTGCCACGCCTCGGCCGGCGACAGCGCCGACGCGCCCAGGGCCACCTCGGGCCGCAACAGACTCAGCGCCTCCGCGTATCCGACGGCCAGTTCCCGGGCCGGCGCCAGGTCGGCGGCGGTGAAGCCGAGATGCACCGTGAAGAACCGGTCCGGCCGGGCCGAGCGGCGGGGCGGCGCGATCAACGACGCGCCGGCGACCTCCCCGGCCGTGCCGAGCGCCTCCCGCGCCTGCCGTTGCCGCCAGTACGCCGGCCTGTTGTCACGCATCTGTCCTCCCGTGGCGATCGTGGGCGGCCTCGTCCTCCGGTGCGCCGCCCGCGTTCCGTCCCGGCCGCCGCCGGCGTCCTGCCGGCGGCGGACCGACGGACCGCTCCCCCGAGAAAACCAGCTCTCCGCGTCCCTGGGAGGGGCCAGCTGACGCGTCGTCCGCTGGCCCCTCCCCGCCCCCTCTGCGCCGCCCGCCCGACGCGGGCACGGGGTTCAGCCACGCCGGCCTGGGTAGACGCAGAGGCACGGACAGGACCCGGCCGGCAACGGCCGCACCCCGGCCAGGAGGCCCGATGGCGACCATCCCGACGGAACGCAGCCCGGACAGCTCCATGGCGTTCCTGCGCGACGGCTACCGTTTCGTCGGCCGACGCTGCGACCGCCACGGCACCGACATCTTCCAGGCCCGACTGCTGCTGGAGCCCACCATCTGCCTGCGCGGCCGGCCGGCGGCGGAGCTCTTCTACGACACCGAGCGCTTCGTCCGGGCGGGCGCCATGCCGAAGCGGGCGCAGCGCACCCTCACCGGCCGCGGTGGCGTGCAGGGCCTCGACGGGACGGACCACGCCGACCGCAAGGCCATGTTCATGTCGATCATGACGCCGACCGCGGTCCGGCAGCTCGCGCAGCTCTTCGACGACGAGTGGCGGGCCCGCGTCCCGTCCTGGGAGTCGGGCGGGCCGGTGGTGCTCTACGACGAGGTCGGCCGGATGCTGACCCGCGCGGTCTGCGCCTGGGCCGGCGTACCGCTCGCGGACAGCGAGGTGGACCGGCGTACCGCCGAACTGCACGCGATGATCGAAGGGCCGGCGGCCCTCGGCCCCCAGCACTGGCGTGGCCTGTGGGGCCGCCGCCGGGGCGAACGCTGGATCGGCCGGGTCGTCGACCGGGAGCGCGCCGACACCCTCCCCGCCCCCGAGGGCAGCGCGCTGCGGGTGATCGCCGAGCACCGCGACGCCCACGGTCGGCTGCTCCCCCGGCGGATCGCGGCCGTCGAGCTGCTCAACGTGCTGCGCCCCACGGTCGCCGTCGACCGCTTCGTCGTCTTCGCCGCGCTGGCCCTGCACGACCACCCGGCCTGGCGGGAACGGGTCCGGGAGAGCGACGAGGCCACCGAGAGCTTCGTGCAGGAGGTACGCCGTTACTACCCCTTCTTCCCGGTGGCCGCCGCCCGGGTCCGGCGCCCGTTCGACTGGCAGGGCTACCACTTTCCGCGCGGCCGGCGGGTGCTGCTCGACCTGTACGGCACCAACCACCACCCGGCGCTCTGGCCGGAGCCGGAGCGGTTCCGGCCGGAGCGCTTCACCGGCTGGCGGGGCGACCCGTTCGCCCCCGTGCCGCAGGGCGGCGGCGAGCACCTGACCGGTCACCGCTGCGCCGGCGAGTGGATCACGATCGAGCTGATGAAACGGGCGGTGACGAACCTGACCACGACGATGCGGTACGACGTGCCGCCGCAGGACCTGGCGGTGAGCCTGCACCGGATGCCGGCGCTGCCGCCGAGCGGGTTTTTGATCACCAACGTCCGCCGCACGGCCTGAACACGGCACCGCCCCGGGGACCTCGTCGGCCCCGGGGCGGTGCGGTCGTGGCGCGCTCAGGCCGGGTGCAGGACGCTGCGCAGGCAGCCGTCCTCCTTCTTCTCGAACATCTCGTAGCCCCGCGCGCCCTGCTCCAGCGGCATCGGGTGGGTGGCCAGGTAGCCGGGATCGATCTCCCCGGCCGCGATCCGGTCCAGCAGCATCGGGATGTAGCGCTGCGCGTGCATCTGCCCCATCCGCAGCACCAGCGCCTTGTTCATCGCCGCGCCGAGCGGGAACTTGTCCACCAGGCCGGCGTAGACGCCGACGATGCTCACCGTGCCGCCCTTGCGGCAGGCCATGATCGCCTGTCGGACCGACGTGGGGCGGTCGGTCTGCATCCGGGCGGTCTGCTTCGCCTTGTCGTACGCGTACACCGGCCCGACGTCGTGCGACTCCATGCCGACGGCCTCGATGCACGCGTCCGGCCCCCGGCCGGCGGTCATCTCCCGCAGCGCCTCCAGCACGTCGGTCTCGGCGTAGTTGACCGTCTCCACGCCGAGCCGGTCGGCGGCGGTGGCGAGCCGCTCCGGCAGCCGGTCGATCACGATCACCCGCTCGGCGCCGAGGAGCTGCGCCGACCGGGCCGCCATCTGGCCGACCCCGCCGGCGCCCCAGACCGCGACCACCTCGCCGCCCTTCAGCGCGCAGAAGTCGGCGGCCATCCAGCCGGTGGGCATCGCGTCGGAGGCGAACACCACCGAGTCGTCGGGCACCCCGTCGGGAACAGTGAACGCCCCGATGTCGCCGAAGGGCACCCGGACGTACTCGGCGTGGCTGCCGGAGTAGCCCCCGGCGGCGTGCGAGTAGCCGAGGATGCCGGCCGGCGAGTGGCCCCAGAGCTTCTCGGTGAAGACCGGCTGCGGGTTGGAGTTGTCGCAGAGCGAGTACTGCTCGGTGCGGCAGTACCAGCAGCCGCCGCAGGCCACCACCGAGCCGACCACGACGCGGTCGCCGACGCGCAGCCGCCGTACGCCGGGGCCGGTCTCCACGACCTCGCCCATGAACTCGTGGCCGAGGACGTCGCCCTCCCGCATCGCCGGCAGGAAGCCGTTGATCAGGTGCAGGTCCGAGCCGCAGACGCTGCTGGCGCCGACCTTGACGATGACGTCGCCCTCGGCGCGGATCCGCGGCTCCGGCACGTCGCGTACGGCCAGCTTGCCGACGCCTTCCCAGCAGAGCGCCCTCACGCCCGTCCTCCCGTCCTCAGCTTCTCCCGCACCTTGTCGGTCGCCTTCTCCTGGGCCGGCCCGCGCCCGGACGGGTCCCGCCGGGTGTCGATGACCTGGCCGCACTCCACCAGCGCCTTCACCCGACGCAGCACGTCCCGCAGGGCCAGGTCCGGGTCGTCGCCGCCGAGGAGTCCGAACGCCCGGCGCAGCGGCCCGGAGCGCCACCGCAGCTCGGCGCGGACCTCCGTGCCCCGGTCCCGGGGCGCCGGTGTCAGGTGGACCGTGCCCTCCTGCTCAGGCCCGTCGGTGACCCGCCAGCGCAGCTGCCCGGGGCCCTCGACGGTGATCTCTGCCCGCCACTCGGTGCCCCCACCGGCCGGGTCCCGCGCCACGCAGCGCCAGCGGTCGTCGCCGAGCTGCTCCAGCGTCGCCCACTCGGCCAACGCCCGGTCCATCCGTTCCCGGTCGGTCCAGAAGCCGATCACCGCCTCCGCCGGCCGGTCGATCGTCACCCCGCGCCGCACCACGTACCACCCGTCGCGGCGCTCGGGCTGGCGCCGGCGTCGTCGACGGGCCACCGCCCGGCCGACGCCGACCACGGTCACGGTGGTGGCGCCGAGCAGCGCCCACCTCGTTCCGTTGCTGGTCATCACGTCTCCTCCACCCGGGTGCCCGGGGATGGACCACCCGCACCAGTTGCGCTACCCGGGACCGCCCGACCGAAACGACGCACCGGTTTGCCCGGCCGATAACCGGGCACCTGCTGCGGGCACCCACCACCACCGGGAGGCACCGTGTCCTTCGACGCCAGCGAGTACGGCCGGCACGCCGCGGACGTCTACGACGAGACGTACGCGCACCTGACACCGGACGCGGCGGTGCAGCGCCTCGCCGCGCTCGCCGACGGCGGCCCGGTGTGCGAGTTCGGCATCGGCACCGGCCGGCTCGCCCTGCCGCTGGTCGCGCGGGGACTGACCGTCGCCGGCATCGAGGGCTCCCCGGAGATGGCCGCCGGGCTGCGCGCCAAGCCCGGCGGGGACGCCGTCGAGGTGGCCGTCGGCGACTTCGCCGAGACCCGGGTGCCCGGCGAGTTCGCCCTGGTGGTGCTCGCGTTCAACACGATCTTCGCGCTGCCGGACCAGGCCGCCCAGGTGGCCGTCTTCCGCAACGCCGCCGCCCACCTGCGCCCCGGCGGCCGGTTCGTCGTCGAGGCGTGGGTGCCCGACCCGGGTGCCTTCCGCGCCGGCGGCGCGCTGCGGCCGGTGCGGGTGGCGGAGGACGTGGTGCTGCTGGAGGCGGCCCTGCTGCACCCCGCCGAGCAGCGGATGACCACCACGAAGGTCCGCTTCACCAACGGCGGCGTGCACCTGCTGCCCGCCAACCACCGCTACGCCTGGCCGGCGGAGCTGGACCTGATGGCCGAGCTGGCCGGGCTGCGCCGCGAGCACCGGTGGGAGGACTGGGGCGGCCGGCCGTTCACCGACCACAGCCGCGAGCACGTGTCCGTCTACCGCCGCCCGGAGCAGGCGTGAGCGCCCCGGCCCGCCCGGCCGGCGCCGCTCCCGGCGAGGACCGCGGCACCGGCGCGCCGACGGCCGGAAACACCGAAGACCGCCGGCTTCCCCTCGCGTACGTGCTGCCGCTGCGCTGGACCGACGACGCCGGCCTGGCCGAGCTGACCGGATACCTGCGCCGGCTGAGCGCCCGGGTCGACGTGACCGTGGTCGACGGGTCGGCCCCGGAACTGTTCGCCCGGCACGCGCGGGCCTGGCGCGGCCTGGTCCGGCACCTGCGGCCGGATCCCGCCCTGCGCGGCGTCAACGGCAAGGTGACGGGGGTGCTCACCGGCGTCGGCGCCGCCCGGCACGAGCACGTGGTGATCGCCGACGACGATGTCCGCTACGACGAGGCGGGGCTGCTCGCCGTGCACCGGCTGCTCGACCGGGTGGACCTGGTCCGGCCGCAGAACTACTTCGACCCGCTGCCCTGGCACGCGTGGTGGGACACCGGGCGCACCCTGCTCAACCGGGCGCTCGGCGCCGACTACCCCGGCACCCTGGCGGTACGCCGGAGCACCTTCCTCGCCATGGGCGGGTACGACCCGGACGTGCTTTTCGAGAACCTGGAGCTGATCCGCACCGTGCGCGCGTACGGGGGGACCGAGGCGGCACCCGCCTGGCTGCACGTACGCCGGCTGCCGCCCGACACCGCCCACTTCCTGGGCCAGCGGGTCCGCCAGGCGTACGACGACCTGGCCCAGCCGGCCCGCCTGGTGGCCTCGCTCGCGGTCCTGCCGGCACTGGCGGCGGCGGTCGCGACCCGGCGACCGGGGCTGCTGCTCGGGGCGGCCGCGACCACGGTGGCGCTCGCCGAGGCGGGCCGGCGCCGGGGCGGGGGCGGCGCGGTCTTCCCGCCGGCCACCGCCCTGGCGGCCCCGTTCTGGGTGCTGGAACGTGGCGTGTGCGGCTGGCTCGCCGTCGGCCGGCGCCTGCTCTTCGGCGGGGTCCGCTACGCCGGCGGACGGGTGCGGCGCGCCGCCCACTTCGAACGCACCCTCCGCCGTCACCTGCGCTGACGGCCCGCGCCCCCGCCCACGACGGGACGCGCCCGGGACGCACACGACAGCTCGCGGCCACTGACCGGAGGATGCTCCGGGAGTGGCCGCGAGCTGCGGCGTACGGTGATCGGGCTGGTCAGTACCGCACCTGTTCGCGCGACTGCTGCGCGTGGTCCTTCACGTCGTGCGCGGCCGACCGGGTGTCGTCCTTGACGGCGTGCACCGCGTCCTGGGCCGTGGAGCGCACCGACTGGGTGGCGTGCTGCGCCGGCTCGCGCAGCTCCTCCTTTAGCTCGCTGGCGACCTCGCCCAGCTTCTCCTTCACCACCCCGGCGTGCTCGCCGGCCTTCTCCTTGACCTGCGACGCCACCTGCTGCTCGCGGCTGGTGGCCGGGATCAGCGAGGAGGCGAGCCAGCCGACGCCGAAGGCGATCAGGCCGGCGGCCAGCGGGTTGCCCTCGGACTTCTGCCGGATCACGTGCGGCGCCCGCTGCGCGGCGTCGCTGACCGTCGAGGCCGCCGAGTGCGCCTTGTCGCTGACCGTCGAGGCGGCCGAGTGGGCCTTGTCGCTCACGGTGGACGCCGCCGAGGAGGCGTGGTCGCCCACCGCGTGGGCGCCGTGCTTGGTGCTGTGACCCAGGTCGGAAGCGCTTCCCATCACCTTGTCCCTCACATTCTGCAGTGCGTTGCGGGCCCGCTGCTTGCGGTCGTCGACGATGCGGGCGGGGCTGACCTTGTACGCCAGCGCGTCCACGTCGGAACTCAGGTTGTTCCGGGTGGCTTCGATCTCCCGGCGGATCTGGTCCGGGTCGGTGCTCATCGGGTGACCTCCTGCGGGTGGGGCTTGAGCGCGTCGGGGATCCGCTGCACGCTGTCGTTGGTCTGCTTGAGGCCGCGGATGTGCTCCGCGCTCTTCTTGGCCTTCGAGTAGAGGACCGCGGCGATCGCGCCCCAGATGACGGCCACGATCAGCGCCGCCCAGCCGGCGTCCATCACGTTGGACAGCCCGGCCCAGAGGGCCAGCGAGAGGAAGAGGGCCACCATGTAGCCGCCGAAGCCGGCGCCGCCGAAGAAGCCGGCGGTCTTGCCCGCCTTCTTGCCCTCCTGGCGGATCTCGGCCTTGGCCAGCTCGACCTCCTGCCGCATCAGGGTCGACAGGTCGCTGGTGACCTGGCGCATCAGCTCACCGATCGAGCTGCCCCTGACCTCGTCCGCGTCGTGGGGGTGGTAACCGGAGTCGAGCCCCGCCCCCTGCGTCGGCATGCTCATGCCGCCGCCTCCCTTCGGATGGTTCGTGGGCTCACGGACGGGTGGTCCCGGTCGACGGCACGCCCGGCAGCGGGTCGGTCTGGCTCACCGGCGGCAGCGGCTGGCCGACGCCACCGGCGGGGTCGGCGTAGCTGGTGGTGGTCTGCGGGTCGGCGTACGCGCCCGGGGTCGGGTCGAGGTAGCCGCCCGGCGGTACGGCGTCCGGCACCGCACGCGGGGCCGGCGGGGTCGGGATGACCGCGGTCCGCTCCGGGTCGTAGCCGGCGCCCGAGCCGTACGCGGGGTAGCCGTTGCCGCCCTGGTTGTCGCCGGCGGCCGAGATGTTCTTGGTCAGCCGGCCGGCGAGCACACCCAGCACGGCGGCGCCGACCAGGAAGGTGCCCGGGTTGCGTCGCGCGTAGTCGCGCACCTCGGCGATGAGGTCGCCGGGCTCGCGCTGCTCCAGCCAGCCGGCCACGCCGTGCACCCGGTCGGCGGCCTGGCGGGCGATCTCGCTCACCGGGCCGGCCTGGCCGCCCTGCTCAGCCATCGAGCGCATCTCGTCGGCCAGCGAGCGGAGCCCGCCGGCGGCACGCCGCTGCTGGTCGCCGGCCTGGCTGGCGAGCTGGCTGCGGGCCTCGCCGTAGAGGTTGCGCGCCTGGAGCTTCGCCTCGCCGACGACCTCCCGGCCCTGCTCCTTGGCCGTCTCGGCGACGGCGCCGCCGGCCTGCTTGGCCTCCGAGCCGACCTGACGGGCCTGCTCGCGGACGCCGCCGCCGTTGCTCGACTCCTGCCCGTACGTGGAAGTCGTGGGTGACAGATCGTAGGTCATGATTTCCCTTCCGCTCGGAAAGTCTCCGCGGGTCTGTGCTGGGGGGATGCGTCGGCCGTTCCTGCCGTCGCATCTCTTGACCTACCCTGCGTCGCCGGTTCCATACCTCGTTCGTGACTTCTCCTGCGCCCCGCCGCCGCGGGGGTACAAGATGGAGGATCGTCGGGCTGGGTGACGATGCCGTCGCGCACAGCGACGACGCCTCTCTCGCGGCCGGCGCCGCGGGCAGGGCGTTCCGCGGGGTCCACGGAGGTGAATCGATGGCACGGAACGCACGCGGCGGCCCGTCGGGCCCGAAGCCGAAGGTGCAGCTCGCTGCCGTGGCCGCGGCCGGGGTCTTCGCCCTGATCGGGGTGCTCGGATTCATCCCCGGCATCACCACCGGCTACGACGACATGACGTTCGCCGGCCACCACTCCGAGGCCCGGCTGCTCGGCCTGTTCCAGGTGTCGATCCTGCACAACGCGCTGCACCTGGGCTTCGGGCTGGCCGGCCTGGTGCTGGCCCGCAGCGTCGCCGGGGCCCGGATCTTCCTCGCCGGCGGCGGCGCCCTCTACCTCGGCCTGTGGCTGTACGGCTTCGCGATCGACCGGGAGAGCGCGGCGAACTTCATCCCGGTCAACGACGCCGACAACTGGCTGCACCTGGTCCTCGGCTTCGGCATGCTCGCCCTCGGGCTGCTGCTCTCCAACCAGGTGGGCACGGGCACCCGGCTGGACGACCCCTTCGACCGCCCCTGACCGGCACCGCGTCGCGGCGTTTGCCCGCCGCGACCTTCGGGCACGGATGTCGGAGGCCCGTCGACGAGGAGGTCGTCATGCCGAGGTGGTTGCGGGACAACGCGCTGACCGTGGCGATGTTCGGCGCGTTCCTCGTTTTCCTGGTGTTGCAGAGCGTGTTCGGTTGGCAGACGCACAACGAGGAGCTGGCCGAGTTCGGGGCCGCGCCGACCAGCTGGCTGGCGTACCTGGGCAGCGGGCACTTCATGGAGTCGGTCTTCGAGAACTGGGAGTCGGAGTTCCTCCAGATGGGCGGCTACGTCCTGCTCACCGCCTACCTGGTGCAGCGCGGCTCGGCGGAGTCGAAGCCGGTGGGGCAGACCGACCGGCCCGAGGACGACGAGCGGCGGGCCACCCCGGACTCCCCCTGGCCGGTACGCGCCGGCGGGCTGCCCCTGGTGGTCTACCGCAACAGCCTCTCCATCGCGCTGCTGCTGATCTTCGCCGGCTCGTTCGTCGGCCACCTGCTCGGCGGGACCGCCGACTACAACGAGCAGCAGGCGTTGCAGAGCGGCGCGCCGCCGATCGGCGCGTGGGAGTTCCTCGGCACGAGCGAGTTCTGGTTCCAGTCGATGCAGAACTGGCAGAGCGAGTTCCTCGCCGTCGGCACGCTGATCGTGCTGAGCATCTTCCTGCGTCAGCACGCGTCGCCGGAGTCGAAGCCGGTCACCGCCGAACACGCGCACACCGGCGACTGACCGCCCGGCCGCCGTCAGGCCGGCACGCGCAGCCGCTTGGCGAAGCAGACGCTGTACGGGTTGCCGACGTACTCGCCGTAGACCGGGATCGGTTCGTAGCCGCTGGAGGTGTAGAGCCCGATCGCGGCCGGCAGGTACGTGCCGGTCTCCAGGCGGAGGACCCCGTACCCCTGCTGGAAGGCCAGCTCCTCCAGCGCGGTCAGCAACTGCCGGGCGATGCCCCGCCCCCGGTACGCCGGGCGGACGTACATCCGCTTCACCTCGCCGGTGCCGGCGTCGAGCGCCTGGATCCCGCCGCAGGCGACCGCCCGCCCGTCGGCGACCACCACCAGGTAGCGGATGTCGTCGTGGGTGACGGTCGCCTGGCCGTCCAGCCCGCCGTCGGCCACCCGCAGCTCGCGCTGCTGGGCGGTGACCAGGACGTCGATCTCCGGATCGGTGGCGGGGCGGGACTCGATCAGCATCAGGCCACGCTAGGCGGCGGGGATTTCGGACAGGTTTCCGGCAGTCGACCCGCTCACGGAGCGCGACCGGCTATCCGGCGTCGTCCTCCACGGCGGCACGGGACGGGCCTGCGTCACGGGAGGGGCCGGCGTCACGGGACGGGCCGGCCTCGCGCGAGGGGCCGGCGTCGTCGAAGCCGTCCCCGTCCGACAGGTCGGCGTCGTCCGAGACGTCGGCGTCGGTGCCCTCGAACTCGTCCTCCGGGCGCTGCCGGCGGGCCTTGCGGGCCGCCAGCCGCTCCGCGGCGGACGCCCGGGTGGACTTCTCCTCCAGCCGGACGTCGGTGCCCCGGTTGCCGGGAATGAAGTCGGCCCCGGCGTAGAGGGTCGGCTGCCAGTCGAACTCCCGCTCGCCGATCCGGACCAGGTCGCCCGGTTCCGCGCCGGCCTTGCCCAGCTTCTCCTCGACACCCAGGCGGGCCAGCCGGTCGGCCAGGTAGCCGACGGCCTCGTCGTTGTCGAAGTTCGTCTGCCGCACCCACCGCTCGGGACGGACGCCGCGCACGACCCAGGCGCCGTCCGGGGCGGCCTCGATGGTGAAGCCGGCGTCGTCGACCGCCCGGGGCCGGATCACGATCCGGGTCGCCTCGGCCGGCGGCGCGGCCCTGCGGCCCTGCTCTACCAGCTCCGCCATCGCGTACATGAGCTCCTTGAGCCCCTCCCGGGTCGCTGCGGAGACCTCGAACACCCGGAAACCGCGCTCCTCCAGGTCGGGGCGGACGATCTCGGCCAGGTCCCGGCCGTCCGGCACGTCGACCTTGTTGAGCGCCACCAGCCGGGGACGGTCGGCCAGGCCGCCGTACTCGGCCAGCTCGGCCTCGATGGTGTCGATGTCGGCGACCGGGTCCCGGCCAGGCTCCAGGGTGGCGGTGTCGATGACGTGCACCAGCACCGCGCAGCGCTCGATGTGCCGCAGGAACTCCAGGCCGAGGCCCTTGCCGGTGGCCGCCCCGGGGATCAGGCCGGGCACGTCGGCGACGGTGAAGGTGTGGTTGTCCAGCCGGACCACGCCCAGGTTGGGCACCAGGGTGGTGAACGGGTAGTCGGCGATCTTCGGCTTGGCGGCGGAGATCACCGAGATCAGCGACGACTTGCCGGCCGACGGGAAGCCCACCAGCCCGACGTCGGCGACGCTCTTGAGCTCCAGCACCACGTCGAGCTGCTCGCCGGGCTCGCCCAACTCGGCGAAGCCGGGGGCCTTGCGCCGGGCGTTGGCCAGCGACGCGTTGCCCCGGCCGCCGCGCCCACCCCGGGCCACCTCGAAGGTCGTGCCCTCACCGACCATGTCGGCCAGGACCGTGCCGTCGGGGGCCTGCACCACGGTGCCGTTCGGCACCTTGAGCACGAGGTTGCGCCCGTTGGCGCCGTCCCGGTTCGAGCCGGCGCCACCCTTGCCGTTCTCGGCCTTCACGTGCGGGCGGAAGTGGAAGTCGAGCAGCGTCGTCACCTGCGGGTCGACCACCAGGGACACGCTGCCGCCGTGCCCGCCGTTGCCGCCGTCGGGGCCACCGAACGGCTTGAACTTCTCCCGGTGGATCGAGGCACAACCGTGCCCGCCATCGCCGGCCTGCAGGTGCAGGACGACCCGGTCAACGAACGTCGCCACGGGCGTCAATCCTTCCAGCGAGGGTCACGCCCCGCACGAGAAAAGGCGAAGCGGGCCGGGACACGAGGTCCGCGGCCCGCTTCGCCGGAAGACTACTGCTGCGGCACGATGCTGACGGTCTTGCGACCGCGCTTGGTGCCGAACTGGACCGCACCGGCGGCCAGCGCGAAGAGCGTGTCGTCTCCGCCGCGGCCGACCAGGTCACCGGGGTGGAACTTGGTGCCACGCTGACGGATGAGGATCTCACCCGCGCTGACGACCTGACCACCGAAGCGCTTCACGCCGAGCCGCTGGGCCGCGGAGTCACGACCGTTGCGCGAGCTGGACGCACCCTTTTTGTGAGCCATCTGAGGACGACCTACTTCCCGCTGGAGATGCCGGTCACCTTGACCTGGGTCAACGGCTGGCGGTGACCCTGGCGCTTGTGGTAGCCGGTCTTGTTCTTGAACTTGTGGATCCGGATCTTCGGGCCCTTGGTGTGCGCGGCGATCTCGCCGGACACCGCGACCTTGGCAAGCTTCGCCGCGTCGGTCACCAGGTCGTCACCGTCGACGAGGAGCACCGCGGTGAGCTTCACCGCGTCGCCGGGGGCACCGACGAGCTTCTCGACCTCGATCACGTCGCCCTCGGCGACCTTGTACTGCTTGCCGCCGGTCTTGACGATCGCGTACATCGGAGGCGGACTCCCTGTCGTTGAGGCTGCTGGCGGGTGTTCCCGCGGCGGCTCGCCGGGTAGCAGAGGCACGGCGGCGCGGGCACGCGAGAACTCGGTACACCAAAGTGCACCGCAGGCCAGCGTACGCCATCGGAGGGCCGACGCCCAAACCGGGCCCCGCCGGTCAGCGGGCGCAGAGCTGGTCGAGGCGCTGCCGGAGCCGGTCCAGCTCGGTCTCGTCGATCGAGTCGACGTCGGTGCCCAGCGTGCCGACCTCCGCCGCCATGTCCGCGAGAAGGGTCTTGAGCTGCGCGTCCTCGGCCCGGGTCGACTCGCGCCGCAGCGTGCTGCGCCAGTCGGTCAGCGCGGTGGAGATGCGGTCCCGGGCGGTCCGGGCCGCCGTGGCGTCGTCCGCCCCGACCGCCGCGACCATCTTGCCGAGTTCCTCGACGTACGTCCGCACGGCCGTCTCGCCGGCCCGCTGTGCCGCGGCACACACCTCGGGCGCGTTGCCGCCGGCCGCCCCGCTGCCGGCCCCCGGCCCGGTGCCGGTGGGCCCGACCGGCGTGGCGCCACCGGTCGGCGCGTCGCCGGGTGGGCCGGCCCGCTCCGGGCGCTCGGCCGCGCACCCGGCGCCGGCGAGCAGGGCAGCGGTGAGCGCGGTGACGGCGAGCAGACGGCGCATCGTTCTTCTCCTGACCGCAGGCGGCCGATCGTGGCCGGGGATCGACCATACGACAGGGCCCCTCCCGCCGGACATCACCGGGAAGGGGCCCTGTCACACGTCGGGTCGGTCAGCCGGTCACGGCCGGGTACGCCGCCGCGCGCCGCTGCGGCGGGAGCGGCGCCGGCCGGAGCCGCCCTCCGACTCGTCGCCGTCGGCGTCGGAGAGCGCGTCCGGGTCGTCCGGGGCGGCCAGCCGGGCCGACTCGCCCGTCTGGCTGTCGGCGACCTCTCCGGCGGCGGCGGTGTCCGCCTCGTAGCGGGACAGGTCGTAGCCCATGGTGTCGTGGTACTCGGTCTCCGGGCCGGCGTCGGCGTCAATCTCGGTGACCTCGGCCACGGTGCGCTCGGCCGGCGCGCTCTTGCGCGCCCGCCGCCGGGACGAGCCGGCGCCCTGCTCGGCCACCGCCGGGGCGGCCACGGCCGAGGCGACCGCCTTGACCTTCTCCCCCGCGCCGCCGCCGGAGCGCGGCTTCTCCGGCACCGGCTCGGTGTGGATGATCAGGCCCCGGCCCTTGCAGCACTCGCAGGTCTCGCTGAACGCCTCCAGCAGGCCCGCGCCGATCCGCTTGCGGGTCATCTGCACCAGGCCGAGCGAGGTGATCTCGGTGACCTGGTGCTTGGTGCGGTCCCGGCCCAGGCACTCGGTCAACCGGCGCAGCACCAGCTCGCGGTTGGACTCCAGCACCATGTCGATGAAGTCGATCACGACGATGCCGCCGAGGTCGCGCAGCCGGAGCTGGCGGACGATCTCCTCCGCCGCCTCCAGGTTGTTCCGGGTGACCGTCTCCTCCAGGTTGCCCCCGGAACCGGTGTACTTGCCGGTGTTGACGTCGATGACCGTCATCGCCTCGGTCCGGTCGATCACCAGCGACCCGCCCGAGGGGAGGAAGACCTTACGGTCCAGCCCCTTGATGATCTGCTCGTCGATCCGGTACTCGGCGAAGACGTCGGCCGCGCCGACGTGCCGGCGCAGCCGGGCGACCAGGTCCGGCGAGACGTGCGACAGGTACGACTCGACCATGTCGTACGACTGCTCGCCCTCGATCACCAGCTCGCGGAAGTCCTCGTTGAACAGGTCCCGGACGACCCGGATGACCAGGTCCGGCTCCTCGTAGAGCAGCACCGGGGCGCCGCCCTCGGCCGCCTTGGCCTGGATGTCCTCCCACTGCGCCTGGAGCCGCTTGACGTCGCGCGCCAGCTCGTCCTCGCTGGCGCCCTCGGCGGCGGTCCGGACGATCACGCCCGCGCCGTCCGGCACCAGCTTCTTCAGCACGTCCCGCAGCCGCTTGCGCTCGGTGTCGGGCAGCTTGCGGCTGATGCCGGAGGCGTTGCCGTGGGGCACGTAGACCAGGTGCCGGCCGGAGAGCGCGATGTGGCTGGTCAGCCGGGCGCCCTTGTGACCGATCGGGTCCTTGGTGACCTGCACCAGCACCGAGTCGCCGGAGCGCAGCGCCTGCTCGATCGAGCGGGCGCGCCCCTCCAGGCCGGTGGTGTCCCAGTTGACCTCGCCGGCGTACAGGACGGCATTGCGGCCGCGCCCGATGTCGACGAACGCCGCCTCCATGCTGGGCAGGACGTTCTGCACCTTGCCGAGGTAGACGTTGCCGGCCATGGTGCCGGAGGAGTTGCGGGTGACGTAGTGCTCGACGAGCACCCCGTCCTCCAGGACGGCGATCTGGGTCCGGTCGCCGCGCTGGCGTACCGCCATCACCCGGTCGACGGCCTCCCGGCGGGCCAGGAACTCCGACTCGCTGAGGATCGGCGGCCGGGTCCGGCGCTGCTCGCGGCCGTCGCGGCGGCGCTGGCGCTTGGCCTCCAGCCGGGTGGAGCCGGAGACGCCCTGCACCTCGTCCACGGTCTTGCGCGGCTCGCGGATCTTGACGACCGTCGGCACGCCGTCGTCGGCGCCCGCCTCGACGTCGCCGGCGCCCCGGCGGCGGCGACGGCGACGGCGACGGGTCAGGGCGTCGCCGCCCTCGGCCTCCTCGTCCTCGTCGCCCTCGGGCTCCTCCGCCTCGGCCTGCGCGGCCTCCTCGGACTCCTCGTCCTCGGCGTCCTCCGCGCCACCCTTGCCCCGGCCACGGCCGCGGCGACCACGGCGGCGCCGGCGGCGGGCCGCGGCGCTCTCGTCCTCGTCCTCGTCTTCGTCCTCGGCGGCCTCCTCGGCCTCCTCGGTCGGCTCCTCGGGCTCGACGGCCTCGACCGCCTCGACGTCGCGGCGGCCGCGCCGGCGGCGGCGCGCCGGCTCGGCCGGCTCCTCGGCGGCGGGCTCCTCCGGCTCCGGCTCCGGGACCGGGGCCACGACCCGGGCGACCGGGACGTCCTCCGGCTGCGGGGCCATGAACAGCACGGTGGGCGCGGAGAGCGCGGCCCGCCGACGGCGGGTGCGCGGCTCGGGCTCGACGACCGGCTCGGGCTCGACGACCGGCTCGACCTCCTCGGTCGGCTCCTCCTCGGCGGGCGGGGTCACCGCCACGCCCGGCGGGACCTCGCCGGAACGGCTCTCGGCGCCGCTGACGGCGGCGGGCGGGGCGGCGGCGCCGAACCCGGTGCCCGCCTCCGACTCGATCCCGGCGGCGGCCGACGGCTGCTCCGCGGGCGTGGCGCCGGTCGGCCCGGCGACGTCGGTCGGGGTCTCCGCGGCCGGCTCGGCCGCGGCGGGGGCGGCCTTCTTCCGGCGGGTACGCGTCGCCTTGGCCGGCGGAGCGGCCGGCTCGGCGGGTGCCTGGTCCGCCGCGACCGGCGCCTCTGCGGCGGGCGGCGCGGTGACCTCGGGGGCCTGCCCGGCGGCCTCGTCGGACGGCACGGTGGTGTCCTCGGCGGCCTTCGCGGTGGTGGCCTTGCGGCGGCGGCGCGTCGCCTTCGGGGCGGCGTCGAGGTCGCCGGAGACGGGGGCGAACACCTCGGCCTGGGGCGCCTCGCCGCTGCCCGGCACGGGCGCCGTGGACGCCTCGACCGGCACCTCGGTCTGCTCCGGCTGGTTCAGCGGCGTGGCCCGCCGCCGGGTCGTACGCCGTCGGACCGGCGCGGCCGGGGCCTGCTCGGCCCCGCCGGCCCCGGCGTTCTCCGCCCCGGCGGCGTTCTCGACGGTGCTGTTGTCGGCGGTCTCGTCGGCCGGCTGTGAACCGGTCCGTTCGCCGCCCTCGGGCTCGTTCTCGAGCATGGACGTTCTCCAGTTCTGGCTGCCCCGGGCGCGGGTGAGCGCTGCCACGCAGGGTCGCCGCAAAAGTGTTTCCGCCGGGCGCGCACGGTGCGCGACCGCCGAAGTCTGCCTACCTGAACGTCGACCGACGGTCAGCGTTCACCGATGGTTGCCCCGTCGCGGTCCGCGTCCAACGGATCCGCGATCGCATCCTGCGCGGTCAGCGTGCCCTGTGCCAGCCGGATCACCCTCGGCGAGACCGGCGGCTCCAGGTCGGCCACCACGCGGAGGCCGGAAAGGACGTCATCGGGCCGCACGGAGGGGGTGACCTGCCGCACGACCAGTTCGAGTATCGCACACGGTACGGCCGGTGCCCCGGAAGGCGTCTCCGGCGACGCGATCACATCGATGCGAATCACTGCGGCCCGGGCGTCGAAGGTGCGCCGGCCCTGCTTGGTCATCCGCTCGACCAGCACCTCCTCGGCGGCCGTGAAGGCGGAAACCGCCCGTTGCAGGACGGCCGGGTCGACCTCGGGCAGCTCGATGCGCCAGTGCGACGCCTCGATCCGGTCGGCAAGGCTCCCGCCGGCGGCCACGACGGCGTCGAGCACGTCGAGACCCGGCGAGAGGGCGGCGTCGAGCGCGGCGCGCAGCTCCGCCGGGTCCACCTGCTCGCGGAGACCGATCTCCAGGTACTCGGCCTCGCTCGCCACGCCCGTCGGGGCCGCGCTGGCGTACGAGATCTTGGGGTGCGGGGTGAAGCCCTGGGAGAAGGCGATCGGCACGCCCGCCCGGCGCAGCGCCCGCTCGAACGCCCGGGCGAAGTCCCGGTGCGAGGTGAAACGCAGCGGGCCGCGCTTGGCGTACCGGATCCGGACCCGCTGCACGACGGGTGCCTGGCCGCCCTCTGGCTGTGGTTTCCTACTGATCGTCGTGCTCCTCGTGTCGGAACCGGTTGATCGTGGCGGCACTGCTCGCGACTCGCGTGCCGCTGACGATGACCACATGATCGACCCGGCGCACGGCGGGCGGCACCCGCCGTGCGCCGAGGGCTACTGCTGGGCGCCGGTGGGGAGCTTCAGACCGTTGATCGGGGTGAGCGGGAGGAGCTTCTTCCCGGTCGGGCCGATCTGGATCTCGGTGTCCATCGACGGGCAGACGCCGCAGTCGAAGCACGGGGTCCACCGGCAGTCGTCCTGCTCGTACTCGCTGAGCGCGTCCTGCCAGTCCTGCCAGAGCCAGTCCTTGTCCAGGCCCGAGTCCAGGTGGTCCCAGGGCAGGACCTCCAGCTCGTCGCGCCGGCGGGTGGTGTACCAGTCGAGATCGACCCCGAAGGTCGGCAGCACCTCGGTCGCCGCCTCCACCCAGCGCTGGTAGGAGAAGTGCTCGCTCCAGCCGTCGAACCGGCCGCCGTTCTCCCACGCCCGGCGGATCACCGCGCCGACCCGCCGGTCGCCCCGGCTGAGCAGGCCCTCGATCAGCGACGGCTCGCCGTCGTGGTAGCGGAAGCCGATCGCCCGGCCGAGCGACCGGTCCGCGTTGATCGCCTGCTTGAGCATCTTGAGCCGGCCGTCGATGACCTCCGGCCGCTCCATCGGCGCCCACTGGAACGGGGTGTGCGGCTTCGGCACGAATCCGCCGATGGAGACCGTGCAGCGGATGTCCTTCGAGCCGGTCGCGGCCCGGCCGGCCTTGATGACCTCGTGGGCCATGTCCGCGATCTCGAGGACGTCTTCGTCGGTCTCGGTGGGCAGGCCGCACATGAAGTACAGCTTGACCTGCCGCCAGCCGTTCGTGTACGCGGTCACGACGGTGCGGATCAGGTCTTCCTTCGACACCATCTTGTTGATGACCTTGCGGATCCGCTCCGACCCGCCCTCGGGGGCGAAGGTCAGGCCGGTGCGCCGACCGTTGCGGGACAGCTCCTGCGCGAGGTCGATGTTGAACGCGTCGACCCGGGTCGACGGCAGCGAGAGCGAGACGTTGGTGCCCTCGTACTGCTGGGCCAGGCCGGAGCACATGTCGCCGATCTCGGAGTGGTCCGCCGACGACAGCGACAGCAGGCCCACCTCGTGGAAGCCGGAGAACTCCAGCCCCTCCCGCACCATCTGCCCGACGGTGGTGATGGAGCGCTCACGTACCGGCCGGGTGATCATGCCGGCCTGGCAGAACCGGCAGCCCCGGGTGCAGCCCCGGAAGATCTCCACCGCGTACCGCTCGTGCACGGTCTCCGCGAGCGGCACCAGGGGCTTCTTCGGGTACGGCCAGGCGTCCAGGTCCATGGTCGTGCGCTTGTGCACCCGGAACGGCACGTCCGGCCGGTTCGGCACGACCCGCTGGATGCGGCCGTCGGGCAGGTAGTCCACGTCGTAGAAGCGCGGCACGTAGACGCTCTCGGTGCGGGCCAGGCGCAGCAGCAGCTCGTCGCGCCCGCCCGGGGAGCCCTCGGCCTTCCACTCCCGCACGATCCCGGTGATCTCCAGCACCGCCTCCTCGCCGTCGCCGAGCACGGCGGCGTCGACGAAGTCGGCGATCGGCTCCGGGTTGAACGCGGCGTGGCCGCCGGCCACGATCACCGGGTCGGCGTCGGTGCGGTCGGCGGCGAGCAGCGGGATGCCGGCCAGGTCGATCGCCGTGAGCAGGTTGGTGTAGCCCAGCTCGGTGGAGAAGGAGACGCCGAAGACGTCGAAGTCGCGCACCGAGCGGTGCGCGTCGACGGTGAACTGCGGCACGCCGTGCGCGCGCATCAGCTTCTCCAGGTCCGGCCAGACCGCGTAGGTCCGCTCGGCGAGCACGTCGGGCAGCTCGTTGAGCACCTCGTAGAGGATCTGCACGCCCTGGTTGGGCAGGCCGACCTCGTAGGCGTCGGGATACATCAGCGCCCAGCGCACGGCCGCCGCGTCCCAGTCCTTGACCACCGCGCCCAGCTCGCCACCGACGTACTGGATGGGCTTGGTCACCTGGGGCAGCAGCGGCTCCAGCCGGGGCCAGACCGAATTGGCCGCGGCGGGGCGCGGCGTGGTGGACGGGACGCTCATGATGCCCAAGGGTACGCGGCCCGGCGGCGGCCACCGCGCGCACGCCGGTCACCGCGCCCCCGGGTCCCCCGTAACCGCGCCCCCGGCACGCCGGCCACCGCCGTCCCGGGCACGTCGCGGTCCCGCGCGCGGGGCCCGTCCGGCCCCTCCCGGTGCCGGCGACGACGGTGGCCGGAATCGCCCCGCTGGCGCGTCGGTACTAACCTCGGACCGGCGCGAGAGGAGATTGCCGCGATGCCGCAGCCGCAGCCGGGCACGGACCGGCCGGCCGACGGGAGCCCCCCGGGTCAGGACCAGGGTCCGGATCCGGCGGTCACCGAGGAGCCCCCGACCTCCCCCGCAGCACCCGCCCCCGCCGGCGGCACGGGCCCGGAGGGCACCCGTGAGCTGCCCACCGACGACCCCGGGCCGACCGCGACGACCGACGTCGCGCAGGACGCGGACGACGCCGGGCCGCACGCCGCCGGTGAGGCCGCCGCACGGCCGGACACCGGCGACGCCACCGCGCCGCAGGGCTCGGGCGACGCCGCCGCGCCGCGGGACGCCGACGACACCGGGACGGAGAGCACCCGCGACACCGGGCCCGGGCGGCCGGCCGGCACCGGCCCGGAGGGCACCCGCCTGCTGCCCGACGACGGCCCGCCGGCCGTGGGGCCGCAGGGCACCCGGATGTTCCCCGGCGACGCCCCGCCGGCCGTGGGGCCGCAGGGCACCCGGATGTTCCCCGCCGACGAGCGCCCGGCCGAGCCGTCCGCGCCCCGGTGGAGCGGCTCGGCGGCGGTTCCCCCACCGAAGCCGCGCAAGCGGGCCTGGGGTGAGTCGGCCGAGATCCCCCCGGTGCCGGCGCCTCCGCCGGCGCCCCCGCCCGAGCAGCCCGAGCACCTCACCCCGGTCGACCCGTGGGCGGGCGCGGACACCGGCGGGTGGGACCTGCCACCGCCCCCGCCGCCCCCGCCGCCCCCGCCGACGCTGCCCTACCCCGCCGCGCCGTCGACCCGGCCGTACTCCGGGCCGCCGTCGCCGCCCGTGCAGTCCCCCGCGCCGCCGGAGCCACCGCGTCCCACGCCGCCCCGGGTCGCGTACCCGGCCGCCCCGCCGCCGGCCTACCCCGTCTCCCCGCCGCCCGTGGCGTCGTACCCCGTCTCCCCGCCGCCGGTCTCCCGGGCGCCCGCCCCGGCCCGTCCGGCGCCTCCCCCGCCTCCGCCGCCCGCGCCGCCGAGGCAGCGTCGGGCGACGGCGCCGCCGGCCGGGCCCCCGCCCGGCCAGCAGGCCCCCAGGGGGTACGCCCCCACGCCCGCCCGCAAGCGTCGCCGCTGGCCGTGGGTCATGCTGCTCATGCTGGCCTGCTGCTGCGGCTGCCCGGCCTACTACGGGGTGCCGATGGCGTCGCAGTACCCGGCCGAGGCCAGCCTGCCGGCCGAGGTGGCCGACCTGCGGCTGCGCGACGACAACACCAGCAAGGCCACCGCCAAGCAGTTGGAGGCGGACGTGCGCAAGGCGCACTGGCTGGCCGAGGACACCTTCGCCGGCGTCTACGCCACGCCCGCCGGCAAGCGGGTGACGATCTTCGGCGGCACCGGCTTCCGGTTCACCCCGGAGTCCGACGCGGAGGACGAGATCACCCGGCTCACCGGGCAGTACTCCCTCGGCGAGGCCCAGGTGGTCGACACCGGCGTGCGCGGCCGGCACCAGCGCTGCGCGGTGGGCCGCGCCGACGGCCAGGACGTGGTGGTGTGCACCTCGGTCGACCACGGCAGCATCGCCACCGCGGTCTTCACCCGACTCTCCCTCGACGACAGCGCCACCCTGCTCGGCACCCTGCGGGAGCAGATGGTCACGACCAACCAGAAGTAGGTCCTCGCGGCCCGACCGGCTCCACGCCGTCGACACCGGAGCAGCGTGGGCGGCTCCGGCCGCCCCGAGGCCGGCTCAGGCCGGGGCGTCGCCCGGGGTGGCGGAGTGCGCGCGCGGCGGGGCGTAGCGGGGCACGTACTCCTGGCCGGTGAGCTTCTGAATCTCGGCCATGACCTCGTCGGTCATCTCGCGCAGCGAGGTGCGGTCGTCCGGCCGGCCGGTGAAGTCCAGCGGCTTGCCGAACCGGATGGTGATCTTGGCGCGGCCGGGACGGGGCACCCGGGTGCCGATGGGCTGGGCCTTGTCGGTGCCCGTCATGCCGACCGGGATGATCGGCACGCCGGCCGCCACGGCCAGCCGGGCCGCGCCGGTGCGCCCCCGGTAGAGCCGACCGTCCGGCGACCGGGTCCCCTCCGGATAGACCGCGACCAGGTCGCCGGCCTTGAGCACCGGGATGGCGGCGTCGAACGCGGACAGGGCCGCGCGACCGCCGGCCCGTTCGACCGGGATGGCGCCCAGGCCGGTGAGCACGTACTTGGAAAGGGCGCCCTTCGGGCCGGTGCCCTTGAAGTACTCCGACTTGGCCCAGAACGCCAGGTGCCGGGGAACCACGGTGCCGAGGAACAGCTCATCGGCGACCGAGAGGTGGTTGCCCGCGAAGATCGCGCCCCCCGCGTCCGGAATGTGCTCCAGCCCCTCCACGGTCGGACGGAAGGCCAGCCGGAGCGCGGGCGCCACGGTGAGCTTGCCGATGGTGTAGAGCAGGGGCACTGGTCCTCCGGCGGAGTGTGTGCGAACAGGCGGTGTCACGGTAACCGACGGGTCCACGGGGCGTCGTCGGGGTGGCGGGTCGACCGCCTGGTGAGCGGGCGTGTCGGGGCCGGTGGGGGTGGTCCGGCGGCGCACCGCCGGACCACCCCGTCTCACCGACTCATACCCTGCGGACGGCCACGGTCACCCGTTCGCCCTCGCCGACCTCCCCGGTGAAGCCGTCCACCCCGTCGGCGAAGTCGACGGAGTCGGCCAGCACCTCCCGGGCCACGAAGTCGGTGTACGCGGCCACCGCCGCGCGCACCTCCTCGGCGGCCGACACCGTCACCACGATCCGGTCCGAGACGTCCAGGTCGGCGTCGCGGCGGGCCTGCTGCACCACCCGCACGACGTCCCGGGCCAGCCCCTCCGCGGCCAGCTCGGGGGTGACCTCGGTGTCCAGCACCACCACGCCCTCGCCGCCGGGCAGCGGCGCGGAGTGCTCGGCGTCGGCGGCGACCAGGCGCAGCTCGTACTCGCCCTCGGCGAGGGTCACGCCGGCGGCGACGGGGGCGCCGTCGACCAGCTCCCACTCCCCCGCCTTGACCGCCTTGATGACCTGCTGCACCTGCTTGCCGACCCGCGGGCCGAGCGCGCGCGGCACCACGGTCAGCACCTGCTGGCAGTACGCGGACACCTCGTCGGTGAACTGCACCGCCTTCACGTTGACCTCGTCGGCGACCAGGTCGCCGAAGGGCCGCAGCTGCGCCGCGACGGGCGAGGCCACGGTCAGCGTCGACAGCGGCAGGCGCACCCGCAGGCCCTTGGCCTTGCGCAGCGACAGCGCCGCCGAGCAGACCTCCCGGGTGGCGTCCATCGCGGCGACCAGGTCGTGGTCGGCCGGGAACTCCCCGGCGGACGGCCAGTCGGTCAGGTGCACCGACCGCTCGCCGGTGAGGCCGCGCCAGATCTCCTCGGCGGTCAGCGGCGCCAGCGGCGCCACCACCCGGCACAGCGTCTCCAGCACCGTCCACAGGGTGTCGAAGGCGTCGGCGTCGCCGGACCAGAACCGGTCCCGGGAGCGGCGCACGTACCAGTTGGTCAGCGCGTCCAGGTAGGACCGCACGGTGGCGCAGGCGCCGGAGATGTCGTACGCGTCCATCTGCTCCTGGACCGTCGACACCAGCTCGTTGGTCTTCGCCAGCACGTACCGGTCGAGCAGGTGGGTACTGTCCGTCCTACGCCGTGCGGTGTGCCCGTCGGCGTTGGCGTAGAGCGAGAAGAAGTACCAGACGTTCCACAGGGGCAGCAGCACCTGCCGGACGGCGTCGCGGATGCCCGGCTCGGTCACGGCCATGTCGCCGCCGCGCAGCACCGGCGAGGACATCAGCATCCAGCGCATCGCGTCCGAGCCGTAGGCGTCGAACACGTGGTAGACGTCCGGGTAGTTGCGCAGGCTCTTGGACATCTTGCGCCCGTCGGAGCCGAGCAGGATGCCGTGACTGAGGCAGTTGCGGAACGCCGGCCGGTCGAACAGCGCGGTGGCCAGCACGTGCATGGTGTAGAACCAGCCGCGGGTCTGGCCGATGTACTCGACGATGAAGTCGCCCGGGTAGTGGTGCTCGAACCAGTCACGGTTCTCGAACGGGTAGTGCACCTGGGCGAACGGCATCGAGCCGGACTCGAACCAGCAGTCCAGCACCTCCGGCACCCGGCGCATCGTCGACTTCCCCGTCGGGTCGTCCGGGTTGGGGCGGACCAGGTCGTCCACCGCCGGCCGGTGCAGGTCGCTCAGGCGTACGCCGAAGTCGCGCTCGATCTCCTCCAGCGAGCCGTAGACGTCCACCCGCGGGTAGTTCGGGTCGTCGGACTTCCACACCGGGATCGGCGAGCCCCAGAACCGGTTCCGGCTGATCGACCAGTCCCGGGCGTTGGCCAGCCACTTGCCGAACGAGCCGTCCTTGATGTGCCCCGGCGTCCAGTTGATCTGCTGGTTCAGTTCGACCATCCGGTCCTTGAACTTCGTCACCGCGACGAACCACGACGACACCGCCTTGTAGACCAGCGGGGTGTCGCAGCGCCAGCAGTGCGGGTACGAGTGGGTGTAGGTGTCCTGCCTGAGGACGACCCCCCGCTCCTTGAGCTCCCGGATCACCGGCTTGTTGACGTCGAAGACCTGCTCGCCCTGGTACGGCGGCACCAGCCCGGTGAACCGGGTGTGGTCGTCCACCGTCACGATGGTGGGGATGCCGGCCGCGTTGCAGACGTTCTGGTCGTCCTCGCCGAAGGCCGGGGCCAGGTGGACGATCCCGGTGCCGTCCTCGGTGGTGACGAACTCCGCGCCGAGCACCTGGTAGGCGTTCGGGCCGGCCTGCTCGACGAGGAAGTCGAACAGCGGGGTGTAGCGGCGCCCGGTGAGGTCGCGGCCGGATACGGTGCCGACCTGCTCGTACCCCTCCAGCTCCTTGGCGTACGCGGCCAGCCGCGCCGCACCGACGACGTACCGCTGACCGTCGCGCTCCAGCACCGCGTACTCGATGTCGGGGCCGACGGCGAGCGCCAGGTTGGACGGCAGGGTCCACGGCGTGGTCGTCCAGACGCCGAGCCGCACCGGCCCGCGCACCAGCTCCGGGGCGCTCTCGTCGGGGGTCAGCGCGAACCAGACCGACAGCGTCGGGTCGTGCCGGTCCCGGTAGACGTCGTCCATCCGGGTCTCGGTGTTCGACAGCGGCGTCTCGCAGCGCCAGCAGTACGCCAGCACCCGGAAGCCCTCGTAGACCAGGCCCTTGTCGTGCAGGGTCTTGAAGGCCCACATGACGCTTTCCATATAGTCCAGGTCGAGGGTCTTGTAGTCGTCGGCGAAGTCGACCCAGCGGGCCTGCCGGGTGACGTAGCGCTCCCAGTCGTGGGTGAACTCCAGCACCGAGGAGCGGCACGCCTCGTTGAACCGGGCCACGCCGAGGTCGAGGATCTCCGCCTTGCTGGTGATGCCGAGCTGCTTCTCGGCGACCACCTCGGCGGGCAGGCCGTGGCAGTCCCAGCCGAAGCGCCGCTCCACCCGGCGACCGCGCATCGTCTGGTAGCGCGGCACCACGTCCTTCACGTAGCCGGTGAAGAGGTGGCCGTAGTGCGGCAGGCCGTTGGCGAACGGCGGGCCGTCGTAGAAGACGTACTCGTTCTTGCCCTGGTCGCCGGCCGGCCTGGCCTCGACGGAGGCCTCGAAGGTCTTGTCGGCCGTCCAGTGCTCCAGGACCCGGCGCTCGACCGCGGGCAGGTCCGGGCTCGCCGGGACGCCGGCGGCGGTCGGGTCGTGCAACGGATAGACCATCGGGGGTCGCTCTCCTCGCGCAGCTCACTGTCGTGTGGGTCTGCGAGGACGAGCCTTCTCGGGTACGCCTCGACGGCGCCCCCGGGCAGGCCCGCGGTACCACCCCGCTTGGCGGCCAGGATTGACCGCCCGCTCGTTGGCCGGCTGTGACGGGCCGGACCCGTCCGGTTCTACTGGGCCGGCGAACCGGCTGTTCTTCCGGAGGCTCACCGGTGATGGCCGGGTCATCGCCTTACGACCGTCAAGGTTACCCGACCACCTGGAAAGATCGCCGCCGAGTAAACCCGCGCCCGGCGACCGGTGCCTAGGGTGACGGGTGATCCGGATCAGGTTGGACGAGCCGACGCTCGCGCGCACCCGGATCGCGATCAGCCCGCTCCGGGAGGTGTGGACCAGCCTCTACCGCCGTCGGTTGCTGTACAGCCTCGAACCGGCCGGCCTGGCGCTCGTCCAGCTGGTGGGCGACGAGCCTGTCGTCGCCTCGGGAGGCTGATCGGCCCGCTCGGACCGACCGGCACCGACGAGACCACCTTGACACCGCTGGACCCGCGCGGCGCTCGTCCCAACCGCCGGCGGACCTCGTGAGCCTGCCCGATGTCGTAAGGCAGGCCCACGAGGTCCGTCGGCGGCTCGGGGCCGGTCCGTCGCGCCCGGTGCCACCGCGGGACTCCCCTGGCCGTCCGGCGAGGCCGACCCGGCGTGACCGGGCTCACGTCCGCCGGTGTCACGCCGCGCCAGCGCGCACCGTCGTGTGGGTGTCAACACCGACCGGACCGAGGAGGGCCGTCATGCAACGGATCAACGTGGCCGAGGTGGCACCGCAGGCGTACCAGGCCGTGCTGGGGCTGGAGAAGTACGTCCGGGCGAACGTCGGGCACACCGTGCTGGCGCTGGTGAAGCTGCGGGCGTCGATGCTGAACGGCTGCGCGTTCTGCGTCGACATGCACAGCCGCGACGCGCTGGCGACGGGCGAGTCGGACCGGCGGCTCTTCGCCGTCGCCACCTGGCGGGAGGCGCCGTTCTTCGACGAGCGGGAGCGGACCGCGCTGGCGCTCACCGACGCGGTGACCCGGCTCGGCGAGCACGGCGTGCCCGACGACGTCTGGGACGCGGCGGCGAAGGTGTGGTCCGAGAAGGAACTCGCCGACCTGCTGATGGCGATCGCCACCATCAACGTGTGGAACCGGATCGCCGTGACCTGCCGCACCGACCTCCCGACGGAGGCGTGACAATCCGCCACGCGACGCAGGCGGCCGGTGCGCTCGACGCGCACCGGCCCGCGGCGGCGGGTGTGTCAGACCAGCTCGGGGAACCAGAGCGCGATCTCGCGCTTCGCGCTGTCCGGCGAGTCGGAGGCGTGCACCAGGTTCTCGCGGTTGGACAGCGACAGGTCGCCGCGGATCGTGCCGGCCGCCGCGCGCCGCCCGTCGGTCGCGCCGACGAGCCCGCGCACCACGTCGATGACCTGGTCGCCGGAGAGCACCAGCGCCACCAGCGGGCCGCCGGTCATGAAGTCCTTCAGCGGCGGATAGAACGGCTTGTCGACGTGCTCGGCGTAGTGCTCGTCGGCCAGCGCGCCGTCCATCGTCCGGGACACCATCGCGTCGATCCGCAGCCCCTTGCGCTCGAAGCGGGAGATCACCTCGCCGACCAGCCCGCGGCGGACCGCGTCGGGCTTGATCAGTACGAGGGTGCGCTCATCGGGGCTGCTGCTGGACACGCTGGGTTCCTCCTGTGCGCGGAAGGCGGCCGGGCTGGGTACGGTCAGCCTAGCGACCCGGTCCCGGCACCGGCGCGGCGGCCGGTCCTTCCTCCGGCGGCCGATCCGGCCTAGCCTGGCCCTTGACCCTCGGGAGGTCCACTGTGGCGAATGGCGGGAACCGGCCCATCGCACCGGTACGCAAGCTGATCGCCGCGGTGCTGGGCACCGTGGCCACCTTCGTCGTCCTCTTCGGCCTCGGCATGACCAGCTGGGCGATCGTGGCGCTCGGGGTCGCCCTGCTGGTGCTGGCCATCGCGCTGGCCACGGTGCGCGGGGGCGGTCGCACCTGGGTGGTCGGCGTCGGGCACGTGCACAGCGCCTCCGAGCCCCCCACCCAGTACGCCTTCGGCCGCTGCGAGCTCCAGCTGGTGATCGACGCCCCGGGGCTGCCACCCCGGTCGAAGAAGATCATCGAGCCGCGGGTGCCGGTGGCGAAGTGGCCGTCGCTGGGTCAGACGCTGCCGATCCGGGTGGCCCTCGACGACCAGCGCCACGTCCGGGTGCTCTGGGACGACGTGCCCACCCACGCGGAGACCGCCGCCGCCGTCGCGGCCGACCTGCCGCCCGAGTACGCGGGTGCCGAGCCGCTGGACGACGTGCTGATCCAGCAGGAGGCCCCGCCGTGGGCGGACCGGGCGCCGGACGACGACTTCCGGGAGGACTACCGCGACGACTTCCGGGACGACTTCCGGGCGCCGGTGGGCGATCCGCTGGGCGACCCCGTCGGGGATCCGCTGGGCGATCCGCTCGGTGGGGACCGGGTCGGGCGGCCCGAGGAGCGCGAGCCCGTCGTGATGCACCAGCGTCCGGGTGGGCCGGTCGTGCTGGAGGGCACGCTCGTCGAGCAGCCCGCCACCGGCACCCTGCCGCGCCGGGCCACGCCGACGCCCCGCCCGCCCGCCGAGGAGCGGTTCGACGCGCCCGCGCCGGCGGATCCGCTCGACCTGCCCCTGGACGATCCCGCCCCGCCGCGCGACCGGGTCCGCGACGAGCGGATCAGCCCGGAGGAACTGGACGAGGCGATCTTCGGTCCGGGCCCGGCGACCGACGTCGACGAGGAGGCCGGGGAGACCGCGGCGGCCGGCGACGAGTTCGGGGCGCCGATCGCCGGAGTGGGGTTGACCCTGCTGGTCACCGACCTGCCCCGCTCGCTCAACTTCTATCGCGACCTGGGCTTCACCGAGGTCGACCGGGGCTCCGGCAACGCGGTGCTCGCCTCCGGCACGACCCGTCTGGTGCTGCGCGAGGTGACCGAGGCGGCGCCGATCAGCCGCCGGCTGGTGCACGTCAACCTCGAGGTCGACGACATCGGTTCCGCGTACGAGCGACTGCGCGGGACGGGCGTCCGGTTCACGTACGCCCCCCGGGTGGTCAACCGGGGCACGAAGCTGGAGGTGTGGGCGGCGGCGTTCCGCGACCCGGACGGCCACGGCATCGCCCTCACCCAGTGGCGGGAACGCGCCGAGGCCTGACCCGTCAGCCCAGGATGACCCGGCGGACGTGCAGGGCGTAGGCCCACACCAGGGCAAAGACGACGCCCAGCACCAGCAGCGACCAGTGCAGCAGGCCGGCCAGCATCAGCAGCCCCTGCAGGGCGGTGCCGGCGTGCCAGGCCCACGGCCGGCGCATCATGCCGGCCAGCAGCACCGCCGCCACGGCCAGCGCCACCACCGCTCCGATCGCCGCACCACCGAGGTCGCCGCCGACCACCCGGATCGGCTGGATGGCCAGCACCAGCACCAGCGCCTCCAGGCTGAGGGTGCCGGCGCCGAGGCCACGTACCGCCCGTTCCGGGTTGCGCAGCCCGGAACGGCGCGGCGGTCGCCCGCCGGGGGTGCCGTCGGCCGCCCCGGCCGGGCGGTCGTCGCCCTCGGTGACCCGCTCCGGCCCGGTCATCGCTTCAGCAGCCGACGGGCGTCGGCCACCGTCACCACCGACCCGGTGACCAGCACCCCGACCCCGCTCAGCTCCCCCGGTACGTCCTCCTCGGCCATCGCCACCGCCGCCTCGATCGCGTCCGGCATCTCCTCGGCCACCTCCACCCGCTCGGGTCCGAAGACCTCCGCCGCCAGCGCGGCCAGCTCCCGGGCCGGCAGCGCCCGGGGCGAGCTGTTGCGGGTCACCACGACCTGGTCGACCACCGGCTCCAGCAGCTCCAGCAGGCTGCCCGCGTCCTTGTCCGCGAGGACGCCGACCACCGCGACCAGCTTGCTGAAGGCGAACTCCTCCTGGAGGGCCGCGACCGTGGCCGCCATCCCGTGCGGGTTGTGCGCCCCGTCGAGCAGGATGGTCGGCGCGCTACGTACGCGCTCCAGCCGGCCGGGCGAGCTGGCGGTGGCGAAGCCCTCCCGGACCGCCTCGACGTCGAGCTGCCGCTTCGCCCCGGCGCCGAGGAACGCCTCGACCGCCGCCAGCGCCACCGCCGCGTTCTGCGCCTGGTGGGCGCCGTGCAGCGGGATGAACACCTCCTCGTAGACGCCGCCGAGACCCTGGAGGGTGAGCACCTGCCCGCCGACGGCGACCGCCCGCCGCAGCACCCCGAACTCGGCGCCCTCCCGGGCGATGGTCGCGCCGACCTCGGCGCAGCGCTCCAGGATCGGCCCGGCGGCCTCCTCCTCCTGCGCCGCGGAGATCACCGTCGCGCCCTTGTGGATGATGCCCGCCTTGGCCAGCGCGATGTCCTGGATGGTGTCGCCGAGCCACTCGGTGTGGTCCAGCCCGACCGGGGTGAGCACGCACACCCCGGCCTGGATCACGTTGGTGGCGTCCTCGGCGCCGCCCAGGCCCACCTCGACCACCGCCACGTCCACCGGGGCGTCGGCGAAGGTGGCGAAGGCCAGCGCGGTCGTCATGTCGAAGTACGTCAGCGGCTCCGCCGAGCGCTCGTCGACCAGCCGGGCCAGCGGCTCGATCTCCCGGTACGTGGCGACGAACCGCCCCTCGTCCACCGGCTCGCCGTCCAGGCTGATCCGCTCCCGGACGCTCTCCAGGTGCGGGCTGGTGTAGCGGCCGGTGTGCAGCCCGAACGCCCGCAGCAGCGAGTCGATCATCCGGGCCGTCGAGGTCTTGCCGTTGGTGCCGGTCAGGTGGATCGACGGGTACGCCCGCTGCGGGCTGCCGAGCAGGTCCAGCAGCGACTCGATCTTGTCCAGCTCGAAGGCCATGCGGGTGAACCCGCGGCCGGCCAGCTCGGCCTCGACGGCGGCGAAATCGGTGCGGTCGGTCACGAGGGCAGCGCCTCCAGAGCAGCGTCGATGCGGACGAGGTCGGCCTCGGCGACGGCGAGCCGGTCGCGGATCTTGGCGACCACCGGCTCCGGCGCCTTGCCGACGAACGCCGGGTTGCCGAGCTTCGCCCGGGCCTGCGCGGCCTCCTTCTCGGCGGCGGCCCGGTCCTTGGTCAGCCGGGCCCGCTCGGCGGCCACGTCGATCGACCCTCGGGTGTCCAGGGCCACGCTCACCTCGCCGGGCATGGCGAGCGTCGCGCTGGCCTGGAAACCGTCGCCGGCCGGGTCCAGCCGCACCAGCGACCGGATGAGCGGCTCGTGCGCGGCGATGCCGGCGGCGGCGAGGCCGTCGAGCCGCGCGGCGACCCGCTGCGTCGGGCGCAGCCCCTGGTCCGAACGGAACCGCCGGATCTCGGTCACCACCCGCTGGAGGGTGCCGACCTCGACCTCCGCGGCGTCGTCGACTCCGGTACGGTCGGCGACCGGCCAGGCGGCAGTCATCACCGTCTCGCCGCCGGTGAGCGCGGTCCACAGCTCCTCGGTGACGAACGGGATCACCGGGTGCAGCAGCCGCAGCAGCTGGTCCAGCACGTGCCCGAGCACCCGGCGGCTGGCCTCGGCGGCCGGCCCGTCCTCGGCGAGCACCGGCTTGGTCAGCTCCACGTACCAGTCGCAGACGTCGTCCCAGGCGAAGTGGTAGAGCAGGTCGCAGACCTTCGCGAACTCGTACGCCTCGAACTGCTCGTCCACCGCGGCGGTGACGTGCGCCAGTCGGGACAGGATCCACCGGTCGACCGTCGACAGCGTGTCGGCCGCCGGCAGCGGCCCCTCGGTGTGCGCGCCGTTGAGCAGCGCGAAGCGGGTGGCGTTCCACAGCTTGTTGCAGAAGTTGCGGGAGCCCTGGCACCAGTCCTCGCTGACCGGCACGTCCCCGCCCGGGTTGGCGCCCCGGGCGAGGGTGAACCGGGTGGCGTCGGCGCCGTACCGGTCGATCCAGTCCAGCGGGTCGACCACGTTGCCGAACGACTTCGACATCTTCTTGCCGTGCTGGTCGCGGACCATGCCGTGCAGGGCCACCGTCTCGAACGGCGGCCGGCCGTCCATGGCGTACAGGCCGAACATCATCATCCGGGCGACCCAGAAGAAGAGGATGTCGTAGCCGGTGACCAGCACGCTGGTCGGGTAGAACTTCGCCAGGTCGGGGGTCTGCTCCGGCCAGCCGAGCGTGGAGAACGGCCACAGGCCGCTGGAGAACCAGGTGTCCAGCACGTCCTCGTCCTGGTGCCAGCCCTCGCCGGTCGGCGGCTCCTCGTCCGGGCCGACGCAGACGATCTCGCCCTCGGGGCCGTACCAGACGGGGATGCGGTGGCCCCACCAGAGCTGCCGGGAGATGCACCAGTCGTGCATGTTGTCGACCCAGGCGAAGTACCGCTTGGCCAGCTCCGCGGGCTCGATCTTCACCCGGCCGTCGCGCACCGCGTCGCCGGCCGCCTCGGCCAGCGGGGTGGTGTTGACGAACCACTGGAGCGACAGCCGCGGCTCGACGGTCGTCCTGCACCGGGAGCAGTGCCCCACCGCGTGCACGTACGGCCGCTTCTCGGCGACGATCCGGCCCTGCTCGCGCAGCGCGGCGACGATCGCGGGACGGGCCTCGTACCGGTCCAGGCCCTGGAACGGGCCGTGCGCGGTGACGACGCCCCGCTCGTCCATGATCGTCAGCGACGGCAGGCCGTGCCGCTGGCCGATCTCGAAGTCGTTCGGGTCGTGCGCGGGGGTCACCTTGACCATGCCGGTGCCGAAGCTCGGGTCGACGTGCTCGTCGGCCACGATCGGGATCCGCCGGTCGGTCAACGGCACGGCCACCTCGGTGCCGATCAGGTGCCGGTAGCGCTCGTCGTCCGGGTGGACGGCGACCGCGGTGTCACCGAGCATCGTCTCGGCCCGGGTGGTGGCGACCACGACGTCGTCGCTGTAGCGGATCGAGACCAGCTCGCCGTCGTCGTCGGTGTGCTCCACCTCGATGTCCGACAGCGCGGTCAGGCAGCGCGGACACCAGTTGATGATCCGGTTGGCCCGGTAGATCAGCCCGTCGTCGTAGAGCTTCTTGAACATGGTCTGGACGGCCCGGGACAGGCCCTCGTCCATGGTGAAGCGCTCACGGTCCCAGTCGACGGAGTCGCCGAGGCGGCGCATCTGGCCGAGGATCGCGCCGCCGGATTCGGCCTTCCACTGCCACACCCGCTCGACGAACTCCTCCCGGCCCAGGTCGTGCCGGGACAGGCCCTGGCGGGCGAGCTGCCGCTCCACCACGTTCTGGGTGGCGATCCCGGCGTGGTCCATGCCCGGCAGCCACAGCGCCTCGTGGCCCTGCATCCTCTTGCGCCGCACCAGCGCGTCCTGGACGGTGTGGTCCAACGCGTGGCCCATGTGCAGGGAGCCGGTGACGTTGGGCGGCGGGATGACGATGGTGAAGGGGGGCTTGTCGCTGTCCGCCGACGCCCGGAAGTGGCCGGCGGCTACCCACTGCTCGTACCGTCGCTGCTCCACCTCGCCGGGCTGGTACTGGCCGGCAAGGGTCGGGGCGTCGGGGCGTCGGGCATCCAGTCTCTCGGTCACCCTGAAAGTCTACGGAGCGCTTCCCGGGACCCGACGTGCGCCACCTGCCGTTCGCGTACGGTGTCGGCTATGTCCGACGCACATCTCACCGATCGCCCGGTCGACGACGGGCCCGAACCGATCGACCTGACCGACGAGCCCATCCAGCTCAGCAACCGGGAGCCGGAGAACGCCCCGGAGCGGCGGGCCACGCGGTCGCGTCGCCGGCGGGTGGCGTGGGCCGTGGCGGCGGTGGTAGGGCTCGCGGGGGCCGCGGTGCTGGGCACTGCCGGCTGGCGGGTCGCCCAGCAGAAGGACGCCGACCTGGCCACCCCGGACCGGGTGGCGGGCCTCGTACGCGACGACAGCGACCGGGCCCGCAGCACCTCCGACTACCTGCGCAGCGGATTCGCCGCCGACATCGACCTGGACAGCAGCTTCGGCACCGTCTACCGGGATCCCGCCGACGGCAAGCGCTCGGTGCTCGTCTTCGGCGGCACGACCCTGCTCTGGCAGCCGGAACGGGACCTGGACAGCCTCTTCGGCCTGCTGACCGACGAGACCGGCAAGGTGACGGGGCTGCGCGGGGTGCCCGCCGGACGCTTGGGCGGCGTGATGAAGTGCGGCATCACCAGCGGCGACGGCGGCGACTTCGCGGTCTGCGGGTGGGCCGACCACGGCAGCGTGGTGATGGCGATGTTCCCGGGCCGCTCCGTCGACGACGCCGGCGGCCTGTTCCGCGCCATGCGCGAGGAGATCCAGACCCGCGGCTGACGCCTTCCGCCGAGCCCGCCCGCGCCGCTCCCGCTGCGGGCCGGCCGGCAGCCGAACGTGAGACTTCGACACTGCCGGCCGGGCCGCGAAAAGGTCCGTAACGCAGTTCAGGGCCACCCCGAAGGGTGGCCCTGAACCGAAAGATTGTCCGGCGGTGTCCTACTCTCCCACACCCTCCCGAGTGCAGTACCATCGGCGCTGGAGGGCTTAGCTTCCGGGTTCGGAATGTAACCGGGCGTTTCCCCTCCGCCATGACCGCCGTAACTCTATCGACATGTCAAACAACACCACAACACGCGTGGTCTGTTGTTCGTTCATCGAGAGTTGCACAGTGGACGCGTAGCAGCTTAGTAGTCAAGTCCTCGGCCTATTAGTACCGGTCAACTGAACCCGTTACCGGGCTTACATTTCCGGCCTATCAACCCAGTCGTCTAGCTGGGGGCCTTACCCCACCAAGGTGGGTGGGATACCTCATCTTGAAGCGAGCTTCCCGCTTAGATGCTTTCAGCGGTTATCCCTTCCGAACGTAGCTAACCAGCCGTGCCCCTGGCGGGACAACTGGCACACCAGAGGTTCGTCCGTCCCGGTCCTCTCGTACTAGGGACAGCCCTTCTCAAGTATCCTACGCGCACGGCGGATAGGGACCGAACTGTCTCACGACGTTCTAAACCCAGCTCGCGTACCGCTTTAATGGGCGAACAGCCCAACCCTTGGGACCTGCTACAGCCCCAGGATGCGACGAGCCGACATCGAGGTGCCAAACCATCCCGTCGATATGGACTCTTGGGGAAGATCAGCCTGTTATCCCCGGGGTACCTTTTATCCGTTGAGCGACACCGCTTCCACTCGCAAGTGCCGGATCACTAGTCCCGACTTTCGTCCCTGCTCGACCTGTCAGTCTCACAGTCAAGCTCCCTTGTGTACTTGCACTCAACACCTGATTGCCAACCAGGCTGAGGGAACCTTTGGGCGCCTCCGTTACCCTTTAGGAGGCAACCGCCCCAGTTAAACTACCCACCAGACACTGTCCCTGAACCGGATAACGGTCCGAAGTTAGATACCCAAATCAACCAGAGTGGTATTTCAAGATTGCCTCCACCCATACTGGCGTATGGACTTCACCGGCTCCCACCTATCCTACACAAGCTAATTCGGATACCAATGTCAAGCTATAGTAAAGGTCCCGGGGTCTTTCCGTCCTGCCGCGCGTAACGAGCATCTTTACTCGTAATGCAATTTCGCCGGGCCTGTGGTTGAGACAGTGGGGAAGTCGTTACGCCATTCGTGCAGGTCGGAACTTACCCGACAAGGAATTTCGCTACCTTAGGATGGTTATAGTTACCACCGCCGTTTACTGGCGCTTAAGTTCTCCGCTTCGCCCCGAAGAGCTAACAGGTCCCCTTAACGTTCCAGCACCGGGCAGGCGTCAGTCCATATACATCGAATTACTTCTTCGCATGGACCTGTGTTTTTAGTAAACAGTCGCTTCCCCCTGCTCTCTGCGGCCATACAACGCTCCACCCGCGTGGGGCTTCACGTCTCCGGCCCCCCTTCTCCCTAAGTTACGGGGGCAATTTGCCGAGTTCCTTAACCACAGTTCGCCCGATCGCCTCGGTATTCTCTACCTGACCACCTGTGTCGGTTTGGGGTACGGGCCGCTAAGAACTCGCTAGAGGCTTTTCTCGGCAGCATAGGATCACTGACTTCACCTGAATCGGCTCGGCATCACGTCTCAGCCTTCATGTGTTGCGGATTTGCCTACAACACGGCCTACACGCTTACCCCGGCACAACCACCGGCCGGGCTCAGCTACCTTCCTGCGTCACCCCATCGCTTGACTACTACCCGCCAGGTTCCCACGCTCCCCCAGTTTGGTCCGAAGA